>DDGE01000012.1:39033-53852 GCA_002337545.1 Phycisphaerales bacterium UBA1910 | reverse complement strand
ACACAAAACGCCCGGCAACGGGGCCGGGCGCAGGTGTGCGTTGATTGGATTTTTGTTCAGGCAGCCCAGGGGCCGTCGTCGTCCTCGTCGCCCATCCATTCCGTCATTCGGAAAGACGCGTCGAGTTCGTCCGCGTGTTCTTTGAGTTCATCGAACTTCTGTTCGACTCGTGAGAGGGCCTGTTCGACGCGAGCGATGCTGTCCATTTCATCCGTTCCGGCATGACGCCAAGATCGATCGAGTGATCGGAAGGGGATGGGTGCTGGTGGGTCTGGCTGCTCCGGTTCGTCCCGGTGGAGCTTTAGATAGGACATGCAGGGCCTCCTTGCGCCGAATGACGCAATGGGAAATGTGCATTCCGTATCGACCTGTGGTTCCGTTTGCTCAAGCCCAACCCTTCACGGGGGCTCGAAAAACACGGATTGGAACGATTATGCCAGCGCATGCAAGACATATCGGTCCTTTGCGGTGCATGTATGCAGACAAATCGTGCGCGATTGGTGTCAGCTCGTCGCTTCGGGTTGGGAAGTCTGGGGTGTTGCGCGAGACTCGCCGAGTTTGGGTTCTTCACCCCGTGCGATGCGTGACAGGTTCGTTCGGTGCTTGTATATCACGAGGATCGCGAGGATGAGGGCGACGATGAAGAAGGGTATCCCGAAGTTGGGGATGTCTGCTTTGAGCTGTTCGACCTGATCAATGGTGAGTCGTTCCCAATCGGTGCGTGTGGAGAGCTTGCGTTCCATGAGGGTCTGGTATTGCGCGAAGATGATCCAGACCCAGAGCGGTAACGACGCCGCGGCGCTGCACGAGCCCAGACTCACATAGCGCCAGAGCATGAGCACCATGATGTAGACGAGCAGGGCGCCCGCAGCGGGGAGGGTCATTGCGGGGAACACCCCAACGAGTGCGCCCAGACCGGTCGCGACACCCTTGCCGCCTTTGAAGCCCAGCCATGGTGTGAACATGTGCCCGAGGACGGTGGCGAACATGACGCCCATCCACCAGAACGCATCGCCTGTTTCGGCCTGAAGCGTTCCGAGTGTGCCCATGACCTGCCCCGCGATCGCGGTTGGGATGAGTCCCTTCAGCATGTCGAGGAAGAAGCAGAGGAAGAAGTAGGGGCGCCCGAAGACGCGGCCGAGGTTGGTTGCGCCGATGTTGCCCGAGCCGTGCTCACGGATATCGACGCCCTTGAGTTTTCCGATGAGGAACCCGAAGGGGATAGAGCCCGAGACGAAGGCGATGGGGATGAAGAGCAACCAGTTCATGGACGAGTGAGCATAGGGGTGCTCAGTCCACGAATCGTTCGCGGAGTGCATCGACGATGTTTGAGAACACCTGCGACTCTGATCCGCGGGCATCGATCCCGAGGTAGCTCAGGCGATCCGGATCGCCGGTGATCAGGGTCTGGTATCCCTCGCGGACGCGTTGGTGGAACGCGGCGCCCTTTGCTTCCATCCGATCGAGGAGGGGGTTGAGTCGGGATGCGGCGGTTTCCTGATCGACATCGAAGATCAGGGTCGCATCGGGGGAGACGCCTTGCATCGCGATCTCGGCGGCCTGATCGATCTCGGTGAATGGGATGCCGCCCGCGGCGCCCTGGTAGGCGTATGTGGAGGAAACGAACCGGTCCGCGACGACGAGCTCGCCTCGTTTGAGTGCCGGGTCGATGACCTGCTCGCAGAGCTGGGCGCGTGAGGCCATGTAGAGGAGCATCTCGCAGCGCAGGCTCATCTCTTCGCGGTCGAGGTGCTCGAGGAGGGCGTCGCGGATCTTTTCGCCGATCTCTGTTCCGCCGGGTTCGCGGACTTCTTTGATCTTGAGTCCTGCGCCCTTGGCGGCGTTGAGGAACATCTTGAGCTGCGTGCTTTTTCCCGATCCGTCGGGCCCGTCGAACACGAGGAACTTGCCCGGGAGCGCATCGACGACATCGCTCGGTAGCGTTGGCGCGTCAGATTCGGGCTTGAAAGGCTTTGGTTCGCTCATGGTTTCGTGCTGTTGAATTTCGGTACTCACGGGTTTGAGTGTAGCGTCTCTCGCACATCTTGCAGGCGTTGTTGCCAAGGACTTCCACCCAGTTCTGGATCGATGAGTTGTAGGCGTGCGAGGTGGCGGAGCGCTTCGGTTTTCTCTGAAGCGGAGCCGTTCTGTGCGATCGATTCGAGCATGAGCGCCCACGATTGCCAATAAGTGCTTGTGTAGTTCCCGCTTGCGTCGATCCTGGTGCTGAGGTCGCGTAGCTCCTCGAAGGCGCTCTGCGTCTGATCGAGGCGGAGGAGTGTTTGGGCACGGAGGAGGCGGAGCTCGTCGCTCGGTTCGTTGTCCTGCTCGGCGCTCTGGATGAGGGTGTCAATCTGCGCGAGCGCGTTGCGTGGATCGTGGAGTGATTCGCTGATGACGCCCCGCTTTGTCCACAAGTCCGCGCTGGGCAACCCGAAGCGGACGGCGGCGTGTTGCATGCGGCGCTCGAGTCCGCGCCGGATCTGTGGGTCGTTGAATCGGTCGAGCATGCCGAGGATTGTCTGCTCGTAGAGCTCGCCCGCGAGGACCCCCTCGCGTGTCTGCGGGTTGATGGAGTCGAGGGTATCGAGTCGGGCAAAGTCGGTGCGGAGTTTGGCGAGTTGCAATCGCCAGAGATCGATCGCTGGGGATTCGGGGTACTGGGTCGTCGCGATCTCCAGTCGCTCGCGGATGGTGTCGGGGGCTGAGTCGGTGCTGGAACCGATGGCGCTGCTGATTGCGCCGAGTGCACGCGGGTCATCTGGGTATTGCTTTGCGAGTTGGGTCAGCGCTTCGTTGGAGCGTCGGATCGAGTCGCTCGTTCCGATAGCCCGCCCGAGCACGCCGATCTGCCAGAGCGCGTCGCGGATCGCTGTGTCTGTTGCGTCGTCGGCGCTGATAACGCGTTCGTAGAGGGCGAGCGCCCGGTCCCGTGTGGCGATGGTGCGGGAGAGGGCATCGGCACCCGCGACGAGCACGCCCGTGGGTGTGGGATGGGTGTTGGAGCCGAATCGCTCATAGATGAGGGCGATCCGCTGGTCGATGTACTCCACGATCGTGGGGGCGCTGCGGGCGTTCTCTCGAACGCGGATCATCGGGGTCCAGGCGTTGGGCAGGTCCTGCTTGAGCCGGGCGATGGTCACCCCCTCGCGGAGGAGCAATCCCCACAGGGCGTCGATGTTTCCTGTGCTTGTGGTGAACGGCGGCTCGGTAGCGATCTCGCTGAGGTTCTCGGGTTCGTCGCCCATTGATACGATTGCCAGCAGGGCCTGCGCACGCGTCAGCTGATCGAGCTCAAGCTCGTCGCTCAGTTCGAGGAGTTCACGCAGCGATCCGATGGCCCGGTCTTGTTCGCCCAGCGAGGCCTGCGCGAGCGCGACGGTGATGATCCGCAGGGCGTCTGTCATCGGATCGGTGTACATCACCGGATCGAGCTGTTCGACGATGGTGCGGAGGGGTTGGTCGTCGTCTTTGAAACCACCGCAGCGGTGAAGGACGAGGGTGCTCTGTGCCCACAGGAGCTCGGCTCGCCCGTCCTGATCCCGGAGCGGGGCGACGAGTGAACGCACGGCGCTCGCGCTGTCGATCGCGCGGACGAGCTGATCACGATCGGGGATGCTCGTCAGGGCGCTCTGGGTCGTGCCGGATTGTGCGAGCTCGCTCCATATCTCTGCGGCGGTGGTGATGCGTTGCTCGTCGGTTGCGCCGATCGAGCGTTCCGCCGTTCTCCTTGGGTCCTCGTTTGAGATCAGGTCCTCATAGCGGACGACTTTGTAGTCATCGACGCCGTCGCCGTGGAGCGATCCGATCGCGTTCATGATCCCCGTCGGGTCGTCGTCGAGGAGCTGGACGCACTTGATCACCGTGTCACGCTGACCGCTGATGGGGTCCTGGGGGTTGAGCTTGTTGAGGGTTTGAAGGATCTCTCGTTGTCCCTGGTCCCACCCCATCTCGGTTCGTTGGATGGAGCGCGTGATCAAGAGGACGAGATCGGGCTTGAGCGTGAGCGCCTTGGTCAATCCATCGACCGGGTTTGATCGGCCGCGAGCGGAGACGGTGTCGAGCCATGCCGACACGGCTTGTTTGTTCTCGGGTGTGGCGCGGGCGAGCTTGCCGTCGTTGATCGGGGCGAGGGAGTACGCGGACTCGTCGGATTCGCGGAAGAGGACGACCTGGAAGCGCTGGGTGGGGCTCAGGCGATCGATTGATCGCATGAGCTGTGTCTGGAGGTAGGCGAACGAGTTCGCGGTTGCGCCCGATCCGTCCACGACATAGACGAGGGTGCGGGCGGCCTTGGATTGCACACCCGCGAAGGCGACGCTGGGCGGGCTCGTGCTCTCTGGGCGTGCGATCGTGCTGGAAGTTTCACGCATCGCCTCGAGCGTTACCGGGTCCATGGTGGGCGCGGGGCTGGGGCGGGTTCGATCCAGCGACTGCGCTTGAGTCTCGACGGTGTCGGGGATCTCGCGGGCGCTGGGGAGCGGTTGAGCGGGTGTCGCGTTTGGTTTCGTTTCAGCGGGGTCGGGCTGCTGTTGCTGCTGATCGGGAACGCTTGGCGGGGCGGGGAGGGCCAGTTCTGCGACCGGGATACGCTCCTCCGGCTTCTGATTGGCACGGATCTGCATGCCGATGTACGCGACAACTGCCAGGAGTATCGCGTGCACGAGCAGCGAGATCCCTGGAGGTACGGTCCATCTGAGCCAGTTGCGGTCCATCCCCTCATCGTAGAGGGTTTCGGGCGGACCTGTTCAGTTTGATCCGGGTGAGCGGTCAAACTCGGTGCGTTGTGCGGTCGCGGGGTCCATGCCCTTCTTTTTGCTGGCTTTGGGATCGCCGTGCAGGTAGGGGTCTCGGGCGTGGGGAGGGAAGAACAGCCGATCGATGCCGATGGCTCCGCTGCCGAGGAACATGACGGCCAGAGACATCGACGCGAGCGCCATCTGCCAGAGGAGTTGTGTGTATGCCGCGGGTGAGAAGAGATCGTCGGCCCGTGGGATGAACCCGAGGAGCGCGTCGCTGGAATGGAAAGCTGCGGGCCCGAACTGGGTCATCCACATCGCGACGAGCATCACGAAGAGGGTGCCGAAGGCGCTGAAGCGGGTAAAGAGCCCGAGGACGAGGAATGCGCCCGCGACGAGTTCGGTGATGGCCGCGGCCCATGCGAGCACCTTTGGCCATGGGCGGGACGCGAGCTTGGAAGGCATGATGGGGGTGATCGGTTGTGAGTCCGGGGTGAGCCCGGGGTCCGCGGCCTTGGAGATCATCAATGCGATGGAGTTGACGCGCTGGCACTCCAATGGCTCCGGGAAGTCGCTGGCGATGCGATCGCCGCTGGTGTTCTGGACTCGGGTCCATGTGCCGGCGTGTGGGGTGAGCGCCGCGATCGATTCGATGCCCGCTTGGGGATCAGGTGCGGGTGGCTCGGTTTGTGGCTCGGTTTGGGGTTCGTCGAGCGTGGGCGCTTGGGGGACCTTGTCGCCCGCGTCGTCGATTGCTTCTTCGATCTTCTCGACGATGTCCTTTGCCTGATCCTGCAGGTCTTCGCCCATCTCTTCGCTTGTCTCTTCGTTTGATTCTGCGGGCGGGTCATCTGGCAATGGTTCGATCAGCTCTGGGATCTCTGACGACGGCTCGTTCGGGGTGGTTGCCGGTGCGACTTCGATGGTGTTGAGATGAACCCCGAGGTTGGCGAGGCGCGCTGCGTCATCGCCGGACACCTGCATGGTGCCGACGAGTTTTCCCGTGCCGGCCCATATGAAAGTGATCCCGAGGACGAGCCGGAGGATGAATGAAGGCAGTGTGAGTGCGATCGAGTCGCGCAGGCGCATGGTTTGAATCCCTCGTTCAGGTTCAGGGCGTTAAATTCGTCCCAAGTACATACAGCATACAGGTTTCTTGGAAACCACGCCGAATCAATTTCTCATCGGCGATGGGTGTTCAACGGCATCAATCATGCGGTTTGGGGGCCATATTCGCGGTTCTGGGGCGACCCGGGCGCGGAAGCGTGCGTATCGTGTTTGGGGTCGCTGCCGGCCCTGAAAACGCTTGCGGATGTGGCGGAACTGGCAGACGCGCTGGATTTAGGTTCCAGTGGGGCAACCCGTGCAGGTTCGATTCCTGTCATCCGCATTGCAGACACCTCGCAGATCCGCGGGGTGTTTTTTTGTGGTTGGAACAAGAAAAAAAGCACCCGATGCACAGAGGCAAAGGATGCTTCGTGGGGTATACGAGGCTGGTGTTCGAGCGTTATGGGCAACCGGCGTTGTAGGTGCTCAGGAACGCTGATACATCGAAGAAGTCGAATGAGCCGTCGTTGTTGAGGTCTGCCGACGCATCGTTGCTGTTGTACGCGCTGAGGAAGGCAGAGACATCGAAGAAGTTGAGCGTTCCGAACGGCTCAGCGAGGTCAGCGTCGCTGCAGCCCGCGGCAACATCTTCGCATGAACGCTGCTCGAGTCGGATGTCATCGACACCGGCTTCGACAATGGAGCCCTCTCCGACATCGGCAACATTGAAGCGGACGCGGACCTGCGAGGACGGGTTTGTAAAGATGGTGTCGAGGTCAAACTCGTAGTTGACCCATCCGCCACCGGTGCCGGGGTCGCCCGGTCCGAGATCGAGGATCGTGGTCCACGAGTTGCCGTTGTTGTTAGAGGCCTGGATGGTCATGGAGTCATCGACGGCGCTGTTTCCGGCGTTGTTGTACCACATGGCGAATGAGAGGGTGGTGTTGCCGGCGCTCGCGTCGAGTGCGGGTGAGGTCAGGGTCGTGGTGCCGTCATCCACATCGGAGTTGCCTTCGACATTGTCGGTGAGCCATGCGCGTCCGGACCCGTCTGCGTCAGTTGGTGGGTCTGCTCGTTCGCCGCCGCCTGCGGGGATGCCGCGGTTCCATTGGCCGTCCTGTGCATCGCCCGAGACCGACCAGCCGGTGTTGGTTTCGGCGTTGTCTGCGAAGAGTGTTGCGGTGTCGGAAACGACCGCGGCGGTGAAGGCTTCGCTGGCGCCCGCGGTGGGGAATGTTGAGGTTGCGCCGTTATCGCTGTCCGCCTGGAAGTAGTAGGCGATGTCATCGCCGCAGGGCACGACAGGCATTGTCGCGGAGTAGGTTCCGTCGCCGTTGTCGCTCATGGGGATGGCGTTGAAGCCATTGCCCGAGTCGAGCATGAGTGAAACGCTGGACACCCCGACACCATCGCGTGTGATGGCTTTGGCCGTCAGGATCTCGCCGCCGGCCGGGTTGACGACGCTGGGGAGTTCTCCTTCGTTGGAGACGGCGATCTGCAGGGGGGCCGCATCCACGCGAACCACAAACAGCCCGCGTTCGATGTCGGAAATGATGACATTGCCCGACGGGAAGAAGGGGTAGCTGGACCATGCGCCGTTGAATGATGCGCTGTCGGATCCGGGGTAAGTATCGATGTACGCCACCTCGACGGGATTGGTTGGGTCGAGGTTATCGAACACGCGGAGGCCCGAGCGGTAGTTTGCCTGGAACACGAACTCGTCGTTGATGTACAGGTTGTGATCGATCGCGGGCAGGCCGGTGGTGTAGGTTCCGACGAAGACAGGGTTGTACGGATCCTCGATGTTGATCACGCGAGTGGTGGTAACCTGAACCGAGGAGCCCTCATCGAGCTCGTCGTTGAGGTAGAGGTATTTCTGATCGGGTGTGACCCAGACCTGGTGGGCGTAGCCGGAGCTCGGGTAGAACAGGGTCGAAAGAGTCTGCGTGCTGTTGGGGTTTGTGACATCGACGATGCGGAGCCCTGTTTCCGTGAACCCGCCGGAGAAGCCGCCTGCACAGAACGCGAGTTCGCGTCCGGCGAGGGGGCCGGAGTCCCATGTGAGGACCTGTGCGTCGTGGACATACATATCGGTCCACCCGCCGTCGAGCTGGGGCAGTTCGGGGTTGGAGATGTCGATGTGGATGAGCCCGCCGTTGCCGATGTTTGCGCCGACGACCCAGAGCGAGCCGGTGTCTTCGTTTGTGACGATGTTGTGCGTGGTGGAGTATCCGCCGCCGGTCCAGTTGCGGACAAGGCTGACACTGCCGTTATCGATGTTTGAGAGGTCCATGACCTGGATGCCCGAACCGCCTTCGGAGACGCCGTAGGCGTAGTCGCCGATGACCTTGACATCGTGCCAGAGCGAGCTTGGGCCTGATACGGTGTCGACGATGACGGGGTTGGTTGGGTTGGTAATCTCAACGAAGCCGTAACCGCCCTCGAGCCCCATGATCGCGTACTCGCGTCCGCTGGGTGAGACATATCCCCAGCAGTCGTTGCCGGATGCGGTGTTGACGCCGGAGAAGTTGTTGAGTGGAATCTGGGAGAGCAGGGTGATGTTGCTGGATGCGTAGGGTCCTGCGCGTTCGCCATTGAAAGTGTAGATCGGTCCCTGGACAGCTGACTCTCGATCGAGGAGCTTGCGTACATCGTCGTCATGTGCCTGAGCGACTGAACCGGCGCTGAGCGCGAGGACCAAACCAAGACGAACAGCGTTCCACGAACCGTGTTGAAGACCCATCGGGGCGTCCTTTCTGAATTTGTCGACAGCCACGAGAACCGTGCTGCGTCTGAAGGGGGGCGTACAGCGCACACAAGCCCCTGTGCTTGAGTAAGCACATGATTATTCGTGAACTCAACCATTGAGGTTGCTTAAATCCGTATTCACTTGTACGAAATTACAACGGGTGTATGATGCGGGCGATGAAAATCCCAAAACCACAGCTGATTTGGATGGTGTTAGGCCTCATAACACTTGCGGTCCCGGTTTGTCCCGCATGGGCAGGGTCGCGTGCGGTGTCACAGGAGCCGGATCGTCCAACGCTGTTGCTCGTCGAGGATGGTCAGCATCCTCGTGTGACGATCGAATGGATCGCGGGTGGTGAGCCGCAGCGTTTCACCATGACCATGCCGTTCACGGCTCCGGTGGGTGGCGAGCAGCTTGGGGAGTCCAATGCGCTCGCCTACGCGACCCTCGGCGGTACTCGCATCGAGACCGGTGCGGGGCACCCGAAGGGGGCTGTCGTTCGCGTGGGTTTGACCAAGGCGAAGAACAGCCGTGCGTTTTTCAAGGGGATCGATCCGTATACGGATGTGTCGATCGAGATCGCGGGGGTGCGTTTCAACCAACCCGTGAAGTATCACGATGGCACGGCGTTGATGCATCTGAAGTATGCGTTGGCGGATCTGAAGGCGTGTGCTCTTCCGGGGACCGCCCGCAACCAGTATTTGCTCTCTGATCCGAAGGACACGCTCGGCGGTCGAGTGAAGGCGGGTGTCAACGCGACGCCGGGGGCGCTGGATGGTTCGGAGGAGCATGGCAGTGTCGAGGTGATCGTCCAGCCCGATGATCCCACGCTCGTGGATTTCCGTGTCCGTGTGCCGTACGGGCTTCTTCGCCATCTGCAGGACCCGTGGGTTTCTGAGCTCCCGGGCACCTTCTTCGAGCCGATCCACTTTCATGCGGAGGCCGAACTGATCCCGATCGGCGCGGCCCCGATCGTCCGCGAGCCGATCCCGCTGGAAGTCAACGAGCAATCCGGTGATGAATCGCTCGAAGACTGATACGCTGGTGGCATGAGCATACTGACACCCATTGATGAACGCGCGCTCGATGCCGCGTACGAGCAGGCCTTGAAATCGCGAGGCGAGGGCGGGATACCGATCGGTTCTGCGCTGATTGATCGCGATGGACGCGTTGTTTCCGCGGGTCACAATCTGCGCGTGCAGTCCGGTGATTCAACAGCGCACGCAGAGACCGTGTGCGTCCGGAACGCGGGTCGGCGTCGCGATTGGCACACCCTGACGCTCGCTTCGACGCTTTCGCCGTGCGCGATGTGCACCGGAACCGCGATCCTGCACCGGATCCCTCGGGTGATCATCGGCGAGCACGAGACTTTCCTGGGGCGTGAGGATTGGATGTCACAGGAGGGGGTGGAGGTTGTGGTCGCGGATGATCCGCGATGCATCGAGCTGATGCGCGAGTTTATCCAGGAGCACCCTGAGCTCTGGAACGAGGATATCGGGGTTCCTCCGGGCGAGTAGGTCTTACTCGACGGTGCCGTACATCCGATCGCCGGCGTCGCCGAGCCCGGGGACGATAAACCCGTTTTCGTCGATGCGCTCATCGAGTGCCGCGGCGTAGACCTTGACCTCTGGGTGCTCGCGCCGCATGCGTTCGATTCCTTCTGGCGATGCGACGAGGCAGATCATTCGGATGTCGCTGGCGCCGGCCTGACGGAGCATGGCGATGGCCGCGGCGGCGCTTCCGCCCGTCGCGAGCATGGGATCTACGAGGATGACAGGTCCCGCGTCCAGATCGCGGGGCAGCTTGTTGAGGTAAGCGGTGGGTTCGAGTGTCTGCTCATCGCGTGCGAGTCCGAGGTGCCCGACGCGTGCTTCGGGCATGACTTCGAGTATGCCGTCGATCATGCCGAGCCCTGCGCGGAGCACGGGGACGATGGTGATCGCGCCCGCGAGCACATCGCACTGGGTGTGCGTCATTGGTGTTTCGACTCTTTCCCTGCGCGTGGGGAGCTCGCGTGTGACCTCATAGACCATGAGCCCCGCGATCTGTGAGAGTGCCGCACGGAACGATCGGTGTCCTGTGTGCTTGTCGCGGATGCTCGCGAGTTTGTGAGCGATCAGAGGATGATCGAAGACGACGACGCCGGACTCGTGCTGCGTTTGCATATGCGAATTGTACCGAGATCTGTGATTCGTGCATGAAAAATCCCCGCCCGTTGCCGGGCGGGGATTGAACAAACAGATGTTGAGGATCATGCTCCTTAGAGCATGATGGGTTACGGGCAGCCCGCGTTGTATGCGTTGAGGAACGCGCTGACATCGAAGAAGTCGAACACGCCGTCGCCGGTGAAGTCGGCGATGGAATCCTCAGCGTTGAACGCGTTGAGGAATGCGCTGACATCGAAGAAGTCGAGCACGCCGTCGCCTGTCAGGTCAGCGGGGCAAGAGATGCCGCCGGGAACCTGGACATCAGCGGTGAGCTGCATTCCGGGAGCCTTCCACATGCCGATGGTGACTTCGCCGTCAACCGGAGCAGCGTCCGAGACGAAGGAGAAGTTGTACATGGTGCCCCAGCGGATCGCATTCCCGTTCGGGTTGCTGATGAATGGCTCAGCGCCCCATGTGATCGAGTTTGCGCCCTCGGCGGGTGCCCAGTCGGCTCCGGAGATGAGCCCGTCAGGTCCGTCGTGGTAATCGATGTCGTTGAAGTAGTAATCCGAGATCGATCCGGCGGCAGGAACCGAGAACGAGCCAACGCTGAGGTCGGAGTTCTGGTTGTGAACCGCGTAGTCGTAGCGGTAGGTGCCGTCGCCGAGATCGGTGACCTTGCACCCGACATGCAGGAGGCCTTCATCGGGAACGGGGACTTCAACGACCTCGACGGAGTTGTCGGGGTTGTTGGGGCCGTTGCCGTGGTCCTGCCATGCGTAGATCGCTGCACGGGCACGGAATGTTGCGCCGGTGGTGCTTGCGGCACCGCTTGACTGAACATTCATGCGCTCGTAGGAGGCATTGTTCCAGTTCACGGGACGACCGAACCAATCGCTGGTTGGATCGTTGTCGATGTAGGGGGTGCCGTCGGGCTGGATTTCGTCCTTGATGACATACTGGCCTTCAACGAAGAACTGAGCGGCTGAATCGGGCATCTCGTCCGCGGGGACCTGGATGCGCTTGAAGATCGAGTTACCGCTCTGGTTGATCGTGGTGAAGGGGTAGACGAACTGGCCGTTGAACGCGTTGATTTCCGAACGCGGGCCAAGACCGGTTTGACCGCCGTTGAGGCCTGCCCCGTAGGGATCTGAACAGCCGGGGCCGAGCGCGGAGAAGGTACCGCCGGAGCCACAGCCGAATCCACACGCGTTACCCTGGAGGGACGCGAAGGAGTGCTTGACGAAAGTCACGCCGAGCTGCTCGAGACGACCGTCTTTGAGCTTGTAGAGCGTACAGGAGATGACGGGGTGGTTTGGGGTACCGTCGATCCAGTTGAGATTGACATCACCGGCGTTACAGGCAGTGGTACCGACTGCGTACGCACGCACGCCGCCAATAGCGCCGTAGTGGTTCACATCGTCGAGCGTGCCACAGACAACATCGGGTACTGCGGCGGCTACACCACAGCTTGCAGCCAGTGCTGCAATAGCTGAAATTCGAAACATCGTGTTTGTCCTCCAGAAATGGGGTTTTTTGGATACTGCACCCCAGCGTAACCGGGTCTGGAGTTGTTTGCCAAGTCAATTTCAATGAATTGAGCAATGAATCTGGTAGACCAAATCCCGAACATCAAAATCGGACCTGAAAGAATGACTCATTTGACGCATCGCAGGCCAATGACCATACGCTTTGATGTGCAGAATACTGAGACTACTCCAGCGCTCCGAATTTCCTCACTCGCACATCGATATGCGAGCAGCGGCACCCCGGCCCTGCAGATCGACGCGCTCACCCTCGATCCGGGTGAGCAGGTCGTGCTGACCGGCTCGTCGGGCTCGGGTAAATCCACGCTTCTGCACCTGGTGGCGGGGCTGATGGACCCCAGCTCTGGCACGATCGAGATCGCTGGGGAAGATATCCACAAGCTCAACGGGCATGCCCGCGATCGGTTCCGGGGCCGGTCGGTCGGGATGGTTTTCCAGACGCACCACCTGCTGACGGGCTTCAGCGCGGAAGAGAATGTGATGGCCGCGCTCATGTTTTCTGATATTCCGCGGGGTTCGCATCGTGAGCGTGCACGAACCCTGCTGGAATCCCTGGGGATCCCGACCCCGGCCCAGCGCGTCGAACGGTTGAGTATCGGTCAGCAACAGCGGGTCGCGATTGCTCGTGCGTTGGCGTGTGACCCGGCGCTGGTGCTCGCGGACGAGCCGACCGCATCGCTGGATCCTGATAACGCGCAGGTCGCGCTCGATCTGCTCCAGGACGCGTGCCGATCATCGAACGCGGCGTTGCTCTGTGTAACGCACGACCAACGGTTTGTGGATCGCTTCGATCGGCATGAACACCTTGCCTCGCCCCTTGAGCAACTTCAGGGTGCACTGGAGGGCGCGTGATGTCGATGAGTGATTGGAACATCGTGACGCGATCCATGCGTACCCGAACCTTCTCGAGCATCGTGACGATCCTGAGTGTCGCGATCGCGGTGGGGCTTGTCACCTTGCTGATCTCGATGCGTGACGCCGGGGAGAACAGCTTCAAGCGCGGCACGGGCAATGTGCAGATGCTGATCTCTAAGGAGGCCGGGCCGCTGCCGAGCGTGCTCAACTCCATGTTCTACGCGTCGCCGCCCACGACCCCGATCACCTGGGCGCAGTATCTCGAACTCAAACGCTCGTACCCGTTCGCTTGGGCGGTCCCGACCCAGTTGGGCGATTCGTATCTCGATGCGCCGGTGATGGGTACGGATGAATCGTTCTTTGAATCGTTCCAGCCCGCGCAGGGTACGGACTGGACGCTCGCGACGGGCGTGTATTTCGATAAGCCGTTTCAGGTTGTGGTGGGGGCCGATGCTTCGGCGCGGCTCGGGTTATCTCTGGGCGACACCATCTCACTTGAGCACGGCGCACCCCGATCTGAGGGCGGACACACGCATGATGAGTTCAGCTTCGAGGTCGTTGGGGTTCTCGAATCCACAGGGACCGCGCACGATCGTGCGATCTTTACCTCGCTCGATTCGTCTTGGATCATTCATGCCCATGATCGACGCGAAGCGATCTTCGGGCACGGGATCACCACGAGCATCGACGATCTGATTCATGAAGACATGAAGATCACCGCCGTCTACGCGTCGCTCGGCGATCGCAAGGGTGCACTTGTGCAAGTCCTCTCCGCGTTGCTGCGTGATCCGAACTGGACCGTCGCGAGCCCGGCGGACACCGTGGGCAACCTGTTCTCGATCGTCTCGAACATCGATCAGGTGCTGCTCGCGATGGCGATCGCGGTGATGCTCTCGTCTGGTGTGTCGATTCTGCTCGCGTTGTACAACTCGATGGAGCAGCGCCGCAAGCAGATCGCGGTGCTGCGGGTGCTCGGCGCGTCGCGTCCGCGGGTGTTTTCCATGGTCCTCACGGAGAGCGCGATCATCGGGCTCATCGGTGGTGCGATCGGGCTCGCCCTCTCGATCCTCGGCGGGTTGATCGTGACCAATGTTCTCGCGCAGCGAGTCGGGATTGTCATCGAACCCGCGCTGCCGCTCGACGGGTACCTGATGATTGTCCTAGCGAGCGTTGCCCTGTCATGCATCGCGGGTGTGTTGCCCGCGATCGTCGCGTACCGCACGAGCGTTGTTCGGGCGCTGCGTCCGGCCATGTAAGATACCGATTGGGAGATCAACGACATGCGCTGGTTCTGGCTCTTTATTCTTGGGTTGTGCGTTCTTACAGGCGGGCTCTATTTGAAGCGTGTCCGGGATGAAGCGGTCGCGCAATCTGAGCTCCTCACTCAGCTGGAAGCCCAGCGGGAAGCATCGACCCCCGCACGGCGTCCGCGTCGTGATCGGGGATCGTCTGCGCAGACGCAACCCACGGAACAGGCCCAGCCCGAGGCAAGCGCCGCACGCGAATCCGAGCAGGTTGCTGCGGATCAGTCGGAACCGGTGGAGCCGGTCGTTGAGCCAGAGCCCGCCACGCCGACGGAGCTAGTCGCGGACGAAACGCAAGCTCAGCAAGAGCCCGCTCAGGGGTTCGACCCGGGCTCGATCATGGAGACGATGCAGGCGCTCAAGGATCAGCTCCCCGATGAGGCGCACGCACGCAAAGAAAAACCGTCCACTGAGCTCATCCCCGCCAAACC
>DDGE01000012.1:27075-38797 GCA_002337545.1 Phycisphaerales bacterium UBA1910 | reverse complement strand
GGGCCGAGCTATGAGTTGCGCGGCGATGGGTCATTCAAGGTCCTGAGCGCAAACGCATGGGTTCAGGGTGCAGGGACGGAGTCCGAGCCGTATGTTCTGAGTTGGGAAGTGCTCAAGTCCATCGAGAGCTCATACGACCCGAAGAACGGCAAGGACACGCTTCCCGATTGGCTGGACCTGCTCGATGGGAAGTTCGTGACGATCGAGGGCAACACGCTCGTGCCTGTCGTTGCGTCATCTACTCGTGAGCTGCTCGTGATGAAGAACCCTTGGGATGGTTGCTGTATCGGCGTGCCGCCCACGCCTTTCGATGCTGTTGAGGTGAGCCTGAATCACGATGTTGACTTTGGGAACTCGGCTGTTGGGTATGGCAGCGTTGTCGGGGTGTTCTATGCGGATCCCTATGTTGTTGATGGGTGGGTGCTGGGGGTCTACATCATCGAAGACGCGAAGTATCGGGCCGGTGAGGGTGTCGTCTTCCCCGAGTTCTAATGACCGGGTTGTGAGCTCCGATTGAGTTGAGTGCGCGAACAGGGCACAACGAAAAAGCCCCCGGATCTCCGGGGGCTTATTGGTTGAAATGGTCGTGGATTAATCTTCGTCGTCGTCGTCCACCAGTGGGCCCAGGGTTTCGGGCTCAGGTTCGGGGCTGCTCTTGCAGGTCATCAGGACGATGGCGCCGCCGATCGCGGAGAGTGCTGATGCAACGAGGATCGCGAGCTTCGCGTGCTCCAGGTGCGCCTGCGAGTTCGCGTAGGCAAGGTTTGCGATGAAGATCGCCATGGTGAAGCCGATCCCGCCGAGCATGCCGGCGCCGAGGATGTGTCGCCAGGAGACGCCGCGCGGGAGCGATGCGACCTTGATGACGCATGCGAACCAGCAGAGCAGGATGATGCCCAGCGGCTTGCCGACGAAGAGGCCGAGGATGATGCCGATGGCCGCGGGGTCGGTCAGGTTCTCGGCGATACCGCCGCGGATCTCGATACCTGCGTTGGCGAGTGCGAAGACGGGAATGATGACGAACGCGGCCCACGGGTGCAGGACATACTCGATGCGGTGCAGGGGTGGCAGGACCTGGCGAGCGTTCTTGATGATGGCGTTGACCGATGCGCGACGCACCGATGATTGCTTGACATCGTACTCCGGGTCGTCGTGGGCGTTCTCGAACACATCGAGCGCCTTGCGGGTGGAGAAGACGAAGTTGATCGCGTTGACGCGAGCGTGTGCGGGGATGGTGAGTGCGAGGAGCACGCCGGCGATGGTTGCGTGGACGCCGGACATGTATACGAAGTACCAGAGCGGGAGCCCGAGTGCGAGGTAGAGCGTGATCCATCGGACCCGGAGCAGGTTCATGAACGCGAGGATACCGATGATGACACCCGCGTATCCGAGGTATTCGAGCGCCAGGTTCTCGGTGTAGAACACGGCGATAACAACGAGTGCGCCGAGGTCGTCCACGATCGCGAGGGAGGTGAGGAAGACCTTGAGTGAGTTGGGAATGCGTGATCCGAGCATCGCGAGAATCCCGACCGCGAAGGCGATGTCGGTTGCCATGGGGATCCCCCATCCGCCGATGGTTTCTTTGCCCATGTTGAACGCGACGAAGATGAGTGCGGGACCGATCATCCCGCCGAGTGCGCCGAAGATGGGGAGGGCTGCACGCTTGGGTGATGCGAGCTCGCCGACAAGGATTTCGCGTTTGATTTCCAAGCCGACGACGAGGAAGAAGATCGCCATGAGCAGGTCATTGATCCAGTGCGCGATCGAGTGACCCTGCCACCAATACGGCTCGTTCGGCAGCTCGTGCCAAGCGTGTTTGTCGTCCTTTTCGTCGACATGTCCCTCGTTGTGCGGTGTGTCGGTGAATGACAGGTCTTCGACCGCTTGCTCGACTTCTTCGGCCGCTTCTTCGATTGGGGTATCGGCGTGCGCGTCGGAATGGTCACCGGCGTGTTCGGCTTCGCCTTCGCCGTGGTGGGCCGCATCGTCCGCGTGCTCTTCGTGCTCGGCATGGGTGTCGTGGGGATTATCCGCGACGGTGATCCGGATCTCCGTGTCGTTAAACAGTTCCTTGTAGCTGTCGTAGTCGTTGTTTGCCCAGATCATCGCGATCGCGGTCATCAAGAGCAGCACAATACCGCCCGAACTTGAAAGACTGGCAAAGCGCTCGAAGGGGCGAGCGAGGCGTTCGCCGGGCTCGGGGACCAGACCGTGCTTTGCGGTAGGGATGTGGTGGTCGTCTGACATCGGTTCGTCCTTCGTTGGATATCACGAGAGGCAGGGATATTCGCCCACCAGTTCTGGGGGGTCGATAACCAAAGGGGTTACGCTCCTGTATCGTGTGTATTGAATACTGGAGTTCAGCGGGTGCGGGCGCTTCAGCACGATTTCACATCGAGAACTGAGTCGCGGCACAACACTTCCCCACAAATGGGGGTATAACGCGCAAAATTAACGCTGGAACGGGTACAGCTTCGGGAGTTGCAGGATCTGTGTGAGTTCGTCCAGCGCGTCTTCCAGTGCCCGAACGAGCTTGGGATTGAGCAGTTCGTCCGCGCTCAGCTCGTCTGGGTAGTACTTTTCGATCCAGGATTCGAGTTGGGTGCTCAGCTCATCCGTCAGGATGACGCCTGTATGGACCGCGCTCATTTCCTCGTCGTTGAGGACGACGCGAAGGCGCAGGCATGCCGGTCCGCCGCCGTTGCGCATGGACTCGCGGACATCGAGGTAGTGGACCGCATCGATCGGGTTGTCCTTGGATTCGATCATGCTTTGGACGAACGCGTCCACGCGTGGGTTTTCCTGGGTTTCCAGTGGCGCGATCAACGCCATCGATCCGTTAGGCAGTGTCACAATCTGCGAGTTGAACAGGTAACTCCCGACGGCGTCTTCGAGTGTGAAGTCGGTGTCGTGCGCTTCAACGAGGATCAGTGGCTCGCCCATCGGCGACGCGATATCCGCCACGAGCGATCGCGAGGTTGCGAACGCCTGCTCGTGGTACAGGAAGACCTTCTCGTTGCCCGTCGCGATGACATCGTTATGGAACACCCCCGCGTCGATCGCGTCGGGGTGCTGGCGCGTGTAGACGACGCGGGACGGGTCGAGCTGGTGCAGGCGGGCGATGGCTTCGCACGCGGCGCGGGTCTGGCGCGATGGGTACTTGCGCGCCCCGCCGGCGGGGTCTTCGCGATCGAATCCAAAGACGAACATTTCGACGCCCGGCTCGCCGTGCGTTGGGGCGAACCGCACATGGTTCGCGGCGCCCTCATCCGCGTAGCGCATCTGCAGCGGGAGTGGATCGTGCACGCAGAACTTGTCCTGATCTCGGAAGATCATCCGCAGCATCCGCGTTGTTGTAGGGTGCTCAAGCGATCGGTGGTAGTTGGAAATGAGGTTCGCGGGGGTCAGATGGACCCGCCCGTCGGCGCAATCGATGCTGGGCGAGACCGTCGCGGCGTTGGCGGCCCACATGCTGCTGGCGCTCCAGATTGCCGCGAGGAGTGTGGGATCGCTCTCATGGGCGTCTTTGAGTATCTTTTCGTCGTCGCCGGTGAATCCGATGTCCCGCAGCGCCCCCAGATCCGGGCGTTGCTGGGGCGGCAGGACCCCTTGGGTGAGCCCCAGAGAGCGGAGGGTGTTCATTTTCGCAAGTCCCTGCAGCGCAGCGGCTTTGGGCTTGGAGACCCCTCCTGCGTTGGAGGCGGAGGCGATATTGCCCGGCGAGAGCCCGGCGTAGTTGTGCGTAGGGCCGATCAATCCGTCAAAGTTCACTTCGCGCGTCTGGGTCATTCATCAAGCGTAGGACCCTCAGAAGGGCGATCCTGCGTCAGATTGTGGATCTGGGCTTGACAAATGCAAAGAACCGGCGTTCCCTCTGTGCCCATCCTTATTTATACAGCCCAGTGCTGCACCCCGCCGATCACGAGGCAACACACGCTTTATGGCCAAGAAGAAAACCACAAAGAAGTCTGCGAAGAAAACGACCAAGAAGACGACCAAAAAGGCGTCTGGGCGCAAGTCGTTCGGGTCGAACTACAAGAAGGGCGACGCCCAGGGCAAGTCGCTGGTGATCGTGGAATCCCCGGCGAAGGCCAAGACGATCAACAAGCACCTGGGGAATGACTATGTCGTTCTGGCGTCCGTTGGGCATGTGCGCGATCTGCCATCCAAGAACCCCAAGGGCGTCAAGGATCCGGTGCCGGGCGTGAAGATCGAGAAGCGCTTCCAGCCGAGCTACGAGATCCTCAAGGGCAAAGAGCAGGTCATGAAGGACCTGAAAGCGGCGGCCAAAGACGCGCTGAGCAGCGGCGGCGAGATCTGGTTCGCGACCGACCTCGATCGCGAAGGGGAAGCGATCGCGTGGCATCTCGCGCAGGAACTCAAGATCGATTCCAAGGATGCCAAGCGGGTGATCTTCCCCGCGATCACCAAGACGGAAATTGACAAGGCGTTCCACAACCCGCACCCGATCGATGAGGATCGGGTCAACGCGCAGCAGGCACGCCGGATTCTCGATCGCATCGTCGGGTATCAGGTTTCGCCGTTGCTGTGGAAGAAGGTCGCTCGGGGTCTGAGCGCTGGGCGCGTGCAGTCCGTGGCGGTTCGATTGATCGTGGAACGCGAGCGACAGATTCGCGCATTCATCCCGGACGAGTACTGGAACATCACGGGGTACTTCGCGCTCGATCAGGCCAAGGCCGGCGGGTTGGGCGACGAATGGCGGGCGTTCCTCGCGGATACGGACGAGAAGGGCAAGGGCCCGACGGTTAAGGCGCAGAACGGTTGGCTTGGCAAGAACAACACCATCCGCGCCGAGCTCGTTGAGTTCGACGGCGATAAGTTCGATCCGCGTATCCTCAGCGCTGATATTGTGCCCGAGCCCAAGACACTGGGCGAGGACGATGTCACCCAACGCCTCCAGAAAGTGGATGAGGCGTTCGCGAAGCCCGGGCTGCACGATATCAGCGGTCAGGTTCAGGCCATCGCATCGCAGATCGGTTTGTCCGATGTTTCCTCCGAGGTGACGGAAGACGAACGCGGCAAGGGACCTGCTCGCTGGGTTCGCAACATCACTGGTGTCGCGAGCGCGGACGCGTCGTACACGATCGAATCAATCGAGACCAAACGGACCAAGTCTCGCGCTCCCGCGCCGTTCATCACCTCGACGATGCAGCAGAGTGCTTCCTCGCGACTGGGGTTCGGCGCACAGCGTACGATGCGCGCGGCGCAGGGGCTCTACGAGGGTGTGAACATCCCGGGCGAGGGTCCTGTTGGTCTGATTACATACATGCGTACCGACTCGACGCACATCGCGGGCGAGGCGTTGAACGCTGTTCGGTCGCATATCAAGAGCCAGTTCGGTGACAAGTACCTCCCGGCGAAGCCCAACTTCTTCAAGTCCACCAATAAGGACGCGCAGGAAGCACACGAGGCGATCCGCCCCACGGATGTCAGCCGTCACCCCGATCAGGTCAAGAGCGCCCTCAAGCCCGATCAGTATCGCCTGTACGAGCTCGTCTGGGAACGCTTTGTTGCGTGTCAGATGGTGCCGGCGGAGTGGGACGCCACGAGCGTGATGATCCGCGGCGGCGAGGCGGACAGGGCCGTGTTCCGCGCAACGGGTCGTACCCTCGCCTTCGATGGGCATTACCGCGTGTCGGGCGTGCCGACCTCCGGCGATGAGCTCAATCTGCCCAAGCTCGAAGAGAAGCAGGGTCTGTATCCCTTCGACTTTCAGGTCGATCAGAAGTTCACGACGCCTCCCGGTCGCTACTCGGAAGCTTCGCTCATCAAGACGCTCGAGTCCGAGGGGATCGGGCGGCCTTCGACATACGCGAGCATCATCCAGACGATCCAGGATCGCAAGTATGTCGAGCAGATCCAGCGTGCGTTCTATGCGACGGACCTTGGTGAGGTCGTCACGGACAAGCTTGTCGAGGGGTTCCCTCGCCTGATGGATCTGAGCTACACGCGGCAGCTTGAGGAGGAGCTCGACAAAATCGAGGACGAGCACCTCGACTGGATCGAGATGCTCGAGCAGTTCTACGGGCGTTTCTCCAAATCGCTTGAGAAGGCGCATGAAGAGATGACGCACGCCAAGGCCGAGACCAAGCCGGCGCCCGATGAGTATCGGTGCGAGAAGTGCGGGTCCACGCTTGTGTACCGATTCGGGAAGAACGGTCGATTCCTGAGCTGCTCCACCTACCCCGATTGTGATTGGGCGTGCCCGTGCGATCGCGAGGGTCGCCCGCAGATGGCGGAGTTTGTTGATGTGAAGTGCCCCAAGACCGGGCGCCCGATGATCCGCAAGACGGGACGCTTCGGCCCGTTCCTGACCACCCCGCTCGAGGATGGCGAGACAAACGACGACGGCATGATCCTCAACATCGACAAAAAGGGGTTTGTGAACGCGCCCAGCGTGCCTCCTCTGGAAACGGATCTGCCCTGCCCGACCTGCGACAGCCCGCTGTATCTCCGCAATGGTGCGCGGGGCCCGTGGCTCGGATGCTCTCGATTCCCCAAGTGTCGAGGCCGAGGGAAATGGGCGGCGTTGGAAGACGACAAGAAGTCACAGCTCGAGGCCAAGCTCGAGGCGCATGAGAAGAAGAATCCGGTGATCACGGTCACACGGATGGACGGCACCCCGCTGACGGATAGCAAGGGCAAGCCGGTGCCCGAAGCGCCCAAGGTTGAAGAACTCTTGTTGCAAGAAGACCCGCGTGCTGCGAGCGCGTAAGCGGTGTTCTATGATGGATTGTGCCCAAGCCGAAGATCTCCAGTCTGACACCGAAGCGGATTGTTCGCTCGCTTGGTGCGTGGGTTCACGACCATCCTGACGGGTGGCTGAACATGCTCGGGGCGATCATCGGCGCGCTGACGGCGGTCGGTGCGGTCGGGTTCGCGTATTTTCTGGATCTCGTGCTCGAGTGGACGGAGCATCTTCAGTACATTCTCCAGGGTGAGGACGGCTCGCGGATGTATCTCATGCCGATCATCCCCATGGTGGGGGCGTTGATCAGCGGAATATTGGTGTACCTGTTTGCGAGGGAAGCATCGGGGCACGGCGTGCCTCAGGTGCTCGATGCGATCGTGCGTCGGGGCGGCAAGCTCCGAGCGCGGGTGGGGGTGGTGAAGATCATCACCTCGATCTGCACTGTGGGTTCTGGCGGGTCGGCGGGTGCGGAAGGTCCGATTGTTCAGATCGGCGCGGTGATGGGTTCAACGATTGGGCAACGCATCGGGGTCCCGACGCGTCATGTTCCGACGCTCGTCGGGTGCGGTGCCGCGGCGGGCATCTCAAGCATCTTCAATGCGCCCATCGCGGGTGTGTTCTTCGCGCTCGAGATTCTGTTGCGGGATTTCTCGCTCAAGGCGTTTACGCCGATCGTGATCGCATCTGTCTTCGCGACCGCGATGACGCAGGTCATCCTCCCCCATGAAGAGGCGATCTTCGCGTATGAGCTGACGGGGTATCTGTTCACAGTCCGCGAGCTCCCGAGTTATCTGATGCTCGGGCTGGTCTGTGCCGTCGCGGCCTGGGCGTTCGTTGAGACGCTCCACGCGAGCGAGCGATTCTTCGAACGCGTCCCGATCCATCCGGCATTGCTTCCCATGCTCGGGGCGCTGGTGCTCGGGTTGCTCGGCATCGCTGGTCAGCGAGCGACGCACGGGGTCGGTGAGAGCGCTCTGGTGCCGATGGACTCGAGTGTTCCCGTCTTCTTCGGGAACGGGTATGCGATGATCACCTCGTTGCTTGATCCCACGCACTACACGGCCGCGGATGTGACCTGGGTCGCGGTGATTCTGCTGGGGATGCTGGCGATCGCAAAGATCGCGGCGACGAGTTCAACGCTCGGATCTGGCGGGAGCGGTGGTGTGTTTGCGCCTTCCCTGTTTGTCGGTGCCACGGTCGGCGGGACCTTCGGGCTGGTTCTCGAGATGTTCGGGCTGATCCCCGAGGGCGGGTCTCCGGCGAGTTACGCGCTGGTGGGGATGGCGGCGGTGGTCGCGGGCACGACCTTCGCGCCGATGACATCGATCCTCATGCTGTTCGAGCTGACACGCGAGCCGCGTGTGCTTGCGCCGATCATGCTCGCGGCGATCATCTCCACGATGTTCTCCCGCAAGTTCATGCCCGATTCGATCTACACCGCCAAGCTCCGTCGCGAGGGCGTGCGGATCGGAACGGGGCGTGATCTGTCGCTCCTGCGTCATGTTCCGGTGAGCAGCGTTGAGCACGCGCCGCTCCCACCCGAGCCCGTGTACGCGTCGGACCCGCTGAGCAAGCTGATTACCCTGCACGCGCACCACAATGTGCCGGACTTCCCCGTCGTGGATTCTGATGGTCGCTACATGGGCATGGTGACGGGCACGGACATGCGCACGGCCCTGATCGATCGCGAGGCCATCCCGCTGCTGCTCGTTGCGGAGCTCATGCGGAATGATTTGCCGATCATCAAACCCGATGATCATCTTGATACGGTGATGGAGAAGTTCGCCCGCCACGAAATCTCATCGCTGGTGCTTGTGGACGCGTTCACAGGGACCAAGCCGCTCGCGTTGGTGACGCGAGCGAAGGTGATGTCGCGGTATAACGAGGTGTTGGATGAGGCGTGAGGGAGAGGCAATGGGAAGGGGGCAATAGGCAATGGGTTTCAGTGATAGCAACTCGAACCGCAGGCGGTTCCGTGCGGATCGTGGCGTATGAGACAGGATCGGTTGCTCTTGGGATTGGTGTTTCTGTTCGTGGCGTTACTCATTGGGAGCTGGATTTTGCCCGCTCCGGGTTCACATCGGGAATGGCACACTCCCTCGCGCCGTAGTTTGGTTCAGCTTCGCACGCTCGCTCAGGGGTGCATTGTGTACGCGGCCAACAACAACGATCAGTTGCCAGCACTCACTCACTGGCGTGAACTTCTGATCGAGCATCTCGAAATGAGCGAAAGGCAGTTTCTTTCGACCGTCGCCGAAACGATCGAGGAGTCATACTTCATGGCACCTAATGCCATGATGTGGGACGAGCGATCCATCCTGCTCTATGAGAACCCGGATCACTGGGAAGACTTTGTTAATGTCGCCTTCGGAGATTCATCCGCGGAGCAGATGCCTCACGCTGAGTTCGAACGCTGCCTCGCTGAGCAGCTGCGCACAACCGACCCATAAACATCCAAGATCATGACAGCTTCCATGATGGCGTGCATCTGAGTTGGAAACCCAACTGAGAGGACACACCCATGTTGAGAGTCATGATGATCGGCGCTGTGCTTGCGTCCGCGATCGGTTGCGCCACGACCCAGGCGATCGATGAGCCCATCGAGTGTGATACAGAATCGTACCGGGCGGTGCTCGATGAGATCATCGAGTCGGATCAGCGCTATCGCACGCAGATCTCGTGGGGCACGACGGATGCGGATGAGATTGCTCGGCTCAAATCGCTCCCTGAGGATGAGCAGATGGCGGAGCTTGTTCGTCGGAATAAGGAAGGGGTCACACTCGATAAAGCGCTTGAGGAGACGCTCTGGGCGAAGCAGATCGAGATCGATCGTGCGAACACCAAACGCCTGATGCGATGGATCGAGCAGTGCGGTTGGCCGAGCGAGGATCGGTTCGGGGAGGGAACGCCGAGCATGGTGCCCGTGCTGATCCACATGCAGATGGAGGAGGCCGAGTGGGTGCTTCCGATCCTGCGTGATGAGGTGCTCAATGGACGCATGCCGCCACGCCCATACGCGTCGATCTACGATCGCAAGCAGCAGCACGAGGGGAAACCGCAACTGTACGGGATGATGCAGGCGTACGATTCAATGACCCGAACGGTCCTGGCGCCGGCGATTCATGATCTCGACGCGACGAACAGCGCCCGCGCCGAGATCGGGATGGATCCGATCGAGGAGTACCGGATCACGGATATCGCGACGGCTGCGGGGCGATGAAACCCGGATCGATCAGTCGCGCCACTTCTTCACGACGACATCGTTCTCGAACTTCACATGCACCGATTCGTGCACGGTCTTCTCGCTCCCGCCTGCGAAGACGAGGAAGACGGCCCCGCCCTCATCGGTGTGCTTGGTCCACTTCCAGGTCCATGTCTCGGTGCCGTCGTCGTTGATCGATGTCTCGGTCGGGGTGCCCATGAGCTCTTCGACTTCGGTCTTGGTGGAGTGGTTCGCGCGGACCTTGGAGATCGTTCCCGGCTGAACATACGCGCCGTGGATGTGCTGCTTCTTGCCCGATGTGACGAGGCACCCGCTCATGGTCAGTGGGGCAAGGACAGCAACAGCGGCAAGGGCGAGCGTGGGTGTGCGAGACATGGATGGGTCCTCATCGTCTTGGGAATGTGTGGATTGGATGAATCGTTCTATGGGGATCTATGCGTCATGATTGCACGCGATCCGTCAAAGTTCAGGATTTATCTGCAGCGTCGGCACCCGCACGACGGGGGATGCCCGGGATGGTGGTGGTGATGCACCTGGTGCCGCGGCGGCGGTGGGGGCGGGCGATGGTAGCCGTGCTTGTGAACAGAATATCGCAGCCCGCATCCGACGAGCAGGGTTGGCAAGGCGCAGGATAAGAGCAGCAGCGAGATTTTTCGGTGCTTCCGCATGGGGAGTCCTTTCGGTTCGTGTTGATGCAAGCAGACCGCATCGGTTGGTGGTCACTGACACGAATCTGAGAACTCGGCGCACTTCAAAATGAAGAAACGCGCCGACGCGGTGTGTACGACGCGTCGGCGCGTGTGGATGAGTCGCGGAAACGAGCGTGGACTCATTCAGGTTTGATGTTGATGAGATTACTTGACGAGGATGCCGTCCCGAAAGGTCATGGACTTGTTCATGCTGTCCCATGTCCAGGTTTCAGACCCGTCAGGGCTGTAGCGGACCTTGGACGGTGTGCCGTACATGTCCTCTGCTTGGGTGATGGTCATCTTGCTGTCGCCGCCGCATGTGCCGCAGCACTCCTGCGTACTTGAGCAAGCGCCGAGTGCGAAGACAAAGGTGGAGGACGCGAGGAGTGCGGTGCGAGCGAGTGTGCGGTTCATCTTTTCTCCTGATGTTGACGCGATGGGCGTGTACTTGGATGCTGCGATGCGCGATAATCATCGCGACGAACCATGATTGGTTCGGTAGGCAACCCTGTGGACAGGCGGTGGACACCATGAGCGAGCACGAATCGCGCAAATCGCGTTCTTACAAAGACTTTCAGGATTTTCGCGCGGAGTTGAATGACAAAATCTTAGCGCGAGGGACAACCATCACAAAGCGGTTCTTCACGCTCGACACCAAGACCTACGAGGCCGGGGCCCTGGATGTGAAGACCAAGGAACTGCTGGGGCTGAGCGCCTCGATGGTGCTGCGCTGCGACGATTGCATCGCCTACCACATCGATCAGTGTGTCCAAGCCGGCGCGAGCGATGAGGAGCTCTTCGAGACCTTTGATATCGCGTTGATCGTCGGCGGGTCGATCGTGATCCCGCACCTGCGCCGTGCGGTGGCGTTTCTTGATGAATGCCGGGCACAGCAAGGGCGTGATGAATGATCGGGGAAGAAACGGTCACCCTGCGCGACGGTCGCCGGGTGCTGGTGCGTTTGTCGCGAGAGGGCGATGCGGCGCCGGTACACGCGTATATCTGTGCGCTTGGGCGTTCGACGGACACGATCCTGACATGCGAGGATGACCTGCCTCCGATCGAGCGGATCCAGTCGCACATCGAGATGATCCCGAA
>DDGE01000012.1:20443-26898 GCA_002337545.1 Phycisphaerales bacterium UBA1910 | reverse complement strand
GCGACCTTTCGGTTTGCGGTGCGGAAGAAGCTCATGCACGCGGCCGATCTGGGGATGGGCGTGCTGCCCAGCCATCAGGGCGTCGGGCTGGGGCGTCGGCTGCTCGATCGGGCGATCGAAGATATGCGGTCCTTCGATGGCATCGATCGCCTGGAACTCACGGTGCTGGCGACGAACACCCATGCCCGGCGAATGTACGAGAGAGCGGGGTTTGTCGAAGAGGGAGTGAAACGCCGCTCGCTCAGGCAACCGAATGGGCGGTATGAGGACGAGGTCATCATGGCGCTGTGGGTGGGGGAATCATGAATATGAATCCGAATCTGGAACCACGCTGGTAAACGATTCGAATGGGACCATACTTGATTTCACAGTCAATATGGGAGATATATGATGCGCACGACTCAGGTGATTCTTACTGCCTGCCTTTTCAGCAGCACGACCCTCGCCGGGATATCAGATTTTTATGTCGCCGGTGCAGATTCCCGGATCTATTCGGTGGATGGCGAGACACTCCAGGCGACCGAGATCTTTCAGATCGATCGCAATGGCCAGATCGGGATGAACGAAATCCTGTTCACCGGTGGCGACACCATGCTCGCCAATATCACCGGCCAGCTCGTCCAATACGATATGGTGACCGGGGTACAAACCACAATCATGACCCTGAGCGATCACTACGACTCGGGTCTCCAGCAGGCGTCCGGGCTTGTGCGGACCCTCGACGATCGCCTTGGTTTCAGCGTCTTCGAATATGTCAACCCGAGCGGCACGGATCGTGCGTTCGCAGCATACGACCCGTTCACAGGCGAATACGAAGAGCTTTCCGGGTACGCGACGGATGATGTGGGGTATCTCGATGTGTATCAGGTTTCATCGACCATCATGCTTGGTCTCAACTGGTCGAGCAGTCATGTCACCGTGACAGACATCACTGATGGCTCGCAGGTTGATCGCTTTGAGCTCGATCTGGATCCTGCATCGTTCCTCGAACTTGACGGGCAGCTTTACATCCTCGATGACAGCTCGGACCTGTTTACCTTTGACACCGTCACGGGTGAGACAGAGTTCTACGGCTCTATTGTGGGCGTTTCCGGGTCGACGATCGGCGGCACGAGTGGTGTCGCGTTCCGTATCCCCGCGCCGGGTGTGCCGATGATGCTCGCGATGGGCGGGCTGGTTGCGGCTCGCCGTCGGCGCGATTGATCGCTTTCAGCCCCGCTTGATCCGATCCCACGGCCCGGTGATCGCCATCGTGTAGCCGGGGTTTTGGATATTGACGAAGAGCGTTAAGCCGTCGGTGCTGAAGGTCGCGCCGGCGAACTCGCTGTTGTTCTGTGCGTTGCGTCCGATGATGTAGAACTCGCCGTTTGGAGTGACGCCGATCATGCGTGGCGGCTCGTTCTCGTCTTCGCACACGATCATGTCGCCCCAAGGGGAGAATGTGATGTTGTCGGCGCGGTGCAGGATGCTCGGGTCGCGCGGCTCCGCGAAGAGCTCAAGGGTATCGACGCCGGTACCTGTGTTGGGGGTGAGGCGCCAGAGCTGCCCGTGGTATCCTTTGCCGCCGGTGGTTGCGGCGAAGTAGGCCGATCCGTTGCCCCACCACATGCCCTCGCCCCGCGCGAAGCGGGCTGCGCCCGCTCGGAATCCGCGATAGCGCAGGTCATCCTTCGGCGATTCAACATCGTCGAGCGTCACCCATGACACACTCGTCGGTGCATTGGGTTTGATCGTGTCCGCATCCCAGTTGCGCGTGTCGAGGCTCGGCGTGTGGTCGACCCGCAGCGCCTGGAGCTTGCCCCCCGCGTGCAGATCTTCCGGGTTGTTGGGGACATAGCGGTAGATGAGCCCGTCATGGCGATCCTCGGTCTGGTACACGATCCCCGTGCGCGGATCGACGCAGCAGGCCTCGTGCATGAACCGTCCCATGGCCTTGAGCGGCGTAGGTTCCGCGAGCATGGGCTTGGTTGTCGCGGGGACCTCGAACACATAGCCGTGGTCGTGTTCGAATCGCTCACCCTTGACGCTGGCGGTCTCTTCGCAGGTGAGCCAGGTGTTGCGGGGGGTGATCCCGCCGGCGCAGTTGCGCTCCGTGCCCGCGAGCGACAACCAGTGCGACTCGAGCGATCGGGTCCTGGTGTTGTAGACCATGGTGGTGGTGCCGCCTCGGGAGGGTTTGCCCCGCCCCGGGTCATAGATCTTGGTATTGTCGAAGCCGAGCAGGTCGTCGATGTGTCTGAACGGGCCGGTGGTTTTGTGCGCGTCCTCGATCTCGTGATTGCGGATGAGGATGGTGCGATCTGGGTCAACGGAGCCGTCGTCGTTGATGTAGGGGAACGCGCCCATCGCGTCGTGCTTGCCGGGCACGCTCAATCCGTCGTCCATCACCTCGCCCGTTCGCGAAAAGATCCGGTACGAGAACCCTTCGGGGAGCGCGATGATCCCGCGCGGGTCCTCAACGAGCGGCCCGAACCCGAGCGTGGGGTCGGTTGTGGACGCGTCGGCGAGCTTGGACAGGAGCGTCGCGGTCGAGCCCTTCGCGAGCGACGCGGACAGCCCCGCGAAGCCCAGCGCGACAGAGCTGGAACGGGTCAGGAAATGACGGCGGGACACAAAACTCATGCAAACATGATATCGATCGGATCAAGGAAGAAACCGATCACGCGGGAGAGCTTTGCGCATTCCAAATGAATGAGCCGCTCACAAAATCGTGCCGCTCAGCAGTATCAGGGCCACCACGAAGTAGATCGTCAGCCCCGACACATCCATCAGCGTCGCGACAAGCGGCGACGACGATGCCGCGGGGTCCATGCCGACGCGATCGAGCAGGAGGGGGAACATCGAGCCGATCAGGGAACCCCAGATCACGATCATAAAGACCGCCAAGCCCACGGTGAACGCCAGCACCAGAAGGTGCGGGGTCTCGACCATGGGTGTGAGCGAGAGGATCCACACGACGAGCATGCCGAGCACGCCCAGCGTAAGCCCCAGGAAGGTGCCCGTGAGGAGCTCCTTGCGCATGATCTTCCACCAGGCGCTCAGGGTCACTTCTTCGACGGCGATGGCGCGGACGAGCAGACTCGCGGCCTGGGTGCCGGTGTTCCCCCCGGACGCGATGATCATCGGGACAAACAGGGCAAGCACGACGGCCTTGTTGAGCTGCTCGTCGAAGAACCCCATGATCGAGATCGTGAAGATCTGCATGAGAAAGAGCCCCGCGAGCCATCCGCCCCGCTTTTTGAACATGCTGACAACCGGAGAGGTCATGTACGGCGCATCGAGCGCTTCCATACCACCGAGCTTCTGCACATCCTCGGTAAACTCTTCTTCTGCAACATCGGCGATGTCGTCGACCGTCACGATCCCCACGAGCAACCCCAGCGAATCCACCACGGGCAACGCGGAGCGGTCGTAGCGGTTCATAATCCGCACGGCCTCCTCCTGATCGTCTGCGGCAAAGAGCGCGACATACTCGTTGTCCATCAGCTCCTCGATCGTGGACTGGGGGTCCGCGAGGATGATGTGGCGGATATGGATGTCATCGATCAGCTTCTGCTCGTGATCGATCACGAACACCCAGTTGATGGTCTCCGCGTCGTGCCCGTACATGCGGATGTGCTTCAGCGCCCGCTCGATTGTCCAGTCCTTGCGGACACGGACATAATCCGGCGTCATCAGACGCCCGACAGATTCGGGCGGGTAGCCGAGGATCGCCTGTGTGATTTTTCGGTTCTGCGGCGAGAACCGTGCGATCAGGCGTGTCGCGATCTCGACGGGGAGCTCATCGAGCAACGCGACCCGATCGTCCGGGTCCATCATCTCAATGACGCGGGCAGATCGCTCCGTGCCCAGCTCCTCGAGCAGTGATTCCTGGGCGGTCTGATTCAGCGATGCGAAGGCCTCGCCGGAGACTTCCCGCGGCAACACCCGGAACGCGACCACGCCCGACTCGGGCGGGAGGGTCTCGATCATGTCGGCGATGTCTTCGGGCTCCATCACGCCCAGCGCATCACGAAGCTCGCGATACGACTGTTCGTCGATCAGACGCTGCAGTTCGGGCTCGAGCAGATGCGTGAAGGTGGTCGGCACACAGGATGGTATACAGGATCCGCGTCCAGATAATCATGTGTCAGCGCGAAGATTATCCCCAACAGGCGTCTCTCGGCGATCTTGACGGGCTTCGCTTGATTCGGACCGGCCCATATCCGACATATGCACCATGCGTATTCCGAGTGGGTTCAAACGAGTTGAAACAGGCATCGCCATCGGCGTGCTCGCAGTCTGCGCGGTCATCTTTCTACCACGGGGCGCGAGTGCGTCCGAGCAATCCCGCGTCCGCGAAGCGGGCGACGAGCTGCGCCAGATGGGTGAATCATTTAGGCAGTTCCGGCGCAACAACGGCTACTACCCGCCCGACACGGTGGTGGGGAAGCTCCCGCCGGAGATGCGTTCGCGATTCCGCGAGCACAACCCGTTCCAGGGTCTCACGCCGATCGGTGGGCAGTACGACTACGAGCATCATGCCGACTCGGATATTCTCTGCGTGTGCATCGTTGGTTCGTCGATCATCGAGCCGCCGACACTGGACGACGCGATGGCGCTCGACGCCTACATCGACGACGGCGATCTTCGCACGGGCAACTTCCGCGCTGTCGACGGCGGGTTCGCATATGCGTTCGATAGAAAGTGAACTGCTCATTGCAGGGTGCCACTACTCGCCCGTAGGGCGCAGTAGTGTTCTGCGGAGTTCCTTGCTGCCATGACTGATGGAGTTTGAAGAGCACTACTGCACGGCGTTGCCGCGAGTAGTGGCACCCCGCTTACCAGACTGAGCGTCCGACGCACTCTGTTCCTTGGGAGTCCCCTCCGTCTTCGCCTTCGGTGAGGCAGACTCACATCATCAGCGAGTCAAAGCCCGTGAGTCCCACGGGCTCTTTCGTATAGAAGGGTTCCCCCGCGTCGGTGCCGATGCGCGACCCGAAGTACTTCGCGCTCGCTTCGATCCATTCGAGGGCTTTGCGGTTCTTCTCGGGCTGGACGAACTGCGTGTCATAGGCGCGGATGGATCGCATCTTCTGCTCGACGACGCCGGAGATGTCGAAGACGAACTTGGGGTCCGCGACCCAGCGCAGGTGCGTCGCGTAGTAGTAGAACACCCACTTGGGGTAGAGCGTTGGCCCGAGTTCCTTCTGCTCGCCGGTCCATGCGTCGATGGGTGCGGGCATCTCGATCTTGGAGAGTTTCGCGTCGAACCGCGCATCCTCGATGCAGCGCGTCACCGCCCGGTGGTCGGGGTGGGCGTCCTCGGGGAATGTTGTGAAGATGATCTGCGCCTGCCAGGCACGGATGACGCCCGCGAGCGCGTGTCGGTTCTCAATGGTGTGCTCGACGAAGCGGTTGGGGAGATCGAGCAGCCAGCGCTCGACGCGCCCCGTCGCGCCCTCTTTGAGGACCTCCAGCGCCGCGGCGGCTTCCTTGGTGCGGGTCTCGACACTCCCGAGTGGGGTGGGTTCGCCGTTGGTGACATCGAGGATAAGGATGTCGTGACCCTGCTGGGCGAGCTTGATGATGGTGCCGCCCATCCCGAGTTCCTGATCATCCGGGTGGGGTCCGACGACGAGTATGCGTGCCATGGGTGCCTCTGCGTGCGTGTGCTTCCTCGCGGGTGACAACCCAGCGGGGTGCGCCAGTATTCGCGCCTCAGTCGTACTTGTTCTGAACGACAACAAGCCCGTAGAGCAGCGGGTTCCCGTTGTCATCGGGGACGGCGATCTGGGCAAGGACCACGGGCGCGGGCTCACGCTGGGCGAAGAACCCGCCGGCCTTGTATGTGTCCCCGAACTCGTCCACAAACCCACGCAGATCGAGCTCGATCGTCTCACCGGACGCGACGGCGGGCATCGGGGCGGAATACCGCTTATTGAGCCACATGGTGCTCTCGGGGAGATCCGAGGTCGTGGAGTTCGTGAATCGAAGGGTCGTCACATCGCGGAACACCTGCACATCGAGAACCGAGGCCATGGGCGCGTCCTCGGGGTAGACCGGGCCGGGCTCCGCGGTCAGTTTCTCATTGAATAACTGGCACCCACTCAGTGTCGAGAGGGTCAGGGCTGCAGAAAGGGCAATGCCCACGCGTCGGGATGTGGCGGTATGCGTCTTCACATCCCTATCGTCCCATGTATGGGCTGTCAAAGCAACTCAACCAGTCAGAATGCTACGGGGCCGAGCTTCGCGATCGCGGAGGGGGCGCAGGAGATCGACCCTCGGTTTGTCGCTGCGGACTTGGTAAAACGCTTCGGCCCGGGCGGGATGGACCCGCGGGTCAAAGAACACATCCCCGCGTTCGATGCCCCGTTTTTCCAGGCCGGGCTGGCCGGGTACTCCGATGCCGCGATGCGCATCATCGCCCGGCGCCACGGGTGCCCGATCTGCGTCACCGAGGCCCTGCTGGACCG
>DDGE01000012.1:18888-20237 GCA_002337545.1 Phycisphaerales bacterium UBA1910 | reverse complement strand
CCCGGCGGCGACGAGGACCATCCATTAATTGGACAGATCATGGGTTCCGACCCCGCCGAGATGGCGGCCGCCGCGATCAAAATGATCGAGCAGGGGAAGCAGCGGAGCAATAAGGAGTATCGGAAGCTGGCGGAGCAGGAGCCATCAGCCATCAGGCATCAGCCATCAGGGGAAGAGGGCGAGTCACACGGGCTGATGGCTGATGGCCGATCCCCGATGGCTTCCCCCCTCGGCTTCGCCGCGATCGACATCAACCTCGCGTGCCCCGTGAAGAAGATCTCCAAGAAATCGCGAGGCGGGCACTGGCTCCGCGAGCCCGAGGGTGCGATCGAGATCCTCAAAGCCGTCCGAGAGGCAGTACCCGCATCGGTTCCTGTCACGGTCAAGATGCGCCGCAGCTTTGACGACACGGAGGAAATGCGCCAGAACTTCCTGTACCTCTTCGACGCGGCGTATGACCTGGGGTGCGCGTGGGTGGTTGTCCATGGGCGCACCGTCGAGCAGAAGTATGTCGGCCCATCGCGCTGGGACCCGCTCAAGGCGCTCGTTGATCGCAACCCCGAACGCATCATCATGGGGTCCGGCGATGTCTGGGATGTGAACCAGATCTTCCGCATGATCGCGTATACCGGTTTGTCGGGTGTGAGCGTGGCGCGCGGGTGCATTGGGAATCCCTGGATTTTCCGTCAGGCGCGGGACCTGCTCGAGGGACGCGAGCCGCGTGATCCGACGATCGAAGAGCAGCGGGCGGTGCTCGAGCAGCACTTCGAGCTCGCGCTGGCGGTCAACAAGAACTTCCGCGACCCGGAGCTGCACACCGCGAAGAACATGCGGAAGTTCGGGATCAAGTTCGCAGCCCATCATCCGCAGGCGCAGGAGGTGAAGAAAAGCTTCATCTATGTGAAGTCGCTGGATGATTGGCGGGTGGCGCTGGATGAGTGGTACGCGTGCTGAGGTTGATTGGCATTGTGTGGCGTAACGCGAATGCGTACTTCCGCGTATGCCGATATGAGACTGAGGTTCGGCGGGATCAACAGAGCGGCGAGCTTACGCTGATCAAGATTGATTACGAGTTTGTCGCGCCGGATGTCATCATGGTGTTGATGATGTTTGTTTTTGCTGTGGTGTACTACGGTGCGCTGAGTCTTCCGGTTGTTTGGCTGCAGGCCGGGGTGTTTACGCTTGTTCATTGGCCGGCGGTGTTGATCTTGGCAACGAATAGCAGTTTCCGCTTTGTATTGAAGTATCGCGAGCGTTCCGCATCACTTCTTGATTGGACAGAGCCGGTTGGAAGAGAGCGACGTGTGGTTTGGTTGCTGGCCGTTCTTGTTGGATTGCTCGCGGGTTTG
>DDGE01000012.1:17025-18699 GCA_002337545.1 Phycisphaerales bacterium UBA1910 | reverse complement strand
CGGGTTTGATCGCGGATTCGCTGGTCACGAAGGGCAGTTTCAGCCTGTATGGGATGGTCACCGCGGGTATGCTTGGGATCGCTGAGATGATCTGGAACGGCAAGCGAATAGGTGGTGGGGCGTTGTACGATGAGGTTGAACAGCCTGAAGTTGTTGTTCGCCGGACAAAGATACACGTTCTTGAGGGCGAATCATGACCAACTCTCAATACACCACCCCCCTCCCCAATGATCTCATCGCTGTCTGGTTGGGTGTGTTCGAGCGACAGAAATCCTTCGGCGAGCACGCGTTCAATCTGCTCAGTGACGAGCAGTTCTTCACGATCCTCACGCCGGGGCTCAACTCGTGTGCGATCATCGCGAACCACATCGCGGGGAACCTGATCTCGCGATTCACGGACTTCCTCACCACCGACGGCGAGAAGCCCGATCGTGATCGGGACTCGGAGTTCAACACGCCGCAGACGCACACACCCCAAGCCCGCGCCGAGATCATGGATCGTTGGGAGACGGGGTGGGGCGTGTTGTTCGACACGCTCGGGTCATTGACGATGGAGGACATCGGGAAGGTGGTGACGATCCGATCGGTGCCGCACCCGGTGCACGCAGCCATGGCGCGGGCGATGGACCATTACAGCTTCCATATCGGGCAGATCAACATCATCGCCCGCCAGCAAGTGGGCACGGAGAACTGGCAATGGTTCACCCTCCCGCCCGGCGGCACCAAGGCGTTTAATGCGAAGACCATGGGCGACCAAAAGTAATATTGGTTCGTGTGTCACCGCATGCCCACGATCGCGGTATGGTTGTTGATGATGATCAAAGACATAATGATGTTCGTACTCGCGTTGTCGGCTCTAGCCGTCGGCGGGTGTTTTCGATACCACCCCGTAGAGAGTGATTCACTCCAGGCGCACCCCCTGCCCTCTGGTGTCTGGGTTGTGCCGGAGGAAACGGAAGCGCTGCAAACTCTCCAACGGGACACACCCGAATCGTTCATCGTTGCAAAGATTGATCGCGAGGTGCTCCAGCGAAAGCTTCCGAAACTCACATCGTCCGATCTTGATTTGGTTGAAGCTGCGATGGTCCGCCCGATCAATACATCACGGCTCGAACACGGCGGGCTCATCCGTTTCTGGGGGAATACCGATTATTCTATCAGATACTCACGCACGCTCCGGTTCGGCTTTTTATCAACGACACTCGAGCAGTTTGAGACGGATGGGTCGTACCTGAGCGCCGCCGAGCTCGATTGGCTCATCGCCCGTGACGAGATTGGTCCCGAAAACAGCATTCCAGATTTTTCAGGTTTGTACCTGAGTCTGTACGGGATCTCCCAGACGCATGAAGAGCGTGAATGGAAACTGAAAGACGGGATCCGCCTCGGGCTTCCCGATCCAGTAGCGCAGGATTCACCCGATCGCGCCGGCACGGTGCTGCATGTTGCTTCGTTCTACGAGAACAAGTACGAGCATCGATTGCTTGATCGATTGGAAGGGTACGGGTGGGCGATCGCGCACCTCGATCCGGAGATCACCCTTCGCGAGCCGAATGCGCTTGAGCTTCATGCGTACTCGACGAAGAGCAGGGCTATTCGTCAGGAATGGCTTGCAGAAGATCCGGAGTATCAGCGACTGAAGCAGACCAGCGAGGCATACACCGATGAGGACTTGCG
>DDGE01000012.1:14540-16729 GCA_002337545.1 Phycisphaerales bacterium UBA1910 | reverse complement strand
TCATGGTCGGGGGCGGCGGGGATCTGCTCTCCGCATCCATCGGGAGCGTGTTCACCGACGGCGGGATCCACCTCGAGCCGCGCGACGGGCCAGAACCCACCCAGGAACAACTCGACGAGCTCGTCACACACTATCGCGCCGCGTCTAAGCTCGACCCGCTGACACTCGGGCCGGTGGTGCGCGACATCCCAACCCTGCACCTGTACGCAACGCGCGATACCGTGGTCCCGACATCAACCGCGCGTGCATTCAACGCAGCGCACGGGCGTGTCGATCGGTTGGTGCACCCGCTGAATCACGACACGCTCTTCCTGTTTCTGCCCGGTGAGGCGGGGAAGATCAAGTCGTGGTTGCGTCAGCAAGGATTGATGGATTAGCTCGGCGATTCGATCACGATGGTGATCGGGCCGTCGTTCATGAGTTCGACACGCATGTCGGCGCCGAAGACGCCTCGTTTCACTTCCAGCCCTTCCGCCGCGATCAACGCGCAGACCTGCTCGAACATCGATTCGGCTTCGGGTGGTTTCATGGCCGACATGAAGTCGGGGCGTCGGCCCTTCTGAGCGCTGCCCGCAACGGTGAAGTTGGGCACGACAAGCACCTGCCCCGGTGGATCGCAATCGAGTGCGCCAAGGTTCATCTTCTGTTGTTCATCTTCGAAGATCCGCATGTGCGCAATCTTGGACGCGGTCCACTTCGCGTCAGACTGGGTGTCGTCGGCGTGGATCCCGAGGAGGACGACAAGCCCGGCGTCGATCTGTGCGTGTGTGGATCGTGCGCCAGCATCATCGACAAGGTGGAGGGATGCGGATTCGACGCGTTGGATTACGGCCCGCATGTGCACCCGCCGCCGCAACGCGCACCCGGTTGCTTGTGGTCCGGGTGGGTGAAGAAGAAGTTGTTGCCATAGTTCGGCTTGTCGTCGGGATCGGACTGATGCTTGGTGTAGTCGAACTCTTCAATCGGGATGAGTCGCCCGCCCGCGAAGCACTGACCGTTGTACCCGAGCTCGCGGAAGATATCCCAGAGCTCACCCACAGGGTCCGCGTCATCGTTGGCGTGTCGTTTCTCACACTCAACGAGAACGGTCGGGGTGAATCGCCGGAGGATGTCGGACCCTGTCTGAAAGATCTCACGCTCGGCGCCCTCGGTATCGCACTTGATGAGATCAATACGATCCAGGTGGTGTTCCGACGCGATCGATTCGAGCGTGAAGCAGGGCACCTCGACATCCCTGATCGTGATCCCGTCCTCCGCATCGAGTTCGCGGATCGAAGCGCCGTGGGATGGGCCCTCGCCGGGGATGTGGAGGGTGATGGTCCCCACGCTCGATCCGACGGCGCCGTGCATGATCGTGATATCGTCGGACGATGCGTACAGCGTGCGGAGATTGCTCGCGAGATCGGGCTGAGGTTCGACGGCGATCAGTCGCCCGTCCGGGCGGGTCCACTTGCTCATCCAATACGAATACGCGCCCTTGTGAGCGCCGATATCGAGGACGACGCACCCGGGCTTGAGGGTTCTGCGGATTGCTTCGAGTTCCGCAGGGTCATGGCGTCGGCGGTATCGGTGGGCACGCTGGATGAGCCGGAGCTTCTGGATCATGCTCTAGTGTAGTGTCTCCGGACGGTTCTTGCGTCCCGGATCCCAAGTCTGGTACAGTGTGCACTCAGGACCTATTGGAGGACAGAAAATGCCCAACTGGATACTCATCGCGCTCATCGTTATCGGTGCCCTCATCATCGGGGTGCTCCTGCTGATGATCGCGACCTTCATGGGCATGAAGACCAAGCGCGATACGGGCACGATGCGTGGGACGCGAAAGTCGAAACGGACGCCGGACTCCAAGAACTCGAAATCCAGAGCGCACAAGAGCAGATAATCCAGCCTCAGGCCGACCGCGCCGGTGGCTCGTCCGAGTCGCCCTGCTTGCTGGGAGCTTCTGGCTCCTTGCCATTGGGCTTGGGTTTTTCTTTGTCCTTGGTCTTCTCTTCGTCCGAATCCGACGAGCTGGTGTATTTCACACGCCCGTGATAGATCGATGCGACGGACTTGGAGATCGACTCGCAGATCATGCTGAGTTCACGGAATGTCAGATCGCACTCGTCGAACTGCCCGTCCATCAATCGCTTGTTCGCAAGCGTTCGCACGAGCGCATCGATCCGGGCGGGGGTCGGGTCCGAGAGCGT
>DDGE01000012.1:7260-14367 GCA_002337545.1 Phycisphaerales bacterium UBA1910 | reverse complement strand
GGATACCGGTAGTCCACCTCATCCGGCAGCTGCTCAGCCTGCTCCTGAAGAATCTGCTCCGCCGTGCGTTCCTCACCAGCCTGGGCGGCTTGCTCACGCGCGCGACGATAGAAGTACTCCACAAGCGTCGTGCCGTGGTGCGCTTCGATGAAGTGGTGCAGCGCCTTGGGCAGGCCCTGCTCGCGTGCCATCTCCATGCCATCCTTGACATGGCCAACGATGATCAGCAATGACATGGCGGGCGTGAGCTTGTCGTGCTTGTTGGGGCCGCCCGCCTGATTCTCGATGAAGTACCCGGGCTTGTTCATCTTCCCGATGTCGTGATACAGACAACCGACATAGGTGAGCAGGGCATCGGCACCAACAGATTCCGCCGCGCTCTCCGCGATTGACGCAACATTGAGCGAATGGTTGTAAGTCCCCGGTGCCCGCTGTTGCAGCTCCTTGAGGATCGGCTGTTTTGGGTCACGCAGCTCGATGAGCGTCATGCCGGTTGTGATGTCGAACGCCCGTTCAATGAAGGGAAGCGTGAATAGGGCGATCCCACCCACGAGCAGCCCTGAGATCCCCGCCTGGGCACTGGCGCTCAACAGCGAAGAGAGATAGGCCGGCATCTCGACACCGATGCCGGGGAGCGAGATGAGCTGATCAAGCATCGTCATCGACGCGAGCATGATCGCGATCACGATGGACATGCGGATGAGTGTCTGTCGCTCGCGGAGATCACCGAGCTGTGCGATCGCACCCGCGACCCCCACAAGGATGACCGCGAGCAGGCCCATATGAGCCCCGAGTGCACCCATGACGATCAGCGTGGCGACACCCGTGATCGCGAGACCGGTCCGCTGGTCATACGCGATCGCGATCAGGACCGCGATCAGGACCATCGGGGTGATCGTGGAAAGCCAGACCATCCGCGGGTCGAGAGCGCCGGCGATCGTCGCGATGAGAATCGCGCCGGTGACGAGCAGGGTCATCCAGCCGATCCGAGCGGGTTTGGAAAGGATCCGCGGTGAATAGCGTGAGATATAGCCACCCAGCAGCGCCGCGAGGGCTGCGATCAGGCCATAGATACCAAGCCCGCGTCGCAGGATTCTGATCGCGGCACCCTCACTCGCGAGGTACTGCCGGTTTTCTTCGCGTGCGAGCTCAAAGCTCGCCTGATCCAGAATGTCCCCGCGCGAATAGAGGCGTTGCCCGATCGTGATCGTGCGCCGGACGGGCTGAACCTTGGAGGCGGCCTCATCCATCTCCGCGTTCGTCGCGGTGCTGTCATATACAAAGGTCGCCCGGGGCTGCGTCAGCAACCGGGATCTGACGAGCGCACCCGTCACATCATCGAAGCCCGCGATCCGCACGATCCGGCTGATCTCCGCCGTGAGCTGATCCTGTTTGTCGATATTGATCGCGTCCTCGCGGCTGATCAATGTGGAAGCAGCGTTTGAGTTCTCGGTATCGCTCGTCTGGGGGATGGTGAAACGAAGACTGATCTGCGTGTTCTGGCCTTCCTGTGTCGCAACCTGCCAGTTCGAGCGGGTCAGCAGCGGGCGACGGCGAAGGATCTCGTTCAGTCGCACGACCTTCTCGTTCCATGAGTTCAGGAGAATCTCATCGTTGCCGATCGCCTTGAGCGTGCTGAACATCGACTGGTCGAGTCGGAATCGTTTGCTGATCTCGCTGGAAACATCGGCGAGGTTCTCGACCCCCGCGAGTGTTCTGGGCAGGTTGCTCAGGTCCGCCCGGAGTTCCTCAAAGGCCGTGATGTCGGCGCTGAAGACTCGCGGGACATTCATCCGTGCGGCGGTGCGCTGGGTCTGGGTGAGTTGCTGATCCTGCGTGTTGAACTCAACCCGGGCAACACGCGTCTCTCGCATGATCTGCCCAACCTCGATCCGGACCCGATTCTGCGACCACAGGGTGACTGTGCCCACGATCAGGACGAATCCCAAGAAGGCCAACCCGCCCCAGAAGAGCTTGGGGTCGGCGATCCAATCAGACAGTCGTTGCTTGAGGGTGCGTTCCTGAATCTGAACGACAGCACGGCGCGTGGACTTGTTGTTGGCCCTCGTGACGCTCTTGGTGCTGGGTTTGGATCCGTCTTTACCCATAAGGAGGCGGGCTTTCCGCCCGTGCTGATACTATTCCGTTCAGGCCATGTGCTCCAACTTCTGCGCACGAGGGCGCAGAAAGCTTATCGACCCTTTGGATCAGGCGCTCGATCCGCGGAGCCCGAATCGCACCAGAATCAGGGTGTCGGTGTCCGAGATTCAGGTCCGAACGAGATTATTCGTCGTTTTCGTTGCCGTGGAGACCGCTCTGGGGCTTGACGCATCGAGGGAGACCGATCGTAAATGAAGTCCCGCTCTGATACACGCTCTCCAGCGTGACATTACCACCCAATCGGCGTGCGGCGTGTTTCACAATCGCAAGCCCGAGCCCGGTTCCACGCTTAGCGGCAGTCCCGCTCCGGGCCTCATCCACCTGATAGAACCGCTCGAACACGCGTTGCTGATGCTCCAGCGGGATACCGATGCCCTTGTCACGGACTTCGATCTCCAGGCCGGTGTCGTGCTGATTCAGCGCATCGGGGGGCGGTGCCGTCCGATCGATCGGCACGGTCCCGATGGTCGCGATCACCCGCACCGAAGTGCCTTCGTGTGCGAACTTGATCGCGTTGCTGACGAGATTGCGAAGCATGAGCTTGAGCAGCGACGGGTCAGTGTGGACGCTCCCGATCTCATCATCGATATTCATCACGAGACGGACTTCTCGGCGCTGGGCACTGGGGGCAAAGTCCGTGAAGACGCTCTCGATGAGTTCATCCAGCCGGATCTCCTCCAGATTCACCGGGAGATCTTCGGCTTCGAGCTTCGAGAGGTCGAGCAGGTCTCGCGCGAGCAGTTCCAACCGAGATGCGTTGCTCGTCACCATCTCGAGAAGGCGAGCAGACATTTTGGGATCATCCTTCGCGGGCCCCATGAGTGTTTCCGCGGCGCCTTTGATCGAAGCGATCGGCGTGCGGAGTTCGTGGCTCGCGTTGGCGGCGAAGTCCGCCTTCAGCGTCATCGCACGCGAGAGCTCCGTGATATCACGGAAAGTCAGCACCGCGCCAGCCGATTCCGGGACGGGATCCGCTGAAATGTCAAAGTCACGAAGCTCGCCGAGGATGGGGATCGCGGCGCGTGCGTGTCCCTGCTCCCCCGCGCGGGCAAGCGACTCAAGCTCATGGAGGACCTTCTGCGTGAAGAGCTCGTCGAATCGGTGACCAATCATGGAAGTGCGGATCCCGAGAACAGCGTTGGCACGCGGGTTCGAGATCATCACGACCCCGTCCGTATCCGTCGCGATCATGGGGATGTCGGCTGCCTTGATCACGCCCAGCAGGAGATCCCGCTGCCGATCAAAGCGCAGGGCCTGCCCGTGCTGTTCCACGATCGCTCGCTGTGCGTTGCGAATCGTCCGGCGATCGCGCATGGCCAGCACGGGGATCATGATCGTGCCGATACCGGCCGCGATCAGGAAGATGGGAACGAGCGCCCCGAGAACAATCGAACCGAGCACGATTGTAAACACGAGCCACCACAGCTCCTGCGCCTGAGCTTTGTGCGGCCGCGGATCCATCGGTCCATCATATCGCAAATCAGGGGCGTTCAACGGATCAATACCTGATCACGCGTCCTGCTCGACGGTCTGCGGCGCATCGGCGCGGTAGCCGACGCCTCGCACCGTGGAGATCATCGAGGAGTAGGGGGCGATCTTCTTGCGGAGCGCCGTCACATGGACATCGATCGTGCGCTCCGTAACCATCACCCCCGGACCGATCGCGCTGGAGATCAGCGCAGGACGGGTCATAACCTTGCCCTCATTCGAGAAGAGGGTTGAGAGCAAGCGGAACTCGGTGATCGTCAGCGAGATCGGTTGCCCGTCCACGCTCACCTGGTGTTCCTCCAAATCGATGCTCACGGCACCCAGCGAAAGGATGGAGTCTCGCCCGCTGACGCTTGTGCCGCCTGTCCGGCGTGCCATCGCGTCGATGCGTGCGAGCAGCACCTGCATGGAGAAGGGCTTGGTGATGTAATCGTCCGCGCCCGCTCCGAGCCCCTCGATCTCATGGGCTTCTTCCGTCTTTGCGGTCAGCATGATGATGGGGACGGAAGCAGTCTCGGTCTGGGCCCGCAGGCGGCGTGCCACCTCAACGCCGTTGAGCTCCGGCATCATCACATCAAGGACAACCAGATCGGGCTGGCGAGATTTCGCCTGTGAGATCGCGTCAGCCCCGTTGTTGGCCGTGAGGACCGTGTGTCCCTGCTGTTCGAGGTTGTACGCGATGAGTTCGACGAGATCGGGTTCGTCGTCCACAACGAGGACTGTCAGTGGGGTGGTTTTGAGCCCGGGGTTCTTCGTAGACATCGCGCGAGTCTCCTGCGTACTCAATCGAGGCTGGGTGAGAACGCGTCCGGTATGCGAGTTGCCGATCGCGTGATGGATCCTATTCACGCGTCCCAAACCACAAATCACGGTATACGAACAGTTTACCGAATCTGAATATTCCGGAAGCAATGACCCACACTCTTTCGTGTAAATCCTGACGAATTGCCGACTTGATGAATGGTGATCGGACTGCACGCGTCATTGCGTCGATCGTGCCCAGCGGGTGCCTGCGATCGCTACAATCGGGCTCCATGGACCGTGAGATGGGCCCGGCGTTCAGTGGGTCAGCAGGCAGGAAGTGTGGATATGAGCAAGCGTTGTGTGCTTTCTATCGGGTTGATCAGCTGTGTCCTCGCCCAGGACGCGTTCGCGTCTGGGTTGGATTTCACCATCGCGGATGCCTCGCGACTTCGTGCGGCCCAGCCCGAATCGCAGGATTCGACCGGCTGGTATGTCGAGCGATCTGATAATAGCTCGCTTCGGTTGAGCGCTCTGACGCAGATGCGATACATGTATGGCATCCGAAAATCGGGCTTCACCGCCACCAATGACATCCAGACGACGGGCTTCTCGCTGCCTCGCACCCGAATCGCAATCGATGGCAACATCGTTTCATCTCAGTTCAACTACCGGATCAGCTTCGATTTCGGTGATGCCGAGCTCTCAAGGGGAAACAACAACGGCGCGTTCCTCGCGGGTGAAACCGGGACACCCCGGCTTCTCGATGCGTATGCGCAGTACAACTTCACGGGTGATCAGGAGGGGTATTACTTCCGGTTCGGGCAGTTCCAATCCGTAGTTGTGTCGGAAGAAGCGATCGACTCAGGGAATCAGCTCGCGATCGATCGGTCGATGATCTCCGAGATCTTCGGGCCCGGGTACACCCAGGGGATCGCGCTGGGGCGTGTATTAAAGGATTATGCGTGGGAAGTCTCGATCAACGACGGCGGACGGGCATTCCTTGTCCGCGAGGCGGACAACACCGGCTTTACCGATCAGGACGAGAAAGACCTGGGGGTGTCCGCACGGTTTGACTGGAAGCTCAAGGGCGACTGGGAACAGTTCACAGATTTCACGAGCTGGCGGGGTTCGAATGAGGCCGCCAAGATCGGTGCGGGTTTCCAATACCAGTTCTCCGGGCAGTTCAACCCCGGAGACCTGAATATCGCACTCTTCCCCGATCCGGTGGAATCCAGCCAGCACATCACCTGGACGCTCGACTATCACTACGAGGACGACGGGTGGAACTTCTACGCGGCCTACATCGGTTCATGGACAGATTTCGAGTTCCCAACCGGCGGATTCCTCCCCACACTCGCGTTCCAGAACAACGCGCTCATGGTTCAGGGTGGGTGGTTCATCACCGAAAACATTGAGTGGTACACACGCTTTGAAGCGTTCTGGATCGACAAAACATACCGCAACGCTTTCGGGCAGACCACCGGGTATATCCATCGCATCGCGACGATCGGGGCCACCAAGTATCTGCTCCCTGAGAGCCACGCGGCCAAGCTGAGCGCGGATGTGAGCTTCGCATTCGATACCCTGACAACGCTTTCAGTCGGTGGCACATCCGTGAATCTTCCCGATCCATCCGTCACAGGTTTTCTCGGGTTGACCGATCGGGAGCTCGTTTTTCGGATGCAGCTACAACTGCAGTTCTGACCCTGAAACGGCGGAAGCTGACGGTTGAGCAAGAAAATTTCCTGATAAAGGATAAAAAGGTCGTTTGTATGTGCTAGTATCACGCGCGTTTCGCTTATACACTCGTTTGTATTCGCAAACACAAGCACAACCACGGCCGATTGAGGCCTATATAGAAGAAGAGGAGTCAGTCATGACCGAGAAGAACTTCACCTGTGCAGCCCTGATGCTTTCCGCGATGAGTGGGCTTGCAATGGGTCAGAGCGGCCTCGATCTCGACCGCGCGTACGCCTCGCAGCTCCGCTCGGACGCCGAAACCCGCTCGAGTCTGCTGGGAAGCTCCAACGACGCGAATGTCGACATCGAAGTGATGACGCAGTTCCGCTACATGTACAACTCGCGTGACGAGCAGACGGCGGGCGCACTGGGCGACAACGAAGAAACAATGGGCTTTGACACACCACGCACGCAGGTCCGCGTGAGCGGCAGTGTCACCGATGACATCTCGGCGCTTGTCGTGTTCGATTTCGGTGCAGCAGAAAACGGCACCACGCAGGGCACAGCGAATCTGCTCGTGGCTCAGGCCGCTTGGTCGCTGAATGAAAACTGGGCGATGCTCTTTGGACAGTGGCATGTGCCGGTCATGGGTTCAGAGAACTTCGCGCCCGAGCACACCCTCGCGGTGGACAAGTCCTTCACCAACGAGTTCTTCAATGTGGGATACTCGCAGGGCGTTGCGTTCGCCTATGCCGGCGATCAGTTCAAGTTTGTCGGTGCGTTGTGCGATGGTGCGGAATACATCACGAACTACAGCAGCGTCTCCAACTCCGCATACAACGCAGCGGGCGAAGCGGACTTGAGCCTCACCGGTCGTTTCGACTGGCTCATTGAAGGCACATGGGATCAGTTCGCGGACGCCACCAGCTGGCGTGGTTCGAACTACGGTATCAAGCTTGGTGCCGCGGCACACTGGCAGACTCAGGGCGATACCAACAACACCGGTGCTGGTTTCGGCAACCTGCCTGCGGGGCA
>DDGE01000012.1:525-7090 GCA_002337545.1 Phycisphaerales bacterium UBA1910 | reverse complement strand
GACATCGAAGCGACCACCAATGTGAACTACACCAACCACGGGTTCATTGCTCAGGGCGGTATGTTCGTCTCCGATCAGGTCGAGCTCTTCGGGCGTTACGACATCGTCATGCTTGATGATGTGCTTGTTGCCGCGGGCACCGACGATAACTACCAGAGCATCACCGCGGGTATGAACTACTACTTCGTGCCCGAATCGCACGCCGCGAAGTTCACGCTTGATGCGGTGTTCGCGATCGACGAAAGCACCAACATGGATCTGCTCTTCGGCGGTGGCGGTGCCAACGACCCCAGCGCGACTGGGCTGCTTGGTCTTTCGGATTCCGAGTTTGTCCTCCGCGGACAGCTGACACTCGTGTTCTGATAGGGAGAACCACCCACTTGAGGGGGTGGTTTGACACAATCTGAACAAATTTGACTACCGTAAGTTTGTACTTACTTGACTAGTGGCGGGGACCCCAGATAGGGTTCTCGCCGCTTCTTTTGCGCATATCTGACAAAAAATGTCCGATATGTGGAAAATAGTAAGGGCAAACATGGTTGTTTGTACTGACAAACGCCGATGCACTATGCACGATTCGGCGAATCGCCGATTCTTGAAATCGTTCCTAAGGGTGTTGGAGACCGCTTGGGATAAACAAGTCACGAACGGTCGAGGCATTGACAAGGAGCCGCGGCCAATCAAAGTTGGAAGTCATCCGGAGATTGACACCATGAACAACAGCGCTCAAATCACTGCTGCCGCACTCATCGCCGCGGCCACCACCGTTGCCAGCGCGGGCTCGCTCGAGCTCGATCGCTCCTACGCCTCGGAACTCAAGGCTGACGCGGGTGCCCGCTCGGTCCTGAACCAGGGCAACCTCGGGAATGTCGAAGTTTCTGTCGGCGTTCAGTTCGGTTACAGCTACAACAGCCGTAACGATGACGCTTCGAGCACCCTCGGCGACAGCGACACCACCCTCGGTTTCCAGTTCCAGGAAGTCGAAGTCGCGGTTGAAGGCGACATCACCGACAACATGCGTGGCCGCATCAGCTTCGACTTCGGTCCTGATGATGGCGTTTCAGGCGCAACCAATGTGAACCTCGAAGACGCGTACGCTGACTGGAATGTCAACGACAGCTTCGACCTCCGCATCGGTCAGTTCATCCCCGCGTTCTCCTCGGAAGCATCGACCTCGACCTTCCACACCGTGAACGCATACCGCTCGGTCACCCACGAGTTCCTCGGCACCCCGTCGTGGACACAGGGTATTCAGGCAACCTGGGGTGGCGACACCTGGGACTTCAGCGCCGGCTTCAACGACGGCCCTGGCACCTGGAACACCGCATTCAACAGCTCCGCAGAAGCTGACTACGCGTTCAACGCGCGTTTCGACTTCTACAGCGATTCCAACAAGGATCGTTTCGCTGATCAGAGCTCCTGGCGTGGCTCGGACGCTGGCTGGCGTCTCGGTGCAGGTCTGCTTTACGCGACCTACGGCGACACCAACCCCGCAACCACCACCGCTGAAGCTGATGTCCTTTGGTACACCCTCGACGGTGCATACGAAGGCGACGGCTGGTCCGTCTGGGCAGCGTTCTACGGCACCGATTTCGATCCCGATACCGGCACCGATCACACCAACTACGGCTTCGAGCTCGGCGGCTCGATGTTCTTCTCCGATCAGTGGGAAGGCTTCGCACGCTGGGATACCCTCCTGCTCGACGACGACGCTGGTGCTGGCCAGACCTCGGGTGAAGACAGCTTCAACTTCATCGCTCTCGGTGCGAACTACTACTTCGTTCCCGAAAGCCACGCAGCCAAGCTGACTTTCGAAGTCGGCGTCTCGCTCGACGAGACCGCGGACATCACCAACACCGCTGGCGACACCGGTGTGAACCCAATCGGCGGCGGCAACGGTTCCTCCGGGTTCCTCACCGACGTCTCGGGTGAAGACGGTCAGTTCATGGTTTCTGCAGTCATGCAGTTCCTCTTCTGATCGATCGGATCTGATCCCGCTCGGGATCATCTGAGAGACACAACACAGTTGTGAACCGCACCCGCCAACCATCTGGTTGGCGGGTGTTCATTTTTGGGTCGAAAACCGGCGTACAGGCGTCCAGCAAGGGTTTCAAGCTCGTTCTGTTAAGTATGGGTGAACAAACTTCTGGCGGGTTGTGGGCTCAACCAAAAAGGCTAGTATGCACCATATGTACCGGTGTACGAGTTGTGCCCCGGGCAGCAACACCTTGATCAAGGGAACTGAAAGAATGAACACCAAGCTCACAGCAATGGCGGCCGCGGTCGTCGCAACGGCAGGCCTCGCACAGGCCGGTTCGGATCTCTCGCTTGCACGCTCGCACGATCTTCACAACGACGCATCGCAGTACGACGCACTGCTCGCACAGAACAACCTGTCCAATGTGAAGGTGAAGGCACAGGTCCAGGCACGCTACCAGTACAACAACCGTGACGACGCGGGCCTTGGCGACAACGACACGACCCTCGGGTTCTCGCTCCGTCGCACCAAGGTCGAAGTCTCCGGCGATGTGACCGACAACATCTCCGCGAAGGTCAAGTTCGCGTTCTCACGCAGCTCCGGCGCTGCAGCGCTCGAAGACGCATACGGGACCTGGCAGGTCAACGAAGACCTGAAGCTCAAGATCGGTCAGTTCAAGCAGCAGATCATCCGCGAAGAGACCGTTTCGTCCTCGCGCCAGCTTCTCGTCGAGCGTTCCGCTGTCAACGAGACCTTCAACCAGAACTTCTCGCAGGGTATCGAAGCACACTTCGGTGGCGATGCTTGGCGTGGTGCGATCGGCTTCACCGATGGTTTCGGTTCCGCGAACACCGCATTTAACTCCTCGAGCGAGGCGGACTACGCCCTGAACGCCCGTTTCGAGTTCCTCTTCGGTGACGCCGAGTGGGACCAGTTCAAGCAGTTCACCTCGTGGCGCGGCAGCAACACCGGCTCCATGCTCGGTGCTGGTATCGCTTTCCAGACCATGGGTGAAACCAACCCGGCAGCTTCGATGGAAACCGACATGACCACCGCGACCATCGACTACTCGTTCGTTGGTGACGGCTGGAACTTCTACGCTGCTGGTATCTGGCAGAATGTTGACACCGGCACCACCGACAACGACGACATCGGCGTCGTCGCTCAGGCGGGTGTCTTCGTCACCGAACAGGACGAGCTCTTCGGGCGTTGGGACGGGATCTTCCCCGACAGCAACCGCATGAACGACGAGGACTTCAACGCCCTCGCGTTTGGTTGGAACCACTACTTCGTTGCCGAAAGCCACGCCGCGAAGTTCACCCTCCAGCTCGACTACTACCTCGACGAAACCAGCAACACAATCGTCTCCACCTCGAACTCCGGCGGGCACAACCTGCTCTCGAGCACTGAGGACGGTCAGTTCGGTCTTACCGCACAGATGCAGTTCCTCTTCTGATTCTGCTCTGCTGAGTCACAGACTCCAATCGCAGAATCTTCACTCCGGATGACTTCTGCCGGCGGCGATGGGAAACCATCGCCGTCGTTTTCATTCAGGATGAGTGCAGTTCAATCGACCCCGGCAGGAATCCCGCCCTTGCGAGGATCGCTGGCGGATTGCCACCCGCGTCCATCGGGATCACGCTTGATGAGCTGGACATTCCCGATATCGCGCCGCATGCGGATCTCGTTCCAATCCCCCTGAGCCGCACGGCGTGAGAGCATGGGCATGAGCCCGGGCTCTGCGAAGAGGATGTCGGGCATCCATTGGTGGTGGAGGCGTGGCGATGCGACGGCCGGGTACGCGTCCATGCCGCCCAGCGCGTTGAGCAGCGCCTGCATCGTTCCGGAGATGATGCGAGGCCCGCCCGAGGCGCCGGCAACGGCGAGGACCTGCCCCTCGTCATCGAGCACGATGGTGGGGGACATGCTGGAGAGCGGGCGTTTGCCCGGTTCGGGGAGATTGCGGTCAGACTGCAGGAGCCCGAAGGCATTTGGCTCACCGCGACGGGTTGTGAAATCATCCATCTCGTTGTTGAGGACGAAACCGAACTCTTCAACGCCGACGAGTGATCCGAAGCTCAGGTTGATTGTCTCCGTTAACGCGACGGCACCGCCGAAGGGATCGACGACCGAGACATGGCTTGTCCCCCCGTCCTGCGGGATCAGATTCGGTGTGCCGTAGTATGTGGGCGGATGGACTTCATCCGTGACAAGCTGTGCGCGTTCGTGGATGATGGAGAGGTCGAGCAGATCATCGACGGGGACTTCGACGAAGTTCGGGTCCGCGAGATACCGTGCCCGATCTGCGAATGCGTGTTTCGAAGCTTCCGCGAGCAGGTGTGCCTTCTCGATGCTCATGGCGGGATCTTCGAAGGGATAGCTGAGTGCTTCGAGGATCATCAGGGTCTGGAGCATGGTCACGCCGCCGGAGCTGGGCGGCGGCATCGCGATGAAGGCGTGGGCGTTCACTTCGCGCATCAGCGGTTCGCGTTCCTCCAGCTCATACCCTTTGAGTTGTGTCAGTGTCATTTCGCCATCGCTTTGCTCGATGGCGTCGATGATCGCATCGGCGACGGGGCCCTCGTAGAAACCCGAAGGTCCCAGTCTGGCGATGCGTTCGAGTGCCCGCGCCTGCATCGGGTTGATGATGCGGTTGCCTTCCTGCACATGTCCCTTCCGGAGGAAGTGATTCCAAACGAGCGGGTACGATTCTCTCGAAGCGGGGTCATCACTGAACCGATCGATCAGGGGTTCTGCCATGATCATGTAGTGCTCGTCCACGGTAAAGCCGTCGCGGGCCGCGGCGATGGCGGGCGCGAGTACGGTTGCACGATCGAGCGTGCCGTGGTGCTCGAGCGCGTAGAGCAGCCCGGCGACGGTCCCCGGGATCGCGACGGCTGCGCCGCCCGTCGTGCTCGACTTGTTTGTGCGTTCGTAGTATGCGGGATCGACATATGCCTGCTCACGATAGTTGATGGCGGTGTGCACCCGCCCATGAGTCGGATCGTCGGGGAGATGGACGAGCATGAAGCCGCCGCCCCCGATCCCGCAGGAATAGGGGCGTACGACAGAAAGGGTAAAACTTGCGGCGACGGCGGCATCGACCGCGTTCCCGCCCATGGCGAGCATCTGTGCGCCAGCTTCAGACGCGATGGCGTGGTCCGCGGCAACGACGCCCCGTGCGTAGACGCCGTTATCGTGCACGACAGGGTCGGATAGGCGTTTCTGGGTGGGCACGCATCCGGTGATCGGGGTGATGAGCAGCGCGGTGATCAGGAGTGCTTTGAGCATGGATTGAGTCTACCCGAACTCGCACAGATGAAAGAGCGCGGAGCAGGGTTCGATTCACTATAATGATGTACGCACGGATCGCGTCCACACACCCGCGGAGCACTGATGAACCTTTCGCAGTTCTTTGAACATTGGTCGATCGTTGAGAACCCCTTCCGAGATGAAGAGGCGAGACACGACGCGATCTTTGCGCGGATGGGGATCACCCCCAAGATCCATTCTGAGCGTGTCGAGGAAGATACGCCGGGGATGTCTGCGCTCGCGCTTCCCCGTTCGCAGAGCACCCACCCGGACTTTGAGAAGATCCTGGGCGATATCGCGCACCCGTCGACCTCGATCGTGTTCGGCGAAAAGGGATCTGGAAAAACCGCGATCCGGCTCCAGCTCGCATCCAAGATCGACAAGCATAATCGGGAACACCCGGAGAGCCAGGTCTTCCTGATTCCCTATGACGACCTGAACGCGGCGCTCGATCGGTTTAACTCGACGCTCGGATCAAAGAAGGACGGGAACCCCTTCGCTTCGATGCGCCTGGTCGATCACATGGACGCGATTCTTGGCATCGGTACGGCAAGAATCATGGGGGCGCTGATGCCCGGCGGGACCGACGCGCCGCGGGCGGACTTGGGTGAGCAGCCCGGCAAGCGAGCAAGGAAGCTTCCTCAGACCGTGCGGAAGGACCTGCTCCTGCTTCAGGCCGTCTATGACAGCGCCGACACGAACGGGCAGCGCACCGCGCAGCTCCGACAGATGCTGAAGCTGCCTCACGGTGGGGTGAATCCGCTGCTCGTGCTGCTGCTCTGGGTGGGTTGGGTGCCTTCGATCGCGTTGTTCCTGGCGGCACGCCTGTTCTTCGAGCTTCCGCAGGAATGGATGGTGATGGGGACAGACATATTCTCCGGCGTGCTGCTGCTCGCATGGGGCATGCTGATGATCAAGGCGTTCTTCCTCGATCGGCTCGTTGTGAATCGGGTCGCGGGCAAGCTGAGCAAACAGCTGCGCATGGTGAACCGCCCATCGAATGGCTTTCTCGGATCGCTGCGACGGATGCCCCGCGGGGTTCTCAGCTCTGGCGTGCTGCCTCTCGACGATTCGGACGAGCAGCGATACGCCATGCTCGCACGGATGCGCCGGTTCCTTGAGCACTTCGGGTACACGGGGATGATGATTATCATCGATCGCGTGGACGAGCCGACGCTGATCAACGGCGACCCGGACAAGATGCGCTCGGTGATCTGGCCCTTGATGAACAACAAGTTCCTCCAGCTCGAACGGGTTGGGATCAAGATGCTCTTG
>DDGE01000012.1:0-381 GCA_002337545.1 Phycisphaerales bacterium UBA1910 | reverse complement strand
TTGCCGATCGAGCTGCGTCACGCGCTGTTCAAGGAATCCAGTTCATTCTTTCAGGAAGCACGCCTCGACAAGCAGAACATGGTCGAGCGGCTGAGCTGGACGGGCGCGATGCTCTACGACCTGTGCAACGCGCGATTGGGCGTGTGTCGACCCGCGAGCGCGGACCCGATCTCGCTCATCGACCTGTTCGACGAGGATGTTTCTCGCTCGGACCTTGTCGAGGCGCTCAACAACATGCAGCAGCCCCGCGACGCGTTCAAGTTCATGTACCGCGTCTTCAACGAGCACTGCGCGAGCGTGACGGCCGAGGACGGGCGCTGGAAAATCGCACGCCACACGCTCGATCGTGTCCGGCGCGACGAGGCCGAGCGCGTGATGCAG
>DDGE01000007.1:121657-122843 GCA_002337545.1 Phycisphaerales bacterium UBA1910 | reverse complement strand
ACACCGGCATCGCCCTCTACCAACCCGGCGTCACCCCCTCCGACGAGATCGAATCCCTCCTCCAAAAACGCGCCGACGCCAAGAAATCCAAAGACTTCGCCGCCGCCGACGCCATCCGCGACCAGCTCAGCAACATGGGCCTCTCCATCATGGACAAACCCGGCGGCAAAGTCGAAGTCGCCATCGCCAACTAACTCCACTCGCCTCCCCCGCGCTTGCGGGGGAGGTGTCATGCGCAGCATGACGAAGGGGGTTTTCTCTTGTCCCTCCCCGCGCCCCGCGGGGAGGTGGGCTCGGCGCAGCCGAGGTCGGAGGGGTCTTGTACCGACCTGAAAAGCACAAACCAACGACAACTCGAAGGGACACCCCTCCGTCACGCCGAAGACGCCGTGACACCTCCCCGCGGGGCGCAGGGAGGGACAATCTCTTCCCAGCTCCTCTCCCCTTCTCCCCTTCCCCCCCTCTTCCCCATTGCCTATTGCCTACTGCCCATTGCCTCTCTCCCCCTCCCCGCGCTCAGATCCCACCAACTTCCCACGAATCTTCTTGAAACACAGCGCGTTTATACGACAATACAGTGTCGCATACACCAAAACGAGTGGGGATCCCGCGCCATGGCATCAACCGTCTTCTACTTCCAAGTCCACCAGCCACACCGCCTCAAGCCATACTCCGTCTTCCACACGGACCCCTTCTACTTCAACGAAGACGCCAACGGCGAGATCGCCGAAAAAGTCGCCAACAAGTGCTACCGCCCAACAACAAAGCTCATACTCGACCTCATCAAAAAGCACGAGGGCAACTTCCGCGTCTCCTACGCAATCACCGGCACCGTCATCGAGCAATGGAAAAAGTTCACCCCCGATGTCCTCGACCTCTTCGTCCAACTCGCCGAAACCGGCTGCTGCGAGTTCGTCGCCGAAACCTACTACCACTCCCTGAGCTTCCTCTACTCACAGGACGAGTTCCACCAGCAGGTCGACATGCACACCGCCCTCGTCCAGGAACACTTCGGCCAGACCCCCAATGTCTTCCGAAACACCGAGCTGATCTACGCCAACGAGCTCAGCCGCGCACTCGCCAAAATCACCAACCCCGACGGCACGCCCCGTTTCCTCGGCGCCATCTGCGAAGGCGTCGACCGCCACCTCGGCTACCGCAGCCCAAACTATGTCTACCGCCCACC
>DDGE01000007.1:116823-121469 GCA_002337545.1 Phycisphaerales bacterium UBA1910 | reverse complement strand
GCCGGCGGAGGGGGTCTCTGCTGCGACAAGAACGGCGTCATCCTCGGCCCAAACAACCGACCCTTCGGCCTCCTCCTCAAAAACTACAAGCTCTCCGACGACATCGCCTTTCGCTTCGGCAATAAGGGATGGGAGGAATACCCACTCTCCGCCGAGAAGTTCGCCAAATGGGTCCACCAGATCAACGGCGACGGCTACCTCTGCAACCTCTTCATGGACTACGAAACCTTCGGCGAACACCAGTGGGCCGACACCGGAATCTTCCAGTTCCTCGAGCACCTCCCAACAGCAATCTTCGATGTCGCCAAAAAAGCCGACGGCACAACCGAAAACCACTTCATCACACCCTCAGAAGCACTCGCCCAGTTCGACCCCATCGGCGAGTACGATGTCCCCGACTACATCTCCTGGGCCGACACCGAACGCGACCTCACCGCATGGCGCGGCAACGCCATGCAGCATAACGCCCTCGAAGAAACCTACCGCGTCGAAAAGATCCTCAAAGACCGCCTCGTCGAAGCCAAATCAAAGAACGACCCCAAAAAACTCCAGGACATCGAGTACATCGTCACCGACTGGCGCAAGCTCACCACGAGCGACCACTTCTACTACATGTGCACCAAATACTGGGCCGACGGCGATGTCCACAAATACTTCTCCCCCTACGACTCCCCATACGACGGCTACATCAACTTCATGAATGTCCTCGACAATGTAAAAACCCGCCTCGCAAAAGTCTAGCTTTCCCTCTGGGTGCCCGTACTCGCCGCGCCCCGCGGCGCAGTGCGGATTTTCAAACAATCATCCACTACCGCTCTCCTCCCCCGGGCTTCCGGGGGAGGTGGTCCGCCGTAGGCGGAACGGAGGGGGTCCCCAACAACGCAAGTACGCACATCTGGGTGCCCGTACTCGCCGTCTGCGGCGCAGTGCGGCTCTTCAATGACCATGTGCTTGTTTGCAGGGTGCCACCACCCACGGCAAAGCCGCGCTGCAGTGCCCTCCAACAACCACCCACACCCACTCGCCTCCCCCGTCCTGACAGGGGAGGTGTCGAGCATAGCGAGACGGAGGGGGTCTCTCTCTTGTCCCTCCCCGCGCCCCGCGGGGAGGTGCCGATCCGCCAAAGGCGGAGCGGCGGAGGGGTCCCTCTCCGGGTGCCACGCGTTGTCCCCCTTTGGCGGACCGCAGGCGGACAACCCGTGCCCTCCAATCAACCTGGGCATTCATATCTCAACCGCACTCGCCCAAGAAACGCCCCAACGGGGCGAAGGACGGTTCCCTATTCAGATCTCGCCAGGTTCACCACACAATCATCCGGCCTACGCCTCCGGGTGCCACGGGTTGATCCGCAAAGCGAACAACCCGTGCCCTTCAACCACCATCGGCGTCCTTCACTCAAACACACGCATGATCCCCCCTCCCTATCTCACCCTTTGTGCGCAATCTCACCCCACATCTCCCACTTCGTGCGCAACATCCCCGCACTACCCCACCCCGCGCTTGAGCCGCACACGCCGTCTGCGACAATTCCCACATGCAGACATCAAACCGATTCCCCGAGTACGACTTCAACGCCGCATTTCCCGAAGAGCCCGCCTCTTCGTGCCTTCCCCGTCCCGACGGAGGTAGTGCCGAGCAACGCGAGCCGGAGGGGCCCTCTTGTCCCTCCCCGCGCCCCGCGGGGAGGTGGGCCGACGAAGTCGGCTCGGAGGGGTCTTCACAAACCAACGCTCCTTCTTCTCCATCCCCCTCTTCCCCTGATCCTTCTCCCTCCCCCCTCACCAACGCCCTCCTCGAAGACCTCCTCAATCCCTCCATCTCCTCCCTCGACCTCTGCGCCATCCACAAGCTCTCACTGAACGCGCTCGCCGACCTGCTCGAGTCCGACCAGTTCAAGCGCGCCCAATCATGCATGCGCCGCATCAACACCTCCCGCACCGACTTCGTCCAGCCCGAGGCAGAGGCCCTCGCCCTCGTCCGCACCCACGACATCCTCAAAGACAAACCCGAAACCCCGGCCCACGCCGAAACCCAACGCAAAGCCGGTTCCGCTCTTCTCCCTGCCCCCGGTGGCACAGGCGTCTCGCCTGTGCAAAGCGAGGCGGAGGGGTCTTGTGCCGACCTGAAAAGCACAAACCAACGACAACTCGAAGGGACACCCCTCCGTCACGCCGAAGACGGCGTACCACCTCCCCGCGGGGCGCAGGGAGGAACACCTCTTCAACCCCCTCCTTGCCACGGTGCCCGTACTCGCCGCGCAGCGGCGCAGTGCGGCTCTTCCCAACCCAAACTCCCCTCTCTTCGAGCCCTTCGCGATCTTCGCGTTCAATCCGATTCCCCCTTTCCTCTTCCAACCAACCCCACAAACCAGTACACTGACAAAGCAACACACACATCAATTGAGAGGGCCATGATGTCACACAGGAAATACAAATCACTCCACGCACTCATCGCAGCAACAGTCGGCGCCGCCGCATCCCTGGCGCACGCACAGAGCGCATTCACATACCAAGGCACACTCGACGAGAACGGCGCACCAGCCAACGGCACATATGACATGCGCTTCTCGGTATGGAACGATCCGCTCAGTGGCCCGCCCGATTTCCAGTTCGGATTCACGCAAACACTCTCCGCCGTTACCGTCGAAGACGGGCTCTTCACTGTCTCGCTCAATCTCGGCAACGAAGCCTACGAATCCTTCGACCCGCGCTTTCTCCAGATCGAGGTCCGCGAATCCGGCGGCGGCGGCTACACCGAACTCGCACCACGCTCGCCGCTCGACTTTGCGCCCCGCTCAGTCTTCTCGCTCCAATCCTCATCCGCGAGCGCGCTCGATCTACCACTCTCCCTCTCAGGTCCACCCCTGTCACCACTCGGCGCAACACTCAACATCACAAACAACGACACATCAGGCGCGGCCTTCTATGCGCAGGCACCGACATGGGGCATACTCGGATTCGCAGGCGATTTCTCACCCTACCCGCCCGTCAATACACCCGCCGGGATCTTCGGTGTTGGTGAAGCAGTAGGCGTCGGCGGCTCAAGCAACAACGGCTCGGCCGTCCTCGGCATCACAAATAACGGGTACGCAGGAGAGTTCAGGATCCTCGCCACAAACGACGGCGTGCCGCTCTACGCACACACCGCAGGTGCCGGGAACGCCGCGATCTTCGAGAGAAACGCGTTAACCGGCACAGCAGCAGTGCTCCGCGTCACCAACGCATCAACATCATCTTCCGCCTACGGCGTCCACTCCACCATCACCTCCACCAGCCCAGGCGGCAACTCAACCGCACTCCGAGGAGAAAACCGAGGCGAAGGATTCCTCGGCATCGGCGTCTGGGGATCGCACAACGGCTCCGGCTGGGGCATCTACGGCACAAGCGGATCCGGCGGGCTCGCCGGTAACTTCTCCGGCAATGTCTTCGTCTCCGGCTCGCTCTCCAAGGGATCGGGCACATTCAAAATCGACCACCCCCTCGACCCCGCAAACATGTACCTCTCGCACTCCTTCGTCGAATCGCCGGACATGAAGAACATCTACGACGGCGTCGTCACACTCAACGACGACGGCTCCGCAACCGTCACCATGCCATCCTACTTCGACGCGCTCAACACCGAGTTCCGATACCAGCTCACCTGCATCGGCGGCTACGCACCCGTCTACATCGCAGAGGAAATCAACGACCAACAGTTCTCAATCGCCGGCGGCTCACCCGGGCTCAAGGTTTCATGGCAGATCACCGGCATCCGCCAGGACCCATTCGCCAAGGCCAACCCCGTTCAGGTCGAAGAGCAAAAAACCGCCCACGAACAGGGCCGATACCTCCACCCCGAGCTCTACGGCCAGCCCGAGGAAAAAGGCATCTACTACATCGACCCCGACACGCAAACCCAGAACTGAACACTCACCCCGAACCCCGCACGAGCGATCGCGCGTTGCGGATCGCCCCGCGCTCAAATCGCGCGGCATGGATCGGCTGCGTCCCAAGCATCCCAGCCAGGGCCTCCCGCGTGATCGGGTGCGCCTCACCCATCGCGTACCGCAGCACGAGCACCACTCGATCCCGCTCTTCCACTCGGTCGAGCACACCGATGATGCGCGGGTCCGGATCGAGCCACCGCTGCCATGGCGCCACGGTGTGGGTCCAATCGGGAATGATGATCCCCGACGCGATCCGCCGTGCCGCGCGTCCGGCATCAACCGGCTGAGCAACATCGGGCTGAGCCGCCGCGTACCGGTTCACCGCCAACCCGATCGGTGCCGCGATGCGCCCGCCGTGCGTTGGGTCGTACCGATCCAGCGCACCGGAAGCAACCCCGACCCCGCCGAGCACCAGCTGCGCCGCGCGAGACGGCGCGAGGGTGTCGATCGGCCCCCCGAGCCGAGACTCGATGCTCGAAAGCACGAGCGCGAGCTGGGTGTTGAGCAGCGCTTTCTTGAGCATCGTGATCAGACGCAGATCGGTCTCGATCTCATCGAGCAACGCCGCGCTCGGTGCGCGATCGTTGACCTGCGCGATGCGTTGCCCGCACCAACGCCGCAGCAGGTAGATCGATTTGGATCGGACCTGCTCTTCATACGCGACGCTCGGCGTGCGGACGCGCATGGTGTCGATGAGGGTCGCGAGATCGGTGTGCGCCTC
>DDGE01000007.1:109914-116659 GCA_002337545.1 Phycisphaerales bacterium UBA1910 | reverse complement strand
CGGAGCAGGCGGGCGCGGGCCAGGCGTGATGCGCGCCCGATGGCGCTGACGCGCCGGTCGAGCCGTTTGGCGATGGCTTTGGGTTCGATGCCTCGCATGGTGGCGCGGAGCGCGAGCATCCCCTCGCGATTCCCGGCCGGGCCCGGTTCGTCGAAGATGGGGGTGGTTGATCGTTCGTCGAGACGCAGGAGCATCTGGCGGACACCCTCGTGCGAGTGGCCGGTGCGCTCGGCGATGCGCTGGGCGGCCTGGGATCGTGAGCAGCCCAGGCGGCGCTGGTACCCGCGTGCCCAGCGGATGATCCGTTCGCGTTCGCGCTGGGGGATGCGATCGAATCGTGCGGCCCGCCCGAGTCGCTCGGCGTGGAGGGTCTCGAACCACTCGACCGCGGCTTGCTGGAAGACGACGGATCGGCGTCCCTTGCCCAGATCGAGGCGGCGGGCGATGAGCCCGAGGCGGCGGTAACGCTCGATGGTTTTTCGGCTGACGCTCCAGCGTTCGCAGAGGTCGTTGATTTTGTATACGGGGCCCTGCACATCTTCGGGGGTGAGCCCGGCGGATTCGGAGATGGACTCGGCGAGGGCGGAGAGATCGCCTCGGAGCGCGTCGCCGGGCACGATGTCGGGCGATTCGATGTTGGGGCGGTAGGCGGTGACGCGGAAGACGACCCAGTCCTCGGGGTAGACGAGATCCGGATCGATCTGCGGCGCGAGCTCGTCGATGCGGTCGAGGTGTCGTATGAGCGTTGGTTTGGAGGCGAACCCGAGCTCACGCGCGAGTCGCGCGATGCAGGGGGTCCGGGCTTTGCTCAACGCGGGCATGATCGAGTTTATGCGATCGGATCGGATCTAGTTTGCTTCGAGACGGTACCGGATCTCGTGGATGGTCTGCATCGCCCGAGCGAGGTGCGTGCCCCAGTGGATCTCGTAGTTGGTGCGCCACTCCCATGACGCTTCGCGTCGAGCATCATGGGTGTCGATTTCCCAATGGCGCAGGCCGTTGATGAGGTCTCGATAGATATCCGCGAGGTCATCGAACAGCATGGTCGCGCGGATCGCGCAGTAGTTGTCGTCGGGCTTTGCTGTCTTCCATGACGCGATGTGCATGTCGTACAGGCGATTGGTTTCATCAGCGGTGAGATCCTCGAGTCGTTGTGCAAGCACCTTCCACTGTTTGTGGGTCATGTCTCTGGACTCGGCGTCAGGTGATTCGGGCGCGTCGGGGTCTGCGTCGATCTGCAGGATGGCGACATGCAGTTGCGCGAGGAGCAGTTCCAAGCTCGAATAGAAATCGCGCGGACGGTCCGCGCTCAGCGCATCGATGAACGCGCAGTACGCGCTTGCAGCGGCGGCGAACTCTTCGAGTGGTTGCGCGTCCATCAGGGTCTTCTCTTATTGGCTTGTGAGTTCAACTGAGTTCGTCGAGACCCATTGCGGGTGCTTGGCGTCGAGGATGTTGTGTTCTTTGAGTTTGGTGGCGAAGAGTTCGACGGCGCGGCGGGCGCGGTCGTCGACATTGAAGCTCAGGAGCTGCCCGATGTAGGTGCGGGCGAGATCGCCCGGCCAGTTGTGGGCTTTGGCTTCGCGGGTGACGAGCCAATCGAGGCGTTGGTCGTTGCGGAGGCGGACGCGCTGCAGCATGGCGGCGGCTTCGTCGATCATGGTGGTGCCCATGTCCGCGGCGCGGCACATCCAGCAGGCGTAGACGAAGGGGAGGTTGGTGAGGGTGTGCCAGGCTTCGCCCAGGTCGATCTGGTGGGGGTAGCGGATGGCGGGGGGGGAGTCGACGACGACCTTGTCGCCGATGATGAGGAGGGTTTGGGGCCAGGCCTCGTCGGGGGAGATGGATTGGGATTGAGCGATGCTCATGCGTTCGCGGGCGTCGAACTCGACGAACTCGGCGGTGATGCCGTGCAGCTCGCGGAGGAGCAGGTCGGCGAGCATGACGGAGGTGTGCGAGTCGGTATCGGCGTGGACGCGGGTGATCTGGTCGATGGGGACGGAGGAGAAGAGGCGGACGGTGAGGGTTGGGCCGTCGCATCCGATCATGCCCGAGGGGATGAGGGCGAGGTTGTTTTTGGGGTTGAGTGCGTCGACGATGGATGCGAGCCCGATATCGGCCTCGTTCTGGGTGAGCATGGACGCGATCTTTGCGGGGACGGCTTTGACGAGTGAGCAGCCGTTCCATGTGTCGAGTCCCTCGATGAGGGTGACGGTATTGAGGAACTGAACCGCGGCGATTCGGGTGGTTTTGGCTGATTTTGGGTCGTGGTTGGGCATGTTCTGGCACCGGGTCTGAGGGCGTGTGGCGGGGAATCTCCCAAAGAATCACGGAATTCGGCGGGTCAACCGATACATTGGGTGGCACGGAGTCTGTTTATCCGTACATTGAATGCAGAACGAGGCGGAAAAGCCGCGTGAAAGGGGTTCGTTGCCCGTGTTTATCGGTCGACACTTTCTCTGAATGGGTCTTTGGCCCGCTCCCTTTGCGTATGCCCCGCTCGTCACATTCAGTGTGGACGGTAACAGTCTCCACCCCTGGTTCGAACAGGTGGGTCCGTAGGACAAAATATGGGCTTGTGCGTTGCACCACGAGCCCGAGCGAACCAGTACGAGTTACCTACCCACCCGGCGTCGGGTTGCGCTACAGCCCGGCGTCGATTTTTTTTGCGCTCACTTTGGGATGGACTTTTTCGTTGTGTCTTGGCTGTTCCTTCTCGCGTTTGCGGGTGGGTATCCGATAGTGAATGCATGAGTGCACGGGGCATTATTTTGATCGGTGGCGGTGGCCACGCGAAGGTTGTGTTCGACACGATCCGCGCGTCGGGCATGGTTGTGATGGGGTATTGCGATGACAACGCCCAGAGCGCGATGTCGGGCTCGCTGGAGTACCTTGGTGCGATCGGCGGCGCGTCGGCGCATGACGCGCCGGTGGTGATCGCGATCGGTGATGTGGTGACGCGGCGGCGGTGTATTGGGGAGCTGGGGAGCGGGGCGCGGGTTGCGGAGCCGATTATTCATCCGAGCGCGGTGGTGAGCGCGAGCGCGGAGCTTGGCGAGGGTGTGCTTGTTGGTCCCGGTGCGATTGTGAACGCGGATGCGCGGGTGGGGTCGCACGCGATTATCAACTCGGGTGTGATTGTGGAGCACGATTGCCGTGTTGGGGAGAATGCGCACATTGCGCCGGGGACGGTGCTTGGGGGCGGTGTGTGTGTTGGTGTTGATGTGTTGGTGGGGATTGGGGCGCGGGTGCTGCCGGGGGTTTCGGTTGGTGATGGGTGTGTTGTTGGCGCGGGGGCGGTGGTGGTGCGTGATGTTGGGGGTGGGGCGGTGGTTGTGGGGGTGCCGGGGAGAAGAAGGGACTAGGGACTGGCCACTCGCCACTGGGGAAGAGGGAGAGGCAATGGGGAATAGGTAATAGGGAAGAGGGGGAGAAAGACCCCTCCGAGCCGACTTTGTCGGCCCACCTCCCTCGTCCGCCTTTGGCGGATCGCGGGGAGGGACAAGAGGCCCACTGCGCCGGGGACGGCGAGCGGTGGCACCCGGAAGCGAGGGGGATGATTGGACAAATGTGTACCGTTCGGCCATGATGTAAGCACATGGATGTGCAGACTTTTATCAAGAAGTGGTCGAAATCTCAGTTGTCCGAGCGGGCGGCCTCGCAAGAACATTTCATTGACTTGTGTCATTTGCTGGGTGTGAAGACGCCGGCGGAGATTGATCCGACGGGTGATGTTTTTACATTCGAGAAGGGCGCGCGGGTTTCGGGGCCGGCGTCTGCGGGGAGCAAGGGGGACCGCGGCTGGGCGGATGTGTGGTACAGGGGGCGCTTTGCGTGGGAGTACAAGCGGAAGGACAAGCACAAGACGCTCTCGGCGGCGTATCAGCAGTTGCAGCAGTATCGGGAGGATCTTGAGAACCCGCCGCTGCTGGTGGTGTGCGATATCTCTCGGTTCGAGATCCATACGAACTTCACGGGGTACAAGCCCGAGGTGCACGAGATTGCGCTGGAGCAACTGGGGGACGAGGGGAAGCTGACGCTGCTGCGCCGGGTGTTTACGGACCCGGAGTCGTTCAAGCCCACAGAAACGGTCGCGGCGATTACGGAGAAGATCGCGGGAAAGATCGGGACGATTGCGCAGGCGCTGCGGGACCGGGGGCACGATCCGCATGAGGCCGCGCATTTTCTGATGAAGGTGATGTTCTGTTTGTTCGCGGAGGATGTGGAGCTTTTGCCCAAGGGGCTGTTCCAGACGATCCTGACCAAGAGCAAGGACGATACGGCGCGTCTGAAGAAGCAGATGGACGGGTTGTTCGATGCGATGCGCACGGGCGGGGACTTTGGTGTTGATGAGATCGCGTACTTCAACGGCGGTCTGTTCGACGATGCCGAGGCGATCGAGCTGACGGAGGGTGAGGCGGAGATTCTGCTCGATGCGGCGCGTCAGGATTGGGCGGCGATTGAGCCGTCGATTCTGGGGACGCTGTTTGAGCGTTCGCTGGATCCGAGCAAGCGTTCTCAGATCGGTGCGCACTACACGAGCCGCGAGGACATCATGCTGGTGGTGGAGCCGGTGATTGTGCGTCCGTTGCGTCGGGAGTGGGAAGAAGTTTGCGCAACCTGTGATGAGATTGTCGATCAACGGTCGGCGGCCGCACGAGCGGAGGCTAAGAAGAGCCAGAAGAAGGGTGCGACAAAGTCAACGACATTTACGCGGCGGCTTGAAACGGCGTTGTTCGATTTTCAGGATCGGCTTGCGACGGTTCGCGTGCTCGATCCGGCGTGCGGTTCGGGCAACTTTCTGTATGTAGCGATTCAGCAACTGCTCAGCTTGGAGAAAGAGGTTGTCACTTACGCGGCGGACCTCGGCACCTCGATGACACCGCGGGTGCGCCCGACGCAGTTGCTGGGGATCGAGATCAACCCGTACGCGAGCGAGCTGGCGCAGGTGTCGATCTGGATCGGGTATTTGCAGTGGATGCGTGACAACGGGTTCAACGCGCCGCGCGATCCGATCCTTGAGCCGATCACGACGATCGAGAACCGGGACGCGATTCTGGCGTGGGCGGATGAGGACGGCGAGCGGATCCCGGTGTGGCGTGAGGGTGCGAAGTGTCTGGGGCAGGCGCAGTGGCCGGGGGCGGATTTTATTGTGGGGAATCCGCCGTTTTTAGGATCCAGAAAGGCCCGGCAAGAACTTGGCGACGAGTATGTAGATCAGTACCAATCTGTTTATTCACATCTACCTGACGGCGTAGATTTTTGCTGCTACTGGTTTGATTTAGCAACAAATTACTTACACAGAAATGAGCACCTGGTTGTTGGATTGCTCGCGACTCAGGGTATTCGAGGCGGCGCGAGCCGTAGTGTGTTAAGGCGTATAGTCGACAAGCATAAAATCAACTGTGCTTTTGCAGATCGAGAGTGGATACTTGATGGTGCCGCAGTTCATATTTCGATCATTTGTTTTTCCAACACCGAAAACAGCGTGGTTGAACTTGATGGTGTTCCGGTTAAAGCGATCAACTCGGATCTTACTGGCGGCATTGATTTAACCAAATCCAAAGTGATTCAGAACAATGAATCCATCGGTTTTCAGGGATTTGTAAAAGGCGGCCCGTTCGATATCAATTGGGAGACTGCAAGAAGCTTTCTTGCTGCGCCGAATCCTACTAGCGAAACCAGTTTTAAAGTCGTTAAACCATGCATCAACGGCAAAGACCTGACAGCCAACGCAAGAGGCCAGTGGATTCTGGACTTTGGAACCAAGTGTACTGAAACAGAAGCTTCAATCTTTGAGAACCCATTTGATTATGTGGTTTCAGTGGTTCGCGCAGACAGAGACAAACTGCACAATGGTAAACCGAAGTATGCTCACTCCTCAAAGTACCCATCATGGTTGTTGTGGAGAACACGAGCTGAGATGCGTGATCAACTAGCCGCACACGAAAGATTTGTGGCCACACCATGCACTTCCAAGCACCGTTTATTCAAGTGGTTTCGCCATCCGACGATGCCGGAGCATTCACTCATCGCCTTTGCCCGCTCCGACGACTACTTCTTCGGCGTGCTGCACAGCAGCGTGCATGAGTTGTGGGCGCTTCGGCAGGGGACGCAGTTGGAGGATCGGCCTCGGTACACTCCGACGACCTGCTTTGAGACTTTTCCGTTGCCGTGGGCGCCCGGGGATGAGCCGGGGGCTGGAGATGCGTTGCGGCCGTTGCACGATGCGATCGGGGATGCGGCGGCGGCGTTGAACGAGCAGCGAGAGCGGTGGTTGAACCCGCCGGAGTGGGTGGAGCCGATCGCGGCGCGGATCGATGCGGAGGATGACTTTGCGGATGTGGCGCGGGTGAGCGGGGAGGAGGCGCGGCGGTTGATTCGGCAGTCGGCGATCGATGCTGCGTGCGCGAAGGATGCGAAGCTCAAGAAGCGGACGCTGACGAATCTGTACAACGAGCGGCCGACCTGGCTGAAGCTGGCGCACAAGGCGCTCGATGAGGCGGTGCTGGCGGCATATGCGGCGGTGGACCCGGAGGGGGGCTGGGATGCGGCGTGGGCGGGGGTGTTTGTGGAGACGGGGGCCGGGCAGGGGTTGGATGAGGATGATCCGATGCGGGGGCGGCGGGAAGAGGTGGAGCAGTTGATTTTGGGGAATCTGTTGCGGATGAACTTGGGGAGAGGGACTGGCGACTAGGGACTGGCCACTGGGGAGTGAGGGAAGAGGGAAGACCCCTCCGATCCG
>DDGE01000007.1:108947-109731 GCA_002337545.1 Phycisphaerales bacterium UBA1910 | reverse complement strand
CGAGGGCGCGGGGAGGGACAAGAGGAGACAAGGCCCCATCCGTCTTCGGCTGTGCCGAATCCACCTTCCTCGTCCGCTCCGCCTGAGGCGGATCGATGTCTCGGCGGATCTGCGACCGGTGGGGAAGGTACGAAGAGTTTGTTCGTGCGTGTATTGGGGGATTGAGCCGCTTGATCTGCGGGAGACCTGCTTTGCCCTTCGGGTCAAAGCAGGGCACCCGGATTGAAGAGTCGTCGTGGAGCGCCGGGAGGTTAGTCGGCGGTTGTGCGCGCTTGTTCGCGGAGGTCTTCGGCTCGGTTGAGGAGGTCTTCGCGGGCGGCTTCGGGGTCGAGGGATTCGGCGACGGGTGTGAGGTCGAAGTGCCACTCGATGGTGTGGTTGATGTCTGCGGGGACGGCGGTGGCCGCGAGATCGATCACGGGGTATTCGTGGAGGGGGGCCTTGGCTTGTTTGAGCTCGTGGAGGTGTTCGAAGCCGGGCTTGATGAGTTGGATGTCGTAGCCGCCGTAGAAGGTAAAGCGTGTTTCGACGGGGGTTCGTCCGATCTCCTGGTCGTTGAGGAGGACGCGTGCGCCGGGTGGGGTTGAGGTGACGCGGATTTTGCGTTGGACGCAGGCGGGGAGGAGGAGGAAGAGTGGCAATAGGCAATAGGCAATCCGCCAGAGGCGGACCTTCGGCAGCAATGGGAAGAGGCGGGAGAGGAGCAGGAGGGGGGAGGCGATGGTGAGCCGGGAAGACCCCCTCCGCCTCGCTTTGCTCGGCACCTCCCCCGTCAGGACGGGGG
>DDGE01000007.1:106649-108829 GCA_002337545.1 Phycisphaerales bacterium UBA1910 | reverse complement strand
CCCCGTCAGGACGGGGGAGGAGAAAGAGGCCCCCTCGGTCTCGCTGCGCGAGACATCTTCCATGTTCCACTGAGGGCGGATCTTCGAGCGACGGGGGAGGCCGCACTGCGCCGCTGCGCGTCGAGTACGGGCACCCAGAGAATGGTGGATGAAGTTAGGCATCGATGGGCTCCTGGGTGTTGGAGTCTTGATGCTCGGCGGGTTCGTCGAACTCGTCGCCTTTGAACATGGATCCGAGGTAGGCGCTGCGGACTTGCTGGGAGTTGATGAGTTGCTTGGGTGTTCCCTCGGCGAGGACGCGGCCGTTGGTGAGGATGTAGGCGCGATCACAGACGCGGAGGGTTTGTTGGACATTGTGGTCGGTGATGAGGATGGAGATGCCGCGCTGGGTGAGTTGTCGGATTTCTTCCTGGAGGTCTTCGACGGCGATGGGGTCGACGCCGGAGAATGGTTCGTCGAGGAGGATGAGCTTTGGGTTGGTGACGAGGGCGCGGGCGATCTCGAGTTTGCGGCGTTCGCCGCCGGAGCAGGTGCGGGCGAGGTCGTTTGCTTTGTGGGAGAGGCCGAACTGTTCGAGGAGCTCGGCGGCGCGTCGTTTGCGATCGGCGCGGGAGAGCTTGAGTGTCTCGAGGATGGCCAGGAGGTTCTGCTCGCAGGTGAGGCGTTGGAAGACGGAGGGTTCCTGGGAGAGGTAGCCCATACCCATCTGGGCGTGTCGGTACATGGGGAGGCCGGAGACTTCGGTGTTGTCGAAGATGACGCGTCCGGCGTCGCGTTCGATCATGCCGATGGTCATTCGGAAGGTGGTGGTTTTGCCTGCGCCGTTGCGTCCGAGGAGGCCGACGATCTCGGCGTGCTCGACTTCGAGGGATACGCCGTTGACGACGGTGCGTCCGTTGAATGACTTCTTGAGGTCTATTGCTTCGAGTAGTGCCACGCAGAGATGATAGGGGGTGGGGCGGGGTTGTGCTGGTTACACGAAGCGGAAGGTCATCGGGTATCGGTAGAACTCGCCTCGGTTGGCGGCGATTGATGCTTGGATCATGCCGACGAGTGCGAGGACATAGAGGGGGATGTAGAGGAAGAACCCGGCGCTGCAGGTGAGGATGCCGATGGGGATGAGGAGGATTGAAAGGATGATGAGTGAGAGCTGGAAGTTGACGGCTTCTCGCCCGTGGTCGTCGAGGAAGGGGGATTGTTCCTTCTTGATCTGCCACATGATGATGGGGGCGATGATCGCGAGGAGCGAGAGGACGACATGCCCGAGGAGGGTGAGGTGCATGAAGAGCGCGTAGGTGCGTTCGTCGTCGGTGGCGTCTGGGTCGTAGGCCCGGCCACGCTCGTTGACGGGTGGCGCGGGGTGCTGTTCGTATGGTGTCTGCTCGGGCATGGTGACATAATCCCCCGGCGGGGTCATTCCCGCAAGGGGTGGTTGGGGAAAAGGTGTGGCGGGTTTCAGGTGTGGGGATGAAAAAAACGGGCCCGTATGGCCCGCTTGGTGAGGGGTGTCATCAGGTTCGGCGTCGTCTGGGAATGATGAGCGGGATGAGTGCGAAAAGTGCTGGTGGGGCGGGCACAACACGGAACGAGACTTCCTGGTAGCTCGTCGCGAGTTCTGAGTTGTATGAGAGCAGGTCCGTCGCGGATGCCCAGGTGGCCGCGTTGAACTCGTACATTCCAGGGTTGAGGGTGATGGAGTCGGAGAAAGACCCGGATTGGCCGGTGTATACATGAGCGTAGATATCGACCCAATCGAGGGAACCGAACTGTCGGATCGCAAAGGCGCCGCCGCTCTGGTGCTGTGTTACATCGAAGATGGCGTCGAGGGCGAACTGTGTGGTTTCGGTGATCTCGAATCTGATTCGGTTGGAGAATGCGGCGTTGCTGAACGGGAGCGCGTCGCCGACATCCGTGGAGGCGCTCGCGTATGTGGTTGAGCTGATTTCCAGTGCGCTGGCGTATGCGTCGAATATGAGCGAGCCGCTCACGGTGCCTGATCCTGGGATTGTGATATCCAAGTTGAGGCTTTCGTGCAGGCCTTGGCCCAAGTTGTCGTAGTCGCGGAGATCGTCCGCGGAATGCCACACGGAGTGGGTGTCGAGGATTGACAGGTTGATGTTTGAAGACCTCGCGTCTTGGAGATTGAGCATCTGCGCATCTGCAGCAGTAGCGGTGAGCAG
>DDGE01000007.1:104636-106434 GCA_002337545.1 Phycisphaerales bacterium UBA1910 | reverse complement strand
ATTCGTTTAGTGCCCGAAGAGGTTCTTCTCGGCGAACATGCCCTTTTCTTCGAAGTAGCTCAGGGCGTCTTCGGTGGAGTCGAAGACCTTTGTGGCGGTTTCAGTGATGAAGGGGGAGGGGTTCTTGGAGGGCTTCCAGACGACATAGACCTCTTTGGCGTGTTCCCATGCGTGCTGTAGTTCGCGTTCGACGCCGGAGGATAGGGCGGGGATGACCTTGCCGGTCTCGGATTTGAGCTCGGGGACATAGGAGACGATCATGTCTGCCTGGTCGATGAGCTTGAAGTCGCGCATGTAGATCTGGCCGTCGATGTCGCCTGCGATGTCGAGTACCTCGCGTGTGCGCATCTTGATCGGTTCTGCGCCCTTGTCGAGGCCGCCGAGCTGGAGTGGTTTGTGATCGAAGAAGTCCTTGCCTTCTTTGACAGCTTCAACGGCGCGGTCGAGGAGGAGTTTTTCGTCGACATCGCCCGGGTCGAAGCAGATGAAGTGCTCTGCGAGTTTGTTGCGGAATGCGTCGATCTCGGCCATGACATCGGGCATGTCGATGACATGGGACATTGGGAAGGAGGGGTAGACCTTCTTCATCTGGGGGCGGCACATGAGTTGGAAGAGGGTGCGTGAGGTTTGTGAGAATCGTCCGCGTGAGACGATGCAGAACTTTGAGCCGGGGATGGCCTGGGACATGAGCTCTGTTGCGAGGATTTCTTCTTCGCGCCAGACCATGCAGTCCTTGAGTGTTGCGTCGATGTCGTGCTCTGCGTGGAGTCGCTGGTGGACGACCTCGATGTTATCGACGAGGCAGATGAAGAGGTCGGGTGCGAGCTTGGTGATCTGGTCGAAGTCGAAGGCGGAGAAGAGCCCGTGTCGCCAGCGGAATGTGGCGTGTGTGTTGACGAGTGCGTGATCGTGGTTGGGTGCGTCTGAGATGATGTCTTTGAATGCGGCGCGCCGGAGTGAGTTGAGGCGTGAGATGGGGAGGTCGAGGATGCGTCCGGGGCGGATGTCGGGTGCTTCGTCGTACATCATGTTTCCGACATGGAACATCTCGATGGGCTCGCCTTGGGCGGCCGCGAAGTCGGCGACCTCTTTGAGGTATGCCTTTTTGTCCATCCCGACCTGACCTGTGATGATTGCGCGCATGTGTTCTTTCTCCGATTGAGGGGGAGAATGATAGCCGGGTGTGGGTTGGTTCTGGATCGTAAAGGTTTGTTCGCGTGATGTTTAACTCGCGGGTTTGTTGGCATTGGCCGGGTTCTCGGTCCATGGTGTATGTGTGCACCCCCACAGGGGGCGGGATTGGCGGGTGTACTCACTTTGCATACACCATATATGGAGTTTTCGGCATGCGCACACGATCTGCATTTGGGTTGGTTCTTCTCTCGGGGTCTCTTGCGATGGGGGATATCACGAGTCTCAACGGTGATCTGGACATCGAAGCGGAGGTTGATGCTGGGCATCAGGGTGCGAGTTTGAATGATTATTCCTACGCGAACATCCACATCAGCCCGGACAGCGACTCGGGGTTCCTGCTTGATTTCAACGCGGATCGCACGACGGGGATCTTCGCGGGTGGCACGGGTGGTCTGGTTGAGTCGAGCACTTCCGTGATGTCGGATACGCAGATGTATTCGTTCTCGCACAGCATGAGCAATCGTGCGGCGATCGGGATGAATGCGAACGACTACGCGGAGAGTGAGCACGGGTTGCGTCTGAACTCATTGGTGGACTTTGAGGAGGGGGATCAGGTCCTGATCACGATGCGGATCGAGTACGAGGCGGTCAGCAATGGGCAGCT
>DDGE01000007.1:97063-104405 GCA_002337545.1 Phycisphaerales bacterium UBA1910 | reverse complement strand
ACAGTGGATGGATCACGCGCGTTTTTTCTGGACGCGGATATGGAGAGCCGGATCGAGGCGTCTGGCGATCGGCGTGATGAGCAGGTGGATGGGTTCTCGATGAGCGCGTCGTTTACGCTGGTGCCGGCTCCGGGCGGGCTGGCGTTGCTGGCGTCGGTGGGGCTGCTGGCGGCGGGTCGGCGTCGGCGCTGATTGACCGCGAGATCCCGAATCACTGATACCTACAAGCCGACGAAAGTCGGCTTATTCATTTGCCGGCGCGAGGGGGTGGGTGAAGACGCGGTAGGGCTCGTCGGGCCATGTTTCGCCCTCGCTGAAGCGCGGGGTGCGGTGGATGAGGGCGGTGGTGAAGACGAGCAGGTCGTTTTCGCGGTCGATGGCGAAGCTGTCGGGCCAGCTGATGGAGCGGTGGCGGACGAGGTCCTTGTAGTCGCCTTGGGGTGTGCGGTAGAGGATGGCGTTCTGCTCGAGTGCGGAGAAGTAGAGGTTGCCGGCGTCGTCGAAGATGATGGCGTCGGTGATGGGTGCGGTGCCGAGGTCTTCGACAGCGCTGGCGAGCTGCTCGGCGGGGATGCGGTCGTCGGTGAGCATGGCGACGGGGACGCGGAAGAGCGGGTCGGCGCTGATGGCCTTGTAGTAGACCCACTTGGCGTCCGGGGAGACGGCGATGCCGTCGCAGTGGATGACGGGGGGCTGGCCGGTTTCGTTGATGAGGAGGGGTCGCCCGTCGATCTCGATGATGCGTTCGCTGTTGCCCTTGGTGCTGTGGTGGTCGTCGAGGACGCGTCGTGCGTCGCCGGTTTTGGTATCGAGGACGATGATCGCACCCAGGCCCGAGTCGGAGATGAAGGCCCATCGCCCGTCGGGCGTGAGGCGGATGTCATTGATGTAGCTGCCCTCTGGGGCGATATCGAAGGGGAGTGGGAGGGCGAGTTTGACGCGGTCGCGATCGAGGTCGATCTCGTAGACGACGGCCTGGCGGCCCGCGTCTTGGCTGACCCGCCCGGTGTCGAGGACCCACATTCGTCCCTGGCGGTCGATGTGGACGGACTGGACGGCGACGAAGCGTTCTTGCCAGTCTCCTGCGCCGGGGCCCTCGGGTGACCAGTTGTTGATGATGGCGTTGGGATATGGGCGGACGGTGGAGGGGGTCGCGGTATCGAGGACGCGGGCGACGGCGAACTGGTAGCGATCGGACCAGCGTGGGTAGTTGACGAAGACGCGCCCGTCGGGGGCGTGGGCGACGCCGGTCCATTGGAGCTCGTTGGAGGATGCGACCTCGCGGAGCTGGGAGGGAGCGCAGCCGACGGCGGTCAGCGAGGCGATCGCTGGGATGAGTAGGCGGCTGATGCGGGCTGTGAGTCGGCGTGTGGCGGTGTTTCTGGGCATGGTGAACTCTAGCGTGGTGGGAGCGGGGGTGGTCTTGGCCTAGGATCTGGCGAATCCAGACGAAACACACAGATTGGAGCGGCGCATGGCCATTCTCGTTGATCAGGACACCAAAGTCATCTGTCAGGGCATTACCGGCAGTTTCGGAGCGCTTCATACGAAGGGGTGCTTCAACTACGGAACCAAGATGGTCGGCGGGGTGACCCCCGGCAAGGGCGGTCAGAAGGACGATAACGGGCTGCCGATCTTCAATACGGTGCGTGACGCGGTGGACGCGACGGGCGCGGACGCGACGATGATCTTTGTGCCGCCGGCGTTCTGCAGCGATGCGATCCTGGAGGCGATGGACGCGGGGATCCGGTTGATCTGCTGTATTACTGAGGGTGTGCCGGTCAACGACATGATCATGGTTCGGCGGGTGATGGACGATCGCAACGCGGCGGCGCGTGGTGCGGATTCGGCGCACAACCGCGAGCTGTTCACGCTGATCGGTCCCAACTGCCCCGGCGTGATCACCCCTGGGCCCAAGACGGGCGAGGACACGGCGGAGTCGCACTACACGAACGCTGGGTGCAAGATCGGCATCATGCCGGGCTACATCCATACGCATGTGAGCGAGGCGAGCACGGGCAAGGCCGTGGGTATTGTTTCGCGCTCTGGCACGCTGACCTACGAGGCGGTGTGGCAGACCTCGCAGCTGGGCATCGCTCAGTCGACCTGTGTGGGCATCGGTGGCGACCCGGTGCGTGGGTTGAACCACATCGACTGCATCCGGATGTTTGAAGAGGACCCGGACACGGACGGGATCCTGATGATCGGCGAGATCGGCGGCGAGGACGAGGAGGCGGCGGCGGAGTACATCGCGAAGCATGTGACCAAGCCGGTGGCCGCTTTTATTGCGGGTCGCACGGCGCCTCCCGGCAAGCGGATGGGACACGCTGGCGCGATTATCTCCAGCGGCGCGGGCGGCAAGCCCACCGGCACGGCGGACTCGAAGATCGATGCGTTGCGTGAAGCGGGCGCGGAGATCGCGTTGAACCCATCGGAGATGGGGCAGGCGATGGCGAAGGCGATGGGGCTTGCGGCGGTGACGGCGTGAGATGAGTGCTACATGGCGACTTCCTCAAAGATGAGCCAACTGCCTCATTAATGAGGTATTTGGGGTTTATTGTTTTAGTTGCGATATCTGACTTGCTAACGCTCTTGCTCTTGTTTTAGTCTGTAGTGCCGCAATGGTGCGGTCGTAGACTGAAAGGAAGTAGTATATGAGCATTAGAGAATGGGTTAGTAGCAGGCAGAATTACTGCAATCCGATTTTCGCACTTCTCCTCATTGGTGAATGTGTTCGTGTTGCCGTCGTATCGAGCGGCAGCGCGAGTTCAGGAGCCGGTTCAGCCGATTGCTCAAACGGCGGAGCAGGTTGTTGACGCATTGCATGCCGTTGAGGCTGGTGTTCCCACGGATCTTGCATTTGGGGCGCAACCCATACCATATCGCGAGTGGGGTAAATACCAAAGGCAATATATCGAGCGGTTATTTGGAAGCCCATATTCTATCCAAGACTCCGCACTGTTGATGTTTGATGACATTGATGAAAATAGCGTGGGCGGCACCCATGTCGGGCAGACCAGCGGTGCCGAGCTGTTTGATATGGAAGTCTTAGGTGCATATCGTGTTGATATCGCTGATGATGATTATTTTACACCTGCTCAGACGCAGGTATATCAAGATGCTAACCTTGATTTGTACGCTATTGTTGCCTCGATTGAAACGGATTTGGATAAAATCAATTTTGCAGGTATAGCTTGGCAGTTTACTAATTCGCTTGGGGAGCGTGTTAGTGAAATTGTCATTGGTTGTGAAATGCAGCAAGTTGATTACGACGATTTCCGTCCGATTCCAGAAGCTGAACAGGCGGGGATACCGGCGTATCCACCTGTTGATTGTGAGCAGGCATTTCGATTGGCAGACATTGCCTTTGCAACAGCGCAGCAGATTGCAAAGAATAACATGAAGAATTGTATATTAGACGCTACTGCGCAGTTCGCTGTTACCATGACCGGGTGTGCCACCGCATCGATTTTTCCGGGTGTGGGGTATGTGGCAACCGTGCTCTGTTCTCTGGGTGCTTTGGGAATTCAGGCGTATCAATACGCTGGTTGTATGGGCGATTATTCAACCGCACTTGCGAATGCTAGAGCGGTGCGTGCTGGAAGTCGCGCGGCCGCAAGGGCTGTGTTTGGTGACGATTGCCCAGGTGATCCCGTATAGCTAATGGGGTTTCGCAGGTTGAAAAACCTGCGTCCCTCTTATGGATTTATTATTATATATTATGATAGTTATTTTTTCTCCATTCCTATTTCATGTATTTTTCTTGCGCGCGAATATTGTAGCGACAATGAAGTCGCAGTATTTAACGCGTCCAGCAGGAGGTGGTTGCTGCTTTGAGCTAAATGAGTCGGCTCCGTTAGTCGTTGCAAAGAACATCCGTTTGTATCCGGTTATGCTGCTCATGTTTGCGGTCATAATACTTGGCCTGCACTATGTGTCGTATAACTACACAGGGATTCCTCCTTCCAGACATTTTATCAACCCATTTCTGGATGGCCTTGCGTTATTTTTATTCTATAATTTTTTTCTTCTAACTGGGATGAAACAGCCGCTGCTGACTAGTATATATATTGATAAGGATAGGGTCACTTACTCTGACGCGTTTGGCGCCGTGTCATTTGAGAGATCATATGCAAAGGTGTATTTCCGTAAAGTATCCGACGGGCTCTTTCACTGTGTGCTGCAGCAGGAAGGGTATTCTAAATCTTTATTTGTGAGTCAAAGATCGCTGGAGCTGCTCAGTTTGTGGGCAACTCATGAAAAATCTGAGCGCATTGCAACTCGCGACTTGTGAATTGAATCAAGTTGATGATCCCGTTTCGTTTCATTCGATGGATCGATTTTTGTGCAGCAATCCTGTAGTTGACCGAATGGCATGCGAGTGGCAAGGTCTCCTGCATATTCTTGTTGGTCATGTTTGGATTCGATCATGAGCCGTGATGTGGTACACTCTTCGAGAGACATGCAGGAGCCGGGGACCGCACCTTCATGGTTCCCGGCTCAGGATGGAAGTGTCCCAGGTGCCCATGTTGAGAGTGTATGCAACCTGACATCCTGCTTCAGCTTCGCGTAAGCAGGGCACCCGGCATGAAAAAGGCCGCTGGTTTGTGGTTCGGCGGCCGGTGTGGTTGGTTTGGTTGATGGTTACGGGCAGCCGGCGGCATATGCGCTGAGGAATGCTGAGACATCGAAGAAGTCGTAGTTTCCGTCGCCGGTGAAGTCGGCAGCGGGGTTTTCGTCGGCGTATGCGCTGAGGAATGCTGAGACATCGAAGAAATCGAGTACGCCGTCGTCGTTGAGGTCGGCGGGGCAGGGCGGTGAGTAGGCGTCGTAGCTCCAGTTGATGATGTCGTGGTTCGACCATGCGGCGCCGGTCGCGGAGGTGAAGCCGACGAAGGCGGTGCCTTGGCCGAGGATCGATGGCAGGTCGAGCTGGTGGGCGATGAGTGGGTTGGCGGGACGCGCGTCGAAGAGGGAGAGGCGGACCTCGAGGGTTGTGCCGTCGTAGTCGATCCATGCAAACCACTGGTCTGCGTCGTCAAGTTCCGGTGCGGTGATGTTCGCGGTCGGGAGTCCGGAGTTGTGGTTGACCGAGCCGTCGATGTTGATGCCGACATGGGATTGGCTGGGGTCATTGTTTACGGAGTTGTGCCAGGTGTCGAACTCGATGCCGAGGGATGTGGCGATGCCCTGATAGCCGATGCCCTGTCCGAGTGAACCGAGGGCGCTGTCGATGGGCTGGACGACGAAGACGATGCCGTCGGCGCCGTTCTCGGTGTTGCCGTCGAAGATGGAACCGCCCGGTTCGGAGATGCGGAATGAGAACTTGGTTGAGAAGTCTGCGGCGTCGACCTGTGCATCCGAGAAGATGCTGCCGGCGCGGTTGGCCAATGCGGTGGTGAGGCGCATGACTACGCCGTCGCTGGTGGTCGCGGGCGCGGCAGAGCCGTTGATCGCGAGCCCGGTGGTGTCGGAGAAATCGGTGAAATCGACGACATCCGCGGCAGCGATGGGTGTGAGCAGGAGCGTGGCGATGGTGGCGGTACGGAGCATGTTGTTTTCCCTCTCTTGATTGTGGTCCATTGTAATTATGGGTCAAGAGGGTTCGAAATCCAGTGTTTTTTGGGGCAGTTGTCGGGATAAAAGAGGAAAGGCATGGTGGTGTATTCGTGTTTGTGAACCCAAGAAAAGCCCCTCCATGGTGGAGGGGCTTTGTGTGATGAGCTCGGCGGGAGTGTTTGCGCGGGAAGGTGTTTCGGGCTTACTTCTTGGGTTGTGATTTGTCTTCGGTATTGAATGAGAACTCTGCGCGCGCGGTGGTGATGATCGATTCCCATTCGTCGGGTGTGTATTTCTCGATGCCTCTGCCGGATGCGAACTGGACGAGTTCGCCTCTGGACTTTGTGCCGATCTTTCTGTGGATGTTGGAGATCTGGTTTTCGACGGTTTTGGTTGATCGGAAGAGTTTCTCGGAGATCTGTTGCGTGGAGTTTCCTCGCGCGAGGTAGTAGAGGACGCGGAGCTCTGCGGTGGAGAGTGCGGCGAGCTGGACGAAGACCGGGGATTGGACGACGGTTTCGATTGCCTCGAGTTTGAGGTTGTCGCCTCTTGGCGCTTCCTGGATCATGCAGAGGACGCCTTTGTGTCCGAATGCCTCTTCATCGATTGGGAAGATCATGCTCAGCATGCGGTCGTCGCCGGTGAACTGGATGTTTGTGACTGGTCGGTTTTCTTCTATTGCAACGGAGTATGAGCGTTCACGATCCTTTGCGGCGTCATCGCCGATGTAATCAGCGAGCTTTGTGCCGACTACATCTTCGGGCTTGAGGTTCCCGATGGCCGCGTATGCCTCGTTGCACCAGATGGCGACGAAGTCTTCGTTTCGAAGGATCCAGCCGCTGCCCGAGAGCCACTCGAGCAGGCCGAGCATTTCGGGTGTGACCTTCGGAGTTTGCTTCGATCGTGCGTGCATCATCGTTGAATCCAATCGCAATCGCGCGGTTGATAGGTGGTTCCCCCTATTGATAGCAGTCTACCGGATGAATGGCGCTTGGCGCGCATGAGGATTTGGAAATTTCGGATGGATGACTCAATTGGGTGAGATTCATCAGTGCGATCGGTAGATGGCTCCGTCCTTCATGACGAAGTCGACGCGCTGGTATGCCCTGACATCTTTCATGGGGTCGATTGGGAGGGCGATGAGGTCGGCGTACTTGCCTTGCTCGAGCGTGCCGATCTTGTCCTGGACGCCGATGAGTGTGGCGGCGTTGATGGTGGCAGAGATCAGGCAGTCTTCGGGGCTCATGCCGGCTTCGTGCATGTAGACGAACTCGAGGGCGTTGGTGCCGTGAGCGCCGACGCCGACATCGGTGCCGAAGGCGATGTTGACACCGGCTTTGTAGGCGCGGGCGAAGGAGTCCTGGATGAGCGGGCCGACGGTTGCGGCTTTATCGCGGATGGCTGGTGGGAAGTAGTCGTCGATTTTGGATTTCTCTTCGACGAACTTGCCGGCGTGGATTGTTGGTACGAGGTAGGCGCCGGTCTCCTTGAAGAGTTTGATGGACTCTTCGTCGATGTAGGTGCCGTGCTCGATGGAGTCGACGCCTGCGCGGAGTGCGGCGTTGATGCCGTCGGTCCCGTGGGCATGGGCGGCGACTTTGCGGCCCATCATGCGTGCGGCTTCGATGATGGATTCGAGTTCGTCGACGAAGAACTGTTTGTCAACGCCGGCGGCGGTGTTGGAGAGGACGCCCCCGGTGGCGGTGATTTTGATGAGGTCGACGCCCTCGCGGACCCGGGCGCGTACGGCCTTGCGTGCTTCGTATGGGCCGTCGGCGGTCAT
>DDGE01000007.1:93313-96874 GCA_002337545.1 Phycisphaerales bacterium UBA1910 | reverse complement strand
TCGCCGTGGCCGCCGGTGACGGAGAGGGCGGGTCCAGAGACGAACATGCGTGGTCCGGGGACGACGCCCTGATTGATCCGGTCACGCAGGGCGAGGCCGACGGAGCCGCCTGATCCGACATTGCGGACGGTGGTGAAGCCCGCGGAGATTGTTCTTTGTGCGTTGGCGACGGCGTCGATGGCGGAGTGGGCCTCGGTCTCCTGGAGGGTTCGGCGCATGCGTTCGGACGCGGGGAGGTTCTGGCCGGTGAGATGGGTGTGGCAGTCGATGAGGCCGGGGACGACCCATTTGTCTTTGAGATCGATGACAGTTGTTGATGTATCGAGATTGAGATCTTGTGGTGATTCGTAGCCGCTGATGATGCGATCGATGGAGTTGTTGACGATCACGAGTGTCATCTGTGACTGCGTGGGTTGGCCAGGGATTGCGATGAGGTGCCCGCAGTGGATGATGGTGGTGTTCTGTTCTGGCTGCGCGGTTCGTGCTGCTTGTGCGCAGATGCAGAGCAGGAGTGCGGCGAGTGCGACGAGTTTGGTGATTCTGTGCATGCTGGGCTCGGTTGGGGCTCGGTTTGGATTTGAATGATGTTTCGTGAGCATACCAAAAGAGGGTTGGTCCGGTAACGAGGGGCGGGGTCGGATTATGCGGTTGCGGGCGGTGGTGTGTGTTGAGGGCTAAGTGCAGGTTATGAATGGGTTAAACCGTGCTTCATGGGTATCTGGTGGGGGTGGTCTCTGGGGTCGGGGGAAAAAGTGCGTGATTAATGACAGTCTGATGCTTTCTTGGGTTCATCTCCCCACGCATCGTGTCGATTTCAGGGTGTGTCGAGAGGGGGGCGTGTTCGCCCATGCAGTTTATGAACAGGTCTAATTACGCATGACGACTACGGTTGGCACCAAGCATGAGAAACGCGCGATGAGCGCCGGCTCTGCATGGGGTCGCCTTGTTGATGGGTATCTTCCCATCGCGCTCGTGCTAACGATTTCGGTCGCGACCTGGCTGGTTGCGATGGTGATTGTCGGCCGCACATCCAAGCAGCGTCGGATCGAGCAGCTTGAGGATCGTGCGGTTGAGGTTCGTAATCGGATCGAGGATCGGATTGAGGCATACTCGACGGGGATGGAGCTGCTCCGTGGCTTCATGAGCGCGAGCGAGCAGATCACGCCTGATGAGTGGTCACGGTTTTATGAGAGTTCAGATATTGAGCGCCACTACCCCGGGATCTGGGGTTTCTGCTTTGTGGATCGTGTCGCTCGGGATGAAGTGGATTCGTTCCTGGAAGAGATGCGAACGATCGGGTACGAGGACTTCCAGATTCGTGACCATCGCGACGCGGACTTTGCGGTCGAGCATGATGATCGGTTTGTGATCCGTTATCACAGCTTGACGGAACAGAATCAGCGATTGATCGGGGTGGATGTCGGGAGCAGCCCCCGGAATCGTGCGGTGTATGAGAAGTCGATGGATTCCGGGAAGCTGAGTTCTTCCTTGCCGATCCGTTTGCTGCAGCAGTCTGAGGGTGAGTATTCGATCATCCTGTCACTTCCGGTCTATGAGATGGGCAAGTCGGTGGAGAATGTCTTGGAGCGTCGCGAGGCGTTGCTCGGCTGGATTGCGGTTCCTGTGGATCTGCACGAACTTCTTACGAGTGAGCTTGGTACGCTGAGCGATCAGTTCCGTTTCGAGATCAGTCAGCACAACGGTCTTGGGACAGGCGATGATCAATCGTTGTACAGCACGCTCCTGCCGGACGATCTTGATGGCATCTATGCGATGCTCAACACACGGTTCGTGGATAACGAGTTCGTGTTGACGGTCGTGCCGGTGGATCAGACCAATGTCTGGCTTGCGTCGCGTGCTTCGATCGCGGTGCTTATCGCGGGCGGTCTGTTGAGTGCGCTGTTTACTACGATCACCTGGTCGCTGACGAGCACGAGGCGTCGTGCGGTGAATCTGGCGCGTGACATGACGAGTTCGATCCGGCAGAGTGAGCAGCGTCAGCGAGTGCTCGCGTTGCAGGCGACGAGCGCGAACAAGGCGAAGAGCGATTTTCTCGCGAACATGAGCCACGAGATTCGCACGCCGATGACCGCGATTCTTGGGTACGCGGATGTGCTGGGTGATCTGATCCGGCTGCACGAGCAGAACGAGGATTATGCGGAGGCGGTTCACTCGATCCAGCGTAGCGGCAAGCATCTGATGATGATCATCAACGATGTGCTCGATCTTTCGAAGATCGAGTCTGGCAAGTTCTCGATCGATCGGAGCATCTGCGACATTGTTGATACTGTGCGTGAGGTCTACACGACCATGCGTATGAACGCGATGCGGAAGGGTCTTGATCTGCGTGTTGAGTTCGCGTCGGCGGTGCCGGAGCAGATCATCACGGACGCGTATCGCGTGCGACAGATCCTGATCAACCTCGTTGGGAACGCGATCAAGTTTACTGATGCGGGCTCTGTGCGGATTGTTCTCGATGTGATCGATGACGAGCTTCGGTTCTCTGTCATGGATACCGGGGTTGGGATCGATGCGGGCTCGATCGAGCAGCTTTTCGACCCGTTCCAGCAGCTCGACAACTCGTCGAATCGCATGCACGAGGGCACGGGTCTTGGGTTGACAATTAGTCAGCACCTTGCGACGCTGCTCGGTGGCACGATCCGGGTTGAGTCTGTCCCTGGCGAAGGTTCGACCTTCACGCTGATCATCCCCCGTGAGTGTATGGATGATGTCGAGTATGTAGATACGCTCGAGCCGACACCGAATACGGACACCAATCGGGTGACCCGTGGTGCGGGTTCTGATGGGTCGAATCATGGCATGATCCTGCTCGCGGAGGATGGAGCGGACAATCAGCGTCTGATTGCGCATCTGATCCGTAAGGGCGGGTATGAGATCGAGATCGTGTCGAACGGGCAGGAGGCCGTGAATCGGTTTGCCGGGAACCCCGATCGGTTTGATCTGATCCTGATGGACATGCAGATGCCCGAGCTGGATGGGTACGACGCGACGCGGACGCTCCGTGAGATGGGTTGTACGATCCCGATCATCGCGTTGACGGCTCATGCGTTGCAGGGATCGCGTGCGGAATGCCTGGACGCGGGGTGCGATGAGTACCTGTCCAAGCCGATCGATCGCGAGAAGTTTTATGCGACGCTTCGGGCGTATATCGCGCAGGGTCGTCGGGACGCGGCCTGATCGTTTGTCACAACAAATAGTTGGGTTTGGGTGCGTATAGTTGCGTATGCCAAGGTCGTTGCGTGAGCAGATCAACAAATCGGGTGCGTTTGCGAACGCCGAGGAAGAGGCGATGCTGAACATCGCGCGGACGGCGTCGATGCTTGATGGCGCTGAGCGTGCGTTCTTCAGGCGCTTCGATCTGACCTCTGCGGCGTATAACCTGTTGCGGATTCTGCGTGGCCATCTGCGTAAGGGTGAGGAGCACGGGGTCCGGGCTTCCGAGATCGGTTGTCAGATGGTTGTGCGGATGCCGGATGTCACGCGTCTGGTCGATCGGCTTGAGGGGCGTGGTCTGGTGTCGCGTCGTTCTGACGATGTGGA
>DDGE01000007.1:88473-93081 GCA_002337545.1 Phycisphaerales bacterium UBA1910 | reverse complement strand
TTCGTGATGAGCAGGACTCTGGCGAATAGTGAGGTGTTGAGATGGCACGCGTTGTGGTTGTGTACTTCAGTTCGATGGGGCACACAGAGGCCGTTGCTGAGTCGGTGCTGCGTGGTCTGCGGCGTGTGGATGGCGTCGAAGCGGAAGCGATTCGTGTGCAGGACATCGATGAGGCTGCGTGGTCTCGTTTAGATGATGCGGATGCGATTGTCTTTGGTTCACCGACTTATATGGGGAGCGTAGCCGCGGAGTTCAAGGCGTTTATGGACAAGAGCGGGACGCGTTGGTATGAGCGGGCATGGATGGACAAGCTGGCGGCGGGTTTCACGGTTGGTGGTGGTTTGTCTGGCGACAAGCAGAGCACGCTGATTGTGATGCAGACCTATGCGTCTCAGCACGGGATGATCTGGGTGTCGATGGGGATTGGTGTGCGCGAGCCGGAGCTGGACCGGTTGTCGTCCTCGATCGGGTTGATGTGCCAGGCGGGGAACGCGCCCGCGGATGAGACTCCGCCGAGGGAAGATCATGCGACTGCGGAGGCTTTTGGCGGGCGTGTGGGGGCAGCGGCGGTGCGTTGGCTGCGTGGCAGTGGCAGTGACTCGTAGTTCTTTGCGTTGAATATGCGTGTTTTGGGGCGATGAGGGCGGTTTTGCCTCAATTTGATTGTTGAAACAAATTATTTTCCGTTGGTGTGGAATAGTGGGGGTGGTCGCGGTATTTATTTGTTGTAACGAATAACAGCCGAAAGGGGCATGACATGGCACAGCACAACACGATTCACATGACAATCACAGATACAGGGCTTCTGGTTGCGCGATCGATGATCGGCGTGGTGGGGATCTATCACGGCGGGCAGAAGCTCTTTGGGCTGTTCGGCGGCGGCGGGTTCGGCGCTACGGTCGAGGCGATGGGGGGGATGGGGATGCCTGTTCCGACCCTGAGTGCCTTGGCGGCGGGGTCTGCGGAGTTCTTTGGTGGGATCGCGCTGGTCCTTGGGCTGCTGACTCGGTTTGCGGGCGCGAACTTCGCGTTCACCATGCTCGTGGCGAGTTTCGCGGTGCACGGCGGCGCGTTCGGGGCGCAGAACGGTGGGATGGAGTATCCCCTGACCCTCGCGGCGGTTTCGTTTGCCATTGCGTTGACTGGGCCCGGGCGATTCTCGTTGGATCGTGTTCTGTTTGCGAAGATCCGCGAGCGTTTCGGCGCACCGGTTCCGATGCTCAAGCCCCAGGCGGTTTGATGACCATACCTCGTTCCCGAAAGGGGGAGCATGATGCAGGCACAGCAACAGATGATTCGGAAGAGCGATCAGCGTGGGCATATCGATCATGGGTGGCTCGATGCGCGGCACAGCTTCAGCTTCGGGCAATACTCGGATCCGCACTGGATGGGATTCCGCTCGTTGCGGGTGATCAACGAGGATGTGATCGCGGCCCGGATGGGTTTCGGTGAGCATCCGCACCGCGACATGGAGATCATTACTTATCCGATCTCGGGCGCGGTTCGTCATCGTGACTCGCTCGGGCATGAGGAAGACATTGTGCCTGGGATGATCCAGCACATGAGCGCGGGCTCGGGGATCCGGCATAGCGAGTTCAACCCGCTCGATTCGAAGACGCATCTGCTGCAGATCTGGATCGAGCCGCGTGAACGCGGCATTGCGCCGGGGCACGATTCGCGCTCATTCCCGATCCATGACGAGCGTGGTGTGTTGCACTTGCTGGCTTCGCATGACGGTGAAGGTGAATCGTTGAGGATCGAGACAGATGCAAGGGTCTTTGCGGGCACCTTCGATGCGGGCACGCGAGTGGAGCACGCGCTGCGTGAGTTTCGGCATGCGTGGGTTCAGGTCGTGCGTGGCGAGCTGCGTGTCAATGGTGTGGAGCTTGCGGCGGGCGATGGTCTCGCGCTAAGCGACATCGGGGCGTTGGAGATCGGGTCCGATTCGGAATCGGAGTTGCTGATCTTCGAGCTCGCGTGAATAAATGCGAAAGAACAGGGTAATAACACCCAAGGAGTTTCTTATGACAACGACAGTGACCATCTCGGAGCGGGTTGAAGGGCTCAAGGAGTTCATCAGCAACGGGAAGATACTCGAGGCGATGGATGAGTTTTATGCGGACGATGTTGTCATGCAGGAAAACGATGAGGCGCCGACGCGTGGGCTGAGCGCGAACATCGAGCGCGAGAAGGAGTTTCTCTCGCTTGTTGCGGAGTGGAAATGGACAAAGTGGCACGCAACAGCGGTAAACGATAGGGAGAACAGTTCATTCGTCGAATACAGCTTCGAGTTTGTGAACAAAGACGGTGATTCGGTCGTATATAATCAGGTGGCCGTCCAACGGTGGCGCGACGGCAAGATCGTCTTCGAGCGTTTCTACCACGGCTAAAGCGCCGGCCACCCAGACAACTCAACCCAGCCCCCTCTCAGGGCCCGGCGTGCTATTTGTGTGTGCGGCGCCGGGCCTTCTTTATTTTTGCGATTCACCCGCCCATGCCTCGCACTCGATTTCGACGACGAACTCGGGGGCGATGAGTTCGCTTGTGCCGACATGGGTGAGCGCGGGGGTGTGCGATGGGTTGTGGGCCGCGAAGAACGCGTAGTGGGCGAGCCCGACCTTTTCTGCCTGGGTGATATCGGTTGAGAAGATGCGCGAGCGCATGATGGCGAACCGATCGAGCCCGGCTTCTTTGAGCACGGTTTCGATGATCTCGTAACAGCGGGTGGTCTGGGCGCCGGCGTCGCCGGGCGCGAAGGGGTTGCCCGACGCGTCGATGGCGACGGTGCCTCCGATGAGGACGAGGTCGCCCGCGCGGGCGAGGCGTGCGTATCCGAATCGTTGTTCCCACTTGTTATTGGTGGAGATGAAGGTGATGGGGGTGGGCATGGGGGATGGTAGGGAGGGGGAAGCAGGGACTAGCCACTAGCCATCAGCCATCAGGGAAGAGGGGAGGGACAGGAGGGGGATACACTCTTGACGCATGAGTCTGCGGATCCTTCATATCTCGACGCGGTTGATCCAGGGTGGGTCGCAGGAGAACACGGTGCTGTCGTGTGAGGGGCAGAGCGAGCTTGGGCATGAGGTGCATCTGGCGTATGGGCCGATCTTTGGACCTGAGGGGTCGTACTTCGATCGCGCCAATGACTTTCGCACGAGCGATGGGCGTCGGATCGGGATGCACGAGATCCCGCACATGGTGCGCGAGATCGCGCCCGTGAAGGACTGGAAGGCGATGGGGGAGATCCGTGCGTTGATCGAGGAGATCAGGCCGGACATCGTGCACACGCACTCATCGAAGGCGGGGATCATCGGGCGCGTCGCGGGGTGGAAGGAACTGCTCGCGAGCAGCGATCATCGCCCGGGTGTGGTGCACACGGTTCATGGGCCTCCGTTTCACAAGTATTTGCCCAAGTGGAAGAACACGATTTATGTTGCGTCGGAGAAGTACGCCGCGGATCGGTGTCATGTGATTGTGTCGGTTGCGGACGCGATGACGCGTCAGTTCCGCGATGCGGGGATCGGGCGCGACGAGCAGTTCGTGACGGTGCGCTCGGGGATGGAGACGGAGCATTTTCTCAACCCGATCGAATCGGAGACGCGCGAAGCGATGCGCGCGGAGCTTGGGCTGGGTGATGATGACTTTGTGATCGGGACGGTGGCGCGGCTCGCGGAGCACAAGGGGCACGACGACATCCTCGATGCGCTGGGCGACGAGCTTCGGGCGCATCCGAGCTGGAAGTTGTTGTGGGTTGGTGACGGGTGGTGGAGCGATCGGTTGCTCGGGCGTGTTGAGGAGATGGGGCTCAAGGATCAGTTGGTGACGACGGGGTTGGTGCCTCAGCTGCGCGTTGGTGCGATGATGCGTGCGATGGATGTGCTTTTGCACCCGAGCTATCGCGAGGGGTTGCCCCGGACGGTGCCTCAGGCGTTGTTGTGCGGGGTGCCGGTCTGCGCGAGCGACACGGACGGCACACCCGAAGCGTGCATCGACCCGAGCGTCAACGCGACGCACTCGACGGGTCGGATCTTCCCTGTTGGGGACACCGATGCGATCCGCGAGGGCGTGGTGTGGATGTTCAACAACCCGCGCGAGCGGGCGCGGATGGGTCAGCGCGGTCAGAAGATGTGCGCGCAGATGTTCTCTGTCGATGCGATGGTGCAGGGGTTGGGGCAGGTGTACGCGGACGCGATCGCGTTGGCGTCGCGGGGTTGATCAGCGATCGAGGGTGTGTCGTCGGACGATCCAGAACCGAGGGTCGTCGATATCGGGTCCGCCCTTGATCGGGCCTCGGAGGAAGGCGCGGGTGAAGACGCGGATCCCGTTGACGATGCGCATGATGCCGTGCCCGCTTGAGCGGTTGTCATGGCGGATGAGCCGGTATCCGAGCAGGTGCAGGATCTGTCGGCGGAGGACGGCGGCGAGGTCCGCGTCGACGAGCAGGGTGTGATCGGGCTGGGGGTAGACGCCGGGCATGTGTGCGATGAGGGCGTGGAGCCATCCTTGGCGACGGATTCTTGCGGAGAGCCCGAGCCAGCCTTCTCCGACGCGTCGGACGATGAAGAAGCCGTCGTCCCCGGGGCGCTTGAGGCGTTGCATGTTGGGCAT
>DDGE01000007.1:69373-88293 GCA_002337545.1 Phycisphaerales bacterium UBA1910 | reverse complement strand
CATCGCGTTTGATCTTCTTCCCGGTTGCGATCCCGTCTTGGATCTCGAAGCTCGGGTCCGTGATGGGGTGGCGGTAACGGATGTCGTAGATCTTTCCGAGCTCCACGCCAGCCGCGGTTCGGAGTGTGCGGGTTGGGTCGCTCGGGTGGTGCAGCGCGCTCAGGGGGAGGATGCCTGTTGCGTCGAGCATGGTCCAGATGACGGCGGCGTGGACATCGATCGCGTGGGGGTCCTGGTGTTGCCCGCCTTCGATGACCATGGAGATGGCACCGAGCTCGTTGGTGGCGCGGTCCATGAGCAGCCCGGTGAGTTCTTCTTCGAACCCGAGGTAGATCGGGAGGGGGAGATTGCGTGCGAGTTTGCGTGTGGGGATGGAGTCTTCGAGGACGACAACGGGGGGCATGTCGGAGCTTGTGGTGTGCAGGTCGATGAGGACGATGCGGTCGCTCTGGGCGCGGATAGCGCGGAGCGATGCGAGGAGTTCCTGCATCTGCTCGTGCTCTGGTGATGTTGATGCGGGCTGCGCGATCTGCTCGTCGGTGAAGAGGCGGTTGAGATCGAGGGTGATGTAGCGCATCTCGGCGCTTTGGAGCGCGAGCGCGGCGGTGTTGCCTCGGAGCGCGATGACGCGCCCGTTGAATGCGCTGGGGTGCTCGTGGTTCAGCTTTTCGATGACGCGTTGAGCGGCGGTGATCCCGGCGGGCTCGTTGCCGTGGAGGCCTGCGATGATGACGAGGGTGGTTGTCGGGGCGTGGGTATGGGTGTTGACGGATTCGTAGCGCCCGATCTCTCGTTCGGGTTCATCGGTTGTGTGGGGCGTGGTTGAGCGAACGGCGCTGCTCATGTGGGATTGTTGCGCACTGCGGGCGGGTTTTCGCGGAGTTGCTGCTCGAGGAGTTGCCCGGCGATACGCATGAAGTCGTGCTCGGTGACGAGCCCCACGAGTTTGTTCTCAGAGACGACGGGGAGGCACGACGCGCCGTGGGTGCGCATGAGCTCGATCGCTTCAAGAGTGGGTGTGTCGGGGGTCGCGGTGATGGGGTCTTTGTGCATGATCTCTGAGACGGCGACGGAGCCCTTGGTGCGGAGCTTGGGGTCCGCGACGACGCGGAGGATCGAGCGATAGGTGACGATCCCGACGAGGTTGTGCTTGGCGTCCTCGACAGGGATGTGGCGGACCTTTTCCCAATCCATGATGGACGCGGCGAGGTCGATGAGCTCATCCTCCTGCACGGTGAACAGGTCGGTGTGCATGTACTGCCCGACATGGGTGTAGTGTCGGGTCCAGCACCCGCCCTCGTGCATTTCTGCCAGATTCCATTCGTGCACGGGCGTTGCGGCGCGTTGTCGGGAGATCGTCGCGGCGGTGAGCGCGCTGAGGCGTTCGGAGCGAGTGCCGAGTTCGTGGATCTTGGCGACCGAGTCGAGCATCCATCGGGCGCCGTTGCGCCCGGATGCGACACGGGCTTCGATGATGCCCATGTAGTGTTCGATGTCCTCGTTATTGATTTCGCAGGATTTGAGTCCCTTGCGGGCGAGGGGGATGAGTTCTTCGAGCAGCAGGTCGCGGACGGAGATGGTGGCGTCATCGAGCCAGTGCATCTTGAAGTGCATCCCGTTGCGGGCGGCGGCGACGAAGTTGGCGCGGGCGTGCTCGAAGGGGATGCGCTGGGCGAGGTCGGGGTAGACCTTGGGGATCTGGATCATGAGCCCGAACCAGAGCGCAGCGTTGGCGATCTCGTCGGGGACGGATGGTCCTGAGGGGAGCACGCGGTTCTCGATGCGGAGGTGGGGCTTGCCGTTGGTTGTGCCGTAGCACGGGCGGTTCCATCGGTACACGGTGGAGTTGTGCGTCTGGAGCCCGGAGAGCTTGGGGATCTGTCCGGCCTCGACCTTCTCGATGGAGTTCTCGATTTCGCCTGATCCGAAGAGTGAGCGGAACCGGACGACATCGTCGCGGTAGATCTCGAGGACGGATTCCTTGACCCATTTTTCGCCGAAGCGGACGCGTTTGAGGATGTCTCTTTGCGCGGGCATGTCGTCGCCGGAGGTGTCGACGGCTTGTTCGAATATGGCGATTCGGGTCTCGTGCCAGAGTCGTTTGCCGAAGAGGACTGCGGAGTTGCTCGCGGCGGCGAGGCACGGCGCGGTGATGAGCTGGGCGGTGTTGTACGCGAGGGCGAAGTGCTCCGGGTCGACCTGGTAGTGGAGCTGGAAGGATGTGTTGAGGCCTTCGACGAGGACATTGTCGTGGACGAACTTGAGCTCGTCGATGCCCTTGATGCGGATGTTGTACTTGCCGTTGCGTGCTTTGGTGATGCGTTCATCGAGCGCGAAGTATCGCGGGCGCGGGGTCATGAAGTCGAGGGAGAGGTGCCTTTGGGCGAGGGTGGGGAGGATCCCGATGAGGACGGGTTCGGCGCCGAGTTCTGACGCGGCGGTGCGGGCGTTGCCCATGAGCCCGCAGACCTCTTCCTCCATGTTGGAGAGCACCTTTCCCGTGAGATCGGCGGGGTCGAGGTTGAACTCCATATTGAAGCGCCCGATCTCGGTGGTTGCTTTGGGTTCGTTGAGTGCGTCGAGGATCTCTGGGCCGACGGGCGCGGGGTCGTATGCGGAATCGACGAGGGCGATCTCCTGCTCGGCGCCGATTCTTCTGACGCCGGTCTCGAGCATGCCTTTTTCGAGCATCAGCTCGAGCGCGCGCAGGTCGTTGAGGACATGCTGAATCGTGGCGCGGTGCTGATGCCCGCCCTGTTCCTGATCGATTTCTTGCACGCCCATGCGAATAAACCCCTGACAAGATGGTCGCCGACGAGGGAGTCCTCGCTGAATCTGTATTGTGACCGAACCCGCCTCAAAACGCAAGGGTGGGGGTTCCTTGAGAATTGGTGGATCTCTGGAACCCGGATCGAGCATTTCCGTATAGCATGAAGATCGGCAGGCTGTTTTGCCGATTCACTCAGTGCGGATCGTTCCAGGTTCGCATGTTTGGGGATGCGGGATGTCTCTTGTTCCGTGTGAAAGTAGATACGCGTTTGTGTTGCCCGCCGATCCTTTGATCGTCCGGTTTGTGAACCCGTTGTTTGGAGATCATGGCGATGGATATGCGTGCACCCTTGTACCCGCTTGCGATGATGTTGAGTGTGAGTTCGGGTCTGGCGTGTGCCCAGCCGATCGCGCTCCCTGAGCTTCCACGGATCGATATCCAGAACCACGAGCAGCCTCGTGTGTATGAGGGCCAGGCCGTTGTGCGCGTGCGGACGACGACGCGGGCGCAGTTCGACGCGCTGATGACGCTCGTTGAGTCTGTGTGGAGTGAGCGCGAGGGGGTTGGGATACTCGATGTTCAGATCGATCGCGACAAGCTCGGTCGGCTCGCGGATCTTGGAATCGGGTATGACATGCTGATCGAGGATCTGCAGGCGCGTCACGATGCGCGATGGGATCAGATGCGTCGGCTTGAACGCTTGGGAGTTGCTGAGCCCCCACGAGGCGCGTCGGCGCATGACGACGCGTGGTTCAGCAACTACAAGCAGTTCGCCGACATCATCTCGTACTTCAACACGATCGCGGCGATGCACCCGCAGATCGCGTCCATGAGTGATGTGGGCGATTCGCTCTTGGGCAATGACATCTATTCACTGACGCTCACGGGCCCGGAAACGGCTGGGAATCTGGTTGCGGATCGTCCGGTGGTGTTGTGGAACGGCGGTCAGCACGCGCGGGAGTGGGTGTCGCCGATGACGGTGTCGTACATCGCGTCGAAGCTCGCGGATGACTACGGGTCGGACCCGCGCGTGACGGACATCATTGATCACACGCGGATCGTGATCGTGCCGGTGATGAACCCGGATGGATACCTGTACACCTGGAGCGGCGAGCGGTTCTGGCGCAAGAACCGCCGCAACAACGGGGACGGGACCTTCGGCGTCGATCTGAATCGGAACTGGGGCTACGAGTGGGGCGGGGACGGCGCGTCGCCGTTCTCGGATGACGATACCTATCACGGGCCGAGCGCGTTCTCAGAGCCCGAGACACAGGTGATGCGTGATCTCGCGTCGTCGTACGGTGACGAGCTTGTGTCGCACATCGATTACCACACCTACTCGCAGCTGATCCTCTGGCCCTTCGGGTACGCGGAGGGAGTGCAGACACCCGAGCCGGACCGGACCTTCTTTGATGAGCTCTCGACGGCGATGAGCGATGAGATCCTCGCGTACTCGGGTGTGTTCTATGACCCGATCCAATCTGTTGATCTGTACCCGGCTGCGGGCACCTGTTCGGATTGGCACTACGGCGATCTGGGCGTGAAGTCGCTGACGATTGAGTTGCGGCCGAGTGCGGGCGCGGGCTTCGACGGGTTCGATCCGGATCCGAGCGTGATCCTGCCGACGGCGCGGGAGAACTACGAGGCGGCGAAGCTGTTTGTTGAGCGGACCACGCAGCCGATCACCTTTGCGCACGATGCTGTTGATTTGGTGCCCTCGGGCGAGATGGTCGAGGTCCGTCTGAGCATCTCGGACATCGTGGAGACGCACGATCCGAGCACGGTGGCCCTGCTGACAGTTGTCGGGGACAGCGATATCGAGATCGCGACCCCGATGTCACTGGTGGGTGAGGATGAGTACAGCGCGATGCTTCCGGCTGCGGGTTGTGGCGAGGTGATCTCGTACGCGTTCGTGGTCGAGTTGGTGGGCGGCGGGAGCGTTGCGTTCCCGAGCAACGATCGGTATGAGGCGTTGGCGCAGGACTTCTCGATCAGCTTTGAAGATGACATGGAATCCGATACCGGCTGGATCGTCGGCGGGTCGGGTGACGACGCGACGACGGGGATCTGGAATCGGATGAACCCGCAGGGCACCGATGCGCAGCCCGAGAACGACCACACGCCGGGTGCAGGCACGGACTGCTGGGTGACGGACGGCGTCGCGGGCTCTGGGCTGGGCGATCGGGACATCGACGGGGGGTCAACAACACTGACCTCGCCGATCCTCGACGCGATCGCGTTGGGCGATGACGCGGAGCTGGTGTACTGGCGCTGGTACTCGAACAACACGGGCGCCTCGCCGAACGCGGACTCGATGCTTGTGCAGATCAGCAACGACATCGGGAACTCGTGGACAACAATCGAAGCGGTCACAGAGAACGCGAACGCGTGGGTCGAGCAGCGGTTCCGCATCGCGGACTTTGTCGAGCCGACGGACATGATCCGTGTTCGCTTCATCGCGAGCGACCTGGGGGACGGGTCGATCGTGGAGGCGGGTGTCGATGATCTGCGGATCGAGTCGGTCGGTTGCACGGTCAACCCGGCGGATCTCAATAATGATGGCGAGCTGAACTTCTTTGATGTCAGCATCTTCTTGAATGCATATAACTCAGGAGATCTCATCGCGGATTTGAATGGCGACGGGATCCTGAGCTTCTTCGATGTATCCAGTTTCCTTGGGTACTTCAATCAAGAATAGTTACAACCAGACTCCCCCCAGGGGTGAGCGCCGACCCGATTCCCCGTCGGGTCGACGAGTCGCTCTCCCCACGAGGCCCCGCTGCACCCCCTTGCAGCGGGGCTCATTTTTTTGTCGCTCGCAGATCTGGATTTGATTTTGGAATGAAAACGCGTGAGGGTACACTGAGGGTGTTTTACTTACATGATTTGTCGTATGGGGTGTATCCATGAAATATGTGCGTTTGATTAGCGGATTGGTTGCGCTGCTCACGATGCCCGCGGCGGCGCAGCAGACAGCGATCGGCTTTGACCCTGGTCGGTATGTAGCGTGGAACGATGGGCAGCCCTTTGACGGGCGGTGTGTTGTGCGCGTGCGGACCACCTCGCAGGAGCAGCTCGATCGGGTGCTTGAGATCGCGGAGGATGTCTGGTCCGAGCGGATTGGGCAGGGGGTGTTGGAGATCGATCTCCGCAGGGTGGACCTGCACCGGCTGGATGCGATCGGCGTGCCCTACGACATGCTGATCGATGACCTGCAGGCGCACGCGGATGCGCACGCAGCGGACATGGTGCGCGTGCGGCGCGAGCAGCTCGAGCGGAAGCCCGAGGGGTTCCAGCGCGGCGGGCAGGTGCACGACGACGAGTGGTTCGCGACCTATCGCACGCTCGATGAGATCACGCAGTACATGAACAACATCGAGGCGCTTCGTCCGGATCTGGCAGCGATTGACTCGATCGGTCAGGGGCTTGAGGGTTGGCTGATCTTCTCGATCACGATCAGCGGTCCTGATACAGCCCAGAACCCGAGGGACGAGCGTCCGGTGGTATACATCTTCAGCACGGTGCATGCGCGTGAGTGGATCGCACCGATGACGACGAGCTACATCGCTTCGAAGCTTGTTGCGGAGTACGACACGGATGCGTATGTGCGGATGCTGTTGGATCATGCACGGGTGGTGATTGTGCCGGTGGGGAATCCGGACGGGTATCTATATTCATGGACGGATGAGCGGTATTGGCGCAAGAACCGGCGGGATAACGGCGACGAGACTTTCGGTGTCGATATCAACCGCAACTGGGGCTATGAGTGGGGGCGCAGCGGCTCGTCCATGTACACGAAGTCGAATACCTATCGTGGCACGGAGCCATTTTCTGAGCCGGAGACGCGCGCGCTACGCAATGCGGCGTTGGGGTACGGCGACAAGCTCATCGCGCATATCGATTACCACTCTTATTCACAGGCTGTGATCTGGCCGTTCAGTTACTCGCGTGACGCGTACCCGCCCGAGCCCGCCGGCTCGATTTTCGAGCGCATCGCGGAAGATCTGGTTGGCGAGATCGAGCATGTCCATGGGGCGAACTATGACGCGATCGCCGGCCCCGACTTCGGAACAGCTGCGGGCAGCTCGGATGACTGGTTCTATGGCGGCCTTGGCGTAACGAGTTTTACAATCGAGTTGCGTCCGCGCGGTTCTGATTTCAACCCGCCGGTCAGTGAAATCTTTCCCTGCGCGCAGGAAAACTACGCCGGCTTTCTTCGATACCTACAGCGCGTGATAACGCCATTCAATGTCTGGACCAGCTATCAGCCAGACCCGTATGTATGGAACGAGCCCTTTGTCGGGTTCTATGCAACCGTGACATCCGGATTGGAGTACACGCATCCGCAGACAGTGCAGTTCCGCTCACGGGTTGGGAACAGCGGGGATTTCGATGCAACGCCCATGACACGGTTAGACGGTTCCGATTGGTATCAATCGCAGGTGTCCGTGTACCCCTGCGGATCAGACCTCGAGTACTACTACGAGGCGATCGACAATCTGGGTCGGAGCGGCACACAGCCGCTCGCTGGCGGGCAGGATCCATACAGCACCACCATCTTCCAACTGATCCCTTCTCGCAGCGATGACATGGAAGAGGACACCGGGTGGGTCGTTGGGCACCCGGACGACTCTGCCTCGGCGGGTATCTGGGAACGCGTCGATCCTGAACCGACCTCGCACCAGCCCGGTGAAGACCACACACCCAACGGGACGCTCTGCTGGGTGACGGACGGTCGAGCGGGCAGCAGCGACGACGAGCACGATGTCGATGGCGGGAGCACATCGCTGATTACGCCAAGATTCTCTGCGCGTCCTGATGAAGCCATCGGAATCTGGTTCTCTTTTTCAACCACCGGTAACTGGAATGAAAGCCATGTTCTGCTGTATGCGTCGAACGACGATGGCGTGACATGGACCGAATTTGGATCGCTGTACCGAACCGGCGGTGGGTGGTCCTACTTCCGCTTTGATTTCGAACCGTGGATAGAGACATCCGACGAGATGCGTGTGCGATTCGTGGCGCACGATTCGAGCGATGATGGGATCCTGGAAGTCGCGATCGACGACATCCAGATCGATCGGATTGGTTGCCCCCCAAGCCCGGCGGATCTCAACGGCGACGGTGAGCTGAACTTCTTCGATGTCAGCGCGTTCCTAGTCGCGTATCAGTCCATGGATCCGATCGCGGACTTCAACACAGACGGTGAGTGGGACTTCTTCGATGTGTCCCTCTTCCTCCAGATCTTCCTTGATGGATGACATCTCAAACGACGAGGACTAGTATTGAGACCCATTCTCAATAAGTCAGGAGGCGTCATGCTCACCAAACGATTGAAGGACGACAACTGGGCGTTGCACCAGATCGCGGAACGACAGGAGACCCCGGGTTCGTTGATCAAGGGGCAGATGCCTCGCGAGGGGTATGTCGGGATGATTGCCCAACAGATCCTCGTGAATCGGGTGCTCGACGACGCGATGCGGGATGCGATCAAGAACGATCCGCGTGTGGGCGAGCTGGTGCTCGAGGAGCAGATGCTGTCGCCCTACCTCTTGGAGGACGCGGCGTTCTTCGGGATCGATGTCGATGCGATCGAACCGAACCCCGGCACGGCCCGGTTCATCGAGCACATCGAGGCGCACAGAGATCAGCCGCTGCACCTGCTCGGGCTGCACTATGTGCGTCTGGGCGCGTGCAACGGGAACCGGTTCGTCGCGCGGGTTGTCCGTAAGGCCTACGAGCTTGAGGATCAGGGGACACGGTACCTCGATCCGTTCGGCGAAGCGCAGCGTGAGAAGTGGATGGAGTTCAAGAACGCGCTCGACGCGATGGCGTTCGATGACGCGGAGCAGGATCAGGTCTTTGACGGGACGCGTGCAGCGTATGTCGCCGCGATCAACCTCGATCTCGACGAGGCGATGAGCGGCGAGGCGCTGCTTGAGCAGCACGGGAAGACGCTGGACAAGAAGGCGTTTGAGGAAGGGCACTCGGTGCATGTGCCCAGCCCGCACGGGTAAGTGCACAATCAATCACGGTTCGATTGAACGCTCGCGCCAAGTCGCGAGCGTTTTTCGTATCTCGTCGGCGACCTGCCCGAGGGTGGAGCTCGGGAGGAGCCCTTGCGGGTGGGTGATGACCCCGACGCGCCGGTCGCGGATGGCGGGGAGATCGAGGGTGGCGATGGGGCCGAGTGTTTGGGTGATCTCCGACCAGGTCATCGGTGCGGGCTCGCCGACGGATTGGGTGTTCTCTTGGGGCGCGAAGACAAGGATGGAATCGGGCGCGAGGGCGATGAGGTCCTCGAGATCGAGCTCCTGCCACATCCCGCCATCAACGAGCGCGGGGGCGATGCCCATGCGTTCGATCATCTGCGCGTGAAATGAGCCCGGGCCCAAAGCGCCCGCGGGGTCGGTCCCCGCGAGAATGAGCGTGCGCCCGGAGATGGACGCGTCGTTGCCCATGGGAGACCATGAGCGGACGAGTCGGGCGCTGGGGAGCTCGATGTCGAAGCGTTTGGTGGGGTCGACCTCGAAGGTGGTGGGGTCGTTGTCGTTGTTCGCGTCTTGGGGGAACCCGACGAGCTTGAGGTACAGGTCATCCATCGTGGTCGCGATGTCATCGAGCGATTCGAGCGTGTAGGTCCAGATGACCCACCCGCGATCTTCTGCGAGGGTACGGATGCGATCGGGGATCGCGATGGTGTTTTCCTCGAAGATGAGGACGGTGGGGTCGGCGGTGATGAGCATCTCGTCGTCGATATCGATGTGGGATCCGACGACGGGGATAGATGTGGAGAGCGCGTTGTCGTAGGCGTGGCGCCCGACGATATCGTCCTCGAACCCGAGATCACGGAGCATCACCCCGATCGCGGGTGAGAATACGGCGAAGCGGGGGGATTCGGGCTCTTTGGATTGGTCGTTTGCGCTGGGGTCGGCATTGCTCGTCGATTTCGAGCATGCGACGAGCGCGATGAGGACGAGAGACGCGAGGATGAATCGGAGTGTGCGCATGAACAAGGATATCAGTTCATCGCGTTGTGGATGCGATCCTTGAGCATGTGGAGGGATTCATCGTCGAAGAGCGGGAATGCCCAGGTGCGGTCGTTGGCGAGTTCGATCTGTTTCGCGTGGGTGCGGGCGTGCTCGATCTGGGATTCGAGCACGCTGAGCTCGTTGGCGTTTCGGACGCGGTGGTCTTCGAGGACGCGGACGAGTTGTTGGTAGATGGGGTCGGGGTTGTCGCCCGCGGCTCGGGCAGTGTTGATCTGGGAGACGAGCTCGTCGCGAGTGCGTTGGGTGTCATCGTCGCCGACGAGCGCGGGGTGGTGGCGGGCATGATGGAAGCGCCAGTGGGCTTCTTTGAGATCGATCGCGTTTGGGTCATCGATCCCGAGGGGGAGGTAGACGGAGGCGCTGGCGCGGGCCATCGGATTGAGTGTGATGTTCAGCCAATTCTGGAACCAGTGTTCGGTGATCTGGTCGTATGTCCATCCGCCTGAGCCGTGGATGAAGAGTTCAGAGAGGAACGCGCGGCAGATGCCGCTCATGAGCAGCGCGCGAGGCGCGGTGTTGAACTGGTCGAAGCTCGCGTCGTTGACCGGGATGCGTGCGTACCCGTCGCGGAGCTTCCAGACGGGGCGTTCGTAATCATCATTGTTGATATCGAGCGGACGGATCTTCGCTTCTGGGTGTTTCGCTGCGGCGTCGTTATATGAGCGGACGGCGTCATCCGGATCGAGACGCATAGCGCTGCCCACTTGGTCCCAGACCGCTTCACTTGTGAAGAGATCCGACGCGTAGATGATCTGTGGCGGATCGATCCCGAGCCGATCGCACGCGAGCTGGATCGTGGCACTCGCAAACTGGCGCGCGAGGGACGATTCATATGCGTACCCGCGGAGGTACTCGACGAGTTCGGCCAGGCGATCGTCGTCCGGGTCGATGGGGTCCATCGCTGGGAGCGATGCGGCAGGCACCCCCGGGGGGATCGATCCGGGTTCGAGGATCTGGACGGTGCGGGTGCGCAGGTCTGTTCCTGATCCGATGGGGACGCGGATCGTTTCGAGATCCACGATGTCCTGATCGGGGACGATCCAGACGCGCCCGGCGCCGGTGGATTGGGCGATCTCATGCTGGGCGATGAGTTTGGCGAGGATCCCGTTGTGGAATGCGATGGGCTGATGCCCCGACATGACGATCGGGCGATCGTTGGGGATGCCGAGTTGTGCGCGTGCCGCGTGCGGGGTGTGGTTCTGGAGCGCGGCCTTCCACTCGTGTGCGTCCGGGCGGAGATCGATCTCGATCGATCTGGTGGTGTTCATGGTGGAAGCGCCCCCGGACATGGTGTGGATCAACAATCCGCGAGTTGGGCTGCGCGTGCGGACTCGGGGAGTCGTTCGATGACTTGGTCCATGGCGCGGTAGAGGACGCAGCGGTAGTGGTTGAGTCGGGTCTGTGGGTCGTCGAGCCCGCCGCCGAAGGATCGGTTGGGATCGTTATAGATGAGCTCGACGGGGATCTCGCCGACGCGGAGTTGGTTGGCCGCGGCCTGCACCCAGAGCTGCATGGGGAACGCGTACCCGTCGTCGGTGATGTCGAGCCTTTGCATCGCGCTGACGCGATGGGCCTTGAACCCGCAGAAGGAATCGGTGAGGTTGAACCCGAGTCGGGCATTGATCTCTTTGGTGAGGGTCGCGTTGATCGCGCGCCGGTCGCCCGGGGGGAGGTCCTTTGCCCATTCGTCGCCGTCGCGGAGATATCGGGACCCCGAAACGATGTCGAGATCGTTCTTCTCGATCGCGCTGAGGAAGTCGGGGATGCGTTCGGGCTCGTGCTGATCGTCGCAGTCCATCGTGATGACCCAGTCGTAGTTGTTGCGATGGGCGCGGTTGAAGATCTCTCGGATGGCACGCCCGTACCCGGCGTTGGCTTCGTGTCGGATCAGGTCGAACCCCATCTCGGGTCGGAGCTCGTTGAGGATGTCGGGTGTGCGGTCGGACGATCCGTCATCGAGGATGAGGATGTCGGGCGTGAAGGCGCTGACGCGCTCGAGCACGGATCGGACAGTGTCTTGTTCGTTGTAGACGGGAATAGCGACGAGTGAACGCATGGGGCCTCCTGAGCGGTATTCAATGCGTGAAGATTCGATGAACCCCACGCTCTGGATACCAGAACGGTTGGTCGGGAATGATTATTCCACGCAATTCGAGTCAGGAAGGGGGGTTCTGATCGTTGTCTTGCGTGTCGGGCTCTTGTTTTTGGCGTGCTTGCTGCTCGGATCGTGCAAGCGAGGTGTAGGCCGCGAACCCGAACGGGACACGATCGTCCTCTTCTCCGGGTCCTTTGAGGAGTTCCTGGGCTTGTTCCATCTTTTCAATCAGGGATTGTGAGAGCGAGTGGATGGAGATGATCTGTGAGATGGGGAGGGTGAAGTTTTCGCCTCCGGGCGTGGTGATACGGAAGACGGTGCATTGGACATCGTCGGATCGTGAACGGACCTCGTCGTTGCCGACCATGGAATAGGCGAATACGGGGTAGACATCTGCGATGGGGATGCGTTGCCCGGACGCGGTCATGATGGCCATGCGGCCATCGAAGAGCTCAGAAGTGGGGGATGGCGACATCTGGGCGTCGGTTGGTCCTGTCCCGGTGCGTCCGGCACTCTCGGCGGCGGCGGCGGCGAGACCCATGAGAATCTCGCGGCAGACATTCTGCCAGAACACATCTCGGCGGATCTGTACGCGTGCGACTGGGTATGGATCTGGGTTGGGGACGGGCGCTGGGGTTTGTCCGTAGCCGCTCATCGCGGAGTAGGTGCCGTCGTTTTCTGGGTTCAGCAGGGGGTTTGGCATTGTTGTCAATGGTATGCAGTCAGATAACAGGACTCAGACCTGCACAGATCGACCGGCAGACCCGACCCAGCCCGCACATCCGGCACGGTCGATCGCGTAGATCCGAGTTGGTGCGTTTCAGGAGCGAAGTTTGGACTGGTTGGGGCCGATACTGCACCAACGGAGGAGAGTGTCCACATGAGCGACAAGTCAACCAGCAACGCGTTTAACGAAGTCAGAGCCATTCTTGGCAAGCTTGATCGCTCGATCGATGAGGCACGCTCCAAGCGTCTAGAGCCCGATGCACCGGTCCGGCGAGAACCGGCACCGAGCCCGCTGGGCACCGATCCCGACTCGGTCTCTGACCTCGATCGTGAGATCGGAGGCACAGCCACGCCGGGCGCGAAGACGGAACTGCAGCGGAAGGGTGCGTCGTTTGGGCGAGCCAAGCCGTTGAACCGCGGCGGGGACGAGGGGCCCGATCGCGAGTGGAAGCGTCCGGGCGAGGACGAGCTGATCGGTTGATCGCCGAATGACAACGAGAGATTATTCGTGACGCTGGGTATCTGCCCAGCGGTTTATTTTTTGGACGAGCACGGGGAGCGGGAGCGCGCCGTCGGCGAGGAGTTCGTCGTGGAAGGCGCGGAGATCGAAGTCGTCACCGAGTTGGTCCTCGATGGATCGGCGGAGCTTGATGATCTCGATCTCGCCCATTTTGTACCCGGTGGCTTGTCCTGGCCATCCGATGTAGCGATCGATCTCGGCTTCGATGTTGTGCAATGAGAGCGCGCTGTTGTTCTGCATGAACTGCACGCCCTGATCGCGGGTCCAACCCTTCGCGTGCATGCCGGTGTCGACGACGAGGCGCATCGCACGCCACATCTCGAAGTTGAGTCGTCCGAAGTTGGAATACGGGTCGCTGTAGAGCCCGTTTTCTTCGTCGCCCATCTCAAGCCCGAGTTTCTCGGCGTAGAGCGCCCAGCCCTCGACGAAGCCGGTGAATCCCATCGTTTTGCGGATGGGGTGCTGGTTCTCGATTTCTTGGGCGATCGCGATCTGGAAGTGGTGCCCCGGGACGGCTTCGTGGAGGGTGAGGGCCATCATTTCGTATGTGGGGCGCTGATCGAGCTTGGTGAGGTTCGCAACGAAGTACCCGGCGCGTGCGGAGCTGAGCGATCCGGGGTAGTAGTACGCGGTTGGCGCGGACTCCGCGGTGAGCCCCGGGAGGGGGCGGACGCCGTAGGGCAGGCGGGGGAGGTGCCCGAAGAGTGTGATGAGCTCGGGGTCGATGTCTTTGCACATGACCTTGTACCCATTGAGGAGATCGTCGGGGTTGGTGTAGTAGAAGCGCGGGTCGGTGCGGAGGTACTCGGTGAAGGCTTGGAACTTCGCGTCGGCGCTGGCCCAGAATGTGTTGTTGCCGGCCCAATCGGTTTGCTCGATGACATCCATCATCTCGGACTTGATGCGCTTCACCTCGTCGAGCCCGATCTGGTGGACGGCGTTCGCGTCGTACTGCGGGAGGGTGGTGTGCGAGGTAATGAGTGCGGAGTAGGAATCGATGCCATCGACTCCCTGAGCGGCGCCGATGGTGTCGCGGCAGGCGGGGAGGTACTCGTTGTTCAGAAAGACGGCGAGTTCGAGGTAAACGGGGATGATGCGATTGGTGATGATCTCGCGTGCTTCGATGGCGAGCGGGTCGTTGTGATCGAGGTTGTTGAAGGGTGCGTAGAAGGGTGATTGTGTCGGGTCCTCGCGGAAATCGGGGTTGGCCTGAGCCATTGCCTGATCGACGGCGGGCTCCACAACGACGCGTGGCGGGACGCGGTTCTCGGCGATCCCGAGGCGCATGTTGTCGATGTGGTCGCCGACGACGATGGGGACGCGTTTGAGGCGGGTGAGGTAGTCGGCGTAGTGCTCGCGGGTGATGAGGGGGACGCTGTCACCCATCTGGGGGAGCCAGACCTGCGGGCCTCCGATGGAGGTGACGGGCATCTGCCACTGTTTGAACTGGGCGAGGCGTTGCCCTTGTTCCCATTGGTAGATGAGGAGATCGGCGCTGAGGTGATCGCGATCGGTAAACCCAGAGCGGTCGATGGACTTGAGCTCGCCGAGGAGCTCTGCGAATCGCTGGGTGTTCTGCTCGATGGCACTCGCGGAGTTGTTCCCGAGCTGGTCGTTGCGGGACTCGTCGCCCAGGAGTGGGCCTATGCCCATCGGGTCGTTCTCGTACATGATGTCGATGGCGCGGTTCATCAGATCCCAGAGCGCCGGGTCACGGTCGGGCGGGCACTCGGGGAGGTAGTCCTGCCCCAGCGCGAGTGGCGCGAGGATGGTCAGGAGGATGAGGGCGAGCACACGGCGGATCGTGGAATCGTGGTTCATGCCCTGAGCATAGTCGAGAAGGGGGTTTGGCACCAATTTCGCGGGTTCTGCGTTGGCAACGGGTTGGGTCGGGCGTACGATTCACCCCGATCCGCCCAGCGGAACGGACCATTCGGGGGAATGGTGTAATTGGTAGCACGAGGGATTCTGATTCCCTTAGTTCGGGTTCGAGTCCCGGTTCCCCTACTTTCTTTGCTTGCAGCACGCCCGGGCCCTTGCTCGGGCGTGCTCACTTTTGGTTCGCGATATACTCGAATGAGGAGAACCCATGAACCCAGAAGACCCGTTGCCTAACCCGATCGCGCTCTCGAGCAAGATGGACATCGCGAAGAACTGGTTGCCCCGGTATACCGGGATGCCGATCGACAGCTTCGGGGATTATGTGCTGCTGACGAACTTCTCGAACTATGTGACGGAGTTCGCGGAGCGGTTCGGGTGCGATGTGCAGGGGATCGGGCGTCCGATGCAGGCCGCGACGAACAGCGCGGGATTGACGATCGTGAACTTCGGGATCGGGTCGCCCAACGCGGCGACGATCATGGATCTGCTCAGCGCGCGGATGCCCGATGGGGTGTTGTTCCTTGGCAAGTGCGGCGGGCTGAAGGACTCGACGGAGATCGGGCACTTCGTGCTTCCCATCGCGGCGATCCGGGGCGAGGGGACGAGCGACGACTACTTCCCGCCCGAGGTTCCGGCGCTGCCAAGCTTTAAGCTTCACAAGTTTGTATCGGACAAGATCATCGAGCGTGATCTTGAGTACCGCACCGGAGTGGTGTACACCACGAACCGGCGCGTGTGGGAGCACGACAAGAAGTTCCGAGGGCGACTCAAGCGGATGACCTCTTTGGCGATCGACATGGAAACCGCGACGGTGTTCATCGTGGGGCACCACAACCAGATCTCACGCGGGGCGCTGCTGCTGGTCTCGGATGTGCCCATCACGCCTGAGGGCGTGAAGACCGAAGAATCGGACAAGAGCGTGACGGCGCAGTTCGCAAAGATGCACCTGGAGATCGGGATCGACGCGATGACGCATATCGGGTCGCAGGGCGAGCCGATCCGGCACTTTAAGTATTGAGTAGCTGCAATAGGCAAAAGGGTGCCACTACTCGACGCGCAGCGGCGCAGTAGTGCTCTTGTGATCTTCGGAGACACTGCTGCGAGTCTTCGACGCGAGTGATGGCAACCGGGGTGTTGTTGGGGATCTCTCGTTCCTGCTTTGTCCGACGGGGTCGGATCAAAGCAGGGCACCCGATGCACACGGTATTTGATGAACCCCTCCCTCACGCCTGCGGCGTGCCACCTCTCCCCCGCACGCGCTGGGGAGGCGAGTGGATGTCCAAAAACAGAAAACGCCTCAGGCGCTACCTGAGGCGTTTTCCACTTGGTCATGCAACGAGTCGAGCGATTGATCAGATCGTCTCGGTTGCCGGCCCGCGAATCACGGAGCCGATTCCTGACCCACCAGTCTCAATAGAACACAGATCTGGCGCTGTGCCAGTTGCTTGGGCGATTTTTCCGGACCCAAACACGATCTTGACAGTGGGGTCAGGATTCTTCGAGTGTGTAATCTTCTGCTGTGGCATCACTTATGCGCCCTTGCAGCGATGCGAGGATCCGGTCGACATGTACATGGGATGTCTCGATAAAGACCTTCGTACGGGATTGGCTGCCGGCGGAGCCGGTTCCGGCGACATATACCCCGGGCACATTGGTCTGCATGGTTTTGAGCTCGTGCTTGGGTTTGCGATCATTGCCGACGAGCTCGACGCCGAGTTGTTCGAACAGGTCGGGCTTCTGGACATAGCCGGTGAGCAAGAGCACGAAGCGCGACTCGATGGATTCGCCCGTGCCGAGGGTCGCGTGTGTAGGAGTGATGGCGGTGAGGTTGGCGTGCGGGATGTAGCGGATCTTGTCCTTCTTGATGAGGTACTCGATCTCGGGGTAGAGCCAGTACTTGATGCGATCGGGGTCGAACCATTCGCCGCGGTGGACCATGGTGACTTGAGCGCCGGCGCGGAAGAGTCGGATGGCGGCTTCGACCGCGGAGTTCTTGCCGCCGACGATCGTGACAGGCTGGTTGGCGTATTGGTGGACATCCCCGAGGTAGTGCGAGACATGGGGGAGGTCTTCGCCGGGGATGCCCAGCATGCGGGGAAGGTGCATGTCGCCGATGGCGAGAACGATTCGTTTGGCGCGGATGGGTTCGAGCTGGTCGAGTGTTGTTGCGTTGAACGAGAGTTCTTCTTGGCCGCCTACGCCGTGGAATGAGCGTGCGGTGTGGAGGATGAACCCGTTGTCGTCTTTGTCGATGGAGATGACGCGGGTGTAGGTTTCGATGTTGAGTTGGTGCGTGCCGACGACGGAGCGGAGGTAATCGAGGTAGTTCTCGCGTGTGGCTTTCTCCTCGTTGGCGACGACGAGGGGGACGCCTGCGATCTCGATGCGCTCGGGCGATGAGAAGTACTTGGTGCCCGGCGCCCACCACTGCATGGTCGCGCCGATTTGCCCGGCTTCGAGGTGGAGGTACTCGAGGTTGGCCTGCTTGAGGGCGGCCGCGAGTTCGATCCCGATGGGGCCGGCGCCGATGATGACGATGTCGGTGTTACGCATGGTGAACGGTAGGCAAGCGTATCTGGGAGCCACGACCTTCAGGGTGCCACTACTCGACGCGCAGCGGCGCAGTAGTGCTATTGAGTCGTTCGGAAGACACTACTGCGCGTCTTCGACGCGAGTAGTGGCACCCGGAGGGGACCCCCTCCGTCACGCCTGCGGCGTGCCACCTTCCCCGCAAGCGCGGGGGAGGCGAGCATCAAGCGTGCGATGCGACGAGTTCTTGAAGGTGATCAAACTTCATCCCGGCCTTGAGTTCGGGTTCGCCTCGTTGCACATCCCAGGCGCGGACATCGCGCATGGTGTCTTCGAGGGGGCGGTTTTCGAGACCCGCAGCGACGGCTTTGGAGTAATCGACGCGGTACATGGACATGACCTCGTCGTTGATCCATGTGGGGATGTCGCGGTAGGGCTTGATGTCGTGTTCTTCGAACCAAGACGCGGACGCTTCGAGGAGTTTGGCGCTCGAATCGAGCGCGGCGTGGGTCCGGTTGATGAACTGGTGCAGTGTGAGCCCGGGTTGGGGGCCGGCGCAGTTGTAGGTGCCGGTGATGCCTTCCGTGATGCACTTGAGGAAGAACGCAGCAAGGTCGCGCGAGTCGACGAACTGCGCCAGCCCGGCCGGCGGTTCGGGGATGATGACGGCGTCCTGTGTCGCAAGTGCGCGCGTCCACCAGGTGACGCGATCGGTCGGGTCGTTTGGGCCTGCGATGATGGATGGGCGCGGGATGATGTGGTTGTTGGGGAAGTACTTATGGACGACCTGTTCGCACAGGACTTTGAGCCCGCCGTAGGTTTCGCCGGTGATTTCTTCGACATCCGGATCGTCGAGTTGGTTGAGTTGTTCCCATGACCACTCTTCGTTGGGTTCGGCGTCCGGGCTCGTCGGGTAGACGGAGATGGTGGAGACGAAGAGATAGAGTTTGGTGTGGTTCTTGAGGAGTTCGCAGGATTCGCGGACAACGCGGGGGGTGTAGCCGCACATATCGACGACGGCGTCGAAACGCTCGCCCGCATCGAGGAGTGCTTTGATCGCGCCGAGCCCGTCGCCTTTGTTGTTGGGGTCCTTGGGATCGCGGTCGCCGACCAGGTGGCGGACCGCGTCCGGGAGCCCGGGGGCTTCGGGTGATCGGTGGAGGATGGTGATCTGATGACCCGCGTGCACGGCCTGCTCAACGAAGGAGCGGCCTGAGAACTGGGTCCCGCCGAGGACGAGGATGTTCATGCGTGAGGGTATGGGTGAGGGGCGCATGGGTTGCCAACGGGCGTCGTTTTCAGGCCAGAATCAGCGTTTTTCGGTTCTTTCAGGATTTGCGTGAAACG
>DDGE01000007.1:64879-69172 GCA_002337545.1 Phycisphaerales bacterium UBA1910 | reverse complement strand
AATCTCGCGTTCGGTTGGGTCTGGATCACGATGGGGTTTCTCAGCGGGGCGGTGCTGGGGATGGGGTTCCATCGCGAGTCGTTTATGGGCGGGTATGGGAGCTGGTCGCGGCGGATGGCGCGGCTGGGGCATATTGCGTTCTTTGGAACGGGGTTCCTGAACCTGCTGCTCGCGTTTACATGGTTGGCGGTGGGGGATTCCGTTGAGATCGGTGGCGTGACCCGCGAGTTGATCAACGGGTTGTTCATCGTGGGTGCGATCGGGATGCCTTTGTGTTGCTTTGCCGCGGCGCGATGGAAGCGGTTGCGTCATGCGTTCGTGGTGCCGGTGGTGGCGTTGACGATCGGGAGTTCGATGCTGTGCGTTGCGCTCCTGGGTCATCCAGAAGTGGTGGGTCTGTTTACAGGAGGTGCATCATGAAGGTTGGGTTGATCGCGATGAGTGGGGTGCGTGTGCAGGACGCGGAGTTGATGAAGCTGGGATTGACGCTGCCGGGCTTTGTGGAGCGGAGCGAGGTGATCGCGTCGTTGCCGAGTCTGTCGTTGTTGACGCTCGCGGCGCTGACGCCGAGTGATGTCGAGGTGAGTTACCACGAGGTGGACGACATCGATCGGGATGTGGTCCCCGATCTCGGGTTTGATCTGGTCGCGATCTCCACGATGACGGCGCAGGGGCTCGACGCGTACGCGCTGGCGGATCGGTTCCGGGCGTCGGGGGTGCCGGTGGTGATGGGCGGGTTGCACGCGACTTGTGTGCCCGATGAGTGCGGACTGCACGCGGATTGTGTAGTGGTGGGCGAGGGTGAGAAGGTGTGGCCAACCCTGATCGAGGACGCTCGGAATGGGCGATTGAAGTCACGGTATGACGGGGATGGTGCGTTCGACTTTGCGGACGCGCCGATGCCGAGGTTTGAGCTGCTCGATGTGAACCGGTACAACCGGTTGACGGTGCAGACGACGCGTGGGTGTCCGCACAAGTGTGATTTCTGCGCGAGCTCGATCATGCTGACGAAGGGGTACAAGGCCAAGCCGGTGGAGAAGGTGATCGCGGAGATCCGGGCGATCAAGGCGATCTGGGATCGCCCGTTCATTGAGTTGGCGGACGACAACTCGTTCATGATGCGTGGGCACGCGTATGAGTTGCTCGACGCGATGGCGAAGGAGCGGGTGAGGTGGTTCACGGAGTGTGATATCTCGATCGCGAAGGACGAGGTGTTGTTGTCGAAGATGGCGGCGGCGGGTTGCCGACAGGTGCTGGTAGGGCTGGAATCGCCCGTGAGCGACGGGCTCGACGGGATCGAGACGAACACCAACTGGAAACTCGCGCAGTACCCGAAGTACGAACAGGCGGTGCGGACGATCCAGTCGCACGGGATCACGGTGATCGGGTGCTTTGTGTTGGGGTTGGATGGGCATACGCCGCGTGTTTTTGATGCGGTGTATGACTTCGCAGCTCGCACGAACCTGTACGATGTGCAGGTGACGCTGCAGACGCCGTTCCCGGGGACGGGGTTGTATCGACGGCTCGAGGCGGAGGGGCGCCTGACCCACCCGGGGCGTTGGGATCGGTGCACCTTGTTTGATCTGAACTACGAGCCGATCGGGATGACGCGGGATGAGTTGGTGGATGGGTTTCGGGGGCTGGTGAGCCGGTTGTACACGCCCGAGTTCGTGAAGCAGCGGCGCGAGGGGTATCACCGGGAGTTGCATCGATTTCGTCAGCAGCACAGGGCTGGGTAAGCGAATCGGATAGGCTGTGTGTCATGATGACCCCGCGACTACTCAGAAACGAGGATGTGCAACAGTATCGCGCGATTCGGCTCGCGGCGCTCCACGATTCGCCCTGGGCGTTCGGGTCATCGCCCGGTGATGATCGAACAGAGTTCTATGGGTTTTTCGATGATCTGCTCGATGACCCAGATCACCACATCATCGTGATCGATCACCCGGATCGGGCGGGCGAGCTCGCGTGTATTCTGGGGCTCCGACGAGAGCCGGCGCGGAAAGCACGCCACCTCGCGTCGATCTGGGGTGTTTATACGATTCCTGAGATGCGCGGGAGCGGGTTCGCGCGTTGCGCGTTGCAATACGCGATCGAGCTCGCATCCCAATGGGACACGGTTTGCCGCATCGGGCTCAGCGCTTCTGTGCGTTCGGTCGGGGCGATCGCGCTGTACGAGTCGCTGGGGTTTGTGCGATGGGGGACCGAGCCCGGCGTGACCCGGGTCGGAGGAGAAGATATCGACGAGGTGCACCTGTCGCTCAAACTCGACGGCGACCACGGGTGAGTACGGGGAGTGTCAGCACAAGCAGCGACGCGGGCGCGGGCACGACATGCAGTGTGACGCCTTGTTCATGAATGTCGGCATCGAAGAAGAGTGGGCCGGCGATTTCGGGAAGCTCAATTAGATCGAAGTCTCCCGTGAGCGTGTCGGCGTTGATGATGTCGAAGGACTGACCGAACTGCGCGCTGAAACCCTCGGCGATGGAGACTTCGAGTGTACCTCCGGCGATGAGGTCGTGGATGGTGAGCGTGTCGAAGTCGGTGGTCGACCCGATGTCGAAGCGGAGGGTGCCTCCGAAGCTCGTGTCGAGCTGGTCGGTGAAGGTGAGGTGCCCGAAGGAGTCGGATTCGCCGGCATCGATCGTTGCACCCTCGTAGAGCAAACCGTCTCCCATGATGGTGCCGGTGCCTTCGATGATGGTATTCGATCCGAAAGTCATGGCGCGGGAGGTTTGTGATGCGTCGAGGGTGCCGCCGCTGCGGAGTGTGAGGACGGCGTTGCCCACCGGTGGGTGATCGTCGGGGAGGGTGATGTCGCGCCCGGTGTCGAAGAATGTCCCGGAAACCTGCACCGCCGAGTTTGGTCCTTCGATGATGAGGTTGCTGCCCTGGGTGGTGGATGTGAGGAGGAGCCCGTTGGCGGTTTCGATCCGGCCGCCATCTCTGACATGTACGATGGCGGATCCACCCGCCCCGATGGTCATGCCCTCAGGAGTGTTATTGTCGGTCGTGCGGATAAGTGATCCTTCGCCGGCGACTTCGAGGAAGCCGGATCCGGTGAATGTGCGATTCGGGATGCTGCGAAAACCAGCAACGCGCAGTTCGCCAAACTCGACAATCGATCCATCGGTGATGTTGGCGATGCCGTGCCCCTCGTGCCCAACGGTGAGTCCGTTCGTCGCGGTCATCTGTGCACCGTCGTAGAGGGTGAGGTGACCGTTCACGCCTTCATTCCTCCCAATCGTGATTGTGCTTTGGCCTCCGATGGTGGTGCTGCCGCCGTATTGAGAAAAGCTGCCGAAACCCAGGCGTCCGCCAATTGTTGTGCCGAGGATCATGGAGCTCAGCTCAATGTCCTGATGCATGATGTGGGCGTGCCCGCCGTTCGCGATGATGCCGATTTCACTCGTCGTGGGCACCGATCCGTTGCTCCAGTTCGCCGGATTGGTCCAGTCGCCCTCGGTGACGATCCAGTCGTTGGTGTTGCCGGCAAGAGCGGTTCCCGTGAGCGATAAGGTCAGTGCGATCGTGGCAGTGCGTGGGTTCATAATGTATGCACTCCTCAAATATCTATTATGACTGTTGTAAACTACATCCAATATGGGCATTGTGCCAACGGATTCCGAGCGAGCGGGGCATGAAAGAGGGCCAGATCGGAGCGATCCGAGGCCGGATCGGGCGATTCTGGACGCTAGAATCCTCAGAATGAACGCATCGCGGCGTGGGGCGGGATCGAACTCGGTTCCCGTCTTGTGTCGCAGACCCGGAGTGCTCCATGCCCAAGAAACAATGGGAAGACAGTCTGACCCAGCACTACCTGCTTAAGCGGATCCCGACGGCTCCGTTTGGGCACATCCGTGATCGGCATGTCGTCAAGTACGACGAGTATGTCCAGACGGGTGGGTACGAGGGGCTGCGCAAGGCGCTGCAGATGAAGCCGGAGGATGTCACCAGCGAGGTGAAGGACTCGATGCTGCGTGGACGAGGCGGCGCAGGGTTCCCGACCGGGCTCAAGTGGACCTTCCTGCCCGATCCGGACGGCGCCGAGCGGTACCTGGCGATCAACGCGGACGAGTCCGAGCCGGGCACCTTTAAGGATCGTCTCTTGATGGACTTCGATCCGCACGGGCTGCTCGAGGGCATCGCGATCTGCATGTACGCGTGCCGACTCAACAAGGCCTACATCTTCATCCGCGGCGAGTACCACCACCAGGCGCATGTGCTCGAGAACGCGATCAAGGAAGCGTACGAGAACGGGATCTTCGGCGAGAAGGGCCTGATCAATCAGGG
>DDGE01000007.1:63250-64684 GCA_002337545.1 Phycisphaerales bacterium UBA1910 | reverse complement strand
ATCAAGCCGCCGTTCCCGGCGCTCAAGGGGCTGTTCGAGCGGCCGACGATCATCAACAATGTGGAGACACTGCAGCACCTGCCTTTCATTCTCTCGGAGGGCGCCAAGGCGTTCAACGAGCAGGGTGTGGAGAGCAGCATCGGCGGGCCTCCGAGCTTCGGGACCAAGCTGATGGGCGTCTCGGGTCATGTCGAGAAGCCGGGCTGCTACGAGCTTGAGCTCGGCATCCCGCTCCGCACGCTGGTCGAGGACTACTGCGGCGGGATCCGCGGCGGCAAGAAGTTCAAGGGCGCGATCCCGGGCGGCGTGTCGATGGGCATCCTCGGGACGGATCAGTACGAAGCAGAGCTCGACTTCGACATCGGTCGCAAGTACGGCGTGTTGGGTCTGGGGACCTCGGGGCCAACCGTGTTTGATGAGGACACGGACATGGTTTCCGTGGCGCGGAACATCACGCGGTTCTTCAAGCACGAGTCGTGCGGTCAGTGCACGCCGTGCCGTGAGGGGTCGGGGTGGTTGTACCAGATCATGACCCGGATCGAAGCGGGCGACGCGAAGAGCAAGGATCTGGACATCGCGATGGAGATCGCGAACTCGATGGGTTCGATGCCCGGCACGACGATCTGCGGTCTCGCGGACGGCAACGCCTGGGCGGCGCGGACGATCATGGAGAAGTTCAGCGAGGAGTTCGAGTCGCGCGTGATGCGAACCTATGTCCCGGTGACGATCAACATGGGCGAGCTGGCGGGGGCGTGAGCCCGATCGCGTTAAGTTGAGTTATCAGATAACGCCCCGCAATGGGGCGTTTTTTATAGTTGAATAGAACGGGGTGATGGGGTGTTTAGTGGTTCAGCCGCGATGGTGCGGCAGGAGCACACACATGTCATTGATCCAGAAGCCGATGTTGATTACCAGTTGGGTGTTGCAGGTGGTGGTGGTCATCATTCTGGCGCAGACGCTGTTCTTTAAGTTCACCGGCGCGGAAGAAACAAAGGCACTGTTTGAGGTGCTCGGTGCGGAACCGATGGGTCGGTACGCATCGGGTGTGATGGAACTGATCGCGGTGGTGTTGCTTATGATCCCGCGAACGAGTGTCTTTGGTGCGGTTCTCTCGCTGGGCGTGATCACGGGGGCGATCGGGGCACACCTGACGAAGCTCGGCGTCTCGATCGATCCGGTGGGGCTGGGGAACCCGGGGCTTGAGCCCTTGGAAGGGCCGAGTCTGTTTGTGATGGCCGTCGTGGTGTTTCTCTCGTCGATTGGGATCATTGTTATCCGACGCTCCCAACTTCTGGGTGTATTCCGGGGATTTGGTCGCGATGTAACAGATACATCCACATGAGCAGGCCCACTTGTATGGGGGGCAATCTATATATTTATGCTCTAAGCATGATTTTGTGAAGTATAAATAGAATTACCCAGCGAAGTCCGGGC
>DDGE01000007.1:59150-62957 GCA_002337545.1 Phycisphaerales bacterium UBA1910 | reverse complement strand
AAACTTGTGTGCCAGCATTGCGGGCGGTGGGGCTGGATCGTCCTCATGGCTCGATTTTTTTACGGGCGGGGGCTCGTATATGGCTCGCACGCAGTGCATGGTCACCGCGACCGGGGAGACCGACTGGTTCTGGGTGTGGACGCTGATTGTGCTCAACACGGCAATCATCATCGGATATGTTCGGATCTTTGTATTCTGGCGCAGTGCGTATAAGCAAGAACGGGTTGAGGATCGGAACACAAAGCTGATGGACCTTGCATGGGTCTTTCTACTCTGTGCTGTTTGTGGCTCTGTCTCTTCGGTCGTGTTGTTTTTCTGGCCGGGATATAGGTTACTGGCCTTGATGCTTTGTCCGCTCGCGTATTTCACCTGGCGTTTCGGGTGGAAACTGGATTCGTTTCGGATCGCCCTGAGTGCCAAGCGACTCGAGCGAGAGCTCAACGAGAATCTGGTGCTGAAGAATGAGGTGCTGCGGACCGAGGTTGAGCGGGCGACAAGTGATCTGCGTGCCGCCAAAGCGGAGGCGGAGCTGGCCAATCAGGCGAAGAGCGATTTTCTCGCGCGCGTGGCCCACGAGCTGCGGACGCCGATGACGGCGATGATCGGGTTCCTTGAGATCGCGATGGAAGAAGAGGAGCGGGATGTTTGTCAGGAGCACCTGTTCACGATTCGTCGCAACTCGAATCATCTGGTGAACCTTATCAATGACATTCTGGATGTATCCAAGATTGAGGCGGGCCAGCTCACGGTCGAGGAGTGCCCGTGTTCTATCGACAGGATCGTTGCAGAGGTTGTGGGTCTGCTCACGAACAAGGCGGAGCTCGTCGGGACGGAGATCATCGCACGCGTAGATGATGATGTGCCCACCGAGGTTGTTACGGATCCGATGCGTGTTCGTCAGCTGATCATGAACCTGATCGGAAACGCGATCAAGTTCACGCGCGACGGCGAGGTCAGTATCGATGTCGCTTCGATAAAGGATCAGAGCGGGCGCGTAGATGGGCTGCGGATCGAAGTCCGAGACACCGGGATGGGGATGACTGAAGAGCAGCAGCGGGTAGTGTTCGAGAAGTTCTCGCAGGCCAGCGATGATGTGGCGCGTCGCTTTGGGGGAACGGGTCTCGGGCTGACGATCTCAAGGGAGATCGCTCTGGCGTTGGGTGGGGATCTCGCGGTTGAATCCGAGCTTGGCACGGGGAGCAGCTTCGTCTGTACGATCCGCGCACGCGCATCGGATGAAGCGTCGCCTCGCACGATGTGGGCCGGAGATGCACCGTCTGGGTGTGATCGGGAGGAGGCACTGCGTGGGCGACGGATCCTGCTGGTGGAGGATGTGGCGGACAACATCAAGATGTTCGAGCACTTCTTTGCGAAGATCGGGGTTGAGCTCGACTCTGCGCAGAGCGGGGTCGAGGGCTTGGAAAAGATTGTGATCGCTGCGTCATGTGATCAGGCATACGACCTCGTGCTGATGGATATCAGCATGCCCGAGATGGATGGCTTGGCGTGTCTGCGCCGGGTCCGCGAGCGTGGGATCGGTGTGCCGATCATCATGGTCAGCGCGTATGCCTTTTCGGATGAGCGTGAGCGATGCATGAGCGCTGGCGCTTCGGGATACTGCACCAAGCCCGTTGATTTCGAACATCTCTTCCGGCTGTGTGTGACCTTGATCGGTGGTGGTGGGGATCGGAGCGTGGCGTGATGAGGGTGGCTGCTACAAAGAGCGAGGCCGTCCCTTTCGGGTACGGCCTCTGACGGAATCGGGTCTGTGACGCGATGCGTGTTCTGGAGAATGCGGATCAGTCTTCGTCGTTCTTCTGAAGACGATCCGAGTTGCGCTGCCTGCGCTGCGGCTGGGCCTCATCGGAATCCATGCCTCTGCGGCCGGAGCGGGGACCCTCGTTGCCACGCTGTTGTGCGCCGCGTTCCTGCTGGCGATTGCGTGAGACGACGACATGGGTCTTCACAAGCTCGAACTGCTCTTCGGAGAGGATGCTCTCGATGCCCTTCATCGCGGCCTTGGTCGCTGGTGCGTTTGCCAAGAACTCGCGGAGTTTTCTTGCGGCTTCGCTCTCTTGCGGCTTCTCGCTCGCGGTGTCGCTCATAGCGTCTTTTTGCTCTTCGCGTTGTTTCCTCAGCTCCTGGCCTTCCTTCCGCATCGCTTCACGGAGCGCACGGAACTCGGTCTGGTTTTCCTGCTGATAGGCGCGGATATCTTCGCGGTACTTCGAGGTGATCGACTTGATCTTCTCGTTCTGTTCCTCGGTCAGCCCGAGTGAAACACGAGCGCGATCCGATCCGAGGTTCCGGATGGCGAGGGTGACTTCGCGGAGCTCCATCGGCTTCTCTTTGAGCGCGGCTTGGATGTCGAGCTCGGCAAGGTCGCGGGCCTTCTCTGTGGTCTCTTCAGTCTGGTTCACGCTCGGGCCACGGAGCAGATCCTTATCGGTGGACTCCTTCTTCGCGGGCTCGGCGATCGCCAAGCCAGCAGCGGTGGTCAGCATGAGCAGCATCGAGAGTGTTTGGTTTCGTTTCATCGGGTTCTCCTTGCCCCGGTGACGGGGACCGACGGTTTCGTGTCGGTAGTTGTGCGTGAAGATGTTTCGAACAGTATCCACACGCTCAACGCCCTCAATGCGGGTGTATTGCGTGGTTGGATGAATTATCGATCATCGCGGCGTGTGTCTATGATTCTACTGCATTGGAAACGGGGTCCGCGGGCGGGTTGTTCGCCCGTGTGCAAGGGGCGTTTTTGCCCTTTCGGAGCAACCAGACCCACCCGAACACCCGTTCGGACTTATCGGAGCAGATCAGTATGGCATTCACGAAGGACGACATCACCACGGCGCTGGGCGCCGTCATGCACCCGAGCGGCGAGGACATCGTGTCGCGGGGGTGCGTGATGAACATCGCGGTCTGCGACGAGCACGCGTCGATCCGGGTCTGCATGACCCAGGGCGAGCCCGATGCGCCTCAGCCTCCCAAGGAGCAGTTGGCGAAAGTGGGCGCGGTGATCGACTCGTGCGTCCGCGCCAGCGCCAAGGAGAAGGGGATCAACGATCTCGGGTTGATCATCGACTTTGTCGATCACCAGGGCGAAGTCGTGATGAAGCTCAAGGGCGATGTGAAGACGGGCGGCAACGCGGGCGAGCCCTCCAAGGGGGGTAATACGCCACAGAATAAGGACGCCACCGGTGTGCCCGGCGTCAAGCACATCATCGCGGTCGGCGCGGGCAAGGGCGGCGTGGGCAAGTCCACCATCGCGGTCAACCTCGCGGTGGGGCTCGCGAAGAAGGGGCACGCGGTGGGGCTGCTCGATGGCGATATCTATGGGCCTTCATTGCCCACGATGATGGGTTTGCAATCGCACGATCAGGTTGTGATCGAGGGCGCGTTGCAGCCATTTATGGTGCATGGGGTCAAGTGCATCACCATGGGCAAGCTGGTGGAGACGGATAAGCCGCTGATCTGGCGTGGCCCGATGGCGCACGGCGCGTTCCATCAGCTCATCGAACGGACGCAGTGGGGCGAGCTGGACTACCTGATCATCGATCTGCCGCCGGGCACGGGCGATGTGCCTTTGACTTTGGCGCAGAGCGTGCAGCTCGCGGGCGCGGTGGTGGTGTGCACGCCTCAGAAGGTGGCGCAGGACGACGCGGTGCGCGCCAGCGCGATGTTCGAATCGCTGGGTGTTGAGGTGCTGGGCGTGGTGGAGAACATGAGCTTCTTCATCGGCGATGACGGTAAGGAGTACGACATCTTCGGGCGCGGCGGCGCGCAGACGATGGCCCAGAAGCTCAACCACCC
>DDGE01000007.1:58652-58930 GCA_002337545.1 Phycisphaerales bacterium UBA1910 | reverse complement strand
GCGGGGAAGCCGACGCTGAGTATTTCGTGATACACTCCACGCATGCCTAGCGTGCGTGATCAGAGGCCGGAGTTTCAGCGTGCGGAGAAGCGCGCGAAGCGTCGGCGTGGTCGTTCCAAACGGAACGGGCTCGGTTGCGTTGGGTGCTTTGGGATCATCTGGATGGGGTTCGTGCTCGTGTTCGATGGGGTCATCGGGTACGGGGTATGGCGGACATTCGACGCGAAGAACCGGTACCTGCCCACGCAAGGGGTGGTGACGAGCTCTGAAGTGGAGTC
>DDGE01000007.1:58078-58469 GCA_002337545.1 Phycisphaerales bacterium UBA1910 | reverse complement strand
GATCGGCATTCGTTCTTCTCATTCGGGACCTCATCGCATGAGCACGCGCACGACATCGTGAAGCGGTACCCCGTCGGGCGGGAGATCACGGTGTATTACGACCCGGGCGATGTCTCGGAAAGTGTGCTCGAAGTGGATACGCGATCGTTCCCCGCGATTGTGATTCTGTTTCTGACGCCGTTCCATTGCATCGGGATCGGGATGCTCTGGGGCGGGGTGGTGCAGGCGATCAATATGCGCGGGAGCACCGATGATCGGGTGATCGCGATGCATCGCGTGAAGGAGACAGACGAGCGTTTGGTGCTGCGGGATTCGCACTGGCGCGGGTGGGTCGTGTTCTTTATGACTTTGGGGATCACGAGCTTTGTGATGGTGTTCGTGGTGGCGTTCG
>DDGE01000007.1:52440-57879 GCA_002337545.1 Phycisphaerales bacterium UBA1910 | reverse complement strand
CGCGATGACGCTGCCCACGCTCCTGCGGGTCCGCAGGGCCGCGAAGCACAACACGATCGAGATCGACTGGATGCACGCACGGTTTACGCGAAAGCCCGATTCGGTCAATGTCGAAATCGGGGACATCAAGACGATCCGTTTGACGAGTCACAACACAAACACCAAGGTGAACGATCGCCCGTGGCTGCGCCATGAGATCGAGGGGATCGAGGGGGATGGTTCGGCGCATCTGCTCCTGATCGCGAAGGGGTATTCGAGCAAGGGCAAGGAACTCCGGGACTGGTTCGCCGCGCGATTTGAGGCGGCGGCGGAGGAGTCGGATCCGGGCGGTTCGGGGGAGGAATCGCCGAGCATGCCGGTGGTGAGTGAAGTTGAGATTAACCGAACAAATTCCTGACTAAAGTCTTGATTCTGGTTCGAGTGTCCGGTAATTTCTGTGCATGCCGAGCGGGTGGGCCGAGCGGCGGGCAGCATACACAGCACAAGCAGGAGATCTCCCATGAGCACCATGACCCAAGATCCCACGATCGTGTCGATCGCCAACGATGTCGTTACGCACTGCAAGTCGGGCGATGAGAGCGTGGATTTTGTCGAGTACGACAGCAAAATCTGGGATAAGCACTTCAAAGAGGGGTGGACGAGCATCGAAGGCGACGGGCGTGTCTATCACGGGCGCGACGAGGTCTCGGCCAAGTACCGCGAGTGGCAGAAGGGCGTGACGGTCCACGATTGTCAGGTGGAAGGCCCGTTCATTGGGCAGAGCAGCTTCAGCGTCATCTTCGATCTTGATATGGAATCGAAGGACGGCTCGTTCCCGCGCATGCGGATGAAGGAAGTCGCGAACTACACGATCGAGGACGGGAAGATCGTGAAGGAAGAGTTCTGCTACATGCCGATGGGCGATTGCTGCGGCGGCGAGTGCTGATTCTGATCAGCACTGGTCATTGATACATCTCGGAGAGAGATCAGGACGGCGCGTTTTCGCTGCGGTTTCCGTGGGCGATGCGTGCCGTTTTGACATGCATGATCGCCTCCTGGATCGCGGCTTCGAGGTCCTCGTTGATGATGAACCGGTCGTAGACATCGCAGGACTTGGCGACTGCGATCTCGCGCTGGGCCTCGGCGAAACGCTTCTGAATCAGCTCTTCGCTCTCACGCTTGCGAGATTGGAGTCTCCGGAGCAGTTCTTCCTCACTCGGGGGTAGGATGAAGATCCCGAACGCCTCGGGCATCTTGGCTTTAACCTGTATCGCGCCCTCGACATCGATCTCGAGGATGACCAATCGCCCGCGTGCGAGCTGCTCGTCCACCCACTTTTTGCGTGTGCCGTAGCGCTTGCCGAACACATCCGCCCATTCGAGGAAGGCGTCCTCGTCGATGAGCTGCTGGAACTCGTCGGACGAGATGAAGTGGTAATCGACGGCTTCGACATCGGCCTCGGTCTTGGCACGGGTGGTGTAGGACACGGAGAAGACCGAGCCGGGGATCGAGCGTTCGACGCCCCGAGTGATGGTGGTTTTGCCCACGCCCGATGGGCCCGAGATGATGAGCAGCAGCCCGTTGTCGGTGTCGGTCGGGAGTCGCGGGTGTCCGGTTTCGGGCGGGTGGTCAGCCATGGATTGAATATAGACATCGGGTGGGAGTTCGTCGGGCCTGATCGCGCAGAGCGCATGAAAAAACGAACCCGGCAAACATCTCGCCGGGCCCGTTCCCTCTCCGAGATCAAGCATCGGAGCTCATCGTCTTCTGCGTGTGCAGATGAGCCCGGCGCTCATGATCGTGATCGTGCCCGGTGAGGGCACGGGCGGCACAAGCCCTGATCCGAGCGTGCCGATGCGTCCGGACAGGTCCTGCCCGTACTCGAAACGCAGATCAATCGTCGCGGAGGTGTACCCATCGAGTGGGTTGCCCGCGAGATCGCCAACGAAGACTTCATAGCGAGCGAGGTGCTCGCCGTGGGTGTCGCTGCTGTACCAGTTGTGGGTCATGGTGCCGTCCCATTGCCAGACATCGTCGCTGCCATCGGTGCCGAGGATCGAGGCGAAGGTCGTTTCCTCGTACACGCTCAGGTGCGGCGAGCTCGCGAGGGTGCGGACAAAGATCCCCGAACTCGGTGGGAGTGAGATGAACCCGTTGGCGAGCCACCCGAACTGCCCGTTGTACCCGTTGTTGTTGAGCACAGACGCGCCGGCGGTGAAATCGCCCGCGTTATCCTGCATGGTCACGGTGGACATGCTCGGCGATTCGAATGACAGAATGATCTCGTTGTTGAACAGCGTGACAAGCAGGTGCGACATCGGCCCCCCGAGTGTGGGGGAGGATGCGAGCGCACCCGATGCGCTGATCATCAATGCGCTTGTGAGTGCGTATCGCATGGGTTATGCTCGCTTTCTGCGTGACGCGAAGACGGTGCCCATGCTGAGGATCGCGAGCGATCCGGGGGCGGGGACAGCGCGGAAGTTGAGGGTGACCTCGCCGGCGATGTAGCCGTCGACGGCGTTGCCGGCGCTGTCGCCGACATAGATGGAATAGGTTGCCTCGTAGTCGCCGGCGCTCTGGGCTGCGTACCAGTTGTGGGTCATCATGCCCGACCACTGCCAGTTCATGGCGCTGGAGTCGGTGCCGAAGATCGGGTCGAAGGTCTGATCGCCGATCATCATGCGCCGGCCGCCCTCGTAGGTTTCAAGCTCGTTGGTTTGGGAGACGAGCTCAATCCAGAGGGAGTTACCCGCGCCGGGATCGACGATGCCGTCGAGGATCCACCCGTACTGGTCGGAGTAGTACATATCGTCGAGGGCGCTGGCGTTGCCGTCATACGACTCGCCTGCGAATCGCTCGAGCAGAATGGGTGAGGAAGAACTGGTGTTGACATGTGCCTCGATTGAAGTCCCGTTCATGGAGATCATGATGTGCTCCATCGGCCAGGTGTGGGCGTTGGGGAGCCCAGCGAGCGCGACGGTCGAGCAGGCGGCGATGGACGATGTGATTGCGATTGTGTTGATCAATGACATATGCGGAATCCCTTCTTACGGATGGGTTTGTGCGTGCTGGTCTGTGAACAGTTTGTTGTCGCCGGGGTTCCAGCGATCGGTATTGGATGTTGGGTCGTAGGTTTCGCTGAACGCGGCGGTGCTCGCGTGCCCGTCGAGCCAGGCGTACCCGGACTTGGATCCGGACTCACCGCCGTGTCGGTGCATGGCGACCTCGGACGCGGGATCGACGCCGTAGGTTCGCCAGAAGTGGGCCATGATGTGATCACGCGATGCGCCGTCGACAAGCTCACCCATCAGGACGGTGCTCGATGGACGCGGGATGCTGGTGATCCGGTACCATGTGGGGCGATCGCCTTGGATGGGCTTGCTCGGATCGATCTCCGCGGGGGAGAGCTCGAAGTACACATTGAATCCGTAGCTCAGCGCGGGCATCGAGAACGGCAGCCCGGGCTGCTCGATCGGGCTCTCGCGTCGATCGTGCGGGCACCGGTAGTGCGTGTTCGTGGCTTCCCACCAGCCCGCGTCGTCCCAGCTGTAGCTTGAACCCTCAAACGGTCGCTCGGTGAGCGGTTCATAGAGAGACGCCGCCCACGGGAGATGGTTGAACCCCGCGGAGTGCGAGGAGCGAGGGAGCCGATCGTTGTGATCGTTCGCGTACTCCTGGGTCGTGATCGCGAGCGAGCGTAGGTTGCTCGTGCACATAAGGGAGTGGGCGCTGTCGCGTGCGCCCTTGAGCGCGGGCAGCAGGATTCCGATGAGCAGCGCAATGATCGCGATGACCACGAGAAGCTCGATGAGCGTAAACGCGCGGGGGCGATGACACTTGGATGTCATAGCGTATCTCCTGAGTAGATGTGATCGTGATGCAGCGTTGGCGCACCGTGGGTGCGAGCATCGCCGTGTTCAGCGAAACAATCGACTCAGGATCGGGGTGGTGGGGTTGGGATGTCGGGCTGATTGAGCGCGATGCGAGCGTCCGGGTCAATGAACCGGATTGCGAAGGAATCGATCGCGCCGTCGTGGTTCCGGTTGAAGCCGAACATGAACGCGATAAAGACGCTCACGCACCCGAGTTCGCCCGCTTGGGTCAGCGCATCGGCGTGCGGGTTGCGGGGCACACGCTTGGGTGGTGTGCCCGGCGATGATTCTTCAGATTTCGAGCAAGCCGTCTGCTCGTCTTGTGAAACACAGAGCGGGCAGAGCGGCTTGTCGGGCGTGGGTTTCACGCACAGGCATAGGTCTTCTCCGCACACGGACCAGTCGGGGCGGTCGGAAGTCAGAATCGACAGGACGGGTGCCCAGCCCGAGTTCGCGCATATGAACCCGAGTATAAAGAAGGCCATGGCAGCGGAATGGAGCCTTTGTGCTCGCATATGGGAAATATTACGGCAATACAATAATAGATTCAAGTGTCCAGAATCTGAATTATTGAGTCTGTCGCGGCTTTGACGCGCTCATATCCGATCTGCTCGATCGCGCACCGCTGCGGGTGATCGTTCGCGGATTCCTCGGCTGGAAGTGTCGGGTCTGCGACGAGAATGACCTCGGAGGGGGAGCCATTGTGGAGCTGCGCGACCGGGATGGTGGTCCAGCGTGGATCTGTCGGGCCAAAGAGGGAAACGAGCGGTGTAGCGAAGGCGGCGGCGATATGGCGTGGGCCGGTGTCGTTGGTGATCATGATCGTGGCACGATCGATGATGGGTTTGAGGGCGCCCAGGGTGTTGCCGAGCTTGGGGAGTGAGATCGGGCTGGTCTTCGCGTGCGCGATGATCTGATCGCAGAGCTGGGTTTCGGCGGGTGAGCCGTTGAGGAGGACGCGGAGGTCGTGCGCTTTGTGCAGGTGATCGGCGAGTTGGGCGAATCGTTCGATTGGCCAGCGCTTGGCAGGGTTGTTCCCGCCGGGGTTGAGGATCGCGTAGGGGGTTGCGTCGTCGATGTTGGCTGCGCTGAGGACATCTTTTGCTTTGGATTCATCCTGCTCGTTGTATCCCAGTTCCATCGTCACGCCCTTGGGGAGCGCGAGGGGGACCTCGACGCAGTTGGTGGGGGTGTGGATGGACCAATCGATCGGGTCTTCATCGAGCAGACGCGACGCGATGTTCCAGTAGTAGTCCACCGCGGGGGTGAGCTTCCACGACTTGTCTGGGTTCCGAGGCGGCGCGATCGGATCGGTGAGCAGCATCCCGCGTGTGTCGCGGTTGTATCCGATGCGGCGCGGGATGAACGCGAGGCGGGTGATGAGCGCGGTGGAGAAGGAGTTGGTGAGCAGGATCGCGGTGTCGTACCGGCGCGGGCGGACCTTGTTGGCGGCCTTCTTGGACGCCATCATCCCGTGGGGTTGGAAGACATGGAGCTCGTCGAAGAGGGTGTTGCCGCTGAAGAGCTGATCCATGCCCGGTCGGCAGAGCCCGCCGATGAAGATGCCGGGGTAGGCGTCGCGGATGCG
>DDGE01000007.1:48488-52255 GCA_002337545.1 Phycisphaerales bacterium UBA1910 | reverse complement strand
CGCAATGGGGTGTTGGCAGGCACGGTGAAGGGTAGGAGTTCAGAACGAGCCGCGACCGTAAGGGAACGGTCTGAGTGGTCTTGAAGAATCGAGTGACCGCTCCCTTACGGTCGCGGCTCGTTTTGGGTGCTCAGATCAGCGGGTCGTTGGCGCTGGGCCAGAGGTCTTTGCCGGTGTGGGTGCGGTGCCAGCGGTTGGTCGAGCGGCGCAGCTCTGCGACGAAGGCGAGGGCCGCGAGCTTGTGGGTGCCCAGCGTCACGGTGACCTGTGTGTCGGTGGTGTCGAGCTCGATGAGTTTGATCCCGGTGCGTTCCGCGAGGGCGTTGGCCGCGGATTCGACGGTGCGCCGGACCTTGTCGTCGCTGAGCGGGTGGGCGTAGGGATCGATGGGCGAGAGCGTCGCGCTGGATATAGGTGTCGAAGCGTCCGGGTCGTCCTCGAGCTCAAGGATGAGGCGGGCGGCGTGGGCGAGGTCCGCGACGGGCGAATCGTGGGCGACGCGGATGGTTTGTGATTCGGGGACGCCCGCGGCGATGGCGGCGTCGAGGTCGCGCTGCTTGTCGCCGACCATCCAGGATCGTGCGGGGTCGATGTTGAGTTCTTCGCACGCGCTGGTGATCATGCCGCAGTGCGGCTTGCGCCACTCGTGCTCAACATTGAGGTGTGTGACCACACCGGTCTCGGGGTGGAAGGGGCATGCGTACCAGCATTCGATGAGCGGGTCGTCGAAGAGCACGCGTTCGTCGTCGTGTTCGGCTTGGCGCAGGTGCATACGCATGCGATCGTTGCATGCGTCAACATCGCGCATGGTGCCCCCGGCTCGCGCGACGCCGCCCTGGTTGGTGATGACGACCAGCGCATACCCGGCGTCCTTGAGTGCGATGAGCGCCTCGCGTGCGCCGGGGACAAGGAGGGCATACTCGGGCTTGAGCAGGTCGCCCCAGCGGACACCCTCCCACGCGGCGTCGGGGAGATCCGCGTTGCGGTTGATGGTGTCGTCGCGATCGAGGAAGATCGCGGGTCGGGGCGGGTTGGTGTGCGGCGATGGCATAGGGAAGCATACGCGTAGGGAACTGGCCGGTGGCTGGTTCGGTATAGTGGGGTGATGATGTGGGAAGTGGTTTATTGGGTGTTGTTGGTCATTGCGCTCGTGGTGTTGGGTCGTGGGCTGTTGTGGGATCGCGCGGGGTTTCGGGGAAGACCGAAGAGGCGCTGCCGTAAGTGCTGGTATGACCTGACGGGCGTGGATGGTGATGTTTCGCGCGACCCGGTGGTGTGCCCGGAGTGCGGGAGGGCGCACAAGACGAAGCGCTCGATGCGCAAGACGCGGCGGGGGAAGCGGTGGATCTTGGCGGCGGTTGTGGTGTGGATGCTGGCGTATGGGGCGAGTGTGACGCCGAAGGTGCAGAAGAGTGGGTGGGGGGCGGCGGTACCTCGGGTGGTGCTGGTTGCTTCGTTGCCGTTCGTTTCAGAGGAACCCGGGAGCGGGATGAGGACATTGATGCCATATTCTGTCACAACGATTAAAGTCTCCGCATTCGAGAAGATGATCCTCGATGAGATTGAGCGTGAGTGGCGATCTAGGCCCTTCAGCCCGCAGAAAGTTCAGAGTGAGTTTGGTTGGGTCTCTGCACGACTTGCGTTTTTGCTTGCTCGTTTGGAATCTGAATCGAATCTCTGCGATGGAACCACTGCGAAGGGAACGGCGTATCAGTGCCTGATTTCCTCGTTGGTGAAGGCCGATCGTGCGTATGCGTTTGAGGAAGAATGGGCGCGATCGCAGAACGAGATCGACATCTCGTTTGGTCGTGGCTTCGGTATCGATGAGCCGGTCTACGGGCGGGTTCGAATGAGCACTCTCGTCCGTGATATAGAGATCGTTCGCTTCGGAGATTTCAGTACGACCTACTCGGTGCAAGCAAAGCCCAACCGATCAGGTTTTTCCACCGGTAATGGTCTAGGGGGAGTATCGGGTGCGACTCCTCAGGAGCGTGATCAAGCGATCATCGAATCGAATCGATGGGCCGGACTCTGGAACCCACAGGATGATTCGGGATACGGCATGTTTGATTCAGAGTTCTATCCGCTCGGAAACGGGTACGCTGATGCAAACGGTGTGTATGGCGTTTCCGTTGTGTTCCATTTTGGTCGGTATGCTCGGAATGATCAGGGGCATATCGACCGTGATGCGGATCCGGTTGTTGTGCATCACGAGCGTGTGTTCGCGGCGTATCCGATAGATACCTCGCGATCAATCGTAAGGGATAGCTCGCAGGAGCTCAAAGATTGGATAGAGCGATCATTTGATGCCCGCTTGTGTGTTGAGTACAACACCAGAGAGCAGGCCTGGGTGCCCGTCATCCAGCTTGAACCAACGACAACAGAAGTGTGGAACGGTGAGGCGTTGGTGTTCGGTGGATATGTTCGGGTGCTTGAGGTGCCGACGAACGGTGACGAGTACCCGCGCAATGAATACATGCGAGGAAATCATGTCTGGTGGGGTTGGGCGGCGAGAACACCCTCTAGTAATGAAGAATACATCGAGATAACAGATGAGAATGGATCGCCTTTCCGGGTTGAAGTTCATCAACGCATATGGCCTGATCTGATAGCGAGTAACGCGATGAGTATCGGGCGGACCGGACAGTTGAGCCCGAACACCTATGTTGTTGGCCGCAGAATCGATACGAGTTCAAAGATGGTTGTGGTCTTCGAGGCGAATCTCTCCAATCAGCTCAGGTTTGGTGGGTTGTGGGGCGATGTTGTCTATGACGGCACTCTCGAGTTCGATCTTCCGAAATGGACTCGATATGAGTTTGAGCAGTACATCGTCAATGGGATCGCACCGACCCACGCATTCCCCAGTCGCGACTAGTCCTCTGATCTATTCAGAAATCCACAAAAATTGAACAGTACTCGCTCGCACCCGCAACCCAAGTCCGGCGGGTTGGGTAGACCTCGCCCGTGCAGGAAACGGAATCGACATCCCGGAGCGGGCTGGTTGCTCGTGTCATCCCGGTGGAGCCCGGCGAATGGACGCGGGTGTTGCTGAGCGGTGGGTGCTTCTTCTTTCTGCTGTTTGGGTACTTCCTGCTCCGCCCGATCCGCGAGGCGATGGGGGTGCAGCGCTCGATGAACGATCTGCGCTGGTTGTTCCTCATCACCTGCGGCGTGTCGTTGATTGTCACCCTCGCGTTCGGCGGGGTCGTGTCGCGGATGGATCGCAAGCGGTTCATCTCGCTCGCGTATCGCGCGGTGATGGTCTGCCTGCTCGGGTTTATCATCGCGCGGCAGACGCTCGATGGCGATCAGCTCGTGTACAGCGGGTATGTGTTCTATGTGTGGCTGAGCGTGGTGAACCTGTTCATCACGAGCGTCTTCTGGGCGTTCATGGCCGATGTCTGGCAACTCGATCAGGGCAAACGGTTGTACGCCACGATCGGGATCGGGGGCACGCTGGGCGCGATCCTTGGATCGAACTTTGTGTGGTGGCTCGCGGAGCAGATTCCGGCGTGGGTGCAGATATCGATCGCGATTGTTGCGTTTGAGTGTGCCGTGCAGTGTGTGCGTCTGATCGATCGTCGCTCGGAGACGCCGGTGCAGGCACAGGTGAACCCGGCGATGCGTGTGCCGGTCGGTGGGCAGTGGGTGGACGGGATGATGGCGATGGTGCGCTCGCCATACCTGCTGGGCATCGGGCTCTACATCATGCTGCTGGCAATCAGCAACACGATGATCTACTTCACGCAGGCCAAGCTCGTCGTGGA
>DDGE01000007.1:42386-48212 GCA_002337545.1 Phycisphaerales bacterium UBA1910 | reverse complement strand
ATCGGGGTGGCGCTGGCGTTGCTGCCGATCGTGACGCTGGCTGGATTCGCGTTGCTCGCATGGGTGAGCCGGATCGAGGGCGTGCAGGGGTGGCAGGTGTTCGCGGTGTTTGCGACTTTTAATGCTTTGCATCGCGCAACCCGGTACGCGGTGATCCGCCCTGCACGCGAGACGCTGTTCTCCGTGGTGCCGATGGGCGAGAAGTACAAGGCCAAGCCGATCGTGGATGTGTTTCTGTACCGCGGCGGCGATGTCGCGGGCACGGGCGTGGAGCGGGCAATCGCGGGTGTGGGGCTGGGGTTGGTGGGCATGGCGATGGTCGCCGCGCCTTTGGCGGTGCTGTGGGGCGGGCTGGCGTTTGCGCTGGCGCGGGCACAGCATCGGCGTGCATCGGGCATGGATGAATCAAACGAGATCGAACTGAATCCGACATCAACAATCCCCGGCGGGGCGCTGGGGCCAACTGGGAGTACGACATGACGAGCACACGACGGGCGTTCTTGGGACAGGCGGGCGCGATCGGGATCACGGCAGCGATGGCGAGCAGCGCCATGGGGGCGGTTATGTTGCCGCGATCGCGGAAGCCAATGAGGATCCTGTTCCTGGGCGGGACAGGTTTCGCGGGCCCGCCGACGGTTCGTCGGGCGATTGCCAACGGGCACGAGGTCACGCTGTTCAATCGAGGCCAGACCGCGCCCGACTTGTTCCCGGATCTGGAGCACATCCAGGGCGATCGCTACACGGATCTGAGCGGGCTGGAGAAGCTGGTTGCGGACGGTCGGAAGTTTGATGCGGTGATCGATACCTTTACCTATGTGCCCGAGACGGTGACGGACTCGATGAAGATCCTGCTGCCCGCGATGGGTCAGTATGTGGTAATCTCGACGACGAGCGTGTACGCGGGCCGGGAAACGCCGGGCATGGATGAAACGGCCCCGCTGGCAGAGATCAGCGACGAACGGGCAGCGCAGGTTACTTCACACCGCGAGGTGACGCCGGAGGTGTACGGCGCGATGAAGGCGCGCGTCGAACGCGCGGCCGAGGATCTCTTCCCGGGCAAGGTATGCGTGATTCGTCCGGGCCTGATCGTGGGCGAGCGCGACACGACCGGACGGTACACCTACTGGCCAGTCCGTGCCAGTGAGGGTGGGACGATGATCGGGCCGGGCAGCGGCGACGACTTTGTGCAGTACATCGATGTGCGCGACCTTGGTGATTTCATGATCCACTGCATCGAGCAGCGTCACATGGGGATTTACAACGGCATATCTCCAGCTGGCGAGCGGACGAGCAGGGATATGGTGCAGAGCGCGGTGCGTGTTGCAGAGAAGAAGCTCGATGTGAAGACGGAGATTGAGTGGGTCGATGCGGATTTCCTGAGCGAGAACGGTGTGAACGCCTGGCAGCACATGCCCGCGTGGGTGCCCAACTCGGTTGCGGGGTACGAGGGGCAGGGGCAACTGAGCACGGCCAAGTCGATCAAGGCGGGCCTCAAGACGCGACACATCGACGACACCGCGTGGAGTGCGCTGAGCTACTTTATCGAGCGTGGCAATGAGCTTGAGGCAGAGCGCGGGGCTGAGTTCGCGGCGCAGTGGCGAGCTCGAATCCGAGGCGGGCTTCCTGCCGAGCGCGAGCAGGAGGTGCTCAAGCTCTGGGCGGCTCACAAAGCAGGGGGTCAGCCAGGGCAAGGATAAATATTAGAATTGCGCGATCATGCCCCTGATGTAATCGGTACATTCTGTTGATGATCTGGACAGTTCTCTATTGGGTGTTTCTTGGTTTCGCAGGAATCGCGGCGTTGCGTGCGTTGCTTTGGGATCGCCCCGGTCGACGCGGGCGGTCGAAGCTGCGGTGCCGCAAGTGCTGGTACGACTTGAGCAAGGCGGAGGGGCTCGAAGCGGTGGGGCGTGATCATCCGGTCACCTGCCCCGAGTGCGGGCGGGCGCATGTCTCGCTTCTGAGCATGTCTCGCACCCGTCGACACCCTCGGCAGCTCGCGCTCGCGGTGGTGCTGCTCCTGTTGGCCTACGCGGCACAGGCAACGCCGAAGATTCAATCAGGTGGATGGTCGTACGCGATCCCGGATGCGGGGCTCATCCTCACGATGCCGTTCCTTTCTGAAGAGCCGGGTTCTTCGATGTCGTTCTATGACCCCAAGTACACGACGACGAAGTTTCAGGAGTCGATCCTCGATCAGCTGAGCAAGGAACACGGGGCGGGACAGTCAAAGCGTGCAGGCTCGTTCGGATGGCTCGATTGTCGCCTTGTGATGATGCTCGCAAAGCGAGAGCCGATCGGGGTCATTACGGATTCATCCACCGCGAAAGGGAATGCGTTCAAGTCTGTTCTCTCGACGATCGCTCGCAATAACGGGATGTCGAGCGAGGAAGAAGCGTGGTTCAACAAACAGATCTACATCGAGATAGACCATCCGGACACGATCGCGGGTGACCAGATCATGTACGGCACGATGCGGGTGCGGCGATTGAAGGATCGTTCGTATCGGCTTTCGATCGGAAACGGCGACGCGTTCATGAAGGGGTACCCCACGATGGGGGCCACAATCAGATCGAGAGTGGACCCGCCGCGAAGGGGCGGATCGCCCGAAGGGCCGATTTCGGAGATCGAGGCTTTTCAATGGGATTCGACATTTTTGGTCGATCGCGACGGGCACCTGATTCATTTCGATACGATCCCGCTGGGGGGCGCGTGGAACATCGCGAGCGAGACACAGATCACGACGCCGATCGAGATCTATGAGGAATCGAGCGGGCGGTTTGGGAATGAGCATTGGGAACGGGTTGGGTACACATCGGTTCGTTCGAAGGTGAACATCAATACAGAACTGAGTGTGCAGCTCGATGAGTCGGTTGAGTCAAGAGAGGACATCGAGTCGCGCCTCAACGCCAAGCTCAAACTGGTGCACAGCCGCCAGCAGGAGAAATGGGTTCCTGTGATTGAGTTCAAGGCGATGTCCCTTCGCCACCAGTTCTCGGCAAAGTCTTTCGTATTCGGTGGCGAGCTGGATGTGTACTTCAAGCTCGACAGTTCGGATACAAACGGGCGCGTGCCGAGTCGTGCCCTGCCCGTGCTCTCGAGCGAGAAGCACACCTGGTCGGTGATCCCACGCAAGCGCATCGAGGCGAGGGGCATTCAGCCGGTCCCGACGCCGGGCGAGGTGAAGTACACGGGGTACATGCTCCCGATTCATCCCGACGCGGAGGGGCACTATGTCGTTCGCGTCAAGCCGTTGCGGGCCGGTCGGTTCTACAACCTTGGCGGCGTCGACGCGAATGTGTACTACTCGGGTGAGCTCGAGTTCGAGATCCCCAACTGGACACCCGAAGAGATGACGCAGTTCATTGTGAACGGAATTGCGCCTGAGCACGCGATGAGCTACCTTGGAAACTGAGCGTGTTTATCCGCAGGTACAAGGAAGCACTGCATTTGACCGTCACGATCCGATCGCGTCATGGTTTGGGGCCGTTTGCCAAGTTGTGCTTGTGAGAGGCGGAGTTGTATTGTGAGCCGTGTGTCATCGCCGAGCATACTTGTATGCTTTGTTGTCAGACGACACTCGTTATACTGGCATCATGATTTGGATGATTTCAAGTGGAGTGCTGTTTGTTCTATCGCTTGTGCTGATCGGTGCTGGCCTGTTCTGGGATCGCCCGGGGTTCCGCGGGCGGCCAGCGCGGCGGTGCCGCAAGTGTCGGTATGACCTGAGCGATGCGGGCGAAGTGCCGGTGAAGTGCACGCAGTGCGGGCGGGTGCACGAGCGGGAGCGGTCGCTGCGCCGGGTTCGGAGGCACAAGCGGATGGTGGCGGTCGGGGTGGTGGCACTGGTCGCGCTGCCCGCATTCATGTTTGTTCCGCTCGGATCGTACTACCAGCGGATGCCGTCGTGGATGCTCGCGGAGCTGGTCCCGGTGCATGGGACTGATACAACAAAGCTCGACGCCAACCCGGGCGGGGTCTTGATCGACAGGCTTATTGCGACGATGCATCCTGATCATGGCGGCCTGAAGACGGGGCGCACCATGACCAATGAGGAGGTCCTGTCGGTGCTCCGCCGGATGACAGAGGGCAACTTTTACGCCCCGCCCGGTTCTCCTCGCTGGATACAAACAAGCGGCGACTGGATCGGCGGTCAGGCATTCCGATTCAAAGCACCGGGCGGTGGGTGGCAGTATCCGGATGGCACGCCCGCCGATGAAGCGCTCAATGAGGTGTTCGAGAAGCTTTCGCATACCCTGCCACCGTGGAACCCGAGTACACGGTCGGTCTGGCCGGCGGGGGCAAGGGTCACGATCTATTCGGGTTTCGAGCGTCCTCGCTGGCCTGTGGAGGGTGATCTGAACGAACAAGCAATCCTGCGGATCGAGGGGCACGAGGACATCGTGGTTTACGGGTTCAGGTCTCACTTTGATATCGAACCCATCGGTGAGGCGGGCGATCGGATCGAGGCGGAGTTGGAGCTGAGTGTATTCAGGGAGCGGGTTCGGAATCGAACACCCGAGTCCGAGCCGGCCAAGACTGAACGGTTCACGATCAGTTGGACCGTCGCTCCGGGTATCGACAAGGTGCTGGATACAGTCGACAATGCGCAGATCCGGGATGCGATGGTCGCGCTGGTGGCTCCTGGCGTCGCGAGAACGCTGGATGATCCGGGGTTTCTTGATGACTGGCTCAGCCCCGAGTTCGATCGCATCGCCTTCGCGATCGAGGCGGAGGTCTTCGATGGCGAGGAACCGCTCGGCAGGTCGAAGCACTGGTGGATGGCGATGGATGGTGAATGGGTTACGCGGAGTTCGACTATGCAGGGCACAACCATGGATCAGTACAATGCTTTCGGCATCAGGTCGAACGAGGCGCGCGACAAGGGGACGCTGCGGGTGGTAATCCGGGGCAGTCCGGAGCAGGCGCTGCGGATCGCCGAAGCCGAGACTGCGTGGGATGGTGAGGTGGATGTGCTGTACAGCGACGCCGTCAAATCTCAGGAACAGTGGGAGGCCGAGCGGGCGCAAGAAAAAGCCCCGCCGGAATCGACGGGGCCTTGATGGTCTCAGTTGGATTTGCCGATTAGGCGATCGTCACACTGTCGTCCAGATACACATCCTGAATCGCGTTGAGCAGCGCGGCACCCTCGCCCATCGGGCGCTGGAAGGCCTTGCGGCCCGAGATCAGGCCCATGCCGCCGGCGCGTTTGTTGATGACGGCCGTGGTGACGGCTTCCTTGAGGTCGCTCGCGCCTGACGATGCGCCGCCCGAGTTGATCAGCGGCGAGCGGCCCATGTAGCAGTTGGCGATCTGGTAGCGGCACAGGTCAATCGGGTGACCGCCCTGTCCCTTCTCGTCGCTGGAGTTCAGGTCGGTGTAGATGCCGGTGTTGAACTTGCCGTAGGACGAGTCGCCGGTGTTGAGCGCGGAGTAGCCGCCGTTATTGGTGGGCAGCTTCTGCTTGATGATGTCGGCCTGGATGGTGACGCCGAGGTGGTTGGCCTGGCTGGTGAGGTCGGACGAGCTGTGGTAGTCCACGCCGTCGACCTTGAACGCGTTGTTTCGGATGTAGCACCAGAGGACGGTGACCATGCCGTACTCGTGGGCCTCGGCGAACATGTCGGCGACATACTGGATCTGCTGGTTGGACTCCTCGGAGCCGAAGTAGATCGTCGCGCCGACCGCGGCCGCGCCCATCTCCCAGCACTGCTTGATGGTGCCGAAGGGGATCTGGTTGAAGGTGTTGGGGTAGGTCATCAGCTCGTTGTGGTTGAACTTGACGAGGTAGGGGATCTTGTGGGCGTACTTGCGTGCGGTCGCGCC
>DDGE01000007.1:36304-42184 GCA_002337545.1 Phycisphaerales bacterium UBA1910 | reverse complement strand
GCGCCGGCGGAGTGCTCGATGCCCTGATCGACGGGGAGGATCGAGGTGTAGCCGGTGCCCGCGAGGCGTCCTGTGTTGATGATGCGGTTGAAGTTGTTCATCACGCCCTGGTTGCGGTCGCTCATGGCGACGATGCGGTCGACGAAGTCGCCGCCGGGCAGGTGCAGGCGGTCCTTGGAGATGGCGGGCGAGTCAAAGCTCAGCAGCGCGTCGTCTTCGAGTGTTTTGGCAACGTCGATCGTGAGGTTGGGCATTGGGTATTCCTGCGAAAATCGGGTGAGAAAGTTCTTGCTCAATCCCGGCACCGCTGTGTCGGGGGTGGAGTCTATGGTAGCCGCTCACCCCCAGAGCGTGGCGGGGCCGGCGTCTGAATCGGGCTCGATGAGGGCCGAGTCGTTGTTGCTCGGAGCATTCACACGGCCGCTGATCCGATGCATCCCCAGAACGCCCTCCGCTGCGGGTGCGAGCAGATCCGAGACCTCACGCGGCGGGGTTTCTCGATCGAACCAGGGGCCCAGGGCCTCGGGCTCAAGGATCACCGGCATCCGGTGGTGCTTGTCCGAGAGCTGGGTATTCGCGTCCGTGGTGATGATGGAGAAGGAGTCCACGGGCGAACCGTCATGCTCCGGGTCGAGCCAGGTGTCCCAGACACACGCCAGGAGCATGGGATGCTCGTCGGCCCGCTGGATGTACCAGGGTTGTTTGGTCTTCTGGGTGGGGATGGCCTGCCATTCGTAGAACCCGTTGATGGGGAGGATGGCTCGTCGAGAGCTGATGAGCCCGCGATAAGCGGGTTTTTCCCAGATGGTCTCCGATCGGGCGTTGATCATCTTCGCGCTGATCGAGCGCTCCTTCGCCCACTTGGGGATGAGCCCGAAGTGCGCCCGGTCCGCGCGGAGGGTGTTCGCGTCGTGGTCCGCGTGGATGATGGCGCCGGATTGAGTAGGCGCGATGTTATAGGAGTTTGGATAGCAGGCCGCGAGTGATTCGATGAGGTCCTCGTGCGGATATGGGACCCCAAGGAAGAGTTCGAAGAGGCGATCGAGGGTGTATGGGTCAATATATTGCGTGAATCGGCCGCACATGCAGTACCTTATGCTCCGGAGGGGCATGGGATGCGGAACGAGTGGAAGGCCATCATCTTACCGATTACTCGGAGAGAGTTGCCCGGGTGGGGTCGCGTGCTGCACATGATCGGGCGCACGGGGTACGAGCACGATCACCAATGGGCCGATGCACCGGTCAAGGTCATCCGAGGCAAAGAGCACGGGTACCTGATGGAACTGGATCTGACCGATTGGTCGTGTCGGATTACCTATTTCCTGGGTCGGTTTTACGAGCTGCATGTGCTCCGTCTGTTGGACGAGATGCTCGAGCCGGGAGATCGGTTTGTCGATATCGGTGCGAATGTCGGGATGGTGGCGCTGCATGCATCCCACCTTGTAGGGGCATCGGGTACGGTGCAATGCTTCGAACCCAACCCGCGATGCAGGGAGCGATTGGGTCGGATGATCGAAATGAACGCGATCGAAAACATCCGCGTATACCCGTTCGGGTTGTCCGATCAGGCGGACACGCTCGAGCTCAAACAGAACCATTCGTATACGGGGATCGGGACCTTCGCGGATGTCGATCCGGAGAGCGTGGTGTCCACAACCTCCGCGGAGGTTTGTCGAGGGGACGATGTGTTCTTCGATGATGAAGAACCCACACCGAAGATGGTGAAGATCGATGTCGAGGGCTTCGAGCTCCGCGCGGTACGGGGGATGGAACAGACACTGCGACGATGGGGTTGCCCGGTGATCATGGAGATGGACGAGCATCATCTCCAGCGTGCGCATACGAGTTCCGCGGAGGTGTATGCGATTATGAGCAGTATGGGGTATGCGCCTTTCCGCATCGGGACCCGCCGACATGGTTTCCGTCACATGCTGGAGTTAACGCCGATCGCTGGGCCGGAGGGGCTGGCGGACGATCGCTGTCACGATGTGCTCTGGAAGCGTTCGGGCAATGAGTGAGTTCGGTCGTGGTGCTTGGTGTGTCAGCTCATGACGCGTCGGATGCATTCCTCGATGATTTCAACGAATCCTGTGCCTCTGAACGCCTGATCAAGGGTGTCGCGGGCGGCTTTGCGCATCGCGATCGCTCGATCGGGGTCGTCGAAGAGCTCGCGTGATCGTTCGACGAGGTCGTGCATGTCCCACGCAACGGGGAGGTATGTCTCGTCGGCGCGGTAGATGTTGGGGAATGTCTCGACATGGGACATGTCGGGTTTGATGAGTGTTGCGCCCGCAGCGACGGCTTCGAAATCGCGGTAGCAGACCTCGCCCCATCCGAACGGGGAGTAGACGAACCTGCTCATGTAGAGCTCCGCGTAGTAGCGTTTGGGGCTCACACGCTCGTTGCCGCTGAACTTGATCGACTCACGCAAAGGGTCTGCGAACTCCGCGGCCTTCTTCCGCGAGTACTGATACCACTCCATGTCTTTGTCTGTCCGGTTGATGGTGCCGACGCGGAAGTGCAGCCCGATCGGGCGATGCTTCCACGGGATCGGGAAACGCTTGGATGCGCGGATCATCTTGTGGTATCGGGCGGTCAATCCGAAGTTCCATCCCGCGATGATCTTGTGCGCTTGATTCGGGTCGGGCTTGGACCCGAAGTGCCAATCTTCGAGATCGAAACCCCACTGTTGTGCAACGAAGTCGGCATAGATGAACCCGCCCTGATAATCCTGTTGGTAGAGCGAGCGATCGCGGAGGGCTTTGCTTTTGATGTATAGGTCGATGTACGGGAGGACCCCGAAGTGTGGCGAGCTTGTCTGGTCATAGAAATCGAGCAGCATGTGCTTCGCCGGGCTGGTCTCCTGGCGGGTGCGTTCAAACCATGAGCTGAGCTCGTCGGCGGGTTCAGACCAATGGGGGATCGTGATCACGATATCCGGCGGCGATGTCGATTCGAACGCGGATCGGATCGCGTTGGTACGATCTTCCGGGGATTGGGTAGGAACATTGGTGACGCGGATATCGCGACCGAGGAGTTGATCGCGGAATATGGAGAACGGCATGATCAGCTGTCCATCCGTCGTCCCATACACCTGATTGCGTGATAAAAGCAGTATGTTCGTCAATCGTGTACCCTCTACTCGATCCCCGCAGGGTCCATGTTCGGAATGGAGAACGACCAAAAACAGGGGGTTATCCAGTCTCGCCCGGAACACGACCCACCATCCAACTCCCTACACTCATCGGTCATGACCCAAACCAAAGCCCAATCCAGCGATCGTCAGCCCAAACACCGCTACAACGCCCAGATGGCGGGTGAGCTTGAGACGCGTTGGCAGCGTTGGTGGGGCGAGCAGGGAACCTATTGCCAGCCCAACCCGGGCGAGGACGGGTTCGATGCGTCGAAACCCAAGTACTATGCCTTGGACATGTTCCCGTACCCCTCCGGCGCGGGCTTGCATGTGGGTCACCCCGAGGGGTACACCGCGACGGACATCATCTGCCGCTATAAAAGGATGCGGGGCTACAACGTCCTGCACCCGATGGGGTGGGACGCGTTCGGGCTTCCGGCCGAGCAGTACGCGATCCAGACCGGCGTGCATCCCGAAATCACGACCAAGAAGGCGATCGATAACTTCAGGCGTCAGCTGCAGCGATTCGGCTTCTGCTATGACTGGTCACGCGAGTTCGGGACGATCGACCCGGAGTACTACAAGTGGACGCAGTGGATCTTTGTGAAGATCTACCACGCCTGGTTCGATACCGAGGCCGACGGGGGGAAGGGCAAAGCCCGCCCGATCAACGAGCTGATCGAGGAGTTCGCGTCGGGCAAGCGGAAGGTGAAGCTGAACCCGGACGCGGCCGAGTACACCGGCGCCGGCGATCTGCCCGACGGGACCGATGCCGGCAACTGGGAGACGCTGGACACCGAGACGAAGAAGGCGGTCGTCGATTCGTACCGCCTGGCATACCTGAGCCAGCAGACGGTCAACTGGTGCCCCAAGCTGGGCACGGCTCTGGCCAATGAGGAAGTCATCGATGGGCGAAGCGAGCGGGGCGGGTTCCCGGTTTTTCGTAAACCTTTGCGACAGTGGATGTTCCGCATCACGGCCTACGCGGATCGTCTGCTGGATGGACTGAATGGCCTGGATTGGCCCAGCTCGACCAAGACGCAGCAGGCCGAGTGGATCGGTCGCTCAGTTGGCGCGGAGGTCGATTTCCCGATCATCTTCCCCGGCGGGCTGGATCTGGGTGAGAAGCTCCGCATTTTTACGACGCGTCCCGACACCATCTATGGCGCGACCTACATGGTCGTGGCTCCGGAGCACCCTCTCGTTGAGGTGGCTCTGGAGGCCGAGCCCGAGGGCGTGGACATCAAGCGTCTGGAGAACTATGTCGAGTGGTCTCGGAATCGCTCGGATGTGGAGCGACAGGAGAACAAAGAGAAGACCGGTGTCGCTATCGGTATCAGCGTCACCAACCCCGTTACGGGCGAGGAGATACCCGTCTGGACGGCGGATTATGTGATGATGGGCTATGGCACCGGGGCAATCATGGCCGTGCCTGGGCAGGATCAGCGCGACTGGGACTTTGCGACCCAGTTCGATCTTCCGATCATCCGCACGGTGCAGCCGCCAGAAGGGTTCGACGGCGAGGCGTACACGGGCGACGGGCCGGCGATCAACTCGGACATGCTCAACGGGCTGCACATCGCGGACGCGAAGGCCAAGATCATCGAATGGATGACCGAGAAGAAAATCGGCGCCCGCAAGGTGAACTACAAGCTCCGCGACTGGCTGTTCTCGCGCCAGCGCTACTGGGGCGAGCCGTTCCCGATCGTGTTCGATGAGCGCGGGCATCACCACGCGGTGAGTGAGGAGTCGCTGCCCGTGCTGCTGCCGCCGCTGGCGGACTATCAGCCCGTGGAAAGCGACGAGCCCCAGCCACTGCTCGCCAAGGCGACAGACTGGGTGGAGACGACCGCGGGTGAAGCGGGGGTGCACTCTCTGCATCGCGAAGCGATCGTCCGTCGCGAGACCAACACCATGCCCGGGTGGGCGGGGTCGTGCTGGTACTACCTGCGCTACTGCGACAACAGGAACGACGAGCAGCTCATCGGCGAGGACGCCGAGGCGTATTGGATGGGCGAAGACGGCGTCGATCTGTACATCGGCGGCGCGGAGCACGCGGTGCTGCACCTGCTGTACGCGCGATTCTGGCATATGGCCCTGCACGATCTTGGGTTCGTGCGCTCGCCCGAGCCCTTCCGCAAGCTCTTCCACCAGGGATTGATCACCTCGATGGCGTATCAGCGCGGCGACAAGTCGCTCGTGCCCATCGATGAGGTTGAGAACCGTGGGACAGAAGAAAACCCGTCATTCATCGAGACGGACACCGGCGCTCCGGTCGAGAAGATCATCGCGAAGATGTCCAAGTCGCTCAAGAATGTCGTGAACCCCGATGATGTCATCGAGGACTACGGCGCGGACACCTTCCGCCTGTACGAGATGTACATGGGCCCGCTGGAGGCCAGCAAGCCCTGGAACACCAACGACATCGTGGGGCTCTACCGCCTGCTCCAGAAGATCTGGCGCTTGTGCGTGGATGAAGACTCGGGCGAGCTGGTCTTCGCGGACAGCGCCGATGACGCGGTTGAGAAGCAGCAGCACCGGACCATTGCCAAGGTCGGCGACGACATCGAGAAGCTGAGCTTCAACACCGCGATCGCCGCGGTCTTCGAGTTTGTCAATGTTGCCAAGTCGCTGACGAAGGACCAGATGGACCGGTTCGTGCGGGTGATCGCGCCGTTGACGCCTCATGTTGCGGAAGAGCTCTGGCACAAGCTGGGGCACGAGTCGTCCGTCGCGACGAGCGATTG
>DDGE01000007.1:34419-36028 GCA_002337545.1 Phycisphaerales bacterium UBA1910 | reverse complement strand
AGGGACTAGGGGAGGATCGCTCGCGATGCTCGCGTTGTTCTTGTCTTTCCCCTAGTGGCCAGTGGCTAGTGGCTGGTCCCTTTCTTACTATCCTTCATGCCCAATCCCCACGACACCTACACCTCCCCGCTCGCTGCTCGCAACGCATCGCCCGAGATGTGCAAGATCTGGTCGCCGCGTCATAAGTTCACGACCTGGCGGAAGATCTGGTTGGCCGTCGCAGAAGCGCAGCAGGCGTGCGGATTGGACATCTCCGACGAGCAGCTCGACGAGATGCGCTCGACGCTTGAGGTCACGGACGAGGACATGGAGTCGGCGGCAAAGTACGAGCGCGAGCTGCGTCACGATGTGATGGCGCATGTGCACGCGTGGGGGGATCGGTGTCCGAAGGCGCGGCCGATCATTCACCTCGGGTGTACGAGTCAGGATGTGGTGTGTAATGCGGATCTGCTTTGCTTGGGGCAGTCGATCGGGCTGATTCAATCGAAGTGTGCTCGTGCCATCGTTGCACTTTCCGAAGAGGCAGAGCAACGAATCAACATACCGACACTCGGTTTCACGCATTATCAGGCGGCGCAGCCTACGACAGTCGGCCGACGGCTTGCAGGTTATGCATACGACATCTGGTATGCGATGCAGCGGCTGCGTCCACCACACAACGGGATGGACTTCCTTTTACGAGGATTCAGAGGTGCAACGGGGACACAAGCTTCATTTCTTCAGTTGTTTCAAGGCGACCACGATCGCGTAGAGCGGTTTCAGGGCGAGGCGGTATTCAGGCTTCGCAAGATGTTCGGCATGGAGTCCAGCGGATCTTTTCAAGACTGGATAGAGAAACAGGAAGAAATGGATCAGCGAAGCGATGATCTCTTCTCGAAAGAGCTTCAGGGCATCGTTGAAGATGTACTGGAACTCTCGGAAGGTGAACTCGCACTTCCGAGAAGCAATACTCCTCCTCTAGATGTATACATGCAGCAGACGACATACGCATTGACCGGCCAAACCTATCCGCGAGTCTTCGATTCGATGGTTCTGGCGGATCTTGCTTCCGTCGCCTCCGTCCTCCACAAGATCGCCACAGACATCCGCCTGCTCTCCAACCGCAAGGAGATCGACGAGCCGTTCGGCAAGTCGCAGATCGGGTCGTCGGCCATGCCTTACAAGCGCAACCCGATGAAGTGCGAGCGGATCTGTGGGTTGACGCGGTTCGTCATGAACCTCGTGGGCAATGCGTACGACACGGCCGCGACGCAGTGGCTCGAGCGCACGCTCGATGATTCGTCGAACCGGCGATTGTCATTGCCCGAGGCGTTCCTTGCGCTTGATGGGGCGCTGGACCTGATGCACACTGTTGCGTCGGGGTTGATCGTGAACGAGGCGATGGTCAAGCGGAACCTGATGGCCGAGCTTCCGTTCATGGCGACCGAGAACATCATGATGGAGGCCGTCAAGCTCGGGAGGGATCGTCAGGATGTGCACGANNGTTGAGCCCTTGCGCGAGCGCTACGGCGATCAGCTCGAAGCGTTGGGCAGCGCCGATCGCGGCGTCTGACCTTCACGAGTGCGTGGTTTTTCCTTCTTTAATAGAGTCGTCATCGTTCCCGTTGCC
>DDGE01000007.1:30696-34236 GCA_002337545.1 Phycisphaerales bacterium UBA1910 | reverse complement strand
TTCGCGAGCCCGTTGCGTTCTTCATCGATCTTGCCGGTCGCGAGGTCTTTGACCCATGGCGACCAGAGCGTCATGAATGCGATCGCGAAGAGCAGGAACCCGATCATGTATTGCCCGACGCCCACCGCGGCGCCGACGGCGGCGGCGACCCAGATGCTCGCGGCGGTGGTGATCCCTTTGACCGTGCGTTTGGAGTGCAGGATCGCGCCCGCGCCCAGAAAACCCACGCCCGAGATGATGTACGAGAGCACGCGGGTCGGGTCGACTCGGATGATGTCGGTTCGGTTCGATGCGTCGATGATCTGCTCGCCCAGGAGCGCGAACGCGGCTGCGCCGGCGCTGATGAGCAGCATGGTGCGGATCCCGACCGGCTTGTCGGCACGCCCGCGTTCCCACCCCATCAGGCCGCCGAGGAGCGCGGCGATACACAGACGAAGCAGGATATCGTATTTATTGAGGTGAATCGGATGAATCAGTGATTGCTGCGCAGTGGACAGCAGCAGGTCTTGTGCGTGCATCACGATATTGTCTCCGATCCTGCTCAACAACGCAAGCGCGTATCAGCCGGCGGCGATCGCGGCTCGACGCTCACGACGCAGGATCTTCGCGCCCTCGACGATCGCGGTCCAGTCTTCATCCGTGAAGGACTGGATGCCGCGTTCAGTCGCGTATCGCACGAGCTCGGCTCGTGAGTGCGTGTTGAGTTTGGTATGGATCGAGTTGACCTGCTTCTCAACGGTTTTGCTCGATCGGTTCAGGGTTCCCGCGATTTCATTCGTGGACATGCCCTTGGCGATGTGGTGGAGGATCTCCAGCTCGCGCGATGAGAGCGCGTTGAGTTGCGCCAGGTGCGGGCTTGAGAGAACCTCGATATCCGAACTCTCGCACAGGCGAGCGTTGATCGGCGAGTCCTTCATGATGGTCAGCACGCCGTCGTGTCCGAACGCCTCACGATCGAGTGGGAAGATCGTGCAGAGAACCCGGGAGTCGGCGCTGAACTGATAGTGGGAGTGGACCTTGCCGGACTGAATAACCTCGCGGAGCATGCGCTCTCGCTCTTCCGCGGCGGTGGGGGTGAGGATGTCCTGCAGAGTGCTCCCGGCCAGATCCTGCGTTTCGTACGCGATATCGAGAACGCGGTAGAAACTACAGGTACACCAGGTGAGTCGGAGATCAGCGTCCCTGGCAACAGCGATGATGCCAGGGATCTGCTCGATGATCTGAAGATCATCGGGTCGGATCGAACGCGGTTTGTCGGTCAATGCACAGTCCAGTCGAGGTAGGTGATTACAAATGAGAACGAGTTTGTTGGAAAGCCCGGGCGCGTGTGGAGTCGCGTCCGGGACGGAAAACGAGATGGGTGATCTGGCTCAGGGGCAGCCGGCGGTGAACTGGGAAAGGAAGCTCGACACATCGAAGAAGTCGAACACTCCGTTCCCATCGAGGTCCGCGATTGGGTCATTCGAGTTGAATGCCCCGAGGAACGCGGAAACATCGAAGAAATCGAGGGTCCCGTCGTTGTTGTAGTCCACGGCGCAGCCGGCGTTTTCTTCGCCGTGTGCGCGGATCATGAACGCCGAGGGGAACGGCCCCTCTGACATATGAAGGATGTAGGGGGAGTTCCCCAGATCGCTGAAGTTCTGCTCTGGGTTGTAGAAGTACCAGCTCTGCGAGCCGCCGGTCGGCGCGTTGGGGTCCGCGGAGGCGGGGTTGGCGTCTTCGATGACATCCATCGCGACGGCGACGAAGAACACGCCTTCGACGACGGTGGGCTCGATGTCGTATGTGAAGAACTCACCGAAGCCGGTGTCGACCCATGTCCCGTTGGTGATGGAGAGTGGGACGGCGTCGGAGGGGTCATAATCGTTGTTGGGGTCGTTGAGGATCGCGATCGCGAGGGCGTCTGATCCAACATTGCCGTCGTTGTCTTCGATATCGCCGAAGGAAACGGAGACCTTGGTGATGAGCTCGCCACCCGCTTGTGTGTCAAAGGCGTTGAGCCAGGTGACATTGGCGTCGAATGTCGAGGGGCCGATGTTGAATGTCCCGACACCTGTGTCGAGAATATAATCAATCATCTGGGCTTGAGCGCTATTCGTGGCGATCCCGGACACACCCAGTGCAAGAAGGATTGCAGGTGTATGTTTGGGGAGTTTCGGACTTGGCAGATTAAAACGCATGGTGCCTCCGATCCAGAACAAGCTGTCTCGATTGTGTTTGTGAAATTAGGGAGTTGCTTTGATTGTTAGGGGCATTTCGCAGATGTGTCCACAACTTAGGGGTGAATCGCTATACTCTGAGCCCGATCGGGTAGTTCACCCGATATGGAAAGCCGCATCAGAGCGAACCGTTCGGTCAGTTGATGCGAATCGTACGGGCCGAGGCCCGGGTGGGCTTGTCGTTCATGCGCGGCGCGCGTTTGATGATCGGCAGAATCTACGATAAGGTGGTCGTCCTCCCAATCTCTGGGAGTACGCATGGGTCAAGCGGCGCACGCCGCGTTCGAGAAGAACGAATCAGACTGGAGCATTTTTCTATGGCAGCCCGCACCGGAGCAAGCGTCGGCGTCGCCGTCACAATCACGATCTTGGGCGCGATGAGCCTCGCGTTCTTTGTGACGACGATGATCTTCTACGGCAATGCGCAGAGCGCACGCACCGAGAAGCAGTCGATGGAAGAAGATGTCAAGGTCTTCGTGTCCCCGCAGGAACGAGAGCACGCCGCGATCCGCGCGATCCGCGACGAGGCCACCCGTGAACGCAAGACCGTGGTTGGTTTCCTCGCGTCGAACCAGAACGAACTCATCAAGACGATCGATGGCGACGCCACTACGAGCATGAGCGAGCTCCGCACCAGGCTCGGCTCGATCGAGGGGTCCGAGGAAGGATCGCTGCTGAATCTCGTTAATAAGCTTCAGAACCAGATCGACACGCTCAACGATCAGCTCCAGACCGCGGATGCCGAACGCCTCGCCGCCCAGCAGACCGCTGAAGCCGAGGCCGCGCGTGTCGCGGAGATCGAATCCAAGTTCACCGCAGAAGCCGCTGAGATGCAGCGTCTTGTTGAAAGCTACCGCATGGAGCTCGAGCGACTCACCAGCGGATACGGCACGGTCGAGACACGCCTGAGCCGTCAGCTTGAGGATTTCCGCTCCGCATCGTCTGATCGCGAGAGCGCCCTGCAGAACGCAAACGATGAGCTGCAGCAGCAGAACCTCGTCCTTCAGGACCAGATCGCCCGCCTGCTTGGCGAAGGGCGCGTCGCGACATACACCGGCATCCCTGAAGAAGCACTCGTCGATGCCAAGGTCAATCAGGTCAACGCGATCGATAACGAGATCATCATCTCCATCGGTCGTGATAAGAAGGCCGTGCTCGGCATGACCTTCGCCGTCTACGACGAACCTACGGACATCCGCGAAAACCCCGAAACAGGTGAGTACCCCGAAGGCAAGGCCGTCGTCGAGATCATCAAGGTCGAGTCCAACTACTCGCGTGCTCGCATCATCGAGTCCTCCGAGGGCAACCCGATCGTCCGGGG
>DDGE01000007.1:28234-30526 GCA_002337545.1 Phycisphaerales bacterium UBA1910 | reverse complement strand
GACGGCGTCGCATCACGATTTGAACGCGACACCCTTGAAGCGCTGATCGAGCGTTGGGGCGGCATCCTCGTCGAAGAGATCTCGGGCGATACCGACTTCGTCGTCCTCGGCGAGAAGCCCGTCTTGCCCCCGGCACCCGGACCAGGCGCACCCGTCTCCGTCATCCAGGAATATGTCCGCCTCCAGCAGGAGATCGCACGCTACGACGATCTGCTCTTCGGGGCTCAGGACACCTCGATGCCCGTCCTCAACCAGAATCGTCTGCGGACGCTCATCGGTGATTTCCCGAACTGATCGGGTGATTAGACCGTGAGATGAGCAACGACGCAACTATTGCTGCACGCTATGACAAGCGCGACCCGCTGACCCCGTTTCAGCGGGTCGTTGTTCAACCCGCGCTCTACGGTGCAATCCGAACCGGGCTCGTCGGGGTGAACGCGATCCCACTGCCAGCGATGCTCCGCATCGGGCGTAAACTCGGCGGCATCTACGGCGATCTCGGGATCAATCGCAAACGGGTCGGGCGCGCCGTCGAACGCCTTGCCATCGCGCTGCCCGAATACAACGAGCAGCAGCGTATCGATCTCGTCCGGCGCAGCTACGAACACCTCGCGATGCTCGCCGTCGAACTCGCGGTGCTCCCGAGATACCTCACGGAAGACGCGTGGAGCGATTACATCGAGCTCGGCGAGCTTGATGGTGTCGTCCGCCCGCTGCTCGATGAACGCCCATCGCTGATGCTCACCGCGCACTGCGGGAACTGGGAGGTGCTGGGCTACACGATGGCGCTGCTCGGGTTCCGCATGCACGCCGTCTATCGCCCTCTCGACCTGCGTCCCGCGGATCGTTGGTTGCGCCAGACCCGATCGCGTCGCGGGCTCGAACTCGTGGATAAGTTCGGCGCGATGCACCGGTTACCCGGACTCTTAGCACAGAATGAATCCGTCGCCTTCGTCGCGGATCAGAACGCGGGCCAGCGCGGTCTTCATGTCCCGTTCCTCGGGCGGCTCGCGTCGAGTTACAAGTCCATCGGGCTGATGGCCATTCAGCATCGGGCAAGGATCATCGTGGGCTGCGCCCAGCGTCAGTGCACCGAACCGGGCAAGCCGGCATCCATGAGATACAAGATCCAGATCGAAGATCGGATCGACCCTGAGGATTGGGAGAACCAGCCCGACCCGCTGTTCTACATCACGGCACGCTATCGCCGGGCGATTGAGCAATCTGTTCGCCGCGCACCGGAACAGTACCTGTGGATGCACCGAATCTGGAAGAGCAGGCCTCGGCACGAGCGGCTCGACCGCCCGTTCCCGAACAACCTCCGCGCCAAGCTCGAGGCACTCCCCTGGATGACCCAGGACGAACTCGACGCGATTATCCACCGGTCAGACCTCGATCGGGCCATGCTCAAAGAACAGGGCGTCGCGGAACTGCGCTAACATGATGGAAACAGGGAGCACACCATGACAACCGAATCGGGCGTGAATCAGGGGATGATGGAAGAAGAGGGCGGGATGCTCGAAGATGTCCGCGTCCTCATCGTGGACGATGAAAAGGACATCCTCGACTCAATCGATGCCGCGTTCCAGAGCGAGGGGGCGTTGACCCTCACCGCGATGGACGGCGACGAGGCGGTGCGGGTGTGCAACGAGGACCCGCCGGATATCGTCATCCTCGACATGATGCTGCCCAAACGCTCCGGATTCCTCGCGCTCGAAAAGATCAAAGGGAAGGAAAACTCCCCGATCGTGATCATGGTCACGGCCAACGAGGGCAAACGCCACCAGGCCTACGGCGAATCCCTGGGCGTGGACGCCTACATGCTCAAGCCCGTCCCGCTGGGGATGCTGCTGAATAAGGCCGCGGACCTGATCGACGCTCGAGACGAGGCCGAGGGCCTGATCGAAGAGGACTGATCGCGTTCTCGGCCCATCGGGGCGGAGGGGTCTATCCTTCACGCGATGGCTAAGAAGCGCATGCTCGTCCTGATCAAACCCCGCGACCCCGAGGACCCCTCGGCGGGCAATGCCCCATTGGGATCCGAGAAGGATGTATGCGAGAAACTCGCCCAGTACAACACCGCCGCAGATGGGTCGGAAGTGAAGCGCCACGGGACAATGATCCTTTTCGGGCCCGGGTTCACGATCGAGTACGCGAAGGGGCACGACGAGATCACCCAGGCGATGGTCATCGTGAACAACATGGATTTCGGCTACCCCGTGCTCTCAAAGATGTGCCGGGCGCTGGGTTGGAAGATGCAGGACACCGAATCCGGGCAGATTTTCGGGTGAT
>DDGE01000007.1:26687-28008 GCA_002337545.1 Phycisphaerales bacterium UBA1910 | reverse complement strand
ATCTACGAATACCTCGACGACAAGGGTGAGGGCACGGGCGAGTCCTTCGAGATCGTGCAGAAGATGTCCGAGGACGCACTCACAGAGCACGAGGGACGCAAGGTCCATCGCGTGCCCACAGCGCCCAACATCGCGGGCAAGTGGTCCGACATGAAAGAGAAGTCCATGCTCTCCAACAAGAACCTCGATCGGCTTGGGTTTACCAAGTACGAGAAGCGGGGCGATGGGTACATGGAACGCACCGCGGGCAAAGAAGGCCCTAAGTCCATCTCACTCGACGACTAACCCATCCGCTCAAGAACTTCGCCAGCGATCTCTGATGCATCACGCTCCTCGGCGCTGACCCAGATCGTCCCGGGGCGCACACGCAATCGCTTCAACCATGTCCGTTGGTTCTTCGCGAACCGGCGCGTGTCGATCTTGATCCGCTCGATCGCTTCATCGAGCGAGCATCGGCCCTCGAAGTGCGCGATGAGTTGCTTGTATCCGATCGCTTCGCGGGATTGCTCGCCGAAGGCGTCCGCGTCGAAGAGCGCCCGCGCTTCCTCAACCAGCCCATCCTCGATCATGAGCTTCACGCGTTTATTGATCCGCGCGTTGATCGCATCGATCGACCAATCGAGCCCCACCAGAACCGCTTCGGGGCGGGTGGGCTTATCCTGATCCCACTGTTGCTGGAGCGTGGTGATGGGCGTGCCCGTCTGCAGGTAAACCTCCAGCGCCCGCTTGGTCCGTCGGATGTCCGCGCCGTCGATACGGGCGTGGGCCGTCGGATCGACCTCTTCGAGCATCGCTCGGCGCTGCGGTTGCGTCATTGCCTCAACGCGTTGCTTCACCTCATCGCTCGGCTCGGGGGCCGCGAATAGACCATCGAGAAACGCCTTGATGTACAGGTTGGTCCCGCCGACCACGACGGGGGTAAACCCGTTTGTATTCAATCGGTCCACAATCGGCTCAGCTCGATGCAGCCAGTCGTGGACCGTGAACCGGTCTTTAAGAGCGGCGATGTTGATCAGGTGATGTTCGATCCCGCCCTGTTCCGCGATCGTCGGCTTGGCCGTCCCGATATTCAGATCCGTGTAAATCTGATATGCGTCCGCGGTCACCACCTGCCCGGGCTGCCCATCATCACGGACCAATCGCTTGGCGAGCTCAACCCCCAACGCGGTCTTGCCGCCGGCGGTCGGGCCAACGATCACGGGATATCGACGATTCTCAGGCACGATCGAGTGTAGGGAGGGTTTCAGCTCGGCTTGGTCGCGGGCATCAACCCGTAGAGCACCGCCAGCAACCCCGCGCCGACAATCCAGAGCTTCGCGTC
>DDGE01000007.1:26317-26450 GCA_002337545.1 Phycisphaerales bacterium UBA1910 | reverse complement strand
TCGCCGACCAGATGATCCATCGGGTTGGTGGGGGCGCACTGAGACACATGGTTCGTATCGTCCAAGTGCCATCAAACACACGAGATTTCCCATTCTCCTCCCCCGCGCATGCGGGGGAGGTGTCGAACGAAGT
>DDGE01000007.1:25495-26087 GCA_002337545.1 Phycisphaerales bacterium UBA1910 | reverse complement strand
CGAAGTGAGACGGAGGGGGTCTTTGCGAACATCGGGTGTTTGCGAAGACCCCCTTCGTCTTCGGCTGCGCCGAATCCACCTCCCCCGCAAGCGCGGGGGAGGAGAGTGTTCGATTCTGAGTTTCAGTCCGTTCTACGCCTTCACCGCGCCGCCTCCGGTGTGCTCGAGCATCCGGTTNNCCGACAATCCAGAGCTTCGCGTCTTTGTTCGAGAACAAGCGCTCGAGTCGCGTTCGTGGACGCACTTGCGCTTCAAAAGGCTCAACTCTCGGCTCGATTGCATCAAGCAGCAGGGTGTCGTCTCGTTGTCCAGGCATGACAATCGCGGCACGATCTGCGGGGATTAATCCCAGCTGGGTCATCGCGAGCAACTCGATCGTCTGCTCGTCGGGGCTTGCGAGTTGGTTGAGGAACTCCCGATAGCGCTCGATGCGCTGGTTCTCGGCCTGCTCCATATACAGTGTCCGATCACGCTCGAGTCGGGTGAGACGCAGATCTTCCTGCATCGGGAGCAGGAACGCCGCCACGACGATGACAAGCCCGGCGCTGAAGATCATCCAGCGCCCGGTCTCGCCGACCAGATGATCCATCGG
>DDGE01000007.1:17562-25258 GCA_002337545.1 Phycisphaerales bacterium UBA1910 | reverse complement strand
CCGGTGTGCTCGAGCATCCGGTTGAGCGCGAGCAACGCGAGCTTGGTCGCGTCGGGGTGGACGCTGACGACATTGCGGACCTTGATCGGCCCACCCGCTTGATCGATCGGCGCATCCTTCGTCGTGCCGATGCCGCACAACCCGTCGAGCACCCAGAGCAGGTGCGGCTCATCGATCCGGTACATCGTCGTGCAAAGACACTGGCAATCCGAGAGCATCCGGACCTCGACGCCCTTCTCCTTCATCTCGTTGGCCATGCGGTTCACAAGATGCACCTCGGTGCCGATCGCCCACTTGCTGCCCTCGGGCGCGTCGCGGAGGGTGTTGATGATGTACTCCGTCGAACCGGAGTAGTCCGCGAGGTCCACAACCTCCTTGCAACACTCGGGGTGCACGAGGATCTGCGTGGGCTCTTCATCCGGCGCGAGCGCAGCGTTTGCGCTCTTGATCTCGGCGCAGTGCTCGGGGCGGAAGAGCTTGTGGACGCTGCAATGCCCTGCCCACAAAATAGTTGCGGCGTTGTATAACTCTTCTTCGGACGCACCGCCGAACGGCTCGCCCTGTGCCGTGAGTCGCGGGTCATACACACAGGTGTGCTTGTCCGTATCGATCCCGTATGCCGCGGCCGTGTTGCGTCCGAGGTGCTGATCGGGGAGGAAGAGGATCTTGATGTCCTCGCCGGGCTGCTTGGGTTGGGTACCGCCGTTCATCGCCCATTCGAAGACCTGCCCCGCGTTGGATGATGTGCAGCACGCGCCGCCATGCTCGCCGACGAAGGCCTTGATGGCCGCGGTCGAGTTCACATAGGTGATGGGGATGATGCGCCCTTCCCAACCCTGACGCTTGAGTGAGTCGTGGATGATCTCCCACGCCTCGACAGTCTGGTCGTAGTCCGCCATGTCGGCCATCGAGCAGCCGGCGGACATGTCGGGGAGGATGACCTGGACGGAGTCGGGCGTGAGCATGTCCGCGGTTTCCGCCATGAAGTGCACGCCGCAGAAGATAATGTGCTTCACCCCGACGCCCTGTCTCGCGCGATCCTCGACGACGGAGGACGCGAGCTGGGAGAGCTTGAGCGAGTCGCCGAGGAAATCCGCATGGCGGACAACCTCGTCCATCTGGTAATGGTGCCCGAGAATGACGAGTTCTTCGCCGAGTTGGGCGCGCCGCGCTTCGATCTGCTCGTTCAGCTGATCGTCGTTCAGACTCAGGTAATGATCGGGGAGAGAGGGCTGCCAGAGCATGTGGCCTCCTGCAGGAAAAAGGGTCAGATATTCTACGATCCAGCCGATCGTAAGGTCATGGTGTTGCTGAAATTGATGCGAACCGATCCCGAATAAGGATGAGCACACATGCATCCAGGTCTCATCATTCTGATTGTCGTCGGCGGGATGGCGCTGCTCGCGTGGATCATCTACGCTGGGATCCAGGCCGAGAAAGCCCGAAAACAACGCATCGAAGAGATGCGCCAGTATGCCCATGAGGTTGGGCTGGCCTTCCGCGAAGGCAAGGACACCAACCACGACGAGGAGTACGCCCACTTCGAGCTCTTTCGGCGTGGGTTCGATCGGGCTGCGTACAACACGATCCACGGCGAGATGAGCTACGACGACGCGATCGTCCGTGTGAACATGGGCGACTTCACATACAAGACCCGCGAGCGGTACACCACGACGGATTCCAAAGGACGCACCCGGACCCGCACGCGGATCGTCAAGCACCACTTCTCGTACTTCATCATGGAACTCCCGTACATCACGATGCCCGATGTGCTGATCCGGCGTGAGGGCTTGTTTGATAAGATCGCGTCCGCGTTCGGGAAGAACGACATCGACTTTGAGAGCGCCGAGTTCTCGCGCAAGTACTTCGTGAAGTGCGACTCAAGAAAGTTTGCCTACGACATCATCCACCCACGGATGATGGAGTTCCTCCTCGAAACCCAGCCCGGGCTGATCGACATCGAGAACGCCCGGATCTGTCTCGCGGATGGGTACTCCGTGTGGAAATCACACCGGTTCGGGCATTCGTTACACTGGACTCGTCAGTTTCTTGATCACTGGCCAGACTTTGTGGTCAAAGATCTCGCAGAAGGGAGGGCCCTATGAGCCCATGGATTGTCTTGCTGATCATCGTCGGAGTCGTCGGCCTCGTCTTCGTGCTCTGGGCGGTCGGAATCTACAACAAGCTCGTCGGTTTGCGTCAGCACCTCAAGGACTCCTGGTCTGGGGTCGATGTCGAGCTCAAGCGCCGGTACGACCTGATCCCCAACCTCGTCGAGACGGTGAAGGGGTACGCGTCGCATGAGTCGGAAACACTCGAAGCCGTCATCGCGGCCCGCAACACCGCCGTCGCGAGCACCGGGTCCCCGGGGCAACAAGCGCAAGACGAGAATCAGCTCATCGGCGCGATGCGTCAGCTGTCTGTTGTCGTGGAGCGCTACCCCGATCTCAAGGCCGACACCCAGTTCATCAACCTCCAGGGCGAGCTCGCGGAAACCGAGAACCGGATCGCGTCCTCGCGCCGTTTGTACAACGGAAATGTGCGCGAGATGAACAACGCGGTCCAGACCTTCCCGAGCGTGATAATCGCGGGTGTGTTCAACTTCAAATCCGCGGAATACTTCGAGATCCAGGACGAAGCCGTGCGTGAAGCACCGAAGGTATCGTTCTCATAAGCGAGAGTGTCCAAGACACCCCGTCCTATATCCAGTACATAGACGATTGACGCCCCGTGATGCAATCCCGGGGCGTCAATCTCATTGGGCTGGTATCGGCCAGCCATGCCGATGCAAGGAGGTGCACCATGCACGATCTCTTAATCGCATTGATCTACTCAGTGAGCTTCGGTTCCTCGGCATCCCAGCCGGCGAGCACACCCGAGAACAACCAGGTCGAGACCCAGCAGGTCCGGGTCGTGGAGCATTCCATCGAACTCCATGACACGGACAGAGACAAAGACCTCTCCATCCGTATCGTCTACCCGGAACGCTTCAGCGAGGACGGCCCCGCCCCGACAATCGTGTTCTCGCACGGCGCGGGCGGGACGGGCAACTTCTACAACCCGCTCGCCCACCACTGGGCAACCAGCGGGTACATCGTCATCCTCCCTACGCATTCGGATTCGCTTGTCGAGTCGGCAGGCGAGGGAGCCGACTCCAGCCGGCGAGAGCGCATCCGCGAGTTTCTGAAGCGCCGGCGCGAAGGCGAGCGCGGCGTTGGCGGGCTCGACTTCTCGTATTGGGCCAATCGACCCCGCGATGTCTCATTCATCATCGACGAGCTCGATGCGATCGAGTCTCGCGTCCCTGCGATCCAAGGCCGGATCGATCGCGATCGGATCGGAGTCGGCGGGCACTCCTTCGGCGCGTTCACCGCCCAGCTCATCGCGGGGACCGACCCGCTCGGGCGCGAGGATTTTCGTGATCCGCGGGTCCGGTGCGTGCTGCTCATCTCGCCGCAGGGTGTAGGGGGATTGCTCAACGAGTCCTCATGGGATTCATTCGTCGGCCCGGCGCTGACGATCTCCGGCGACAATGACGAAGGACGCAACGGCGAACCCGCGATCTGGCGCCGCGATGGGTTCGATCGTTCGCCCGATGACACCCACACCCTCATGTGGATCGAGGACGCGTATCACAACTTCGGAGGCATCTCCGGACGCATCATCCCGGGCCCGGACCAAGGACCCGCGAACCCGGTGCATGTCCAATATGTTCAGGATGCAACCAACGCGTTCTGGAACCATCATCTGCGTAATCGATCGGACGATGTGGACGCGTTCGCGGATGTGTTGCGAAAAGCATTCGGTAAGGAACCGATCGTGATCGAGAACAACTAACTCAGATCACCTGCGGCACACGCGTACACTCCGGGCACGGATCGAGTAGTTCGATCCCATCTCGTGAATATCCGCACGCCCGGCAATGCTTCGGGCGCAATCGATCGAGATCGTGGGTGTTCACCCCGAGTGCGCCCGTTTTTGCGCCCGCGAGCTTGAGCACCATCCCCGCGGTTGATGATGTTGATAGCAACACCAAGAACGAGAGCAGGAAACACGCGAGCGCCCACACGATGCACACCAGAAGGTTGTGCCCCATCGCACGCTGCGTGAACCCGGTCAATACCGCGCTGAGCACCACGGTGCCTAAGTAAAACACGCCCGCGATAAGATCGAGTCCCGCAAACCCAACGCCGTAGATATTGAGAAAGATAAAGCCGATCCAGAACAGGATAATGACCAGCACAGCGTATGAGCAGTACCGGTGCCACTTTGCCAAACGAACGAGATCGATCTCAAAGATAGTTTTCATGATGATGCACTATACATCATCCATCGCATCGATCACGAAGAAACCTCATCCATTGAGGATCGCCGCCTGCGCCGCGGCCAGTCGTGCGATGGGCACGCGGAACGGGGAGCAGCTCACATAATCAAGCCCCGCCCGATGGAAGAAGTGGACGGACTTGGGGTCGCCGCCGTGCTCGCCGCAGATCCCGATCTTGAGATCGGGGCGCTGCCCGCGTCCTTTTTCGATCCCCATCGTGACCAGCTGCGCCACCCCGGTCTGGTCCAGCGACTGGAACGGGTCCTGCGGGAGGATGTCCTTCTTGAGGTACTCCGGGAGGAACGAGTTGATGTCATCGCGTGAGTACCCGAATGTGAGCTGGGTCAGGTCGTTGGTGCCAAAGCTGAAGAAGTCCGCGTGCGCCGCGATCTCGTCGGCGGTGAGCGCGGCACGGGGGATCTCGATCATCGTCCCGATCTTGATGTCGAGCTTGCGCCTGAACCCGTGCTCCGTCTTTACCTCATCGATCACGCGTTCCGCCTGTTCACGGAGCGCACGCAGTTCCTGGTGCGTGCCGACCAGCGGGATCATGATCTCGGGGATCGCTCTGACTTTGTTGTTCGCGCACTCGATCGCGGCTTCCACGATCGCCCGCACCTGCATGGTCAGGATCTCGGGGTAGGTGATCGCGAGTCGGCACCCGCGGTGCCCCATCATCGGGTTCGACTCGTGGAGCATCGCGACGAGCTTGCGGACCTCGTCGACATCAATACCCTGGTTGTGCGCGACCTTGTGCATCGCGTCGTCGTCGTGGGGGAGGAACTCGTGCAACGGCGGATCGAGCAACCGGATCGTGACGGGGTACCCCTTCATCGCGGTGAAGATACCGGCGAAGTCCTCACGCTGGAACGGCAGCAGCTGCTCCAGCGCCGCCTCCCGCTCGGCCGTGGATTTCGCGAGGATCATCTCCCGCATCGCCGTGATCCGGTACCCCTCAAAGAACATGTGCTCAGTTCTACAAAGACCGATTCCCTTGGCCCCGAACTCCCGAGCCCGCTGAGCGTCATCGGGGGTGTCCGCGTTGGTGCGGACGCCGAGGGTGCGGTACTTGTCCGCCCAGCGCATGATCTTCGCAAAGTTGCCCGAGAGTTTGGGCTCAACTGTGGGAATGAATCCCTCGAACACCTCGCCGGTTGACCCATCGATCGAGATCAGATCCCCGCGACCGAAGGTCTGCCCGCTGACCGCGAATGTGCCACCCTTTTCATCGATATGGATCTCGTTGGTGCCGACGACGCAGCACTTGCCCCACCCGCGCGCGACGACCGCGGCGTGCGAGGTCATCCCGCCAGTGCTCGTCAGCACGCCCACGGCGCTGTGCATGCCGTCCACATCCTCGGGGCTCGTTTCCTTCCGGACCAGGATCACCTGCTCGCCCGCCTGTGCGCGTTCGACGGCTTCCGCGGCGCTGAACGCCGGGTGCCCTACGCTCGCGCCCGGCGATGCGGGCAAGCCCTTCGTCAGCAATCTGTCCGCGGACTTCTGATCCGGATCGAAGCTGGGGAGCAGCAGCTGTGTCAGGTCGCCCGCAGGGATGCGGAGGAGCGCGGTTTTTTCATCGATGCGTTTCTCGCGAACCATATCGCACGCGATCTTGACCGCGGCCATACCGGTCCGTTTGCCCGTGCGCGTCTGCAGCATGAACAGCTCACCTTGCTCGATCGTGAACTCGATGTCCTGCATGTCCGCGTAATGGTCTTCGAGGGTCTTCTTGATCGCGCGGAGCTGCGTATGGATCTTCCTGTTCCATTTGGGCATCTCGCTGATCGGCTGAGGCGTGCGAATGCCCGCGACGACATCCTCCCCCTGCGCGTTCACAAGGAACTCGCCGAAGAATGTGTTCTCGCCGGTCGACGGGTTGCGTGTGAACGCGACACCCGTACCCGAGTCGTCGCCCATGTTCCCGAAGGCCATCGATTGCACATTGACGGCCGTCCCATCGAGGCCCGCCATGCCCTCGATACGCCGGTAGGTAATCGCCTTCTCCGCGTTCCACGAGCCGAATACCGCTTCGATCGCGAGTTGGAGCTGTTTCATCGGGCTCTGCGGGAACGGCGATCCAACCTCGCGCTCGTACACCGCTTTGTACGCGTCGCAGAGTTCCTTGAGTCCATCAGTGGGCACATCCGTATCGAGTTCGACCCCGAGCCGGGACTTGATCAGACTGAACGCGTGCTCGAAGTGATCGTGACGGACACCCATGACGACATTGCCGAACATGTTGATCAGTCTGCGATACGCGTCGTACGCGAAGCGTTCGTTGCCCGTTGCCTTGGCGAGCCCGACGACCGAGGTGTCGTTGAGCCCCAAGTTGAGGATCGTGTCCATCATGCCAGGCATCGAGACGGCAGCGCCCGATCGCACCGAAACAAGCAGCGGATCGGACTTGCTCCCGAATGATTTGCCGCGTTGTTCCTCGAGACGCCGCATGTGCGACTTCACATCGAGCATCAGCCCCTTGGGGAGTCGCTTCTTGTTGGCGTAGTACTTCGCGCAGGCCTCGGTCGTGATCGTGAACCCGGGCGGGACGGGGAGTCCGATGGCGGTCATCTCCGCGAGGTTCGCGCCCTTGCCGCCGAGCAGGTCGCGCATGGTGCCGTCGCCCTCGGTTTTGGTCCCGAACGCGTAGACCAGTTTGCCCGCGATGATGCGCTTGCGTGATCCTGAGGTCTTGGATTGCTTCTTGCTTGTTTTCTTGGCGCTCTTCTTCGAGACTTTTTTCGCGGCACTCTTTCGCGTCGTGCGCGCCTGCACCTTCTTGGATTTGCTGGCTGGGCCGTGGCGTTTGGCGCTCGTGGGTTTCTCCGTGCGCGCGTTGCCCTTCTTCTTCTTTTTCTTGGCTGTTTTCTTGTGAGCCGGGGTCGAACGCTTGTTGGATGCTGAGTTCCGTTTCTTTTTCGACATATCGATCCTCGTTCTGCCAGCATGCTCGACCGGGCTGGCCCCGCTCAGCGCATTCTATGGGTATCGGGAGAGCGGTGCGAATCGGATCGTGTTCTTCACGCGTTGATCGTGCGTTTTGTGTCCGGGGAGAATACGATCGCGCGTTGAGTACACAACCTCCACAACCCGTCACGCAAGCACTTGCTCAATCCGCATCATGCGCATCCTTCCACGCGTTCGGGCTCGGTGGACAATCCGGATCACGGAAAGTTGACGGGTGCTGGTTCGTCGATCACACAACGCCAGATCCGATCGGCATGACCGAGCGGATCGTCCGGGAGCACACAATCGAGGGCAGTTCCTGGGCGATCATGCTGAGCTACGAGCTCGGTGGATGGGCCGAGCCGCACGCGCGGTCCGACTTGGACGACCCGATCGGGTTTCCTCTGTGCGTGCTCATGCGGCTAG
>DDGE01000007.1:0-17357 GCA_002337545.1 Phycisphaerales bacterium UBA1910 | reverse complement strand
GCGCGATCGTTGAGTGGTCGCGAGCGATACATGCAGCAGGTCCAGCGTATTCGCGAGTACATCGCCGCGGGGGACATCTACCAGGCGAACATCGCCCATCACCTGTCCTGCACATTCGTTGGCGATCCGATCGCCAGTGCCCACGAACTGCATCAAGGAGCTTCTCCTCGGTACGGGGCGACCATGCGGTTTATGCACCGTGGGCTCGTCCACACCATCTGCTCTGTCTCCCCTGAGCTCTTCATCCGACTCCATCGAAGCAGCGGGATCATCGAGAGCGAGCCGATGAAAGGGACACGCGCGATCGATGGCGATGCGGTTGAGCTCGACCAGAGCCCGAAGGATCGTGCAGAACTCAACATGATCACCGATCTCATGCGAAACGACCTCGGGCGGGTGTGCAAACTCGGAACCGTGCGTGTGCAGCAGGCACGCAAAATCGAGACGCACGCATCGGGCGTCATTCAGGCCAGCTCGGTTGTCGCCGGCATGCTCCGTGACGAGGTCGGGCTCGGCTCGCTCATCCGAGCGATCTTTCCACCGGGCTCCGTCACCGGTGCTCCCAAGGTCCGCGCGATGCAGATCATCGATGAGATCGAACAACGCCCGCGTCGGTCCTACTGCGGGTCACTGATGCATATCGATCCGGATGGGAACATCGAGGCCTCTGTGTCGATCCGAACCGCCCACATCTGGGGGGAAGGCGATCCAGAACGAAAAGGGTGTATCCGGGAGGGGACCTTCGCGTACCCCGTTGGCGCGGGGATCGTCGCGGACTCGGATCCGTCGGCAGAATGGGACGAAACCCTGATCAAAGCCGCGGTGCTCGAACGCGTCCTGGGGATCAAGCTCGACCAGGCGGGGATGTGACCCCATCCACGAAAGAGTTGCAGCGAAAGACTTTGGACTGAACCCCGGGGGCGCTGCGTCCGATCTTCTGTGTACGCAATGGTTTAAAACGAGGCCAGCCGCGTTCAACGACGAGGATCAGACATGAGCACATCAGAGCGGATCACGGAACTCAAACCCGACGCGTTCAACGAACGAAGGGCCTATATCCGATCCGGGTGTCGTGTTGCGGTCAAGCTCCGCCAGTGCGCCAACGCGTTGTTCTCAAGCGGACGCACGATCGATCTCTCGATGGGCGGGGCCGCGATCGAGATCAATGGACCGCGTGCGGCGAAGAAGGGTGATCGGATCGCGATCGCCTTCGAGAACACACGATGCCCCATCACATGCGCAAGAAGGATGATCGGTGCGGAGGTCGTCCGCGTGGAATCCTTCCGGGATGGTGCTCAACGCATTGGTGTGCGATTCGATGCGCCGCAGATCGCCCTGGACGCGATCGAAACCCGCGCCGCTGCCTGATTCGGCTTCAATCAAGCCACAGTACTCATGAGTCCGACAGGGCACTCTCGATCGCGGTCTTCGCATCCGCCACAAGCTGTTCTGCGTCGTAGTTTTTGCCGATGGACCGCTGGAAGACAATCGCGCCGGATTGATCGATCACCACGATCGTGGGGAAGACACGGACCTTGAAGTCCGCGCTGATCGTTCCTGGGTTCACGCTCAGGGGGATCTTGGGATAGCTCGCGCTGAACAGACGCTGGGCCCGTGCGGGGTCGCCCTCGCGAATGGACAACGCGAAGAGATCGAAGAGATCGCTCGGGATATCCGATCGGAGCGTATCGACGAGCGGGCCGGTCTCGGCACACGGGATGCACCATGAGCCGGTGAAGTAGAGCGCCGTCACTCGCCCTTGCTGGGTTGCGTTATCGACGCTCGTGCCTTCTGTGGTGGAAAATGAAAACGCGGGTGCCATGGGCTTGCCCGGGGTGATGGGTTCTTCGCGGACTGGCTGTGCGGGTGGGCTGTCGCGTGTGATCGTCTCCGGCGTGCTCAGGATCTCGACCTCAGGCTCGTCCTCACTCTTGGGCTTGGGCATCTTGGAGACGAGTTGGAAATCGGCCGGGCGACGCACATCGAGCTGCTCTGGCTTGGGATCGGTGGGCCTGAGGTTGCTCATCTCGAACTCAAGGGTGATTTTGACCATCCCGGCATCCGTGATCTGATGCACCTTCCTGGGCAGCTTGTCTTCTTTGCCGATCCACCAGATGACATCCGTGTAACTCTGTGCACCGCGTTGCCCGTTGCCCTCGGGCTTCTGACGCTTGATCTGAATCTGATCGCACATGACACCCGCGATTTCTTCCTCGGCGCCGAGAGTGATCGATTCCGCGTTGTTCGCGTCTTTCGCGAAGGGGTCATCATCGATGATCGAGCTGACAAGCACCAGTGAGAGCGAGCTGGGCACCCCGCGGGCGTTAGGGGTGTTGGGCACCTCGTTGATCGTTTTCTTCTCGCGATCGATCCAGATGAACCGGTCTTTCGCGATGACCTGATCGATCGGACGTGCGGGGTCCTTCATCTTGTCTCGTCCCTCACCGATCGTGTGGACAACGCGTCCGAACTCGTCGTGCGTGCCGAAGATCAGCTGCCCGCTCATGGAAGGCATGGTTTCGGCAAACATCGAGCCGCCCTCGCCTTTCATGCGGAACTGGGCCTGGAATCCATCAATCTCTGCGAGTGCCGCTTTGGACGCATCGAGGATCTCATTGGCGCTCTGTGCCCAGGTCATGGGAGCGAACATCGCAAGCGCGAGGAGCATCACACGCGGGAACAGCGGAACTGTGATCGTCTGGGTCATCAAGGAACTCCAACAGGAGGATGGATTGGGTCTTCTGGATGAAAAACGAGGGAATCAGGGGATTATTGCGGCCTGAGCATCCGGGAAAGCGCATCTCCGGGGTGGGGTTGGCGCATGAGGTGCTCGCCGATGAGTGCAATGTGGACGCCGTGCGATTGAAGATGGGCGAGATCGTCGTGCGTGCGGATCCCGGACTCGGAGACGAGGATCGATCGATCCGGGACAAGATCGAGCAGATCCGTTGTGTGCGCCAGATCCGTGATCATCCGCGTGAGATCGCGGTTATTGATCCCGAGGAGGGTGCGTGGGTTGTGGGTTTCCTCCAGGATTGGCAGTGCCCGGAGCAGGTTTTCACGGGAATGAACCTCGAGAAGTGCCGAGAGCCCCACATCGTGGGACAGCGCGAGCATCTCTCGGATCTGATCGTCCGAGAGGCACTCGGCGATCAGGAGGATGGCATCCGCATCGTGGGCGCGGGCTTCGAGTATCTGGTATGGGTCGATCATGAAGTCCTTGCGGAGGATGGGGAGATCGATTGATTCTTTGATATTGCGCAAGAATCGCAGCTCGCCGCCAAAGAACTTTTCGTCCGTGAGGCAGGAAATCGCCGATGCGCCTGCCTTGGAGTACTGCTGCGCAATGAATGCAGGATCGAAGCCATCCGAGTCGTATTCAGGGCGGATCAGCCCCGCGCTGGGGCTGCGCCGTTTCACCTCCGCGATGACGCGTGTACCCGTCGTTGGTGCGGTCAAGGCCTCAAAAAACCCGCGTGGAGCGTCCAGATTCGCGATTCGGGATCGCAGTTCGGACTCGGGCACACGGGACTTGCTTTCTGCGACGACGACCCGGGTGTGTTCCACGATCTCGCGGAGCGTCGCGGGCATCTCGGGGTGTGTTGGAAGATCAGACATGGATCAGACTCATCGACAGATCGGGTTGCGGACTCGAACACCACTTTGGCCGGCGTTGCTCGTTGTGCTGTTTGGTATCGGCGTGATTGTATCGCCGACGATCGCGGGGACGGATGTGCTGACCCTGGCGCAGGTCGTGGATACGGAACCCGTTCAGGAAAAACGCGTCAGCGATGTGGTCGAGACGATGAAGGAGTGGAAGCTCCTCACGCTCGGGGTGTCGATGGTCCTCGTGATCATGCTGCTCTTCGCGGGCGGTCTGCTCAAGCCCGGCGGTTTCGCCAAAGCGGGGCTGCGAGATGTTTCCTTGCTGCCCAGCGTTGTTTGGATCTTCAGCGCCCTTGTTGTGATGCTTGCCGCGAGTTCCGCGCCCACGCTGATCGCGAAGGTCGCCTGGATTCAGGAACAGGGGTACACGGATCTGCAGCTGCAGGCCATCAACACGGTCGGGTTCTACCTCTTCGGGATCCTCGCGGGGATCGGGATGCTCTTCGTCCTCAAGCGATCCACGATGGAAGGCAAGGAGTGCAAAGCCGGTCTCGGCTTGAGCATTCTCGACTTCCCTGTTGGGCTCGGGTGCTTCATGCTCGCGTACCCGTTTATCGAGCTCATGAACATGCTCGGCGTGTTCGCGTACACCCAGACCCAGCAGGAACCCCCGAATGGGATGGCGCACCCAACGCTGCAGATGCTCAACGATTCTCCCAACGACCCATGGGTCTGGGCGATCGTGGGCGGCGCGATCATCGGGGCACCCTTCCTTGAGGAACTCGTCTATCGCGTGTTCGTCCAAGGTGCGATGATCAAGTGGGTCAAGAGCCCTTGGCTGGCGATCGTGATCACGAGCATTATCTTCGCGGGGATGCACCGGATCGGCCCCGAAGAAACGCGGGTCGCGTGGCACGCGCTGCTCCCGATCTTCGCGGTGGGACTGACCTGCGGCGTCGCCTACGAGCGGACCCGTCGCGTGGGTGTGCCGATCATGATGCACATCTGCTTTAATGCGCTCAATGTGATCCTGGCGCTGGTTGTCAGCGCGGACGCGTCGCAAACGGGCGTGTGATCAGTACATTATGGATTCGCAGCATTCCAATACTGCATGAAGCGATCATATTCTACTGGGGTAAGAACTGGTAGTCGAGCACAGACAGTTGAATCATTCCTCGTGATTGTGAGGGTGGTGTAGTATTTCATTCTTGATCTAGAGCTGATCAAGGCCCCAGTGAGATTGATAGAGATTGGTGTCTTACTGGCTCGGTAAATCACGAGTTTCTCCGGAGTCAGTTGTTCTGCGTAGACCCACAATGGGCAGATACTGAGTCTGGGTAAGACACATTTTCCAACTACAGCGGCCAAGGGTGCTAGCAAAACCGCCATTGCCATCCAAGCGGAGACTGAAAACCAAAGAGGCGCACTAGATAAATGTGGGGTAACCAGTATAAGCGGCGATACAATCATACCGAGAGTGAAAATTAGTAAAAGAACAACATGAGTAAACTCGCGGGTATAAAATAGTGCGCCGCGGCTTGATATGCCGCGGCGCAGCCATGTTTCTTCACCTAGAGGGTAGTTAGAGACCGAGTTCATGTGCAATTTTGCCAAGCTGGATCACTTGTCCAGATGTGGCATTAGATACATCAAAGCCATTGTCGGCCAAGTCGTCCCGTAGCTGTTCTGTGGCGATTTCTACATATGCATACGCAGCAACGGTCGCAACGGCGGCGACGCCGACGACAACTGCCACAGCAACCGCCACAGCAGGGAGCGTGGCTGCGGCAACAGCGGCAACGCCAGCGGTGACAACAGCTGTGGCGACAGTTGCTACAGCAGCAACAACTGCTGTCTTCACTGCTGCACGAAACCTAGAAAATATTCCGAGTATAGAAGGGTCGTAGTTTTCAATGTTATAGTTCTCAGGGTGGTCGAAGAAGCCGTCCATATGCGGAATAATTTCTGCATAAAGATCAATTTCTTCCTGCGATACCGTGTTTATTGGCATAATCAGTGTTGTGGTGGTGCCGTCTTGAATCCACTCAGTCCAGAAGACGAGCAGATTGAGTGAATCTCCTGAGGTATTTGACAACTCAGTCCACGCGATACCCATTCTGGCGGAGGCGTTCTCTATTGTATTCAGGGATTCTTGGTCAACTTCGCTCCAAATACCAGGGAGAATCTCTAGAGATAAAGTAATTTCGATCTGAACTGATTCACCGTGTTCGTTTGCAGCAGTTATAGCACCTGTTGGTCCATCAAGCCAAGCGGTAGTGTGTATAGATGAAGATTCAGTATTGTAACTACTCGAGAAAAGAACGCTCCACACATCGGAGAGGAATGAAGTGTATTCTCGTATCGGCATTGGCTTTGGAGTTAATGCGTCAACTGGGTTAAGTCCAGCATCGATAGCTGCATGAGCGTCATCAATCTCGCTTTCTGAACTTGGTACATCTTGAAAAGTTGATGTAACACCATCGATTTCTTGTGGCTGAAACGAGTTGGCCAAGAGCTGCGAGGGATAGCCAAATGCGGTCAGAGAGACGAGGCATCCTGTGGTGAATGCGCGTAACTTTTTTGAAAATTGCAAAATATCATACTCCTAGGCGGGTTGTGCCTAGGCGGGTTGTGCCTAGGCGGGTTGTACATCACATCCAAGTGATAAGTACGGGAAAGATACCGATAGCTACATATTTTTTCAATGGCTCTGCGGCAGATAAGCGATTTTTTTTGGAATGTGGCTTGGGTGCTCGGGTACACTCGCCTGGTTCAGGTTGAGCAAGATTTAGACAGGCGTGTAAAGCGGGCTACGATCTGGCGATATGAGTTCAAACACCGAAAAACCGCGTATTCTGACCGGCGACACCCCCACTGGGCAGCTCCACCTAGGGCACTGGGTGGGTTCTCTGGAGAACCGTGTCAAGCTGCAGGATGAGTACGAGTGCTTCTTCCTGATCGCGAACATGCACGCGTTTACCACCCGGGCCGACAAGCCCGACGAGATCCGACGATCGACCCTGGACATCGTCAAGGACTGGATCGCCTGCGGCATGGACCCGGAAAAGTCCACCTTCGTGCTCCAGACCGAGATCCCCGGCATCGCGGAGCTCACCTGGTATCTGGCCATGCTGCTGCCCTTCAACCGGGTAATGCGCAACCCGACGCTCAAGACCGAGCTGGAGGACAAGGGGCTGGGCGATTCGTACTCGTTCGGGTTCCCGATGTACTCCGTGGGGCAGTGCGCGGACATCTTGATCTTCCGCCCCGAGCTGGTGCCCGTGGGTGAGGACCAACTGGCCCACATCGAGCCCTGCCGCGAGGTGGCGCGCCGGTTCAACCAGCTGTACTGCGGCGTGAACCCGCATACCGATGATGATGACTATGTGAAGGAAGGCGGGCTGTTCCCTATCCCAGAAGGCAAGGTCGGTCGTGTCGCGCGTCTGGTGGGGACGGACGGGAAGCTGAAGATGTCCAAATCGCTCAACAACGCGATTTTCCTCACGGACACCTTCAAGAAGATCAAGAAGAAGATGGGCGGGCTCTACACCGGGCGGACCGCGATGGACGAGCCCGGCGACATCAACAACGCCCTTTTCGACTATGTTCGTGCGTTTATTGCGGATGACGAGCGGATCAAGGAGCTCGAAGAGGCGTATAGCAAGGGCGACAACATCGGCGATGGGCACATCAAGGTCGAGATCGCCCAGCACATCGACAAGCTGCTCGAACCGATGCGGGAGCGGCGTGTGCCGTTCGAGGGTAATGAAGGGGACAAGAAGGTCCTTGAGATTCTCCGTGAGCACACCAGACAGGCGAATAACGCGGCGGAAGAAACCCTTTATCTTGCCAAGCAGGCGATGAAACTCGACTTCGGTAAGCGAACACTCATGTTCGAGTAATTGTAGAATCAGGGCACATGACCCGATGTCTTTACCCATCTTGGCGCGCTATGCGTGATTCGGACCCGCCGATCGATTCGGCGACGGGTCTTCCTATCCCACCCGCGGGCAGCGGGGATGACGCGCCCGCCGAGGATGACTCGTTCTCCAAGGGTGTCGATAAAGCGGTGTACCAGACGCCCGGCGCGGATGAGCCTCGTGAGCCCCGGTACCTGTTCGCGCGGATCAGCGTGTTCCTGATCATGCTCTTTTGGGTGATCCCGGGGTTCCTCAAGGTCAAGGATATCTCGGCGTTCATGAATATCGTCGAGAAGCACGAGGTCATCCCCGAGCAGTACGAACCTCTCCTGATGTGGGTGGGCCCGGGCGAGCTGGTGATGGGATTGTTGCTCGTGTTCGTGATGGGCAGCGAGCTGCGCAAGCCCTTCGGCAAGCTGGTGCTGATGTCCTCGATGATCCTCATCGGGGTGTTTACCTATTACCTCACGCTTGTGGACCCGGTGGTTCTTCAGGAATCGGGGTGCGGGTGTCTGAGCGATTACCGGATCGCCTCGGGGATTGAGGACGGGGCGCGGTACTTCGCGTACGGCAAGAACACGATCCTGCTGATCCTGCATGTCGTTGCGTTGCTCGGGCCTGCGATGGTCGATTCGCGCCGCAATCACGACGCGTGACGCGTTGGGGCATACGCTCACCCCATGAGCGAACACGAATCCATCTTTCTCAACGGCGACTTTGTCCATCGCGATGACGCGCGCATCAGCGCCTTCGACGCGGGGTTCCAGCACGGCGTGGGTCTCTTCGAGACCATGATCGCCCATGTCACCCCCGATGGGGTCGTGGTGCGCGATCTCGATGAGCACCTCGATCGGTTGCAATCGTCCGCCGCGGCGCTGGGGCTCAGCGATGAGCTCAAGACGGGGCCTTTGGGCGAGGCGGTGGTCGAGACGGTGAAGAAGTCCGGGATGGACGCGGCCCGTGTCCGTCTGACGCTGACCGGGGGCGACCTGAATATGCTGCAGACGACCGGTCGCAGCGGGCACCAGCCGACGGTGCTGATCCAGGCGAACCCCGTCACGCCCTACCCGGATGAGATGTTCGATAACGGCGTGATGGCGACGCTCGCGCAGGCGCGGGCCAACCCGCTCGATCCGACAGCCGGGCACAAGACATTGAACTACTGGTGGCGGTTGCGTGAGCTGCAGGCGGCGGCGGCGAAGGGCGCAGGCGAGTCGATCGTGTTCCAGGTGAGCAATCACCTGTGCGGCGGGTGCGTCTCGAATCTGTTCGTCGTCGACGGCGGGCACCTGATCACCCCGATCGCACGCGGTGAGGAGGACGAGCACGCGACGCCGGAGACTCGGGAGGGGCAGATCCCCTCGCCGGTGCTGCCGGGTGTGACGCGATTGCGTGTCGTCGAGAAGGCGGGCGCGATGGGGATCAAGACAACCAAGCGGATGATGACGATCGACGACTTGCTGGACGCGGACGAGGTGTTCCTGACGAACTCGAGCTGGGGTGTGCTGCCGGTGGTCCGGATCGAGGCGGAGACGATCGGGAGCGGGGCGGTGGGTGAGGTGACGAAGCGGGTGCGCGAGGCGGTGGTGGGGTGAATCAGAATCTGTGGTAAAAAAACATGGTGCGAATGAAGAGGTACCCGGTGAATAGCATGGATAACACAAGACTGATGTAGAGAAATGTGTTCTCCATCACTGAGAGTTCTCGTTGCGTGTACGCCTTTGGTTTCCATATGCCATAAGCGATCAAGTACAACAACTGTGCAGCCATGATGAATGAGATTGTCCTTGCGAATGCAGTGTCCACTGGTGACACTCCGGGAAGGATGATCCAGCATGTTGTTGTGATTAAGAAGGGTATGAGTAGTGCTCTTTCGAAAGAGATCCAGTATGTTGTTCTCTGTTTCGAAATCTGGTTGATGGCTTCCCCGCACTCCGGGCATGTCACAGTGTTGTCCTCACGGATGATGCCGGCGAGGTCGTAGCCGCAGGTGGGGCAGGTTGGGTTGGTGTGCGTTGTCTTCATTTGGGTGTTTACCATGCAAGGATAAGCAGAACCAGCACACCGATGCACAGCACCACAAAAGGCATCACGATAAGCAACAGTAAGAGGGAGATCAGTTTGATATTGGTCTTGCTGCGTCTCCATTTCTTCTCTGCGTGGGTGGTGGGAAATCTCGTGTTGCCACACTCAGGGCAACGACACAGTTCGTGCTGTGAGGTTGCGAGGTCTCGTAGGTCGTAGCCGCACACGGTGCAGGTGAGAGATGGGGTTGAGTTATCCAAGGATGCTCCCGTTGATCTTGGCGTTGATGAGCATCCAGATGAGCATGGTCAGGACAAACATCGCGAGCAGCGCATGGAGGAACACGCGCAAGCAGAGGCGATGCCTGGACCACTTGGGCTTTGGGCCTTTCCATCGTTTGTAGTTCGAAGAGATCATCGCGGTGCCGATGAGTGCGACAAAGAATGAGAAGCCCCCCGTGATGATCGAGTTGTCGAGCGTGATTCCGGATCTCGCGTTGCCCAGCCCGATCGCGAGGAGGATCGATGGGATCAGCGCGATGATCGTTGATGTCAGCACGGGGTCCGAGAGGTAGATGGGCACGCGTTTTGCGTCCAGATGCGATACGCGTGTTCCGCACTCGGGGCAGAGGACCTCGCCGAGCTCGTCGTGCTCAAGCCCGCTCAGGTCGTACCCGCACTTCGGGCAGTATGGATGGGCGAGTTCGAATCTCATAGTTAGTCCTTGCCGGTACCAGTCTACCAGTCCTCAGCCCCGGAGGGGCTGTGGCGTGTAGCCACGGGTGGAGCGGAGCGGAACCCGTGGGTTGTTGGAGATCCCCTTGCGTTTCTTTCCTGCGCCGACGGGGTGAGGGGAGTTCGCGGGGATCGATCCCACGGGTGGCGCTTCGCCGCGTTGCGGCGGCGCTGGGCCCGTGGCTACAGGCTTTGGCTCCTTCGGAGCCGGGGGAGACCGTGCGAGGTCCAGGTCAATCAGGCGGGGATGTACCTCGCCCCCCTGCCTTTACCGACGAGCTTGATGTGGCCGCGATCAACGAGATCGCCCAGGTGATTCTTGACGGTGCTGCGTGGTGCATCGGTGAGTTGCATGAGGTCGCCCGTGGAGAGCTCTCCGTGCTGCGTGATGAGTTCGAGTATGCGGGTTGCGAGCTCGGGCATCGCGGCGCGGAGGATGTTCTCGCGTTCGACCTTGGTCTCGAGCTTCTGCTTCTGTTTCTGCATCGCGCGAAGGAAGAACACGACCCACGGGTTCCACTCGGGGGTGTTGTTCTTGAGGGTTCCCTGTGTCCTGCGGAGCGCGAGGTAGTAGCCGTCCTTGTTCTCTTCGATGATGCTCTCCAGCGACGAGTACGGCACATAGGCGTACCCGGCCTTGAGCAGGAGCAGGGTTGTGAGTGCGCGTGAAAGCCGCCCGTTGCCATCCTGGAATGGGTGGATCGCGAGGAAAACGACGATGAACACGGCGACGGCGATCAGCGGGTGCGTGGTTGATTCGCTCGTGTGTTGCTCGTACCAGCCGACGAGTTCTTCCATCGCGCCGGGCGTATCAAACGGGGATGCGGTTTCGAAGATGATCCCGAGCGACTTGCCGTTCTCGTCGAACGCTTCGACACGGTTCTCGTGATTTTTGTATTGCCCACGATGCCACTCGTCTTTGTCGGAGTATTTCAGGAGTGTTGTGTGGAGTTGCTTGATGTGGTTTTCTGTGATTGGGATGTCCTCGAAGTGATCGAAGATGGTCTCCATCGCAGCCGCATACCCGGCGACTTCCTGCTCGTCACGGGTGGTGAAGGACTCGGTTTGCACGCGCCCGAGGAGCGCTTCGATTTCGCGATCGCTGAGCGTGACGCCTTCGATTCGGGTCGATGATCCGACGCTCTCGATCGTTGCCACTTTTCGGAGCTGGTGCAGGCGATCCGGTGCGAGTCTGCCCAGTGCCCGCCATGCACCCTTGAACTCGTCGATTTCGGAGACGAGTGAGAGCATTTCGGCGGTGATGGGGATGGCTTCGGCGTTGAGCATGTCCATATATTGGTCCAATTAGGTCCATAAATCAATCAATTGGACTAAATTGGCTCAGTTTATGGCTCATCAAGCTCACAGCACCCTCCCCATCATCACGATCGTCACGATGTAGAACACCACGCTGGGGATCGTGTACGCGAGGGTCCAGAGGGGGATGGTCCATCGTGGGTAGGGGCGTGGGTGGGGTGTGGTGTCGTTGTGGAGGCGGGTCCATTCGACGATGAAGGTGATGGGGAGGGCGAGCGGGTACCCGAGGATGTAGAGCATCACGATGAAGCCGCCGACGATCGAGTCGTTGAGCAGGAACGCGAGCAGGAATGTCCCAACGGTCCAGATCCCGAAGAACCCGAGCAGGGTGCGGATGAGTTGGGTGTGGATATCGCGCTTGGTGAGGAGGGTGCGCGAGGATCGGATGAGCTCGGTGCCGCACTCGGGGCAGGTGACGATCCCGTCGGCGTTGGGGACGGTGCCGGAGATGTCGTACCCGCAGTGCATGCAGATGGCGTTGGTGAGGGGGGATGGGGTGCTCATCACACATACACCATGAAGTATGTTGTAACGATGTGCATATACACGATTGCGATGCCGATCTGCGGGAGCAGATAAAGAATGCTCCACAGAACGACGCGCCATTGTGGGATGGTTCTGGGATGTATCTCTGCCTGTCGTACGAGGTCCGGTGTTGTGTTCATCCAGAGTATGCAGCTGAGCGCGAGTGCTACGACGAACATGCCCATCATGACGAGTATGTTGATCCCAGGGACGCACGCGCACAGCATGGTGGTGAACGGGACCAGGCATGTTGGTAACAGCAGCCGGGCTGCGAACCGTGAGTGCATGTACTTGGCAGTGAGTGCTTCCACCGATCGGTTGTAGCGGAGCTGCATGCCGCATTCTGGGCAGGTCACTAGCCCACGCTCGTTTGGTTGCAGGCCGGAGATGTCGTACCCGCAGTGCATGCAGACGGCGTTGTGAAGAGTATTGGGAGTGGTGTTTGTGTCACTCATCGCGCTGCACCACACGGACATTCCGGCGCCCGTCGAGGGGGCCGTTGGGTTCGTGGGCGCGGCGGAAGGCGCGTTTGATGCGGAAGATCGCGTAGGCGATGAGCCCCACGACGAAGAGGACGATCGCGAGGGGGAGGACGATGAAGAACAACGCCGCGACGATCGCGAGGAAGATGATGATCGCGATGAGCTGGGTGAGAATCCCTTGCCCTTGGAGGGACACGGAAGTGAATTGTGGACGGGTGTTGCTCATGGGTTCCTATCAATCTCTACTGAGATCATAGGGATTCGGTTCGACGGGATTTCGGTGCGGGGGTACACACGGGGGGTGTGATCCGGGGTAGGATCAGTGCTGCATTGATTTCATTGTGACCCTGATTTCCCAAGGTGTGCCGTGACGGATCCCGAAAAGCGCAACTCGTTTGTTCATTTGCACTTGCACTCAGAATACTCGCTTTTGGACGGCGGGAATCGGGTGGACAAGCTCGTCGGTCGGGTGAGAGAGCTCGGGATGGATGCCGTGGCGATCACGGATCACGGGAACATGCACGCGGCGGTCGAGTTCTACAACATCGCCCGCAAGCAGGGGATCAAGCCGATCCTGGGGGTGGAGGCGTATGTCGCGCCGGGCGATCGTCGCGATCGGACCTACACGGGCGTCGCGGACGGCGGGTTCCACCTGGTGATGCTCGCGGAGACGCTCAAGGGGTGGGAGAACCTGCTTTACTTGTGCTCCGAGGCATACCTGAGCGGGTTCTACTTCAAGCCTCGTATGGATCGCGAGATTTTGGAGAAGCATTCCGAGGGGATCATCGTGATCAACGGGCACCTGGGGTCCGAGATCGCGCACCACTTGGTGAAGTATGAGCAGAGCCGCGACCAGATGCATTGGGATAACGCGGTCAAGGTCTGCGATTGGCATCGCGAGACATTTAAAGGATCGGAGAAGGGCCCGGGGTTCTATCTGGAGTTGCAGCATCACATCGGTCTGCAGAACTCGATCAACCCGCATGTGATCAAGCTGGCGCGTGAGCAGAACCTGCCGCTGGTGTGCGATAACGATTCGCATTTCCTGTTGGAAGAGGATTACGATGCGCACGATACCTTGATCTGTATCTCGACGGGGAAGGTGAAGAACGATCCGGACCGGATGCACTACCCGACGGAGTTGTATGTGAAGTCGCCCGAGGAGATGGAGTCCATCTTCCACTCGGACGAGTACAACAACGAGGAGATGGGTGACGCGGGGCGCGAAGCGATGGCAAACACCGTCGCGATCGCGGATCGGTGCGATGTCGAGCTGCCCATCGGGGCCAACCACGCGCCGGTTGTGATCGTCAAGGCCCCGGCCAAGAGCAAGCTGCCCAAGCACAACGCGAAGAAGTACGAGGGTGACCTGACCGCGTGGTTCAAGGACTTCTGTACCAACTTTGAGCTCGATCCGGCGAACGATCCGGATCTGGATCAGGCATCGCTCAAGGAGGAGTGCGACAAGACGCTGCGGATGCTGTGTGAAGCGGGGATGGTCTGGCGCTATGGCCCCGACATCATGGAACATGTGCACAAGCACATCGAGGGTGTCGAAGGAACCGCGGAAGCACGCGAGCAGGCGGCCGATCCGGACGGGTTTGATAAGTGGGCGCGACTGAACCGCGAGCTCAAGATCCTCGCGGACAAGCTGATCTCGGCGTACTTCCTGATCGTGTGGGACTTCGTGAACTGGGGGCGTCAACGCGGCATCCCGTCGCTGGCTCGTGGTTCGGGCGTGGGGACGATGACGGGCTTTGTGCTGGGCCTGTCCAACGCCTGCCCGGTGCACTACGGGCTGCTGTTCGAGCGATTCACCGACCCGGACCGTACGGAATACCCCGATATCGATATCGACCTGTGTCAGGACGGGCGCGGCGAGGTCATCAACTATGTGCGCGACAAGTACGGGCATGTGGCGCAGATCATCACCTTCGGGACGCTCAAGGCGCGTGCCGCGATCCGTGATGTGGCCCGCGTGCTGGAGATGCCGCTGGCCGATGCGGACAAGCTTGCCAAGCTGGTGCCCGAAGAGCTGAAGATGACGCTCGACAAGGCGCTCGAGCAGGAGCCCGATCTCAAGGACTGGTACGAGCGCGACAACCTTGTGAAGCGTGTGATCGACACGGGGCGGACCTTTGAGGGTCAGGCGCGACACTCGTCGGTGCACGCGGCGGGTGTGATCGTCGCGACGCGCCCGCTGCACGAGGTCGTGCCGCTGTACAAGGCGTCCGGCGGCGGCGAGAACGAGATCATCACGCAGTGGGACGGGCCGACCTGCGAGATGATGGGGCTGCTCAAGATGGACTTCCTGGGTCTGCGGACCCTGAGCGTCATCGAGCGGGCCAAGTCGATCATCCGGTCGTGCTTCAGCGATGAGCAGATCTGGGAGGCGGTTGGCAAAGAGAAGAAGAAGGGCGCTGATCACCCACTCGACCTGGAGCGTCTGAAGTTTAACGACAGGAATGTGTTTGGCATGTTCCAGCGGGGCGACACGACCGGCGTGTTCCAGTTTGAATCCGGCGGCATGCGCAAGCTGCTCAACGCGATGAAGCCCGACCGGCTCGAGGACCTGATCGCGGCCAACGCGCTCTTCCGCCCCGGCCCGATGGACCTGATCCCGGACTACAACCGGCGCAAGCACGGCGAGGAGCAGGTGCCCAAGGTGCACCCCATCGTCGACAAGTTCACGGCCGAGACCTACGGCGTGATGGTCTATCAGGAACAGGTCATGCAGATCGTGCACGAGCTGGGCGGCATCCCGCTGCGCAGCGCGTACTCGCTGATTAAGGCGATCAGCAAGAAGAAAGAGAAGATCATCAACGCCGAACGCCCCAAGTTTGTCGAGGGCGCGGTCTCGCAGGGGCTCGAAGCGAAGAAGGCCGAAGAGCTGTTCGAGCTGATCCTCAAGTTCGCGGGCTACGGCTTCAATAAGTCGCACTCGACGGGCTATGCGATCGTGGCGTACCAGACGGCGTACCTCAAGACCTACTTCCCGAGCCAGTACATGGCGGCCTTCCTGAGCTTTGAGTCTCAGGCGCAGAAGGTGTCGGACTGGATCCCGTATCTCGAGGACTGCAAACGCCTCAAGATCATCGATCCCAAGAGTGGGGATGTGCTCCGCGCGGGTGTCGATGTTCTGGCCCCGGATGTGAACAAGTCCTTCCCGGACTTCGGCGTCGTTTACGAGGAAGACGAGGCCCACCGCCCAGAAACCGGGCAGATCATGTTCGGGCTCAAGGCGATCAAGGGCGCGGGCGCCAAGGCGATCGAGGCGATCGTCAACGAGCGCGACATCGGGCCCGACGCGGAGCAGCCCGAGCGGAAGACATTCTCAAGCATGTTCGACTTCTGCGAGCGTGTGCCGAGCAACGCGGTGAACAAGGCGACTATCGAAGCGCTGGTGAAGGCGGGCGCGTTCGACAATATCCACGGGCGCGACAACCGCGCCGCGATGGTCGCGACGATCGATCAGGCGGTCAGCGCCGGTCAGAGCGTCGCGGCGGACCGGGCCGCGGGGCAGGGGGCGCTCTTCGGGTTCGGCGGCGACGAGCCCGCGCAGACGGCGCAGCCCGAGATCGTGCTGGCGAATGTCGAGCCCTGGGCGGAGGCGGAAACGCTCAAGCAGGAGAAGGAAACGCTCGGGTTCTATGTTTCGAGTCACCCGATGGAGGAGTGGAACCATTGGGTCCGCGCGTTCACGCACAACCGGGTGGGGGATCTCAAGAACCTGGCGCAGGACAAGCGTGTCATTGTCGCGGCGATGGTGCAGAGCTGCCGGACGATTATCGTTCGTAACGGGCGCAGCGCCGGGCAGAAGATGGGCATCCTGACGGTCGAGGACTCCACGGGCACCGCGGACGCGGTGATGTTCGCCAATGTGTTTCAGCAGTTCGGGCACCTGCTCGAGGACGACATGCCCAAGTTCTTCATGGGACGCCTGGATCACTCACGCGGCGATGCACAGATCATCGTCGATCGTCTCGTCCCGGTCGATGGGCACCCGCTCGAGCAGGGCACCGTGCAGGTCATGGTGCGTCCGAGCAAGCTCAACGGAACCGCGATCGAGCGTCTGGACGCGGCCAAATCCATCCTGCAGGCACCGATCGACGCGAGCGATCTGTCTCTGGGCAAATCGCCCCGCCCCGTAGAGGTGATCGTCGAGACCCCTGAATCCTGGGTCCTCGTCGAGGCCAAGGGCGTCGGCAAGGTCACCCTGCGTCCTGAGCTGGTGAAGCAGCTCAGCCACGAGCTTGGCGAAGATTCGGTCCGGCTCGCTGGGGGTGTAAGCGTGGAACTGAACAAGGAAGACCCTCGCCGAAAGCAGTACGCGAAGGCGTAGTCGTGTTTATGAAGGGGAACAGATCATGAGTGATACCAACACCACCATCGAAGTTGTCACACGCTTCGAGAACAACTTCAACACCTACGACGCGGATGTCGTCATGCAGGACATGACCGACGACGCGGTCTTCGAGCATGTCGCGGCGGAGGGCAAGAGCATCGGACGCTTCGAGGGACGCGAGGCGGTGCACGCTGCTTTCGCATCGCTGCCGGAGCATTTCCCGAACTACAAGCTTTCGGTCTCGGACATCATCGCGAATGGAAATCGGTGCGCGGTGCAATGGTCAATCGAGTGGGACCTGCCCGATGGTGGCAAGGGCGAGCTCAAGGGTGCGGACTTCTTCCGCATGCGTGGCGACAAGATCTGCGAGAAGCTGAGCTACCTGCCGCTGGAATGATGGGGA
>DDGE01000018.1:77907-83157 GCA_002337545.1 Phycisphaerales bacterium UBA1910 | reverse complement strand
TGTGCGGATGATGGGCGGTTCAAGTCCGGGCGGCTCAAGGGGTTGACGATGTGGTCGGCGATCTTTGTGCTTGCCTGGCCCGTGGTGCTCGAGTCGTTTCTGAACTCTCTGGTTGGGTTGGTGGATACCAAGCTGAGTGCCTCGCTTGATGATGGGGTGGCCGCCACCGATGCGATCGGGGGGGCGAGCTACATCATGTGGTTCATCGGACTCGTGATCATGGCGATCGGCGTGGGTGCGACGGCGTTGATCTCGCGATCCGTTGGCAAGGGGCGCATGGGCGTTGCCAATGTGATGCTCGGGCAGGCGACGACGCTGTCACTCCTCTGCGGCTCGGGTATCGGTGCGATCGTCTGGTTTGCGTGCCCGGGGATCGTTGCACTCCTCAATATGTCCGATTCGGCAGGGGGGTACTTCATCCAGTACATGCGCATTATCGCGCTCGGAACCCCCTTCGCCTCCCTGCTCTTTGGGCTCATCGCATGCTCACGCGGCGCGGGCGATTCCATCTCCCCACTCGTCGCGATGATCGTTCGCAACATCATCAATATCGTCGTCAGTTGGGGCGTCTCCGGCGTCACTGTGTTTGGGCTTACAAGCCCACTCGGGCTGGACTGGGGTGTTACGGGGATCGCACTGGGAACCGTTGTCGGTGATATCTTTGGTGCGGCCCTCATCCTTTCGCTTGCGATCTCGGGCAAATGGTCCATCCGTCTCAAGCGTCGTAATCTCAAGCCGCACCTCATCACCATCTACCGGTTCGTCCGCCTCGCCGTACCCAACTTCCTTGAGACCTTCGGGATGTGGCTGGGCAACTTCTTTATCATCTCGTTTGTCGGATTGCTCGCGCGCCAAATGGCTTCCGACGGGCTCCTCGGCGCCCACATCATCGGTATCCGCATCGAAGCATTCAGTTTCATGCCCGGGTTCGGCATGGGGGTCGCCGCCGCCACACTCGCCGGGCAGTACCTGGGCATGAACCGCCCAGATCTGGCGAAAAAAGCCGTGTTCCGATGCACGGTAATCGCCTCGGTTATCATGGGGGGGCTGGGCGTTGTGTTCATCGTCTTTGCCCGCGAGATCACCGATGCCATGTCAGAGCAAGCGGCTCACATGGAACTCGTTCCCCCCCTGCTCATCACATGCGGCATTGTGCAGATCCCGTTCGCTATTGGCATTGTCTTCCGATCCGCCATGCGTGGTGCGGGCGATGTCAAATGGGTGATGGGCATGACATGGTTCGCGACCTACGGCATGCGTCTCCCGCTTGCCTACCTTGTGTCTGGAGTCGATATCCCGATCCCCGAGGTTTTCGGCGGTGGCATCATCGTCAATCCCAAACTGTTCGAGCAATGGTTCGGCATCGAACCCGGACTCCCGGCGTTGTGGATCGCTCTCTGCTCAGAGATGTTCCTTCGCGGCGTCCTCTTTTCCATCCGCTTCTTCCAAGGCGGATGGCTCAAAGCAAAGGTCTAACCCCCCTGCTGCTTGCCTAAATAAAAACGCACGCCCAACAAGGGCGTGCGCGGTGGGTCAGGTATCAGCTTGTATCACGAGCAATGCCCGTGCGTTCGATCATGCACGACGACGACGCGTGCCAACGAGACCACCCATCGCGAGCAGCGCAACGCTGCCGGGTGTTGGGATGGTACCGTTGAAAACGATGTTGTCGAGGTAGATCGACTCGCTGCCGGAGTTGGACTCGAGCTCAACAACGAGGGTTGCCTCGTTGTACGCGCTCAGGTCGAGCGTGAGGTTGAGCCAGCTGCCTTCGATCGCGAGATCGTCAATATCCGAACCGATGGTGTTAAGGATGTCAAGTTCAACACCGCCGTCAACGATTGCGAAGACGCGGATCGAGTCGTCGGATTCCCAACCGGTTTCCTGCACGAACAGGTCGAGGGTCAGGTCGGTGAAGCTGACGGGGGTGACGGTGTCGAACTGAACGCCCATCAGGCCGTCCGCGTCCTGGAGCTCGTAGCCCTGCGAGCCGTCGGTGAAGCTGCCGACGGTGCCGGCGAAGTTGGTTGCGCCAACGAAATCACCATCGGTGAGCCCGACATCATTGCGGGTGTTGCGGTAGTAGGCGTCGAAACCCATTTCCGTGCCATCGGCGGTGAAATCGACGACCGACTGGCCGGCGTTGTTGACGAGATCATGGTCCATCGACGCATCACCTGTGTCGACATACTGATCGCCAACAAAGGCGTTCTCGAAGCTGGTGGATGCGACCACATCCGCGTGTGCCGCACCTGCGAGTGCTGCAACGATGCTCATCGAAACGATGTTCTTCATCTCTATTCTCCTTCTCTCGGGTTCTCTCTTGTGTGTCTCTCTCACCTCCCTGCTCAGCTGGGAGGGGACTCGCGATCCATTGCGAGCGTCAAAAACATAGCGCCAGATCCGGATAAGTCAGCAAACACTCCGTGTGATTTCCGTGAAGAACAGGGCGAAATCGGAGAATCCACATGGAAATTCCCTCCTGGCTGACTCAACGAAATCACCCCCTTTGTGCTATCCTCATGCAGGAATCTGGATTCTGCCCTCAAAGGGCTGTTTTTATCACCGCCAAGGAGGGTGGTCTGCATGGCCAAAGCCAAGTCTTCACGATCGCGTGCCAACGCCGAAACCATGGCCGCGAAGCAACGCGACATCTCCGTTTCCGAGTTCTTTGCCAAAAACCGACACTTGCTCGGCTTTGACAACCCGCGCAAGGCCCTTCTGACCACTGTCAAGGAAGCCGTTGACAACGCTCTCGACGCATGCGAAGAGGCCGGCATTCTCCCCGATATTGAAGTCAGAATCGAAGAAATCACCCCCCCGCCGTCCGTTGCCAAGCCCGGACGCTACAAAGTGACGATCACCGACAACGGGCCTGGGATCGTCCGCAAGCAGGTCGAGAACATCTTCGGGAGACTGCTCTACGGGTCCAAGTTCCACCGGCTTAAAATGTCACGCGGGCAGCAGGGCATCGGTATCTCCGCTGCTGGCATGTACGGGTTGATGACCACCGGCAAGCCCATGGTCATCACGACCCGACCCAACAAGAACAAGCCAGCCCATCACCTCGAGCTGGCCATGGATACCTCCAAGAACAAGCCGGAGGTCACCATCGATATTGAGACCGACGACTTCCCCGAGGGGACTGGCACGCGTGTCGCCATCGAGATGGAGGCCAAGTTCTTCCGCGGCAAGGGCTCCGTCGAGACCTATCTCGAACAGACGGCGATCTCCAACCCCCACTGCTCCATCACTTTCATCCCGCCGGACAAGGCGAACGAGAATCCAGACCTCGCCGAATCAGACCCCGAAGTTAAAGCAGACGACCAGGGTGTCGTTCGTACTCAGGAGTTCTCCGACCGGATCGTCTACCCACGGACCATCGACGAGCTTCCGCCAGAAACGCAGGAGATCAAGCCACACCCGTACGGCGTCGAGCTGGGCACCTTTCTCTCCAAGCTCAAGCAGACCAACGAGAAGCAGCTGACCGGGTTCTTCAAGAACGAGTTTTGCCGTGTGCCGCCGAGCATTGTCTCAGCCGTCACGAAGGAAGCATCAACCAAGTCCAAGTCCTTCTCCGGTTCAACCTGGGTCAACTCCCTTGACTCCAACGACGCCGAGAAGATTTACAAGGCCCTGCAGAACTCCAAGCTCCGCGCCCCCCCCACCGACTGCTTGAGCCCCATCGGTGTGAAGACAATGCTTGCGGGGCTGCTCAAGGGTGTAAAAGCCGAGTTCTACACCGCGTCGACGCGCAAGCCGGCGGTGTATCGCGGGAACCCCTTCCAGATCGAAGCCGCAATCGCATTCGGAGGCGATCTCCCGGGCGATCAGCAGGCCCGCGTGATTCGGTACGCCAACCGCGTCCCGTTGCTCTACCAGCAGTCCGCGTGCTCGGCGTTCAAATCCGTCGTCGACACATCGTGGAAGAACTACGGCATGCAGCAGCCACGAGGCGGTGCCCCGGTTGGGCCGCTGGTGGTGATGATTCACATGGCGTCGGTCTGGGTGCCATTTACCAGCGAATCCAAAGAAGCCATCGCCGACTACGACGAAATCCGCAAGGAGATGCAGCTCGCCCTCCAAGAGTGCGGCCGCAAACTCGGGCAATACATCCGCCGCCGCCAACGCATGAAGCGCGATGCACAGAAGCGTGATGTCTTCGAGCGCTACATCGGCGAGATCGCTCGCGCGTGTAACCACCTCACCGGCACCGACACCCAGGAGTTTTACGACAAACTCCTCGAGCAAGCCAAAGCCCGCACCGAGATCGCTGACGCCCAGCTCGACGACGAGGGCAACTTCGTCAAGGACGACCATGGGCGCCTCGCCAAAGCTGACGATGTCATTATTCTCGACTCCACAACGGAGCAAGACGCCGCCAACGGTGATGCAATCATCTCTGAGACCAAACCCGTCACGAAGAAAAAACGCGTCACCAAGAAGGCTTCGAAGAAGAAGCGCACGACAAAGAAGAAGACAAGCAAGTCCGCCTCCGGACTGTTCGGGGGTTAATGATGGCGACCGATCGGGTAAATCTATTATGGGGCGGACAACACGCTGCGAGGCAGCTCGAGAAGCTCGAAACCCGCGAGCGTTTCATTGTCGTAGGTCTCTGCGCTAACCAGCATGACCCCGACAACTCGCCCGGTGACTCCGCTCACAACAGCGCTGCCACTGGTGCCCGAGAGCGAGAAATCCTCGCTGAGCCTGGCGTAACGCATATGCGGCTCGTCTGTACCGGCATCGATGACATGTGCGGTCAGCGGGCCGTCCCGAGTCATGATGTACACCAACTCGCCATAGCGGATGTCCGCTTCACCGTCGTAGATAAGAGGATCGATGCCCTCCATCGCCCGCTCATCGAAAGTCATGATCTGCACATCGTGAAGCTGGTACACTCGGTCATAGATCGAGACTTCGAAGATGTCCGCTCCGGGATCAGACGGGAAGACAATCATCTCGCTCGGCACGGCATCGTCAAACTGGTGGAGACTGGCACAGAAGAACTGGCGGTGCTCCCAGCGGAAGTGGAAGCCGCTGCCCGAGAAGCCCCCGCCGATGACATCCGGGTACTCAGGCACCGGCGCGGTCGCGTCGCGAGCCGTGAGTTGTGTCGCTTGTTGTGTCGCGCTCTCGATCGCCGCAAGGAAAATCCCCACCACCAGCAACATGGTGAGCAGCGTCCCGATCGATCCCAGCACGATTCCACTGATCGCAAGGCCCCTGCCGCCCACGCTCGGCTCAGCT
>DDGE01000018.1:77482-77733 GCA_002337545.1 Phycisphaerales bacterium UBA1910 | reverse complement strand
TCTTGCGATCTCTCGCAAGCCAAGTATCCCGAAAATCAGCCCAAGCACCCCCAAGATCGGCAAACACATGATCCCCAGAATCCCAAGGACCAGACTCGTAATCGCAAAACCTGATGTACGCTGATTCATGCCACATCTTACACTTGATTCTTCCCCCGACAACACAAGCAAATATATGAGCTCGTTATGGCCAAAAAGAAAACCACCAAGAAAGTCGTGAAGAAGAAGGTCGTCAAGAAACCAGCGACCAA
>DDGE01000018.1:66355-77320 GCA_002337545.1 Phycisphaerales bacterium UBA1910 | reverse complement strand
AAAACCACCACCTCCGCGCGCACCAAGTCCCACTCCCGCGCCGAGCGTGATGCCAATACCTCCAAGAAGCTCTCCGGCCTCGCACAGAACATCGTCGACTCCGTCTTCGCCGGCTCAGAACCGGAAATGGATGTCCCTGTCCGCGCCGCGTCCAACACCAACTGGAACGCAAAGAAGGGCATCCTCGAGATGGGCGACTCCGTCGGCACCCGTCAGCTCTTCAACCTCGGCCAGGCCCGAAAGTTCATGCAGACACTCCTGCACTCCAAATCCGTAGACGAGCTGCTCGACGCCGACAAGACACTCTCCCTCCGCGGGATGTTCTACAAATCCCTCCACACTATCGAAGGCACCAAGGAGAAAACCTTCGACGACCAGACCGAATCCGACGGCATCCTCGAAGACCTCGAGGTCTCCCTCGGATCGCTCCGCGAAGAACTCCACATCTTCGCCAAGAAACGCGGCACCATGGTCGGCAACATCACCGTCATCGACAACGGTGACGAGATCAACTGCCGCAAGATGGGCTCCGGCGGCTACGCCATCCCCTCCATCTGCGAGCCCGATGTCATCCAGTTCAAGAATGTCGATGCCAAGTTCATCCTCCATGTTGAAAAAGACACCGTCTGGCAACGCTTCAACGAGGACCGCTTCTGGGAGAAGCACAACTGCATCCTCACCGAGGGCTCCGGCCAGCCCCCCCGCGGCGTCCGCCGCATGCTCCACCGCCTCAACAAGGAACTCAAGCTCCCCGTCTACTGCCTCCTCGACTGCGACCCCTGGGGGCACTACATCTACTCCGTCATCAAGCAGGGCTCCATCTCCCTCGCCTTCGAATCCTCCCGCCTCGCCATCCCCGATGCCAAGTTCATGGGTATCCGCGCGATCGACTACGAACGCTGCGACCTCTCCGACGATGTGAAGATCTCGCTCAACGAACGGGATACCGCCCGGGCGAAACAGATCGCCGCCTACCCGTGGTTCGAGAAGGACAAGCAGTGGCAGCGGGAGATTAAGAAGATGCTCTCCAACGGGTTTAAGATGGAAGTGGAATCGTTGATTACGAAGGATATTTCGTATGTGACCGAGGAATATGTGCCGGCAAGGCTTAAGGCGAAGGATTGGTTGGGGTGATTAACGGAGTATTACCAGAACAGGACACTGCAAATGCCAGTCGATGAAGTTGTGAGTGAATCTGTTAATGCTCTCACAAGCCCGAGTATCGCCGATGCCGTTCCTACTCGAAGATCAAAGCGAGGAAAGGAACCACCTTTCTATGCTATCGCATTTGTGATCTGCTTCGCAATGATCCCAATTATGTATGTCCAGCACACGAATGAAGCCGACACAGGACGATTTACTCGTCTAGCATTTAACAAAACCGATACTGGTATCCAAGCCAAGATCCATATACTGCGTCGACCGGACCGTCTCCATAATTTACTTAATTTTCCCGACAAAGTAAGTGGGCCACTTCCGTCTCTCAAAATTGAGGAGCATCGCGCTGACGAGCAAGATCCTCCTATGAGGCGGGTTACATTCCGTATCAGCGAAAGTGGCCCGGGGATACTTATTAGACACAGGGATATCACACCCGATGAGCCCCATGAAGATTCAGGGCTGCGTGACTTAGTCCGTCAAATTCCAGATGATCGTGTCAATGCATATCTTGAAGCGGCTGCAACTGAGCTTCGTGCAAATGGCTACCCTGAACTCGCTGACGCCACAATGATCGGTGCCACTGCAGTTGTGTCGACTGAGCATAGACCATTTGGGACCCATTATGCGATTATTGCTTGGGGACTCGCTTGTAGCTCTTTAGTCTTCTTGGCTATGACCATCAGGAGCCTCAAGAAAAATCCTTAGCTAGCGCCCTCCTTCGACTCGAAGAGCGAAGGAGGCCGTAGTGGAACCACTTGCTCACCCATCCCCCCCCCACCGCCTCCCGAATCATCCCCCCAACCTCCTGAATCGAATACCCCCGCCGACAATCCACATGCAGAATCGGCAGCCCCGCCGCCGCGTAGATCGAGTCCATCAACGCATCCCGACGCTGGACCTTCTCGCTGCGGTGCGACTTGTCATCCAACTCAATCACACACATCACCCGCATCGTCCCCGGCTCACACAGCACGAAGTCCACATGCTTCGCCTTGATCCGGTTGAACGCACTGCTCCGCTCCGACCGATCAAGCCCCTTGCGAACCCGGATCAGATCCGGCACCCGAACCTTCGACATCACCACCGCCTGCGGCGAACCCTGCGGGTCATTCGGATGCGCCAGCACCTTCAGCAACAACCGGTAGAAGTTCAGCTCCGCATCACTCAACAGCGGACCAATCATCTCGAAATCATCCGCAACCGAACGCCCCTGCTCTTCCCCCTTGAGCCCGGCAAGCATCCCCCGCAGCTCGCTCCAGATCGACGACTGGCGATTTTTGGCGCTCCTCCGCTTCTTCTTCGTCACCGGCGGAATCAACGCCGACAGAATCGCCAACACAATGACAACGACAATCATATGCTCCATACATACCCCCTGCGATGCATGCAATTGATGATATCATATAATACGCCACCTGACACCTCACCGGGCGCACTGCTTAGACCCGAAGAGCAAAGTAGGTTCTCCCCGCATCACCTACTTTGTGCGCGAATCTTCATCGCATCACCGGTTCTGTGCGCAAAATCGCGGCGCTCCACCACTCCCCGCTTGAGCCGCACCCCAAGTCTGCGACAATTGCCACCATGCAGACAACAAACCGATTCGCCAAGCACGACTACAGAACCTCCTTTCTCGTATTCTCCCTCTCCCCCAACACGGGAGGCGTACGCGAAGCGACCAGTGGGTGTGCCACCCAAACCAAAACAAAGAACACCCCGCCGAAAACGACGGGGCGTTCATTGAAATCGAATCATTCAGGCTTACTTGCGACGCATACGAGCGCCGGCCATCAGCCCGAGCATCCCGATGCCGGCGAGTGCTGCCGTGGGAAGCGGGACGACCGCGATATCACCCGTGAGACGGATGTTGTCGATCGCGAGATCTTCGTCACCCGCATTCAGGTTCCAGACCAGACGGATCGCCATGGTCGAGCCCGAAAGCCCCGACAGGTCAGCGTTGAATGTGCTGAACGCATCGGTAACCGCAACGCCGTTGACCATGGGCTCGTTGTTGAACCCAGTGACGCCGCTTTCGATATCGAAGATGGTCGTCCACAACCCGCCGTCGATGGAGTACTCGACCGTGACATAGTCCGAATCGTCCCAGTCCTGGTTGCTCCCGTCGTCGTCTTCTGCGAGGTCGATCGCGAACTGCAGGTTGCTCGCACCGTCGATGCTGAAGGTGCTGGTCGTCAGCTCAAGGGGGAGCCCCGCGCCTTCGCCGTCGAGGTCCATGCCCGCGAAGAACGAACCATCCGCACTGCTGTAGTTGACGAACGACCCAATGTTGCTGGTCCCGTCGGTCTGGGTGAAGAAGTCGCCGTTCCCATCGCTGAACTCCGTGACCGAGGTGCTGTACCCAACACCCTGTGCATCGAAGGTCTGAAGGTACAGATCGCCTGCCTGGGCCACGCCTGCTGCTGCAGCCAACGCTGCCATTACGCTTACTTTGCTCATTGTTGAATCTCTCCTTTTGCGTGCAAACACATCTCCAGATCAGCACGCTTTACAAACTCTAGTGCCCGGCCTCGATTCATCGAGATCGATACATCCATTTCGAGTGAGTAAACGAAATCTTCACGAATACCTCGCCGGGCGCTCTCGATCACTGAAGCAATGGGACGCGTGTTGACCGCATGACTGCCGTGATGGCGATTGCCCGATAATCATCGCTGTTGCTTGTTACTGCGTTGGGTGATGGGGATTTCACCCCGCATCTCTCGCGAAATCTGGTACTTTGATTCTCACTCAATAGGGGAGAACCAAACCATGAACTTCAGACATATCGCTATCGCCGCCCTCACCATCCTCCTCACCGCACCCGCGGCAGCCCAGCCCTTCATCGAAATTGAGATGCATGCCTCGAAAGAGGACATCTTCAATGTGACGGTCATCAACGCCCGCGCGGTCTTCGATGCCGGCTCGAGTGAGTTCTCACCAGATACTTTTTTACTGGTCGATGCCGACATCTCGATACACACACGCCCATCCGCTCAGTTCGCCGGCTCGATCGAATCGGGCCCGGGCATCGCCGTGTATGACTTCGATGACATCGACACCGCCCAGGTCGAGATCTCCAACGCCGCCCCACCGCAGATGGTGCTCCGCCTTGCGGACCCGAGTCTGAACATGGACTTCGTCTTCACCATCGCCGGCACCAAGCCCGCACTTCAGCCGTCGATCGCGACTCTACCGGACAACCTCACCGACTACCTGATCGATCCCACGGCCGCAATCGCCGGCGCACGCGTTGACCTCTCGCTCGATAGCCAGACATACGAGATCAACGAGTTCGGGACGATGGGCTCGGCCATCAATCGTGACGGCGCGATCGAGTACCGCCTCCGCTATGTCGACGACCCGAGCATCGAGCCGTGTGCCGCCGATCTCAACAATGATGGCCTGCTCAACTTCTTCGATGTCAGCTTGTATATACAGCTCTACCAGGCCGGCTGTCCCTGAGGCACGAGGGGACCTGGCGTACGCGTCGCTTAGGCAGAACTGCCCAGCGCATCGCGAATGCCCCCCACATCAGGCGTCAACGAACTCAAAAAACACCTCTAAGTCCGAAAAGAACATGCATGCTTATGGCATCTCCATATATCTGGTGTATCTCTTTCGCGAACACCTGCTGAGGGGCAGGGCACATACACCACGCTCATGAGGGGAAATCATGCGTGCTACTACCTTCGCTTCCGCTGTCATTCTCGCCGCATTCGCTCACAGCTCGCTCGCACGAGTCATTACCGAAGACTTCGACGGTGCAGACTTCAACCCCGAGCTGACATTCGATTTCGGCACCGACTCGGATTTCACCGGCGTCAGCGACACCTCAGACCACATCGATGGTGTTCTCTGGCTCTACGCAGACTTGGCGACTGTCACTGTGAACTCACTCGCACCAGGCGAGTTCATCCAATCAGTTCGCGTCACATGGACGGATTCCTGCGGCGTTGGCTGTACAGCCCTTGAGCTCCTCGGTGACTCCAATACCGTACTGATCGCCAACTCGCTTGTGAGCCAAACCGAAACAGTCACACTCAGCATCGATGACTTGGGCGAACCGATCACATCATTCGAGATCTCATCGTTCGAAGGACGCTTTGAGGAGATCTCTATCAACATCGTCCCAACCCCAGCATCAACCGCATTGCTTGGGCTTGCGACGATATTTCTGCTTCCTCTCCGCAGGCGTTGAACTACTCCCTCGCCGTTGACCGCACGAATAATTGAGAGGGATCGTGCGAAGGGCGAAAGTCTTTGGCACGATGTATCACTGCTCACATGCCCCCAGCGTCGCTGGTTGGGCTGGGAATACTTCCGCGATCTGCAAGAAGCGGTTGTTCTGCGATTTGAACTCGGCTCTGTTTACGCTCTGGAGCTCCGGTATTCCAATGTATGATCCACTGGCTCCAGCCGCCCAGTGGCATCGGCTGCCGCTTCGGCGCGTTCCGCGGGATCGCCTTCGAGCTTCTCGAAGTCGCCTCGGATTGACATCAGCGCGTACCGCTCCGCCTCGATCTCGCGAGGGGTGCGTACGCCCATGCGGCGCAGAACGGGCAACGGCGGGCACCAGCCCTGTACCCCGTGTTGCACTAGAAAACCACCAACCGTGGCGGATAGCAGCAACCATCGCTTACTAACGAAAGCCCCAAGGAGCGTACCCGCGACCATCAGGGTGCCGGCGTTTGTTTCCAGGAGGCGCTCCGTATCCCATTCTCGATCCAGCTCTTCGAGGCGTTCGTCTATCTTCTCAGGATGAGCGGAGTAATACTCGATTCGTTCCCGTGTTTCTTCGACGATACGATTATTGATTGAGTCGGAGGTGTGTTCGCGCACTCGCTTTGCACTTGCAGTAGCTTGCATTGTCTTGCTCCTTTTTGCGATGTCATATGAGCGTCCGTGCCCTTCACAGGCGCTATACCTCACCCTCCACGACGCTGCTGAATGCGCAATGAACAATGCATGAATTTCAGTTCAGAGATGACGAATCGCCGGAGTGGAGGTGCTGACTACGCTCGGCTAAGCCTTCCTTGCTCATCAGCCCTCAGAGCCGCGCATCAGTACCCTATATCGATCGCACCACTCCTGATCCACAATGGCATATTGACTTGTGCATAATCGCAATCCGTACACATCCCGTCCCCACTTTCTGGGTTGCTTGCCTGGTGTGAAACTTAATCCGTACTCGCTTTCTTCATCGCCTTGCACGATTCTCGGATCAGTTTCTTGAATGTAGGCAGGTGCACATCATCCAGACGCTTGATGTACAGGCAGCCCTTTCCGCATTTGTGAGGGCCGAGCTTCTCCATCAGCTCCTCACGGGCCTCGAAGTTGCCCATCAGGTAGATCGAAATCGCCTGCTTGCGAGATGAGAACCCGGCTTGGAACCAGTCCATCTCCCGCCCGGTTTCGTAGACCAGATGTGTTGACCCGAAGCCGACGATCGATGTCCCCCACATTGCGCCTGTCGAGTCCTTCGTGATTGTCCGCATGATCTCCGCGATCTTGACGCAGTCCGTGCGTCGTTCCTCCGGGAGCGAATCGAGATAGGCCTGGACCTTCGCATCTGTTTTCTGGGTTTTGTTGTTCGCGTCGTACCGCTTGGATGGGGTCTTCTTCTTCGTCTTTTTCTTCGTCTTCTTTGATGCGGTCTTCGTGGTCGATTTCTTTGTGGTCTTCTTGGGCATCTTGCATTCTCCTGGGGCATGGATGTTCCCATAATGCTCAGGTTTGGTCAAACCTCCCTGTTTCTGGGCCATATGGTTGGTTTCAAGGGTGGTGAACGAGTGATCTGATCGATGTTCGTGCTATCATCGTGCCTTGTTTCTTTATCTTCTGAAGGGAGCTCGATTTGCGCCGTAATGAATGTGTTGTGCTGGTTGCTGGATTCGCGTGTTCGATAGCCTTGGGCATGGGGGATCCGTACGAGGCGCCTTCGAGTTACTACAGCGGCGTAAACAGCACCGGTTCGGCTTTGAAGAGTCAACTCACGGCGGCGATGTCCGCGGGGCATATCCAGCGCAACTATGGCAACTTCCGCGATATGTCGAGGTACATCGATACGGACCCAAACAACCCAAGCAATATCCTGCTGTGCTATAACCGTGCCAGCGTGAGTAGCAACTGGGACAGCGGAAGCACCTGGAACCGCGAGCATGTCTGGCCACAGAGCCGTCAGCCGGGGAGTGCCAGCAACTCAAGCACAGGTAATCTGGGTGACCCCCACGCGCTCAAGCCCTGCAACCCCAGCATCAACAGCTCCAGAGGCAACAAGCCATTCGGTGGCGGTGCCAACACCACCGGGAGTTATCGTTCGTTGGGCAGCTTCTACTTCCCTGGCGACATGGATAAGGGTGACATTGCCCGATCCCTTTTCTACAGCGATACCCGCTACGCGGGGTCAGGCTTGTCACTGGTCAATGGCACACCGAGCGGCAACCAGATGGGCGATCTTGAATCGCTGATTGCTTGGCATTACCTCGACATCCCCGATGAGTTTGAGCGGCGTCGGAACCACGCCGTCTTCAGCGTCACGCTCAATCCACTGCGCACGAATAACCGGAACGCGTATATCGACCACCCCGAGTTTGTGTGGTCGGTCTATGTCGATCAGATGAATGACTCGACCCTGTACTTTGGTGATCTAGAGCCGGCGGACGGAGAATCGACGATCGATGTTGATCTTGGAAACCTGCTTGTGGGCGAGTCACTGAGTTCGATCAGTCTTGATCTTCGCAAGAGCGGCGACGACGGTGTGTTCTACCGCGTCACGCCGAGTGCCGGGATCACAACCAGCCTCGATGGTTGCTATCAGGCATTCCCGATCGGGAGTAATGGCGCATCGGAGCCGATGATGATCAGCTTTGATCCTTCGTTCACGAGCACTGCCGGTGTTGTGTTTGGATCCGTGATCGTGGAAAACCTTGATGTGACCACGGCGGGCGGGACCGGGAACGGCGCGAACGATGGCGACGATATGGTCTCTATCGAGATGAGCGTGTTCAACCCGGGTGACGCGTCGTTTATGGCCGGCTCTGATCAAGACATGATCAGTGTTGATCTCGGCACGATCGCAGCAGGCGGCGGCGACTCGATGCAGACGGTTGAAGTTTTCAACATCGCCCCCGGCGGCGCCTTCGCGGCGCCGATCGACATCGAGGTGCTCTCATCGACGGGTGACACGACGGCCCTGACGACAACACTCGGCGTGATCACGGACCTGAGCAGCGCGGGCATGGGCACCTTCGATGTCATGCTCGACGATTTGGCAGAAGGGGTTTATGCCGCAACATATACCCTGCGGGTCTACAACAGCCGATCGATGTTCCCTGGGGATGTCGTCGTTGAAGACCTGACCCTGACACTCACCGGTGAGGTCGCGGGTGCGTCATGTACCCCCGATCTCAACGGCGATGGTGTGCTGGACTTCTTTGATGTCAGCGCGTTCCTGAGTGCCTATTCCAGCGGTGATCTGAGCGTCGATTTCACGGATGATGGCGTGCTCAACTTCTTCGATGTGAGCGCATTCCTCAACGCGTACAGCAACGGCTGCCCTTGATTCAGGGAGTGGACTGATCAGTCCTCAAGGAACTCGACCTTTCCTTCGTCCATGTTGTAGTACGCGCCGATGATCTGCAGGCCGTCATTGTCGGCGAGATCTTTCAGGATTGCGGACTCGCTCTTGAGCTGTCGAATTGAGTTGTTGATGTTGTGCATCGTCACTTCGTAGGTGAGCTTCTCGAACTCGTCGTTCTTGTCGTGTGATTCGATGCAGGCGCAGCATGTCGGGGCGATCTTGTCGACGATGGCTTTGAGAGAGTCCGATCCGGGCGGCTGGTTGTCTATCTGATCTTTGAGTGTGGCCATGATGGCGCCGCAGCGCTGGTGTCCCATGACCACGATCAGGCGCGGCCCGAAGGTCAGTGCACCGAACTCGATCGAACCGAGTTGCGTCGGGGTGACGATGTTGCCTGCAACGCGGATGGTAAAGAGGTTCCCCAATCCCTGATCGAAAAGGATATCCGGCGGAACTCGATGATCGCAGCAACCCAGGATGATGGCGATGGGTTTTTCGTCGACGGCATAGTCGTACGCGTGTGGGTCGACTTTGCGCGCGTTTGATGCAAATCGGGCGTTACCGGCTTTGAGAAGCTCAAGCGCTTCTGCGGGTGGGAGCTTGGTCGAGTTCGGCATCGAGAGCGTCCTTTCCGATCGTGTGGTCCCGGGTGGGCAGAATTTAGAAATCGTAGACCCAGCCCCGCATTTGGTCGAGTTGCGATGGGTCGAATCCATATGCGGGACTCATTTGGGGTCTCGCTGATCGAAGATGTGCATGTTGTAACGCTTGGAGAGATCGCTGAAGACGGCGAGCCCTCTCGTGGAGTTGCCGTACTCGTCGAGGCGGGGTGAGTAGACGGCGATGCCCATGACACCGGGGACGACACCGAAGATGGAGCCCGAGACGCCGGACTTTGCGGGGATTCCGACCTCATAGGCCCATCGCCCCGCGTAGTTGTACATGCCGTTCATGAGCATGACAACGAGAATGTCCTTGATGTATTCGACGGAGACGGCTCGCTCGTTACTCACTGGGTTGATCCCATTGTTGGCAAGGGTGGCGGCGGCGTTGGCGAGCTGCTGGGTGTTGACGCTGATAGCGCACTGGCGGATGTAGAGATCGAGGTGCTGTTTGACATCGCCCTCGATTGTGCCCTTGGACTTGAGGAGGTAGGCGAGAGCGCGGTTGCGATCACTCGTACGGAGTTCGGATTCGTAGACGGCGGTGTCGAGTTCGGCTTCGCTGCCCAAGTAGGCGCTCAGATTGGCTCGCATGCGCTTGTAACGGTCCTCGGCACTGTCTCCCGGGAGCAGGGAAGCGGTGACGATGGCGCCGGCGTTGACCATGGGGTTGAGCGGTTTACCGATCTGATCGAGCCCCACCATGGATGAGAAGGAGTTGCCGGTGGGCTCGACGCCGGTGAGACGCATGACCATGTCACGCCCGACGGTGGAGAGTGCCTGTGCGAGAATGAGCGGTTTGGAACAGGATTGGAGGGTGAAGCGTGCGTCGGTGTCGCCGATGGTGAATCCTGAGCCGTCGACGAAGCGAACGGCGATGCAGAAGAGATCTGGGTCGGCTTTGGTGAGTTCAGGGATATAGGTGGCGACGGCGCCGGTATTGAGTGGGCGGTAACGGTCGTGGAGTGACTCGAGGGTTGATTCGATGTCGGTGATCGTGGGCATGGGCGGATCATAGACGCGGATGGTGGCAATCCCTGAATCGTCAATTTGTTTGTGTTTTGATCGTATTTTGCTTGATTCAATGCAGCATGTTCTTATTGTGTTTGGTATGCGAGACGAGGACTATGGCTATCGGGATGGGCTGCTCGAGGGGGAAGTTCATCGGCGCGGAGCGGGGATCAATCCCGGGAATCGGTTCGAGTCGGTGTGCCTGCATGTGCTCGGAGAGGAGCTTGATCGACAGTGGGTTGAGCGGGTTGAGGAAGGGACGGAGGGGGAACCGGTGCGTGTGCAGCGGCAGGTGTTTACAGACAAGACGAAGACGATCATCAACCAGGTAAGCCGGACATCGGATGTGCCGTTCGATTGGACAGTGAACCCATATCGGGGGTGTGAGCACGGGTGTATCTACTGCTTTGCGCGTCCGTTCCATGAGTATCTGGGATTCAGCTGTGGGCTGGACTTTGAGACCAAGCTGATGGCGAAGCCCGAAGCCCCGGATCTGCTGCTGCGAGAGATGGCATCGAAGCGCTGGAAGGGCGAACCGATCGTGATGTCGGC
>DDGE01000018.1:60980-66178 GCA_002337545.1 Phycisphaerales bacterium UBA1910 | reverse complement strand
GAGGTCATGGCGGAACATAACCAACCGGTCACGACGATGACGAAGGGCGCGATGGTGCTGCGTGATGTGGACCTGTGGTCGAAGCTCGCCAAGGTGAACGCGGGACGGGTGACGGTGACGCTGGTGACGCTTGACCCGGATCTGGCGGCGGTGCTTGAGCCCCGTGCGACGACGCCGGCGGGGCGTCTGCGGACAATCCGTGAACTCACGGACGCGGGCGTGCCAGTGACGGTGAATGTGGCACCGATCATCCCGGGACTGACAGATATGGAGATGCCGCGGATTCTAAAGGAGGCGTCGCGGGCGGGTGCGCGTCGTGCGGCGTGGGTGTTGTTGCGCCTGCCGTATCAGGTGAAGGACTTGTTCCTTGATTGGTTGTCGCGGCATGTGCACCCGGAGCGTGCGAAGAAGGTGGAGTCGTTGATCCGTCAGTCCCGGGGCGGGAAGCTATATCGGGCGAACGACATGCGGGGGCGTGGGAATGGGGCGATCGCGGAGCAGCTGTCGCAGAACTTCGATGTGTTCACGCGTCGGTACGGGATGAACCGGGATGTACGCCCGTTGTCATCGGCTCATTTTCGACGCCCTGATCTGAGCGGGCAGTTGGGCCTGTTTGAGCAGGGTGAATAAGGGAAAGGGGTGCTCCGGTGCGTGAGGTGAACTGGATGTTTCTGGATATGAACAGCTACTTTGCGTCGGCGGAGCAGCACCTGCGCCCGGAGCTGCGGGGGTATCCGGTGGGCGTGATCCCGATGGTGACGGAGTCGACCTGTGTAATTGCGGCGAGTGTCGAGGCGAAGCGGTTCGGGGTGAAGACGGGGACGATTGTTCCGGAGGCGAAGCGGCTATGCCCACAGATCAAGCTCGTGAAAGCACGCCCCGAGGTATATGTGCGTCTGCATCATGAGGTCGCGCGGAGCATTGATCGGCATCTGCCGATTCACAAGGCATACTCGGTGGACGAGTGGGCGATGCGGTTGATGGGTGATGAGTGTGTTGTTGAGCGGGCGGCGGAGATTGGACGGCGGATCAAGGCGCAGATGCTTGGGGATTTCAGTGCTGCGCTGCCGTGCTCGATCGGGATTGCCCCCACACGGCTGTTGGCGAAGATCGCGTGTGAGCTCGAGAAGCCCAATGGGTTGACGGCGTTGACGGTGCGCGATCTCCCCCACCGCTTGTCACACCTGAAGCTGACGGACCTGACGGGGATCAACAAGGGGGTGGTCTCTCGTTTAAATCAGCACAGCGTGCGGACGGTTGAGCAGTTGTGGGCGTTGAGTCGGCGGGATGCGGTGGCGGCGTGGGGCTCGGTGGTCGGCGGCGATTGGTGGGCGGGGTTTCATGGGGTGGATGAACCCGAGCGGGCGACGCGGAAGCGATCGATGGGACATCAGAATGTGCTTGAGCCCAGATTGCGGACGGAGGATGGGGCGCGTCAGATGTTGGCGCGGTTGATCTATCGGTTGGGGATGCGCCTGCGTCGGGAGGGGATGTTGGCGGATCGGTTGTGTTTCTCGGTGCGGTGCAAGGACGGGCAGGGGTTCAGTCGGGAGGTGCCGCTTGGATTGGTAAACGACACGCCGACGCTTTTGCGGCGGTTCCGGGAGGGTTGGCGTTCGCGTCCGGCGTTGTGGTCTGTGCCGTGGATGGTTGGTGCGGATGTGACGAAACTGGTGCACGAGTCGCAGGCGACGGGGTGCCTGTTTGGTGAGCCGGAGGTCGGGAATCGTTTGTCGGCGGCATTGGACACAATCAACACGCGTTGGGGTCCGACGGCGGCGTTCTTTGGGGCGCTGCACGATTGCAGCCATGAGATGGATGAGAAGATCGCATTCGGGCGTGTGCCGGAGGTGATCGAGCGCGGCGTGCGGACGAAACCAAGGCCTTTGGATGGGGATGGCGGGAGGAAGCAAAATGGTCGATAGAAAGGAGGTGGCGGACGCGAATGGCGTTGGTCATGTCTGACACAACATGCGGGGTACGCAATGAGTGAGGGCAGTCGAAAAGAGTCGCTGGGTTGGCGCGATCGGATGCACGAGATCATCTTCGAGGCGGATACGCGCGGGGGCAAGGCCTTTGATGTCGGGTTGATCATCGCGATCATGTTGTCAGTTGCGGTTGTTGTGATGAGCACCATGCGGATTGCGGAAGAGGAGCCGTATCGAACCGTGCTCTATGGCATCGAGTGGTTCTTTACGCTGCTATTTACGGCGGAGTATGTGCTTCGCTTGATGATCGTGCGGCGTCCCTGGAAGTACGCGACATCGTTCTTTGGGATCATCGATCTGCTTTCGATCCTGCCCGCGTTTCTCGGGTTGCTGATCCCCGGCGGGGAACGATTGATGGTGGTTCGAACGCTGCGTTTGTTACGCATCTTCCGGGTGTTCAAGCTTGCGCGGTATCTGAGTGAGGCATCGGCGCTGCGAGAAGCGATTTACATTAGCCGTCACAAGATCGCGGTGTTCATGACGACCGTCTTGATCGTGGTGCTGATCGCGAGCACAGTGATGCATGTTGTCGAGGGGGAGACAGGACATGAAGCATTCGGATCTATTCCCGGTGCGATGTACTGGGCAGTCATCACCATGACAACGGTCGGATATGGAGATGTGGTCCCGGTGACGATCGTCGGGAAGATGACGACGATGCTGCTCGTCTTGGTGGGATACTCGCTGATCATCGTGCCAACAGGGATTCTGTCGGCGGAGATCTCTGATTCTCGGAAACGAGTCACCACGCGTGCTTGCCCGCATTGCATGGCGGAAGGGCATGATCGAGACGCCAAGTTCTGCAAGCGTTGCGGAGAGTTGCTTGAGCCCGGCGAAGAGCAATACACGGTTTAGTCAAGCACGGTCAGAATCGGGGAGTGATGGCGGCTGAAGCCGGGATGCCCAGACCGCGAGGATAATCGCGATGATTCCGGCTGCGAGATAGACCTGGTTGAAACTGCCAGAGAGATCACGCCAGAATGAAAAGATGAATGGGCCGGCGCTGGTGCCGATGACCATGAAGGTTGTAAGCGACCCACGGATGGAGCCGTGGTGAGTGCGTCCGTAGAAGCGGGCAAAGATCGGGCTGGCGAGGAGAAAGAGGAGCGATTGACTCAGGCCGATGGTGAAGTAGGACGAGTGGAGTGTGATGAGGGGGGAAGGGGTGCTCGATGCGATGGCGAAGAGGATCGATGCTACTCCCAGCAGAAGACCGGCGGCAGCAAGCAGGAGTCGGGGGCGGACCCTGTCGATCAGGTACCCGAAGGGGACTGTGACAATCAGAGAAACGACACCGAAGGTTCCGACCGCAGCTGCGGCTGCAGGCTTCGAGAGCCCTAGATCAGCGACCATGGGCTGGGTGTGGAATACAAATGAGGTTCCCACCGCGGCGGAGAGCGCCATGGACGCAGTAACGATCCAATAGGCACGGGTGCGAAGCGCTTGTTGCAGGGTGAACTGAGGACCTGTGGATGGTGGGGATTGGGATGGGAGCCCGGCATCGCCAATAGCTGGGGCATCCAGTTCGATGTCGATCTGGTCAGACTGATCGTGATGTGGGTGCGGATGCGAATCACCATCGAGGCATTGTCTGATGTCTTCTGGAGTATTCACATACGCGATCGCGATGAGTGGAAGAACGATGATCCAGACGGCGATGCCGAGGATGGCGTAGGCGGTGCTCCAGTTGGAAACCGCGATGAGCGCGAGTACGGCGGTTGGGAGGAGCGCGACGGCGAGGGGCATCCCGAGGTGTCGGATTGCTTCGGCGAATCCGAGCTTGCGTTCGTACCACATGGCGAGTGCGTGGGAGGAGACGAGTCCGAGTGCACCTTGGCCGAGGAATCGGAGGAAGAAGAAGGAGATGGTGAGGACGAGGAGGATGATCCAAGGGCGGATCGGGTTGCCGGGGTCGATTGATTTTGTGAGTGATGATGCGGGGCCGATGGTGATGCAGGCAAGCCCGAATGCAATCGCGACAAATACCATCACGAAGCGAGTGCCGTACTTATCGCTCAGACGCCCAACGAGGGTGAGAGGAAGCGAGGCACAGAAGGTCGCGATCATGTATGCAGCGCTGAACTTCGATAGAGAGATATCAAGATCTGCACGGATGGCGTCGGAAAATGTCCCAACAACAAAGGACTGCCCGGGCGAAGTGGCCAAGGTTGTCAGCGTGGTGATCGCGAGCATGACCCAGCCATAGAAAATGGGCTTGGTCCCTTTGTGATGGGCGCGATTCAGCATGTGACGAGCGAGTGGTGTCTGCATGGATCTATTGAACATAAAAAGAAGTCAGCCAATACCGTCCTGAGGAGCATCGCCCTGAACTAGAGCGTATATACACACGCTTTGAGGAGAAATACAACAGTCTTCGATACAAACTCCGAGAGCGTTATTGAGAGTTGATTTCCGCGGCTTCGCGTACAAGTGCCTTGAGGTGGGTGGCATTGATCTTTTCGCCCTCGTGGATGTCGATCGCCCGACGCGTATTGCCTTCGAGACTCGCGTTGAAGAGCCCTTGCGGGTCTTCGAGGGAGGCCCCCTTCGCGAAAGTCAGCTTTACCCGTTCTTTATAGGTTTCGCCGGTGCAAAGAATGCCGTTATGCGACCAAACGGGGACGCCTCTCCACTTCCATTCTTCGAGAACATCAGGTATCGCTTGGTGGATGGCGTTTCGCACTTTCCTGAGTGTTTCGCCTCTCCAGTCGTCGAGCTCCTCGATGCGTTCATCGATCAGCTTCGATGCATCCAGATCCGTATGATGCTTTGCGTTTTTCGGCATACTCACACGGTACCCAGTCAGCGAGGGCAAGGCATGACCCAGATCAAGACATTTCTGACATTCATTAACCAGGCAGAAGAAGCGGCCAAGTTCTATACCTCTGTTTTTCCGGGTTCTGAAATTACGCGCATCGCACGCTACCCGGACCTCGGCCCCGAGTCACCGTTTGAGGCCGGGAGTGTGATGACAGTCGAGTTCACGCTCAATGGGCGCGAGTTCGTGGCACTCAACGGCGGCCCGCAGTTCGGTTTCAGCCAAGGGATCTCGATCGCAGTCATCTGCGATACCCAGGAGCAGGTAGACGAGTATTGGGCCAGATTTGAGGAAGCCGGGGGAACGCCGGTGGCATGTGGCTGGATCACAGATCACTTTGGTGTCTCATGGCAAATCGATCCGCGATCGCTGATCGAGCTGATCTCCGGTGA
>DDGE01000018.1:55435-60807 GCA_002337545.1 Phycisphaerales bacterium UBA1910 | reverse complement strand
CTGAGGGGATGCTGACACTCAAATACAGGCAGCGTATTGAGACAACACGATTCGACGCCGTGTTCTCTCATGATGTGGGTGTGCAAGTCGATCTTTGTAGCCTAGAGTCATTCTAAAGTAGTCATCCAATACCCCCTTCAAAGCCATAAAACAGGGAGTTTCCATGTCTCCAACGCAGACGAACAATCAATCCGGGAAGCAGTCCAAGTGCCCATTTATGGGCAATAGTGTGGGGGGAGCCTTTGGCTCCGGTCCTGATATCAGCGACTGGTGGCCGCAGCGACTCCAGGTCGAGCTCCTTCATCAGAACCCGCCGATGGCGAACCCGCTCGGGGACGAGGATTACGCCAAGGCGTTCGAGAAACTCGATCTGGACGAGGTGAAAGCGGACATCCGGAAAGTCCTTACCGACTCACAGAGCTGGTGGCCCGCAGACTACGGGCACTATGGGCCCCAGATGGTTCGCATGGCGTGGCACGCCGCGGGCACATACCGCATCGCAGATGGTCGGGGTGGTGCGAGCACGGGTTTGCAACGATTCGCCCCCACGAACTCATGGGATGACAACGGGAATATCGATAAATCACGCCGACTGCTCTGGCCCGTCAAGAAGAAGTATGGAGCGGCAATTTCCTGGGCCGATCTGATGATCCTGACCGGAAATGTTGCGCTCGAAGATATGGGCTTCAAGACTTTCGGGTTCGGAGGCGGACGGATCGATACATGGGAACCGGATCGCGGCTTGTACTTTGGCGAGGAGTTCTGGGACGGCAAGAGCGTGGAAGAGTTCTCCCACGCCCGCGACGACCGTGATGCGCAGCCCGGTGACCATCCGGGAGACATGGTCACACGGACCAAGCGATGGACCGGCGAGCCCGGCGACGAGAACTACGACCTCGAGGCCCCGCTGGCGGCGAGCTTCCAAGGGCTGATCTATGTTCACCCGGAAGGTCCGCGTCGCGACGGTTGCCCCTTCTCATCTGTTGGCGATATCCGCGTAACCTTTGCCCGTATGGCGATGAATGATGAGGAGACGGTCGCGTTGATCGCGGGCGGGCACGCCTTCGGGAAGAGCCACGGCGCGGTTCCAGCGGACAAGATCGGTCCGGCCCCAGAGGGCGCACCGATCAGCGCACAGGGGATGGGCTGGCAGAACGAGGAAGGAACTGGGTTCGCCAAGTACGCGATGACCAGTGGCATCGAAGGCGCATGGACTCCGAACCCGATCGCATGGGACAACTCATTCCTTGAGAACCTGCTGAAATATGACTGGGAACTCACCAAGAGCCCCGCGGGTGGATTGCAGTACAAGCCCAAGCAGGGCGATGCGCCCAAAACGCCAGATGCGCATGTCGAGGGTCAGGAGAACGAGCTCATGATGCTCGCGACGGATATCGCGCTCAAGGTTGATCCTGAATACCGCAAGATCTGCGAGCGGTTCGTCGAAGACTTTGATTACTTCAGCGACTGCTTCGCTCGTGCTTGGTACAAGCTGACGCACCGTGACATGGGACCCAAATCTCGATACCTTGGCCCGGAAGTACCGAGCGAGGAGCTGATCTGGCAGGATCCAATCCCCGCAGTGGATCATGATCTCGTCAACGACACCGATATCGCGAACCTCAAGCAGGCGATTCTCGGCAAGGGACTCTCGGTCTCCGAACTGGTGTCGGCGGCGTGGTCATCCGCGTCCACCTACCGCGACTCGGATAAGCGTGGCGGTGCCAACGGTGCACGCGTCGCGCTCGACCCGCAGCGCAACTGGGCCGTGAACCGTCCTGATGAACTCTCCAAGGTGCTCGATACACTCAAAAGTATCCAGAGCGAGTTCAACAACTCACAGAGTGGAAACAAGCGGGTTTCACTCGCGGACCTAATCGTTCTCGGTGGGTGTGCGGCTGTTGAAAAAGCGGCAAAGGACGGCGGCATTGATGCCGAGGTTCCGTTCACCCCCGGACGAACGGACTGCACCCAAGAGCAGACGGATATCGAGAGCTTTGAGTGGCTCCAGCCGGTGGCAGATGGTTTCCGCAACTTCAAGCGTGACGACATTGAGTTCAGGGTTTCGCCGGAGCGGGTCTTCCTCGATCGAGCAAACCTGCTGAAACTCTCTGCGCCCGAATGGACCGTTCTGGTTGGTGGCTTGCGTGTGCTCGAACAGAACTACGATCACTCGAAGCACGGCGTCTTTACGGAAACACCCGGGAAGCTGACCAACGATTTCTTCCGTGTCCTTACTGATATGGATTACGCGTGGGTCCCAACGGATGATCAGGAGACCATGTTCAACATCAATGTCCGTGATACCGGTGAGACGAAGTACACCGCAACTCGTTGTGATCTGATCTTCGGGTCGAACTCGCAGCTCCGTGCGATCGCTGAGGTGTACGGCGCGAATGATGGTCACGAGCGGATGGTCAAAGACTTTATCGAGGCGTGGAACAAGGTGATGATGCTCGACCGGTTCGAGCTTTCCCGAACCTAACGAACCGTACCGAATAACACTTCATGCATCTGGGAAGATCCGTCAGAGAGTCTGGCGGATCTTCTTTGCTATCGCACGGGACTCATCACGATTGCATTTCATGAGATGCTCTGCGACTGATCGGCGATCTTCCTCGGGGAACTGTTGATGAAGCTTTGAGATCATCTCGCAGTGTTCAATATCAATGACAAACTGCGTGATGTGCGGGACCAGTCTTTCGATGTAACCGGGCGTCGCGTCTGAGATCTGCCAGACCGGGCCGTCCCCCACTTCTGCGTATTGGGGTTCGATGAGGCGAGAGAGGTCGTCGATCATGGCTTTGAAGTGTTCGATGCCCTCGACAACGCGGGCGGTGCCGCGGACGATGACTTCCTGATAGTCGTATGTGCCACCTCTTGTTTTGTCGACGCGCCAGTTAGGGGAGACATAGGTTGAGGGACCTGAGAATGCGACCAGCACTGGTGCGGCATCGAGTCCGTGGGCTTGGGGGTTGAGCGCGTTGACATGACCCCTGAGTTGGGCTGGGCGTTGGTTCTGTGTATCAGTAACGAAGGGGATACGGGTGGAATGGAGCCCGTCGTGGGCGGTAATGAAGTGTGCGAAAGGGTGTTCACGCATGAGCTGGAGTGCCTGAGCCATATCAGGTTCGGTGCGCGATGCTGGCGGGTAGGTCATGGAGATCCTCACTTCGGTACTGATTCCATTATGACGGGTCTTCCTCCTTTCGTGTCATGGATGCTTGCTCTTCTTTGGCAATTCGGCGTGTCCGAGGCGAAGAGTCTCGCTGTGCCAGAACCTCGCCATTACGCATGTTCACCGGCTCCAGATGGTTCGATGGGAAGGCCGATGCGCCGGGCTTTTCCGAAGAGGACATGCAGGTCATCGATCATCAGGTAGAGCGCGGGGACGATGATCAGCGTAATCGCCGTAGCGAACAGGATCCCGAACCCGAGCGAGAGGGCCATGGGAATCAGGAAGCGTGCCTGCCGTGATGTCTCGAAGATCATCGGAGCCAGGCCGCAGAATGTGGTCAGGGTGGTGAGCAAGATTGGACGGAAACGACGGATCGCGGCGTTGCATACGGCGTCGAAGGGATTCATCCCCTGCTCGGACCGGAGGCGGTTGGTGTACTCGATGAGGACGAGCGAGTCGTTGACCACCACGCCACCAAGCGCCACAACGCCCATGATGCTCATGATCGAGATGTTGTATCCCATGATCACATGACCGAGGAGGGCTCCGACAATCCCGAATGGGATGGCCAGCATCACCACCATGGGCTGGATGTAGCTTTTGAATGGAACTGCGAGGAGGATGTAGATGGTGAGCAAGGCGAGGATTAGCCCTTTGAGCAGTGCGCTGAGGGATTCGGCGAAGTCCGCCTGCTTTCCCTCGTAGGCGTAGGTCAGCCCGGGGTAGTCGCGAGCCAGTTCTGGTAATACATCTGAGGAAAGCACGGATTGCACTCGGCTCGTTTCACCGACTGGATCTACATCTGCCGACACCGTCACGGTTCGGCGTGCGTCTCGCCGGCTGATAGAGGTGTATGCTCGCCCGGGCGTCGCGGTCGCGACATCGAAGAGCGGGACATCGTCGCCTGCGGGGGTCTGGATGACGAGGTTCTCGACATCGTAGAGACTGACCCGCTCGCTCTCGGGGCGACGCACTCGGATGGTGACCTCGTTGCGTCCGCGTTGCTGGCGGTAGGACTCGTTGCCTTGGAACGAGTTGCGGACCTGGGAAGCGATATTCATCGCGGTCAGCCCGAGACTCTCGCCCGTGTCATTGATGGTGAAACTGTACTACCGCTTGCCAGGCGTGTAGCCATCATCGATGTCCTTGACCACGCTGAACTCGCCCAGGCGTGCCGCGAGGGCTTCGCTGGCACGATCGAGCGTGTCGATGTCGCGGTGGCTGAGTTCAATAGTGAGGGCATCGCCAGAGCCCGGCCCACCCCGGTCGGATTCGAACTTCAGCGATTCCAGTCCGGCGATATCGCCGACGGCATCACGCCAGCGCTTGACGAACTCGCCTGTTGAAAGGGGACGAATATCTGGGTCGGTGAGGTAGAACTGGACTTCGACTGAGTTGTTCGAGATGTTGGCGAACACCCCGTCGGCCATCTGTTCACCACCGGCATCGTCAACGACCACTCTGCCCGCGTCGACCAGAATGTCCTGGACGCGTTGCATGCTTGTCATGGGGCTGCCGTAGGGCAGGGTCGCGGTGACCACGGCTGAGTCTGACTCAGTCTTTGGCATCAGGATGAAACCGATGCGTCCCGATGCGACATACGCACCGGCGGCGATCACGACAGAAAAGCCGATAGCCATGACGAGGTAGCGGTATGCCATCATGCTGCGCAGGGCAGGGCCAAAGACGCCCTCAATGAACCGTGAGACGAGTCGGCTGAATGCCTGCTGCCGCGCATGGATCCAACGCAGCATGGGCTTGCGATCATCGTCGCTCATGTGTGAGAGGTGCGAAGGAAGGATGAACAGTGCTTCAGCCAACGACACCAGAAAGACGGTACAGACCACGAGCGGGATGACCCGCCAGATCTTGCCCATGAAGCCGGGGACGAAGTAGAGGGGCATGAATGCGACCACATTGGTCAGGATGGCGAATGTGATGGGGATGGCGACATCCTGAGCACCCTTGATCGCCGCGGTTCGAAAATCCATTCCGCGCTGGCGGTATTCGTAGATATTCTCGCCGGCGACGATCGCGTCATCGACGACAATGCCCAGAGCGATGATGAACGCGAACATGGAGATCATGTTGATGGTCACACCAAGAGCTGGCATGAAAAGCAACCCGCCAAGGAATGAGATTGGGATACCCATCGTGACCCAGAACGCCAGCTTGATCTCCAGGAACAGCCCCA
>DDGE01000018.1:52818-55268 GCA_002337545.1 Phycisphaerales bacterium UBA1910 | reverse complement strand
GCGTTGCATGTAGACCTCGGACTGATCGCGCTGGATGACCCAGTCGATGCCGGGAGCCATGTCCTGCTCGATTTCGATCATGGCCTCTTTGACCGCGTTCGAAACCCCAATCGGAGTCTGATCACCGACACGATACACGCCGATACCGATTGCGCGAAGCCCGTTGTAGGTTGCGGCGTTGTCGGTATCTTCGAACCCGTCGGTGATAGTCGCTACATCCTCGAGGTACACCAGGCCACCATCGTCACTCGTGACAACGGGGATGCGGCGGAACTCGGTGGCCCAGTCACGGCGTTCGTCCACGCGGAGCATGATCTCGCCGCTCGTTGTTTCGATCTTGCCGCCGGGGATTTCGATCGCTGAGCTTCGGATCTTGTCTGCGACATCCTGAATTGTCAGACCGTACGCGCGGAGCGATTCCTGTGCGACCTCGATGATCACCTCAAAGTCCCGCGAACCTCGCAGTTCGATCTGGGTGATCGATGGGTTCTGAAGGAGTTGGTCTCGGACCTGCTCAACCGTTTCACGGAGGGCCCACTCATCGACATCACCGTAGATCTGCAGGGTGAGCACTTCGCGGCGCTCTACATTCAGTGTCACCTCGGGTTCCTCTGCATCATCGGGGAATGTGGTGATGCGGTCGATCTCCTGCTTGATGTCCTGATAGGTCTTCTGCTGGTCGGTATCTTCGAGGAGCTCGGCAATCACTGTCCCCGAGCCCTCGGACGCGGTCGCTCGAATCTCCTTGACACCCTCAAGGCCGCGGATGGCTTCCTCTACGGCAAGGATGATCCCGTTCTCAACTTCCTCGGGTGATGCGCCCGAATAGGGGACGCTGATCGTGACCGTGTCCTCGGAAAACTCGGGAAAAACCTCCTGCTTGATCTGTGAGGCCATGAAGACCCCGCCGAACAAGAGCACCAGCATCAGCAGGTTGGGGGTCACGCGGTTGTTGACCATCCAGGCGATGAAGCCCTGGCGTGTATCGCTCATGACGCACCTCCCTCGGTATCGCTCTCACGCAGGGGCATCCCCTGTACCGGTGCCGCGATGTCTGTGGTGACAACCCGTTCGCCGCTTTGCAGCCCGTCTGAGATCAGGACATGACTTCGGCCTCGGTATACGGCCTTGATTGGTCGGATATCGAGTGCGTTCTGTTCGTTCATGACCCAGACGGTGTCCCCCTCACGCACCAGCGAACGGGGCAACGCGATGACATCCTCGACGGTTCGCCCGATGATGTTCGCGCTCATGTAGTCGTTCACGAGCAAGATCGGGTCACCCGCATGCTCCGGGACCATCGCGAGCGGGTCCTTGACGCTGACCAGCACCCGCGCCATACGCCCCCCACTATCGACATGCGGGAGAATCCGAATGACCAGGCCGTCACGAGACTGGCCTTCACCCCACGCCGCAGGGCTGGTGAGCTTCACGCGCGAGACGCCTGGCTCGACCCATTGGGTCTGGGATGACGGGATGGACAGCTCAATCCAGAACTCATCGGTTCCGTACAGGGTCAGTACCGCGGTCGTACTGCTCACGACATCGCCGATGTCGATCATCTTTTCTGCAACGACCGTGTTGTATGGCGATTGGATCGTCGTGCGTTCGAGGTCCAGTTCCGCTTGCGCGAGTCCGGATTGGGCGGCTCTGTATGACGCCTGTGCTGATTCCAACGCGGCCTTGGCTGATTGGACGGCGGCTTCCGCTGCTTTGAGCTGCGGCACACGGAGGATCAGGTCTCGACTGGTATCGTCGATCGGTTCGCCCAACAGTTCGGATTCGCGCTGGGCTACACGCTGGTTGCCCATCTCGATTGCCAGATCGTTCTCGGCTGTGACCACGCTCGCTTGCGCGACATGAAGTTCCGCTTCGGCAACTGCGATCGCTGCCTGCTGCTCCGAAACCGCCAGCTCATAATCAACAGGCTCGATGCGTAACAAGTCCGCGTTTTCTCGAAAAACTGCGCCGGGCTGGAGCTCGGGTGAGAGCCATTCGACCCGTCCGGAGACCTGAGGTTTCAGTTCGAGCGTCCGTGCCGGTTGCACCTCGCCCATCGCCGTGTCCAGCACAACCGGTTGCGTTGACACGCTGAAGGTTTCTACATCGACCAGCGTGGCCAGGCGTTCTTGCGGGCGGCGTTGGGTTTCAGGCGTGGTGCTGAGCATCCAGCGCGCTCCGGCGATCGCTGCGATCAGCACGATCACGGGAATGAGGCCCTTGATACCCCATCGGAGAATGCGTCCGAGACGCCCGCCCGAGGTTGATTGATTCTGATTCATCTTCACTCTCACTCAAACTGAGGACGGGCATCGTCCTCAAGTGTTGTTTCCATTGCGAACGGCTTCGGTTGTGGCAGTTCCCATGAACCTGCCAGTGCTCGGCACAGCTCGATTCGTGCTTCCAGCAGTGATCGTCTTGAGCTCAGTTCCTCTCGCTGCAGACTCTGC
>DDGE01000018.1:51102-52707 GCA_002337545.1 Phycisphaerales bacterium UBA1910 | reverse complement strand
ATCGCCTCGGATACAACGGCCTCGTTCCGGTCGACTTCTGCCTCGCGGCGACCGCCGTCGATCAGCGGCTGGGTCAGGTTCGCTGCGAGATTGGCCATCCAGTCATCGAAGATGTCTCGGATCTGCGTCCCGCCTGTCTCGATGCTCGCCGAGAGACTGACGCGGGGGTACTGATCCGCGATCGCGGTGGCGAGATCGCGGTCGGCGGCCATGATCGCCTTCTCCGCGCTGAGCAGGTCCGGGCGGCGTTGCAACAGTTCGCTCGGCAACCCGGTTGCGGGTAGCGGGCCCAGCGATGCGAGTTCTGGATCGGGCAACCCAAGATCATCTTTGGGCGAACGCCCGAGCAGCACGGCAAGCTGATGGCGAGTGATGGTGGCATCCCGCTCTGCGAGCGTCAGTTCACCCGCGGTCTGCTCAACCAGCTGTTTCTGACGAAGCACATCAGCGGCCAGAATTTGTCCCTGATTGAACTGCAGCGTGAGGAGTCCCAGGACCTTGCGGTTGGAATCATCCTGTTGTTGGATGAGCCGGATCTGTTCGAGTTGTTCACCAAGCTGATACCAGACCGAGGCCACACTCGCCGAGAGGGTGATCGCCGCGGCGTGGAGGTCCTGCTCGGATGCTTGAGCTTCCAGCACCGCCGCGTCGCGGACCGAGCGTACTCGGCCCCAGACATCGAGTTCGTAGCTCATGCTCAGCCCGAGCGAGTAGCTGCCGGCGGACGAGTCGGTTGTGCTGTCTTTGGTGTAGGAACGCCCGATCCCCGCGGTGCCATCCACACTCGGGGTGAGGTCCGCGCCTTCGCTGCGTGCGATGGCTTGGGCCTGTGCGAGGCGATCCCATGCAGAACGGAGATCGAAGTTGTCCTGCAGGGCCATCTCGATCGCTGCGCTGAGCCCGGGGTCTTCAAATGCAATCCACCATTGCTCCGGGAGCACCGAGTCTCCCGATTGCGTGAAGCTCGTCGGTAAATCCACAACATTGGGCACGGAGTGCATGCTCGTCTGGCAACCAAACAGCAAGGGACTGACGAGAATCAGGGCATTTATGTGCAATGCATTCCGTATGTTCATGTCATGCACCTTCCTTCGTTGCGGCAATCGCTTTGATGCCACCGATCGAGAACGCGGTGATGTGGTCAACGAGGTACTCGATTTCATCGTGTGTGAACCGGCGTCCGCCAGAGAGCATGGGTGGTTTGTGGCCTCCCCGGAATCCAATCGCGAGACACTGGTGCATCACGCTCATGTGGCAGTGTTCTGCCTCACGCTGGTCCAGTTTCTGGCCAGCGATCTCCTCGATTGAGCGTCGAAACTCTTCGATCGTCGGGCGGATCAGTCGTTTTCGGAGTGGGCGTACCGCTTCGACCGGATCGCGCATTTCCTGGAGAAGCAAGCGGCCTGCCTGGCTCTGGGTGCCGAGGACGAGGATCCGATGCAGTAGATTCCTGATCAGTGATCGCAGGCGATCCTCCGGCGGTGCACTTGGATCCACCCCGCCCATGGGTTTCTTGCGGTCGATCTCTCGCCATGCCCATTCCCAGACTTCGAGGTAGAGCTTCTCTTTGGATCCGAAGTAGTAGTTCACGGCCCCGCTGGCCGC
>DDGE01000018.1:0-50950 GCA_002337545.1 Phycisphaerales bacterium UBA1910 | reverse complement strand
GCTTCGAGCAATCGCTGCTTCGTCTGGTTTCCATCGCTTCGTCTGGCCATGCTGAGTCTCCCTAGTTCAAACGCGTATTTGAAATGTGTATTTCAGTTATTTGTAGAAAACCAGCTCGCCCCCTATCACCGTGTCGGAAATAGTCAGTTCCCCCCACGGATAGTGCTCCACAATGTGTGTTCAGATCAGGCTTCAACTGGCGGATGAGCCTGCTTGCTCTTTACAACCATCGCAGCAAGAGCGGATATGGCACAAGCAGCGTGCATGAAAGGATTTAGAAACACTTTGAACTCGCACACAATCTGAGCAAGACGATTGATGTGAGTCGTTATCATCGTGCATGCAATCGTTTCGATCTGGACCAGAAACCGAGCGAGTCAAGCATCGGGCTTTCACGCCAGATGATGCTGAAGCGTTTTTTCGCCTCAACAGTCACCCCGAGATCATGCGTTATACCGGAGAACCGCTACTGGAGTCTCTGGAGGAGTCGAGACAGGCTCTTGCAGCCTACCCGGATTTCGATACCGTCGGTTACGGGCGATGGGCGTGTGTGCTCAAAGCGACTGACACGATCATCGGTTTCTGCGGCCTGAAATATCTTCCGGAGTTGAACGAAGTTGATGTGGGATTCCGTTTTTTCCCCGAATACTGGGGGCAGGGAATCGCAACTGAAACATGTTCTGCGTGCATCGCATTCGGCTTCGAAACGCTGAACCTCGAACGCATCTTGGGTTTGGTACTGCCGGATAACAACGCATCGATCCGCGTCCTTGAGAAGTGCGGGATGACCAGAAGCGGCGAAGTCATGTACGATGGAGAGTGCGCACAAAGGTACGAAATCCTTCGCCCCGTCTCTCATCAGACTCTGAACGGATAACCATGTCCAGCAGACAAGGCGAGTATGCAGTTCGGCACGCATCTAAATACAAACAGCCTCGGCAGTTGCCGAGGCTGTCCAGTTCACTCAATCGGGGTGAGAGGACACCAGTTGAACTTTTTGCAATCCAGATTGGCCGCAGGAGTCTGGAAACACGGTTAGTCCTGACTCGGGATTGCTGAACAGTGGCTTTGTTTCCATCTGGACGCCTTGCCAATTCGACAACTCTGAGCTCACTCGGACTGAGAATTTGCTAGCGAAAGCGGAGATCGAGCGATGGTCGGAATCCAAAGCCGTGATTGCCGCCTTGCCCCGGTGATCCACCTGACCCACCAGTGAGACGCTTGGCAGACCGCGCGGCGGCCGCGGCGCCGCCAAAATTGCCTCCGCGCGCCATGCGCTCTTTGGAATCTCCTTGTCGCTCTCCGGTTCCGGCTTCAGCCGGTTGCTCATAGCTGTAGTAGAAGTCCCGCACCCATTCGTTGAGGTTGCCATGGACATCAAAGAGACCGAATGAGTTAGACTCAAACTTGGCAACTTCTGCAGTCTCTGCTCCATAACCGTCGTGCCATGGCTCAGTGATACCCGACATCTTGGTCCACTCTTCCGGGCACTCAGCACTGCCAATGTTTCCGAACCTGATCAGGTCTCGTTTGTCTGGCCCCATTGCCCAAGCAGATGTCGTTCCACCACGGCACATAAACTCCCACTGCGCCTCGGTCGGGAAAGCCAGCTTTGTCTCACGACACCAGATCTCCACATCAACTGGTCCAATCCCGCTGACCGGAAGCTGCCCCGACCCTTCATACACGGCACCTCGAAGCCCTGCCTCCTTCGCCGCGTCTGATCCGGCCACCTTCGCCCATGCCTCTCGTGTGCACTCCGTACGCGCGATGAGAAATGGATCCAGAGTCACCCAGTGCTGGAGTTCGTCTTCTCGACGGCCCACCTCATCCGCCGGCGATCCCATCTGGAATCTACCGCCCGGCACCATCACGAACTCCAGACCCGTCTTGTCATGCAGCCAGATCGACATCCAGTGCGATACACCTCCCGCGGAAAAATGCTCGACACGCTCGAAGGTGAACCCCGAAAACTCATCAAACCAGTATGCTTCGGCGGTCCGTGCGAGTGCCTCGACGCCTTGCTTGTCCAAAGCCGCATACTCCGAACGCTCCTTCAACACATTGAGTGTAACCGGTCGGTCGCGCGGCTCTTGGTCTTGAGCTACTGAGCACGAAGCAATCACCGCGACGAGGCAGAGTGTGGCGAATTTGGGCTGGCGCATGGATTGGCAACCTTGCTTGATGTTGCGGGGATGAGGTGGCCGACAGCACCGATGCGCGGCCACGACCGTCACCGTTTGTACAGGGCCTCGAACCCTGCGTTGCACACTCCAGACTCTTGCGGCAAAGATCCGAACGACGCACGCCCAATGAAAAACCCCTCGGCGTGCACGCCGAGAGGCTAGTTCTTCACAGAATCGGGGTGACAGGACACCAGTTGAACTTTTCCAGGCAGAGATCGGTCTCTGGAGTCTGGAAACACGGTTAGTCCTGACTCGGGATTGCTGAACAGTGGCTTCGCTTCCATATGGACGCCTTGCCAATTCAACTACTTCAAGCTCCCGCGGACTGAGGAGTTGCTAGCGAAAGCGGAGATCGAGCGATGGTCGGAACCCAAAGCCGTGATTACCGCCTTGCCCCGGTGATCCACCTGACCCGCCAGTAAGACGCTTGGCTGACCGTGCGGCGGAGGCGGCGCCGCCAAAGTTGCCTCCGCGCGCCATGCGCTCTTCGGAATCTCCGTGTCGCTCTCCGGTTCCGGGTTCAGCCGGTTGCTCATAGCCGTAGTAGAAATCCCGCACCCATTCGTTGAGGTTTCCATGGACATCAAAGAGACCGAATGAGTTACACTCGAACTTGGCAACTTCCGCAGGCTCAGCTCCATAACCGTCGTGCCATGGTTCGGTGATACCCGACATCTTGATCCACTCTTCCGGGCACTCGGCACTGCCAATGTTCCCGAACCTGACCAGATCTTGTTTGTCGGGCCCCATTGCCCAAGCAGATGTCGTTCCACCACGGCACATGAACTCCCACTGTGCCTCGGTCGGGAAGGTCAGCATTGTCTCACGACACCAGATCTCCACATCCGCTGGGCCAATCCCGCTGACCGGAAGCTGCCCCGACCCTTCATACACGGCACCTCGAAGCCCTGCCTCCTTCGCAGCGTCTGATCCGGCCACATTCGCCCATGCCTCTCGTGTGCACTCCGTACGCGCGATGAGAAATGGATCCAGAGTCACCCAGTGCTGGAGTTCGTCTTCTCGACGGCCCACCTCATCCGCCGGCGATCCCATCTGGAATCTATCGCCCGGCACCAGCACGAACTCCAGGCCCGTCTTGTCGTGCAGCCAGATCGACATCCAGTGCGATACACCTCCCGCGGAAAAGTTCTCGACATGCACGAAGGTAAATGACGAGAACTCATCTGACCAGTACGCCTCGGCGGCGCGAGCGACTGCCTCGACGCCTTGCCTATCCAAAGCCGCATACTCCGAACGTTCCTTCAACACATTGAGTGGAACCGGTCGGTCGCTTGGCTCTTGGTCTTGAGCTACTGAGCACGAAGCAATCACCGCGACGAGGCAGAGTGTGGCATATTTGGGCTGGCGCATGGATTGGCAACCTCGCTTGATGTTGCGGTGATGAGATAGCCGACAGCACCGATGCGCGGTCACGACCGTCACCGTTTGTACAGGGCCTCGAACCCCGCGTTGCACATTCCAGACACTTGCGGCAAAGATCCAAACGACGCACGCCCAATGAAAAACCCCTCGGCGTTAACGCCGAGAGGGTTGTTTTTCACAAAATCGGGGTGACAGGACACCAGTTGAACTCTTTGCAGCCCACATCGGTCTCTGGGCCCTGGAAACGCGGATTCTGGTTTCGCCGTGAAACACTCGACCGTTTGAGGTTACCAGTGTAAGCGACAATCAATCCAAGACTCCGCAGGGTCCTTTCGTGAAAGTGTGACCGTGCTCTCCGACTTACTGGCGGGGTCGCCACCTCAACAGTCGGAGTCCATTGAAGACAACGAACAAACTAGCTCCCACATCTGCGAGCACCGCCATCCAAAGCGTGGCAACGCCTGCTATAGCAAGCACAAAGAACACGAGTTTGATACCTAGTGCCAAACCGATGTTCTGCTTGAGCATTCTCGCCGTGCGGCGCGAAAGCGAGACATACTCGGGCAGCGAGAGGAGGTCGTCTCGCATAAATGCCACATCAGCGGTTTCGATCGCCGTGTCCGTACCAGCTGCGCCCATCGCAAAGCCGATACTGGCCTTCGCCAGTGCCGGAGCATCATTGATCCCGTCTCCGACCATGCCGACGGCTGATTGGCCATGCTGCGCCAGAAGCTCATCAATCGTTTTCAGCTTATCTTCTGGCAATAGTTCGCCGCGTGCAATATCGATACTGACTTTCTTCGCGATCGCATCTGCAGTCTTCTGATTGTCTCCGGTGAGCATCACCACGCGGATTCCCGCTTCATGGAGGCGGACAATGGCCTGCATGCTCGTCTCACGTGGTGTGTCGGCCACAGCGAGTAAACCAAGAACCTCGCTTGACGAAGACAGAATAACAGCTGTCTTGCCTTGAATCTCCAGCCTTTCCAGTTTCGCTTCGATCGAAGGTGTACACACGCCGCGTTCGTGCAAGAAGCGGTGGTTGCCAACGAAGTACATCTCTCCGTTGACAACACCCTGTACGCCTCGCCCGGTGACCGATCGGAACTCCTCGACCCGGAACAGTGGTTCCGTATTACCATCCCAGGCAGAACTGATTGCTCGTGCGACAGGGTGATCGGACAACGAGTCAATACTCGCGGCGATGCGAAGGACTTCTTCCTTGGTAACGATCGCCCCAGTCTCATTGACCGGCGTCACATCCGTGAGTCTGGGTAGGCCCTCCGTGATCGTGCCGGTCTTGTCGAGAGCAACAACCGTGAGGTGCCGACCCTGTTCGAGATACACGCCGCCCTTGATGAGGATTCCACGCTTAGCCGCAGCCGTCAGTCCGCTGACGATCGTCACGGGAGTTGAAATCACCAATGCGCACGGACAGGCTATGACCAGCAAGACCAAAGCCTTGTAGAGCCAGGATGAAAATGGCTGTTGGAACACCAGCCAAGGCACAACTGCTATCAGTGCCGCCAGCACTACAACTATTGGTGTATAGACTTTCGCGAACGAGTCGACGAACCGCTGCGTCGGTGCTCGCTGACCCTGTGCTTCCTGCACTGAGCGGACAATCCGTGCAATGGTCGTCTGGTCTTTTCCGCCCGTGGTCTTGAACTCTAAAAATCCGTTTCCGTTAATACTTCCCGCATATACGTGGTCGTCCACGGCTTTGTCCACGGGGATGCTCTCGCCGGTGATCGGAGCCTGATTCACCGCTGACGAGCCAGCCACGACGATGCCGTCAAGGGGGAGCCGCTCACCTGGCTTGACTCGCACGATTGACCCGACTGCTACCGATTCCACTGCAATTGTCTTCCAGTCGTCAGCACTCTCCGCACTGGAAGTCTTTACATTCGCGACTTCGGGAGCCATGGCCATCAACCCTCGGACGGCATCTCTCGCCCGTTCGAGTGAGTGCGCTTCGATCAGTTCCGCGACAGCGAATAGAAACACGACCATCGCGGCTTCGGGCCACGCTCCAATCGCCGCCGCGCCGATCACTGCCACGGTCATGAGGAAGTTGATATTGAGCGTGAGTGTCTTGAGTGCGACCAGCCCCTTCTTGAGTGTGGGCAGTCCACCCAAGAGCATCGATGCGATAGCAAGCGTAACTACGGGCCACGCGGTTTCCTTGATTCCGGCGAAGTACAGCCCTTCGGCCGCAAACGCCAGAACACCCGACATGCCTAGTAAGACCAGTTCCTTTCGTGTTGCGACTGGTTCGGCCTGCTCTTCTCCAGGACCGACATCGGTCCCGCAAGGAACACCCGGATCGCACGCCGCTCCTTCTTCTACCTGAGCGGCATTGCTAGATCCATGAGTATGCCTCTCGCGATCACGCTCCGCCTGGTCGTTCTTCGCATTCCCAATGCGGGGCTCCATCCCGACGCTCTTGAGCGCCGACACGATGGTCGTTTCATCAGAAAGAGAGTGCGAAACAGTCAGTCGACGGTTGAAGAGGTCAAAGTGCAACTCATCGACACCCTTGACTGACTTGAGGCGGTTGCGGATTACGGCCTCCTCAGCAGGGCAGTCCATCGACGGGATCATGAAGGTGCTTCTAGTCATTTGATCTTTCGGGCATCCGCGCCATGCGGACTCGGGTGGTATTTGACATGGATCAACGAGTCTATGACTGAAGCCCTCTGAATCCGTTGAGTTTCATCATATGCTCCTCGGCGTCGGACGGACGCGAAGCTGCGCTGATGCGACCTCGACTAGCTACTGCGGATCAATTCAGGACACCACAGTCCTCTTCTGAGTCCACGCGAACGGAGGAGGACGCCCCCCCGATCCGGTGAGTTGGTGTGGAAAACCCACTAACGCCGACTCATGTGTCAGGCCTTCCGAGTCGATCTTGATCTGCACGATCAAGGCCGCTACAATCGGCTCTCGTAGTCACCACTCGCGGCACTCAAACAGGCTATACTTGACTGATGTCCTCTCGTTCGTTCCATTTCGCTGTAGTCTGGATGCTCCTCGTGGCCCAGGCAATGGTTGTGGGAAGCCCTGCGGGGCTACTCGTCTGTCGTGACTCGGATGGATCGTCTCACATCGAGTGGGCAGCATCGCAATGCTGCGCGGGTGGCGATCTTGGGCAGGACCCCGAACGGTCCGAAACCAGCGACCAACGCAGGGCACCAGAACTCGAATCTTGCCGAGAGACTACTTGCGTCGATGAGCCGATTGAAGTCAGTCCTGCGGTGACCGACCACCGCTCTCGTGAAGGTAAGTCCAACGCAGACTCACCTGCTACTCCGAGTCTCCTCCAGTTGGCTTCAACAGTCGTCTGGTCGCAAACTACGACTCCGACAAGCCTGTCGCACATCGATGACGGCCCTCCTCGACAAATGCGGCTGTCTCTGACTAGCATTGTTCTGATTCTTTAAGTCCTGAGTTGATTCGATAGCAGGATCGCGGCATTCATGCAGCGGTATTGACCTCCTCGAAACACTCAGGGACCACACATGAAAATCTTATTTGGCTTGACACCAGGGCTGTGCCTCCTGCTTGGGGCGTGCGCTGGGCCACTTGATCGTTCGTGGGACGATCGGACATATCGCTCTCTCCAGGATCGGTTCGCGGACTCCGACAGGCGCCTGTCAGAGAACGCCGCCGAGAACGCAAATGATCGGCCGCCATTGGGAATCGAAGAACTCGACGCTCTTACGGTCGATGACGCGATTCGTGTTGCAATCAACAACACGCCCAGGCTTCGCCGTGCGGGGTATCAGGTTGATGTCGCCGCAGGCCGTGTGACACAAGCCGGCCTGTACCCGAATCCTTCTTTCTCATTCGACGCTGAAGCCCTTGGTTCCGATGCCGGATCGGGCGGAGAGACCATCTACCGGCTGGAGCAGGAGATCATCCTCGGAGGCAAACTGGGTCGCGCCCGAGACGTTGCCGATGCAGATCGAATGGTGGCCAGAGCAGAGTTCGTGGCTGAGGAATACGCTGTGGCTTCGCGAGTGACAAGGTCGTATTTCGCGGCCGTTGCAGCACGCGAGCGCCTAGCGAACAGACAAGATCTGATCGCCCTCGCCGATAGGCTCCTCGAAGCAGCCACAGCCCAAGTTGATGCAGGCGCAGCGACGGAACCAGATCGGCTCCGTGCAGAAGTGGTCAAAGAGCAAGCCGAGATCGAGCTGGAAGCCGCACGTCTCGAAGAGGACGCATCTATGCGGCGGCTCGCGTCAGCCATGGGACTTGATCACGTCGCTGATCTGCCGCTTACGACAGTCGCTGATGATCTACCCGAGTTTCCGAACCAGGAGGACATCGCAACCCGTGTCATCGAGTCAAACACTAGGATGGAGGTCGCACGCATTGGTATTGAGCGTGCTCGGCGGGCGCACAAACTTGCCAAAGCAGAAGCCATTCCGAATTTAGTCGCATCGCTTGGACCTCGCTACTCCGATATTGACAACGAAACCACAGTCGATCTTGGCATTGGTATCGAGATCCCGCTCTTCGATCGCAATCAGGGCGGCATCCAATCAGCGCTGGCAGAGCGGCTCTCCGCAGCAGCGGATCTACGGGCAATTCAGCTTGAACTGCTCGCCGAAGTCTCGGAGGCGTGGTCCTCCTATGAAGCGGCCCGAATCGCGGCTACACGATACCGAGAGCAACTGCTACCCAAAGCCGAACGCACGCTCGATCTCACGCGACAAGCGTATGAGCGTGGCAAGGCAGACTACCTGCGACTCTTGGATGCACAGCAGGTCGTGGTTGAATCACGCATTGCGTATGTCGATGCGCTCCAGCGACTCCAGGAGGCAGCGGCTTTGCTGCGCGAACTTACACAACACAACGCCCCATGGCGTGAACCCCGTGATGGCGATCAGCCCACGGACGAGGTGAACCGATGAATACACTGACAAAGACGCTCCTCGCACTAACTCTAATTGCCATCGCCTTCGCTACGGCTGGTTGCGGCGATAGCAGTGGGCTCGATGACCATGCCGAAGACTCAGGGCACTCCGAGAGCGATGGGCACAATCATGGCAGCACTGAGGCGGATGATCACAGCGATGCCGGAGATGCACATGGTCACGACGAGGGAAGTGAGGACGGGCACGAAGAGCATGGCGAGGACGTTATTAAGCTCTCACCGCAGCAGCTTGAGCGTGCGGGTGTTCTGATTCAGCCGCTCAGCGGTGGCACCATAACGACGCATATCACGCTGCCAGCAGAAGTCGGCCTGAACCTGGATGCAGTACTTCATGTGACCCCGCGGGTGCCTGGGATCGTTTCGGAGGTCTCTGGTCTACTCGGCCATGCTGTTGTTCAGGGTGACCTGCTCGCCATTCTCGAAAGCCCCGAGCTTGGCGAGGCGAAGATCGCCTATCTGCAATCAGTACAGTCGAAGGCAATCGCTGATGCAGAACTCAATCGACAGCGCACGATCAGCCAGAACACGCAAACGCTGCTGGATCTGCTGAAATCCGAGCCGGAACTGGATGAGTTGCGAGCGGGAGTTGCAGATCTTCGCATCGGCGAGAACAAGGGTCGGCTCCTCTCCGCTTACGCGAGAGTGCGAGCGGCCGAAGCAAACTACGCCCGCGAGCGTGAACTCCAGAAGGAGAGTCTTTCCACGGAGTCAGACCTGCTTGCAGCGCAGGAGGCTTTCAATAGCACCCAAGCTGACTATTTTGCTGCCTTTGAGGACATCGACTTCACCTACCAACTCCGACTTCAAGAGGCCGAACGAGCGGCCCGCGTGGCTTCATCATCGGTGGATAACTCGGAACGGCGGCTCCACTTACTCGGGTTGAGCCATGAACAGGTCGCCGGCATCACTGATGATCCTGATGTCGATGTTGCTCGATACTCGCTGACCGCTCCGATCGGCGGGCGCATCATCGCAAAGCACATCACGCCCGGTGAAAGGGTTGGCACCGACGAAACGGTTTACACCATCGCGAACCTCGACACGGTCTGGCTGAATATCTCCGTCTATAGCCAATACGCGGGCCAAATCACAGAGGGACTTCAGGTGGTAGTTCACGCCGGGGATCGAACCACGACCGGCGTAGTTGATTATGTCAGTGCGGTTGTATCGGAGTCAACACGGACGGTCTCGGCACGAGTTGTCCTCGACAATCAGGACCGATCTTGGAAGCCGGGCGAGTTTGTCACGGCCCGAGTCGAAACGAGGCAGACACCTGTTGCACGCGTCGTCCCGTTGGATGCGATTCAGACGTTTGAGGGTCAACAGGTGGTCTTTGTACAGGACGCTGATGGCATCGAGCCCGTCGCTGTTCGCCTGGGTCGAAAAAACGATGTGTCCGTCGAACTGGTCGGAGACGACATCGCTCTCGGCACACCGGTCGTTATCCGTAACAGTTTTCTCATGAAAGCCGAGCTTGGCAAGAGCGCCGCCGGTCACGAGCACTAAGGAGCTACACATGCTTGGCAGAGTTATCGATTTTTCAATTCGCCAGCGGACGCTAGTCCTGCTTGCGACACTCGCTCTTGTTGGCGTCGGTGTGTATAGCTTTACACGCCTACCCATCGACGCCGTTCCGGACATCACGAATGTCCAAGTGCAAATTAACACCAATGTTCCGGCGTTGTCTCCGGTTGAGATCGAGCAGCAGGTCACTTTCCCGATCGAATGGTCGATGGGCGGTCTACCGAATATCGATTACGTCCGCTCCATTTCTCGCTACGGGCTGTCGCAGGTCACGGTGGTTTTCGAGGAAGGCACAGACATTTTCTGGGCGAGGCAGCTCGTCGGCGAACGCCTGACCGAAGCACGCGGGTCGCTCCCGCCCGGACTGGCCGAACCACAGATGGGACCAATCTCGACCGGTCTGGGCGAGATCTACATGTGGTCGGTCGAGGCCACCGGACTGAAACCGGACGGGAGTGAATACTCGCCCCAGGATCTGCGAACAGTCCAGGACTGGGTCATCCGCCCGCAGCTCCGCACTGTGCCCGGCGTCACCGAGGTCAACAGCATCGGCGCGTACGAAGAACAGTTTCATGTGACTCCCGACCCGGCAAAGCTTATGGCCTTTGGCTTGTCCTTCCGTGACATCATGCAGGCCATTGCGGAGAACAACGCAAACGCAGGCGGTGGCTACATCGAGCACGCCGGAGAGGCGTATCTGGTCCGAGCCACAGGTCTGATCCGAGACGTGGAAGACATCCGAAACATTATTATCAAGAGCGATGACGGAGTTCCGGTTCATATCCGCGATGTGGCGGATGTTGGCGTTGGTGACGAGCTACGCACGGGTGCAGCCACACACGACGGCCAAGAGGTTGTCATCGGCACAGCCATGATGTTGCTTGGGGCCAATAGCCGGACAGTCTCTGAGGATGTTCATTCACGGATGGAGCAGATCCAGAAGACGCTGCCCGAGAACGTCACGGTAAAAACGCTCTATAACCGGACCTACCTTGTCGACGCCACTCTTCACACGATTGAGAAGAACCTCTTCGAGGGCGCCGTTCTCGTCATCGTAATTCTACTTCTCCTGCTCGGCAATCTGCGCGCAGCAGTCATCGTAGCTTGTGCTATTCCGCTGTCGATGCTGTTCGCGATCACCGGCATGGTGGAGAACAAAGTCAGCGCGAACCTGCTCAGCCTCGGTGCGATCGACTTCGGAATCATCGTGGATGGTGCCGTGGTCTTTGTCGAGAACATCGTGAGGCGCGCCTCGGAGGAGCAAGAGCACAAGAAGCGGCGGCTCACCAACGACGAACGGCTGTCGATCATCGGCGAGGCTGGAAAGCAGGTCGCCAAACCAACGCTCTTCGGCATACTCATCATCATGATCGTGTACCTCCCGGTTCTTACGCTCACTGGAATCGAGGGCAAGATGTTCCGCCCGATGGCTGGCGTGGTGCTGCTCGCGCTCGCCGGTGCCCTGATCCTGACGTTTACCTTCATCCCCGCAGCCTGCGCTCTCCTCCTTCGGGGCAAGTTCTCCGAGAAGGAGAGCTTCCTCATCCGATGGACCAAGACGGTATATCGCCCGTCACTAAATGCTGCGCTCAGGCTTCGATGGCTCACCGTGGGCTTCGCCGTTCTTCTGCTTTTAGTTTCGGGCCTGGTTGCCAGCAGACTTGGCAGCGAGTTCGTACCCAAGCTTGGTGAGGGCGCTCTCGCCGTGCAGCCAGCTCGGATCCCCAGCATCGGAATCACGACGAGTGTTGAGATGCAGAAAGACTTCGAACGATCGCTCCGCGACGAGTTCCCCGATGAGATCGCCAGCATCTTCGCCCGGACGGGGACCGCCGAGGTCGCCACCGACCCGATGGGGCCGAATGTCAGTGATACCTACCTCATGCTGAATCCGCGTGAGGAGTGGACACGAGCATCCACACAGGAGGAACTAGCCGAGGAGATCGAGGAGTTCCTTGGCTCGATCCCTGGTCAGAACTACGAGATTTCGCAGCCCATCGAACTGCGCTTCAACGAGCTGATCAGTGGCGTGCGAAGTGACCTGGCGGTAAAGATCTTCGGGGATGATCTCGACTTGTTGCTGCAGTCGGGCAACGAGATCGCCGCGGTGATGCAGACGATTCCCGGCGCGTCCGATGTCAAGGTCGAGCAGGTCTCCGGACTCAGCGTGCTCACCATCGACATCGATCGAGAGAAGATTTCTCGTTACGGTCTCAATGTCAGTGATGTTCAAGAGGTCGTATCAATTGCTTTCGGTGGCGAGGAAGCAGGAACCTTGTATGACGGCGACCGACGCTTTCCGATTGTTGTTCGACTGCCTGAAAACTTACGAGGCGAGGTCGATTTTGTGAGGAATCTCCCAATTCCATTGCCTGATGGTGAAGGCGTCCAGCTTGCCTCTGCAGATGAGAGCATGCCTGGGCTGGGTGCGGAGATCCGATACATCCCGCTCGAAGCCGTCGCCCAAGTCGATGTCGCTGAAGGGCCGAACCAGATCAGCCGAGAGAACGCGAAGCGACGACTGGTCGTGCAAGCGAATATCCGCGGGCGAGATATGGGTTCCTTCGTCGCGGAGGCACAGGAGCGGCTTGACACGGAAGTCACTCTTCCGGACGGCTACTACATCACCTGGGGCGGGCAGTTTGAGAACCTCGCCCGCGCGAGACAACGACTGTTGATCGTCGTTCCTCTCGCGTTGTCGCTCATCTTCATCATGCTGTTCACCGCCTTCGGCAACGCACGGCACGCAATCCTGGTGTACACCGGTGTTCCGCTTGCACTAACAGGAGGCATCATCGCCCTCTGGCTACGGGGCATGCCGTTCAGCATCAGTGCGGGTGTGGGCTTTATCGCTCTCTCAGGCGTCGCAGTGCTCAATGGCGTGGTGATGATCACGTTCATCAACCAACTTCGCGACAAAGGCAAGACGATGCGAGATGCCGTCGTCGAGGGCAGTCTCTCCCGTCTCCGCCCGGTCCTGATGACCGCGTTGGTAGCCAGTCTCGGCTTTGTGCCGATGGCTTTGAACACGGGGATGGGAGCCGAAGTTCAGCGCCCCCTGGCAACCGTTGTCATCGGCGGGCTCATCAGTTCGACCGTGCTCACTTTGTTCGTGCTTCCGACACTCTACCTCTGGTTCGGTGGGCGGAAACAGGAAGTAGTCATCTAACCGAAGGGAGATACACCGATGCAAGAGATCAAAGCCTTTATTCGGCCCAACATGCTCAATGCGGTGCTTCAAGCCCTGCACGAACATCCTGACTTTCCGGGCGTCACAGTGTCGGAAGTACGTGGTTTCGGAAGGGTTGCGGGTCGCGATTCGTCACAGCCGAGCGGCTATGGAACAGTGGCAATGGTCAAGCTCGAATGCCTCGTTGAAGAGGGCCAAGTCGCAGATGTTGTACAGATCATTCAAGATCAAGCAGCGACCGGCCGGCCAGGTGACGGAAAGATCGCTGTTCATGATGTGATTTCCGTGATGCGTATTCGCACAGGCGAGTCGGGCATGGATGCGATGGTTTGAATGAGAGCGTTGCTCTGATGTCACGCGCAAAAGGGAACAACCGGAATCGTCGACGAGCGTCGCAACGGCGATCGTACAGGCGTAGGTCGACGCCTGCGCCGCCAAAGGCGAACCTGCGGCTCGCGATTGGACTGACCGTTGCCTCGGGCGTGCTATGCATAATCACCGTATCAGGGATCCTTCAGTCGGTCCGCATCCACGGGCACGTCCACCTAAACATGTACTTGCTTCTGCTGGATGGTGGAGCCGGGTTATTCACCATTCTCGAATGGGTATCGTGGCACAAGCATCACTGAACCAGCGTCTAAGCGACACGCAGTGGTTTGCGAACAAGCGATTGCGGATTAGTGTTCGAGGCTGTACTCCTCCATTCCTGGCCCGTTCTCGGCGAGTTCGCTCGTAGCCCTGCAGATGCCCAGGGCCTACGAGATGCCCGGAGTAGCCTCTGATCTCGATGCACTACCGGTGTTCTGGGACGATATTCTTCAAAGTGTGAAGAGCCTTAATTATGTCTGCTGCGACGTGCTGGATTCGATCCAGAGATTCGGCGAGCGTCTCGGCCTTGCCGTCGTAGAGCTGAATGTAGTCGCTCGCGGCCGAGCCTGTCTCCAGCCCGATAGCGTGGCAGACGACAAAGGCGACGGCTTCGGCCTCGGTCTCCCGCACGGTCTTGCTGGCGGGTCGCTGGTCGCCACGATGCAGCAGCTCGTGCGCGAGTTCATGGACGATGACTGAGAATTCGTTGGCCGGTTCAAGGTCAGCCCGGATGCTGATCCGTCCCCCGCGTGAGACGCCGTCGGCTCCGAGCGGCATGTCGTCGTAGTCGAGCGTAATACCGCGTTCTGCGACCTGCTCCTTGATTCTGTTGAGGTGATGCTGAGGATCTCCGCTGACTCGCGATGGTTCGGGGAGCGGCTCTCCGTCGGTCTGGGATACATCGAAGACATGCACGCCGCGGAATCGGAGGATGGGCTTGTCTCGGTCGGACTGCTCCTCGCCCTCGGGCTTGTCGTTCTTCGGGCGGATGCTCATCGGGGCGATGATCACAATCCCCTTCTCGCCCTTCTTGACGAAGCGGCCCATCTGTTTCCAGGTGCCGAACCCCGCGACGTGAGTCGCGTCGGGATTCTGTGAGAGGATGAGTAGGACGTTCCCGAAGCTGTACCTGTGGAACCTGGCGAGCATCGCGAGGTACTGCGTGATTCGCTCACTCTTTCCGTCCTTGAGCGCGTCGGTGAGATCCTGGAGTGCCTGGTCGGCGATCTTCTTTGCTTCTTCGGCTTTCATGTCTTTGCTCCTTTGCGGGTCCCGCGACGTGCGGCCCCTTCACAAGGAACGGGGCCACTCGCGGGTGCAACGGAGCGAGCGGAGCGAAGCCGGCAGGAGGTTGAAGGGTCCTGCGAAGCAGGCACAAACGAATGACAGATCGAACCCGCGGCCCTCAAGGTGCGGGCGTCCCCGGCGATGGACGGGGCGGGTCTGGCGCGAGGTGTGCGAGGCCCGGAGACCGAAAGCGCCCTCTGGCGCGGTGACGGCGGGAGCGGAGCTTTAGAAAGCCGAGTGCGTTGTGAGCCGACCAGACGATTCAGATACCGACACAGTGACTCGACAAGTGAGCTGTCAGCTCTCGTGATGCCCACCATGTGACACTCGTTGACTCGTCACTCATCTCTCGCGGTGCCCGGGTGTCCTCCTGGAAACAGAAGAAGCTGTCATGTGAGCGAGTCAGGATCGAGTCCCGCTCCGCCCGAAGGTTTTGTCCGTGGGCCAGTCCGTATCGAGACAGGCTGCTCACCGCGGCCTGGTCTTTCCGAACAGCCCGACGAGTGCCCACAGAGTTGGTGAAGTATCCGATGTTCAACTCTTCCAGAGTGTGGTCACGGTCAACTCTCGACAGACGACTGCAGACCTCTGAAGGCGTCGATGCGGAGATGATCGGTGCGGCTTGCTCAAACGGTCATTCGGCCCGAGTCCTCGTCCTGAATGCCCACGCTACGCGTGGCACCAGCCCCACCTCGATCGAAGACCTGTGCAGTAGTCCTGTGGGGTCGCCCCTTGTCTGACAGGTAATCGGATGAGCAACACGATGCAGCTCACACACCGGCTTGCACGGGATTTCATCCACCGAATATCGTCGAACAACAACAGGTAGAAGATCTAGGTATAAGACTCTCGGTTTTACGGGGGGGCGATTCAGCGCATCAACGGCGTCATACGGAGGGCGATTCAGCGCACGCAGGAAGGGCGATTCATCGTGGATAAGTCACTGGATTCACAGGGTTGTTCACAGGTAATCCGATTCAGTCTGCCTTGCCGCTCTCGATGAGGATCTGAGTGCGACGCACGGGTGCATGCGATGGCTTGAGCAGGAGTCCGCCTGGCACATCGCGAAGGTTCGCGTCTGGATAGACGAGGCACACCTGCTTCAGCGCGTGCCGGAACGACTTCTTGAAGTCCTTGGACCTCCCATAGTCTTGCCCGAACTGCTCCTTGAGATTGCTCCAACTCACCTTCGTGCCCCGGTGGTCCCGGACCCGCTGCAATCGGTGCGCGAGCCATGTGTAGATGTCGAGTGCAAGTGCAGAGTGCTTGAGGGCCGCGAGCGCGCGGTAGTCGAGCGGCACGGCGTGCCGTGTGAGAGTGTCGAAGAAGTCCTCCGACAACTCGAGCTCTCCCGGCCACAGCGTCCGCTGTGACCCATCATGGAGCCCGTTGAGTATCCAGGCATCGAAGCGCTTGATCGGCTTGGCATCGATCGTGGACACACGATCGCCATTGGTCATGCCCAGCGTCATGTGGCATGCCGCAAGGGCCTGGAGTTGCCTTCGCAGGGCGGTGTACCCGCCCCTCGGGCCTCCCGAGACCTGCAGGCCAAGCTGCAGCAGGTACTGCCGCATGCTCTCTCCGATGTCGATGACACGCGATCGCGTCCTGACCGCTTCGGTACTGACGTGAACCATGACGAGACGGGGAATTGCTCCATAGGGAAGTGGCTGCTCGGTCCACGACAAACCGTTCCACAGCTTGCCGGCCTCGACCAAAAGACTCAGGTTTCCGTTGGTGCGTTCATATGAGCGCAAAAGCGTGGCTTTGCGTGGCATTCCGACCTGGCACAGCACGCTGTGCGAGAACTGCAGACGATCGGGCTGCTCTAGTTTGATCTGATCGCTCGCGATCAGGAGTCCCCACTGTTGCCGGGTCAGACCAGACGACGGCGGAGGTCCGTCGAAGTCTGTCACAGGAAGCCGTGCTTCTTCAGCCACGGCTGGACGGCCTCTTCGAGAATGTCCTGCAGTGTGTTGGGCTTCACACCTTCGAGCTGCCGCTGAAGCGAGGCGCGTTTGAGCGCCCGCGCGAGATCGCCGCGGATGCGTGTGCTCACGAGTACACGGGGTGTCTCGGCGGGCTGCTTCGCGCCATACACAAACTGCTTCTGAATTGAGTCGGGCTTGGTCGGTGGTGTGTGCTTGGGCTCGATGCCCTCGGTCAGTGATCTCCGTTCATTCATGCTGGTATCTCCTTCGTTGCTGCGGTTGGCTCGCAGGCCGTGCCGGGCATGATCTCGGCGAAGAGCCGGTCGAGCTCATTGGCCGCATCACGAGTCCGGGCCTTCATGTCCCACACGACGGTGCCCTGGCCCGGCGCATCGGCGTAGATCTGTCTCAAGGTGACCGATGTGGATGCGACGGGCAGCGAGAGTGCCGTCGCGGCGTCCTTCATGTCCTTGGTCAGCCGGTAGTTCTTTCCGACCATGCTCAGCACAATGACCGATGGCGGCATGCCGCCCCTGATGTCCTGAGCCTGCCGGAGTACCTCCGTGACTTTGGCGAGCGCTCGGACTTCCAGCATGGAAGCCTTGCACGGGACGAGGGCGAAGTCGGCGAGCAGGAGCAAGGCCCTGCTGGTCTCCGAGTTGCTCCCTGGTCCGTCGGCGATGATGAACTCTGCTTCGTTCTTGAGCGATGGGAACTCGTTGAGGATTGCGTCCGCATCGCGGTACGTCTCGGTGCGCAGGTCCGGCTGTACTTCACGCACCCACTCCGACGAACTCTGCTGCGTGTCGCAATCGGCGAGGATGACCGATCGCCCCCGGCGATGGAGCCAGGTGGCGAGGTGGACGGCGAGGGTTGACTTTCCGACGCCCCCCTTGTTGTTGGCAATGGCGATAATCACGCACCGAGCAATGGCACGTTTTCTGTCAGCATGCAAGCACTTCGTGGTGCTGGCGTGCTGACGCGCTGGCAGTGTTGCAACGATGACACACCGACCCCGTGACTCGCTGGCATGTCAGCGAGCTGACTCGACAGCGGGCAAGCCGGACAGCCCCATAGATGGCAGGCAGGCTTGCCAGCACGCTGTCACGCTGGTCTGCTGGGTGGTTTGATGGCGGGCGGGTTTGATGGCAGGCTTTCACCGTGAAAGAAAGTCCTAAGCACCGCTTAGGGGAGACGTCTGAAACGTTTTACGCTCTGCCTGCCATTCCCGCCCGCTGCTCAGCTACCAGGCGCAGACCAATCCATCACGAGCCCTTTGCCCACGTGTCATGGGGCTATTTGTGTGTCGCAATCACGTCGTCTGGAAGTTGCCAGCGCCTCTTCGTAGTACCGGTAGGCGAGCCGTCTCGTCTCTTCAGGATCGGGCCAGCTCTGCGTGCGTTCGGCCTGCTCGACGAACGCACGCAGGGCGCAGCCGTGGAACAGGTCATCAAGCGGAACTTCGTCGTTCACCGGCGGGCTCCATACAGCTCGCGGCGGACCACTTCGAGCAGCTCAAGCCGGAGCCCCTCGACGTGGACTCGGTTCGGCCTGTCATCGGCCTTGAACACCGAGGCGATCACGAGGTGGTCTTTCAGGTCACGGGAAACCAGCACGCACCGCTCTTCGGTACAGAATATCTGCCACGGGAAGCGCTCTGCGTGGTGGCTATAGACCACCTCCGTCACGCCGAGTTCCTCGGCGATCGCGGCCTGGTACCCGGCTTCGTATGCGTCGCTGAGTGCCTGACCAACATTCACGACGGATAGATCATGGAAGTCGAGTGAATCGCTCCCCCGCGATGCCAGCGTATCGATACCCAGTCGGTCGCGGGCTATGCCCGCGACGATGTGGGTGATGGGTCTGTAGATGCTGCTCATGGTCGCGCCTCCATGCGTGGTTTCTCGAAGACCACGCACACGTCGTGCAGGCCGGGGATGAACGAGCTTCGGTACACCTTGCGGCCGCTCGACGCGCCGTGGCTGAATCGAACGATGTCGGTGCAACACTGCCGCAACCCGGCGTCGAATGCAAGGCGTTTCGTGTGGTAGACCAGCGGCACGAATCCCGCGTCACGGTCCTGATAGTCGCCCATCAGGATCGCCAATCGCCCTCCGGGCTCCAGCACACCGGTTGCGGCCTCTATGAACAGGGCGTAACGATCCAGGAACTCCCGGAGCGTCTCAGCGCGAGAGAGGTCACGATCGTCGGCCGCGTACAGCTTCTGCCTCCAGTACGGCGGATGCGCCCAGACGAAGTCAGCGAGGCCGCCGCCCGCAAGTTGCTGCATGGCTTCGGCACTGGTCGCGTCGAAACCATCATGGATGTCACCGCTGCGACAGTCCGAGTCCAGCTCGCGGCACACGTCTTGGCAGGTCCCGCTTCCGGTCATCGGATCGAGCACGAGCCGGGGCTTGAAGTAGAGCAGCAGGTCGCGGATCAGATTGCCGCCGCAGTTGCCCGGGTAGCTTCGCTTCCCGTACGAACCGGCGTCTGCGTGGTGGTAGAGGCTGGTGAGCCGCGGCACCGGACTACCAGTGATTGGGGCACGCGGGAGCTTGGCGAACAGTGGCTGCAAGTGGCGTGAAGGTCCGGCTATGCGGGCCGTACACCTGCTGGCGAAGAACGGGTTGATTTGGTGTGATGTAGTCACGTCGAAGTCCTTTCTGTAGATGAGGCGGGCCCGCAGGCCCGCCGGTTGAAGTTGCGATTAGTCTTTCTGCTCGGTGAACACCCGCAGCGAGATGCGGCCATCGAGCGGAACGGCCTCGACCTGGATGTTGAAACCGTTCCCGTCCGCGTGCGGCCACGCGGAACCGATGCGTGTCCAGATGCCCTTCTTGCCCTCGCGGTCCCTGACCTGATAGGCGATGTGGCTTGGTGTGCGGCTTGTGCCGCCGTTTACGTTGGTGTCGTTCATGTGAAGTCTCCTTGTTTGTGTTGCGGGACACGCCTGTCGCGTCCCGATGGCACGCCCTCCGAAGCCGCGGATGTCGGGGCGTAGCGCACCGGTCAAGCGAAAGGCCGAAGGCTTCCGCCTGCGGAAAGCGGCCTTGGCAGCTTGATCCGGCCCGACCGGGGCTTCATCGTGCTCATCGAACAGACGCGAGGCGCTGTCGAGCCACCCGAGACGGAGCGTGTGCGTTCGACACAACTGCTGGCAAGCACGCTGCAACCCTCATTGATTCTGGTCGTAGCGCTGCAATTGGGAAGAGTGCGCATCGCGCGTGTTTACCGAATTGCAAGGTTTCCATGTCAGGATGAGCAGATGCTTCGAGTCACACAGAGCAACAGCAGCGGCAGGGCCAAGAGCTACTACAGCACCGCCGACTACTACACCGAAGGCCAGGAACTCACCGGCTTCTGGCGCGGCGAGGGTGCGTCCATGCTTGGGCTTACGGGCACTGTGGATCAATGCGACTGGGACCGGCTCTGCGACAACTTTCGGCCCGATACCGGCGAACCGCTCACGGTTCGGCGCAAAGACCAACGCCGCGTCGGCTACGACTTCAACTTCCATGTGCCCAAGAGCGTGTCGCTGCTTTACGGACTGACTCGGGACGATCGCATACTCGAAGCGTTCAGAGACTCGGTCCGGGCCACGATGGAAGACATCGAGACCGAGTCCAAGGCCCGCGTCCGCGTCAGCGGCAAGAACGAGGACCGTGTTACCGGGAATCTCATCTGGGGCGAGTTCACGCACTTCACCGCTCGTCCTGTGGACGGCCTGCCGGACCCGCACCTGCACGCGCACTGCTTCGTGTTCAACGCGACATTCGACAGGGAAGAGGACCGGTGGAAGGCCGGGCAGTTCGGCGATCTCAAGCGGGATGCGCCGTACTTCGAGGCGGTGTTCCACTCCAGACTCGCCCGGCGGCTCGAAGAGCTGGGGCTCAACACCCAACGCACCGCCAAGGGCTGGGAACTCGCCGGGCTCGATCCCGAGACGATGGACAAGTTCTCGCGGCGAACCGCCCGCATTGAACAGCTCGCCAGCGCGAAGAACATCACCGATCCTGATCTCAAGTCGACGCTGGGTGCCCGCACCCGATCGTCCAAAGCTGCCGAACTGACAATGCCTGATCTGGAGTCTGCTTGGCGGTCTAGATTGACCGACGCCGAGGCTGAACGGCTTGAGTCGCTCGCCAACCGGATCGGGAAGGACACCATCACCGAGGACGACGCCGCTGCTCGGAGCGCGGTCGCCCGGACGATGGAGCACGCCTTCGAGCGTGCGTCAGTTCTGCCTGAGCGGATGCTGCTCGCCGAAGCGATCAAGCAGGGCGTCGGCAAGGCGAGCCGTGAGTCAATTGAACGGGTCACCGAGCAGCAGGATCTGATTTATGCCGAGCACAAGGGGCAACGCATGGTTACGACCAAGGCCGTGCTCGAAGAGGAAACGAAGATGCTCACTTTCGCCCGGGAGGGGCGGGGTGCCTGCACTCCGATCACGGTGAACCAGAACGTCTTTCACCGTGAATGGCTCAACGACCAGCAGAAGGCGGCGGTCCGCCATGTGCTCGAATCCCGGGACCGCGTCATCCTGGTACGGGGTGCCGCCGGCACGGGCAAGACCACCATGATGCAGGAGGCCCGAGAGGCAGTCGAGGCGAACGGGCAGCGTGTGCTCGCCTTTGCGCCATCCGCCGGGGCAAGCCGTGGCGTGCTCAGGCAGGAGGGCTTTGAGTCCGCCGACACCGTCTCACGACTTCTCGCTGATCCCGCGATGCAGAGAGACGCGCACGGTGCGATTCTCTGGATCGACGAGGCAGGGCTGCTCGGGACCAAGACCATGCGGCAGGTCTTTGATCTCGCAGGCCAGATCGACGCCCGCGTGGTGCTTTCCGGCGACAAACGCCAGCACGGCGCGGTCGAGCGGGGAGCTGCGCTCCGACTGCTCGAAGACGAAGCAGGGCTGAAGCCCGCCGAGATCAAGGAGATCCAGCGCCAGAAGGACCGGTACAAGACCGCGATCAAGAAGCTGAGCGAGGGCAAGACCCGGCAAGGCTTCCGTGGCCTCGATGAACTGGGATGGATCAGGGAAGTTGATGACGACGATCGCTATCGAGCGCTCGCCGAGTCGTACATCGATGCCATTGCAGACGGGAAGTCCGCACTCGTCGTCTCGCCGACACACTTTGAGGGCAACAGGATCACCGATGAAATCCGCGCTCAGCTCCGCGCCCACGGCACGCTCGGCGACGACGCCAGAAGTTTCCCGGAACTCATTCCCGCGAACCTGACCTTGGGCCAGAAGCGCGACCCGCTGAACTATCGCCAGGGCGACGTGCTCGTGTTCCACCAGAACGCGCCGGGCTATCGCAAGGGCACCCGACTAATCATCGGCCAGGACGAGGTCCCGTTCGAGTCGGCCGAGCGGTTTACAGTCTTCCACGAGGACCAGATCGAAGTTGCGACAGGCGATCGAATCCGCATTACCAAGAACGGCACCACCGCAGACACAGCCCACCGGCTCAACAATGGTGATCTCTTCACCGTCAGCGGGTTCACCGACGCGGGTGACCTCCGGCTCAACAATGGCTGGACCATCTCGAAAGACTATGGCCATATCGCGCATGGCCTCGTCGTGACCAGTCACGCCAGCCAGGGAAAGACCGTGGATCGGGTCATCATCGGGCAGTCGTCGCGGTCATTCCGTGCCTCATCGCGCGAGCAGTTCTATGTCAGCGCTTCACGCGGTCGCCAGCAGGTGCTTGTCTTCACAGACGACAAGGACGAACTGCTCCAGGCCGTCAGCCGAAGCGACGAACGCCTGAGCGGGACCGAGCTTCTCGCTGGCGTTGAAAACGCTCACCGCAGGATCATCCACGAACGGCTCGCCGAGCAGTCTCGCGAGGCTGATGCAATCGCAGTCGTTGAACACCGCAGAGAGGGAATCGAACATGAGCGATAGTCTGATCGACCGGTACACGAAGCGTCCCGCGACAAACGGAGTGCCTGACGACGACAATGCCATACCCGAGGATCTTGGCTGCTTCGGTTGGCTCCGAGGCGTCCGCGATCGCGCACTCATGCTCGAACTCCGCAAGGCCGACGGTCACATTCTCGCCGTCGGCTACGCCTGGATCGAACGGATCGAACTCGTGCCCGAAGAGGGCCTCACGCTCCACTTGCCTGGGCGGAAGATCCGCATCAAGGGCTCCGGTCTCAACAGCGACACCGGCAATTCGGCGAGGCTCTTCGACGGGTTGATCCGTCAGCGCGTCCCGTGGGTCCGTGAATCCGACCGTGCCGAGCAGCTTCGGCAGGATCACGGCCCGGTCACCATCGAGTCCATCACTTGGGATGAGTGACCCCGCTCGTTGGGGTAGAGGGGTGCGGGGAGAGGGGGCTCGTCTCCCCGCGAACTTGAAACAGTCAGCCGGCAACACCCCCGAGTCGCCCTCAACGCCGACGGCGTGTGCCGGGATGTTCTCCGCGATATGAAAGCGCCCCGCCGGCGCGAACCGACGGGGCGCGGGTGATGCGGACGCGGCTCAGGCCGCCGCCCGCTCGTTGGGCTGCTGACAGATCCACGAATGTGCAAGATCGAGCACCTTGGCGAGGACCAGGAGGTCATCACGCCGGAAGCTCGACGTGCGTTTCCAATCGTCGTTGTCGCGGTAGATCCGCTGGACGGTCACCGAGTAGCGGGTGCGACCGTCCTCGGCGGTGTTGGCCCAGATCGCGGCCTTGGTCGTGCCGAGTCGGACTTCGTGAACGGGTTTGGTCGTGGTCATGCTTCGGTTCTCCTTGTTGGGGGCCAGTGCTCGGCCCGGTCGCAAGCACTCCGGGGCGCACTGGCTCCCGGAAAACCCCGCCCGCCGCAGCCAGTGCTCAAACCGGCGGAGCCGGACTGCCGTGCCGATCCGGGCGATCAGGCGACGGGCGTGACAGGCTCGCCTGGCCGCGATCGACGCCGCCCCGGCACGGGCACGCATCGCGGCGGGCGACCCACCACGAACCACTCCATTGTACGAAGCTCGCCACGCTCGATCCGCACAGCCATCACTACGCGACCGCGGAAAACGCTGTGACGCTATAGGGAACACGAGGCGAATCTTTAACGCCTTCCGTGCTAAACTGAACGCACGGCCGCGGGTACATGCAGATGGACAAGAGGTAGCACGAAGCATGGAGATTGGGATAGGACACACTGAAGGCTGGCCACGCTGGCGCTTTCCCGATGATGCTTGGGCCAAGGTAGATGAACCACAGCTCGATGCGTCGTTTCGGATCGTCCCGGGGACAGCTCTTGCCGAACCGGATGCTTGCATGCACGAGTCGGCATGCTTGCTGCGTCATCTGTACGGAGCGGACGATTTAGATGCGCTCGGTGGACGCGCAGCCGTCCAAACGCTGTTTTCTTTGCTGCGGCAATTCGCTTCCGACAATCCGGCTGTGCCGGTGATTCTGAAAGCGATTCGGAGACCTGTGACAGTTCTTCGCAGCGGAAGTCAATGCGAGTATGCCGTCCGTCCCGCTCGATTCCGAGAACACTACACCGGGAACCGACCGGCACTCACACTCTACCACTCGGGCAAACCGCTCGCGCTGCCGAGCTGGAAGTTTGATTTACACGATGATTCGATTCAGTTCTACTTTCCAGATCATTCGTACCGCGAATTCTCCACAGTTGAAATCCGTGAATGGGCTGAAGATTCTAATGGAAATCGGATGTATGCAGGAGCGCAGCGCTCAATCTCAACGTGCCCAGCAACGAGCGACGCGCTCCGGTCAGGCAAACCAACGCCTTTGACTGTATCCGGCTACTCAATCAATATAATCCGCATCGGAACTGGGACTTCCAGCGGTACTCGCAACAGCGTTCGATTCGGGATCAACTTCTCGCCCTGCGGTATGTGGGTTACAGATATGTGGACGAAACGCAGTGACTTTAGAGAGTTTCTTAGGGTATACCCCCGTGGATTCTCCGCACAAATCGAAAATCTGTTGGGGATCGAGACTTGAACATGAAAACACAAACTGGAATCACGACCATTGAGTGTGCGGTGATGCTGGCGTCAATTGATTCCACACCATCGTTTTGTTTCAGTACCGACCTCGACGCGAGCCTTGCCGACACGGTCCAAGACACGCTCACAGCACTCTTGGGCGTCGCTTCCCGAGAACCGAGTCGATTCCCGGGAATACAGGCTGGATGTCCATGCACAATCAGTGTATGTCTCTCCGGCAAGCATATTGGGACGGATGACCTCGATCGCCTACTGCCGCTGATGGAAGCCGCTGCACAGACGGTAAGATCTCCGGTACACCAGAAGATCGGAGCAATCGACGCGAGAGCCACGTGGCAATCAGCGGACGAGGTTTCGCTTGACACTCTCCCGAACGATGTGGCACAAGACTACGGAGAGGAGATCGACAGCGAGCGAGTGACCGACGAGACCAAGGAAACCGATGAGCCCACAAAGCAAATACTGCAACTTGCAAATCGCGTGCTGCCGCGCATCACCGATGCGGATATTCGGGAATTTGAATCAGTTCTGCGTCATGCGCAGCAGACACGTCCACGCGACACGGAACAGTTTCGAGATACTGTCAATCTACTGCTCGATGTACTCAGCCTCCGAATCAAAACTCAGGACGGCCATGTCGGACGGCTGAACATCGACCGAAATCAGGTGCTAACGCTCACCAGAGCTACCGGCGGAAACCGCGGCTTCAAGAACTCCGTCATCTCCCTCGTTGCAGTCGAACGGACCCGAGTGGGCAACCGGTTCGCAAGCTGCAGCAAGGGACCCTCTCGATAATTCTGAGTTTTTTGAAGAAGGGTTGCAACTCTATCCCAAATACTGTAGTATCTACAGTGACTATGGGCAGGTAAATCCAATGACACGAGCACGTTCCCAACTTTGGCAGATCATGTTGTTCCCTGGCGACACGGGCGAATCAGAATCCCCCTGAACCGGCAGTTGCACCGGCCAAACCCGGTGCTGTTGCTTGATGACCGTTTGTTGAAAGCCTGAACAGGCATGGCCTGTCCCATGCCCGGGCGTGTTGCTCTGGGCTCGTGATCACTGCGCCTTGTTCTCACTGGAGACCCCAATGACCATGCCACTTCCCGCGCCAGTCCGCCGCCTGTTCGACCAGTGCGAGATCGGGTTCACGATCGGGCGCAAACTCAAGCTGACCGGCCTGCTGATGTTCTACCTCGTCTTCCCGATCGATCTGATCCCGGAGTTCATCCCGGTACTCGGACTGATGGACGACTTCGTCGCTCTGATGCTGCTCATTCGGGTCTGGTGCAGCCCCATCCTGCCACACGACCCTGCCGCCCAGGCTGCAACACAGGATGTGATCAGGGACGAGGTGAAGAGATGAACCCGGAACTCATCATCGTTCCCATCGAGTCTATCGAAGCTGGTCCACAACCCCGCACCACATTCGATGAGGGGGGCATCAAGAAGCTCGCACAGAGCATCGAACAGACCGGTTTGCAGCAGCCGCTCCTCTGCGTTCGCACAAAGAAAGGCGTTCGCCTGATCGATGGAGAACGCCGATTGCGAGCGTTGAAGTCCCTCGGCCGGACCGAAGCACAGGTTCTTGTTCTGCCCGGCGAACTCGCAGAAGCTGACCGACTTGCACGCCTCATGGTGAGCAACCTCCAGCGGCAGGACTTCAACCCTATTGAGCGGGCCTTTGGCATCCGAGCCTTGATGGACGAGGCCAAGCTGACGGCCGATGCCGTGAGCAAGCTCCTTGGTTTGTCGCCGGCCACCGTCTCCAAGGCCCTTGGGCTGCTTCGCCTCCCTGACTCGCTGAAGGCCCATGTCGCTTCGGGTGCGATCCCGCCGGACATCGGCTATCTGCTCTCCGGCGTTGAAGACGAGACGGAGCAACAACAGCTCGCCGACGAGGTGCTCGGCAACCGTCTGACCCGCGAGGCGCTCACCCGAAAGCTGAAGCGTGTCCGTCGCCAACAGGAAACCCAGCGCGGCGCCCGCGTCACCGCCACACTGGGTCCCGGAAAGACCGTGATGTTTGTTGGCAACGAGCTCACCCTTGACACGGTGGTCGAGTGGCTCGAACAGCTCACTTCCAAGGCACGAAAAGCGAAAACACAAGGGCTCACGCTGCAGACGTTCACGAGTGCTTTGCGTGACCAGTCCAAAGCCGGGAGGAACTCCTGATGCGCCTCCTTTCGCCGCGAAAGCGGAAACCCGCGACCGACCGCTGGGATCTCAACGCGCCCCTGCTGCATTGGGCGGCGGGTTCACCGTGGTCCGTTGGTGATTCCTTCATGGGCACGATGGTCTTCGGCTCGACCGGGTCGGGCAAGACTTCTGGGTCTATGGCGGCGATTTGCCGCGCCATGCTCCGCGCCGGATACGGCGGTCTCTTCCTGACCGTCAAGCCCGAGGACCGTCAGACATACACCGAGTATGTGCGCGATACCGGGCGACTGTCCGACTTGATGGTCTTCTCGCCCGACCACCTGCTCCGGTTCAACTTCATCGCCGACGAGATGGCACGCAGCGACGGCGCTGTTGGTCTCGTGGAGAACCTGACGGCTCTCATCATGACGGTCACCGACCTTGGCGAGAGTGGATCGTCAGGATCTGCTGGCGGCGACAACGAACGGTACTTCCGCCTAGAGGCGATGCGGCTCTGCCGCAACGCCCTGCTCGTGCTCGTGCTCTCCGGCGAGCCGGTCACCATCCCCAACCTTCACAGGCTCATCGTCTCTGCCCCGCAATCGCTCGAACGCATCCAGAGCGGCGAGTGGAAAAGAACCTACTGCGGAGAATGCCTCGAACAGGCCGACGAGGCGGACAAGAACGAGTCACAAAGAGCTGACTTTGATCTCGCACTGTCGTACTTCCTCCACGAATGGCCCGCCCTGTCCACTCGCACGCGCAGCGTCGTGCAGTCCACGCTGACCTCGACGACAGATATGCTCAGCCGTGGTGCTGCCCGCGACATGCTGTCGTCGCCAGCGCCGAACGTCAGTCCATCGATGATGTACGACGGCAAGATCATGATCGCAGACTTCCCGGTGCTCGTGTACCGCGACGTGGGTCAGTTGATTCAGGTGGTCCTGAAATTCATGTGGCAGCGGGCGCACGCACGACGCGACACGACCAGGAACAATCGCCCGACGTTCATCGTCTGTGACGAGGCGCAAATGCTGCTGGTCGAAGAGGACCACCGCTTCCAGGCGATCTCACGGAGCACGCGGACCGCCGTTTGCTATGCCACCCAATCGGTATCCGGCCTGATCGATGCGCTCGGCCCGCAGTCCGAGCCGAAGGTCCACGCGCTACTCACCAACCTCCAGAGTCGCATCTGCCACCAGCAGACCGATATCCGCACGGTTGAGTACATGCAGCAGCTCATCGGTCGTTCAAGGCAAGTGATGATGAACGGCAACCAGAGCCGCGATGAGAACTGGCTCGCCCCGATCTTCGGAAATGATCAGGGGGCGTCATCGGGATTCAGCGAAACCTGGGACTACGAGCTACAGGCTTCTGACCTGAACAGCCTCGCCAAGGGGGGGCTTCCGCATTGCGTCACAGAGGCCGTCGTCTACCAGGGCGGCAGGTGTTTCCCGAACGGCCGGACCTGGCTGAAGGCCCGTATCCCACAGGAGCCTCGCCGTGCGTGAGCAATCCGATCCAAACGGCTGGACACCGATCGAGGACGCCCAAAAGGCCGCATCGATTCTTGTGCTTGCAGCACAGGTCATGGCCGCGCCGGTCGAGGTCTTCCTCCGAACCCGGTTCGGCAGGCGCTACTTCGGTGTGCCCGCGTTCCTGGGATTCCTCTCCGTCCCGATGTGGATGCTTTTCTGGCCGGAGGAAGACTTCACACCCATCTTCATCTTCTGGGTTCTCCTCATCGTGATGCAGCTCCGCGCCCGGATCGAGAGCATCGCCATGGTCGCCAGAGGTGACCTGGTTCATACGAGATACAACGGATGGCCTCGCTTAGCTCGCATTCTCAAGAACACCCATGAGCACAAGCTCAAGGCAAACACAGAGCCCGCGCTCGTCATGCTCATAGGGCTCTGCCTGCTCCCGCTCAGCGCGCCGCTTGGCAGCTACCTCATTGTCTCCGGCATCTCGCTCGGAGTGGTTGCGGGCGTGATCGAGAGCGTGCAACGGAACCGGACTCTATCCATGCACGACGCCTGGCTTGAGCAGCAGGACCAGGCCGCGAGATTCCGCGATTTGCAGGACCGTTAGCGCACCCGTCTAGCGAGTCAGATTCATTCACCACACAAGGAGATCCCCATGAACCCACGAGAGAACCTAAGCCGCAGCAAGGAAGTCCTCGACGCCTACTTTCGCCAAGGACTTCACGAGCTTGGTGCTGCTCTCTATCCCGGTGGCACAGCCGCCCAGCACCCCGAGTACGGCATGATCGGCACGCGCACCCCCGGACAGGTCGCTGACGGTCTCCGCGCCGACAACCAGACAACACCGACCAAGGACAACGCCGAGCCGTCACAACTCCAAACACACCTGGAACAAGCGCAGGAGCGCGAATCACCCGAGCCGGACATTTCACCCGAACCAGAGATTGACCGCGACTGACTCACTCGCAAATGCCACAAGGAGCATCCCATGTACCATCTCCCATTCATCGTTGCCGGAGTGGCACTCCGCGCCGCCTGCAAACACATGCAGGACAAGGATCGCAAGAAGAGGGCCGGCACAACGACTGAACTGCGCTGGACCGGCTCCATCACCGTGAAGCGCCCGCTGCCGTCGGTCTGCACTTCGATCGGTGACTACCTGCTCGTCCGCGGGTTCAGCCTGCACAACAGGCGAGGGGGAATGCAGTTCTACCGGCGGGGGGACTTGAGTATCTCGCGCCTGCCTTGCCAACGGGATGTGCAATGGGCAGAGATCCCTGTTCTCTTGGGTGTCGGCTTCTCGAAGCACAAAGGCGTCGCGGTGGTCAGCATGTCCATGTCCGGCTGGCCGAGCACGAAGTTCGACGTGTCGGTTGCGGACTTCTTCGCTGAACATGCAGAGATGGAGCTTGTCGGTGCAGTCGAGTTCCTCAACCGGGGCATGGAGACACCCCGTAGCGAGCCGCCTCCATCTCCACGCCGCGATACTTCACACGACAACGATCTCACGCTGCTCGGCCTGACAAGCAGCTTCTCTTGGGAGCAGCTCCAGAGCGCGTACAGATCGGCCTGCCGCAAGTATCACCCGGATCGGCTTGTCGGCGTCGAACCGGATGTTGTGAAGCTCGCCGAGCGTCACTTCACACAGATCACCGGCGCCTATCAGCGCCTGCGCAAGCGGGTGCCTCAGCCCCAGGCGTCGTAACCCACTAGCGACGGAGACCGCTGTTGTGCAGGAAGAGGGCGTTCAATCCAGTGAAAGGCGGTGTGCAACCGCACCGGCCGAAGCGCTGCCATCTGGCACGCCCGCCTGGATCACGCCCGAACTCGTGGAGCTGACGCAGAAAATCTGGCAACCGTACTACGACACGCCTCTTACGCCTGAAGATGCGATTACAATCCTCCGTAATGCGAGCGGCCTGCTCGACACGCTGACACGGAGGTGAACCATGAAACGGTACGTTGCGTTGGCCCGGGTCAGCAGCCGGGAGCAGGAGCGGGAAGGATTCTCGCTCGCGGTTCAGGAAGACGCACTCAAGCGGTACGCCGAATCAACCGGCGGCGAGATCGTGCAGTTCTTTAGCATCGCTGAGACCGCGAGCAAGACAGACGAACGCAAAGCGTTCCGCGAACTGATCGCATATGCAAAGAAGTACGCCGTCGAACTCGACGGGCTGCTGTTCTACAAGGTTGACCGCGCGGCACGCAATCTGTTCGACTACGTTGAACTCGAACGCCTGGAGAGCGAGTACGCGCTCCCGTTCATCTCCGTCTCGCAGCCGACGGACTCGAACCCCGCCGGTCGCATGATGCGACGGACGCTCGCTAATATGGCGAGCTTCTACACCGAGCAGCAGTCGCTCGATGTCAAGGAGGGCCTGGCCCGTCGCGTTCAGGAGGGCTGGTTCGTCGGCAAAGCGCCCTACGGGTACAAGAACGTCCGCAAGGACGGACGCTGTGTCACTGTAACCGACTCCGCTGCTGCGGCGACCATCAAGCGGATCTTCAAGCTGTACGCCTACGAGCCCCTGACCATCGATGCGCTCCGCGATCGCCTCCATGCAGAGAACGTCGTGTACCGACCCGAAGCCCCGCGCTTCACGCGGAGCAAGCTGCACCACATTCTCTTGGACCGTTCGTATCTGGGCGAGGTCCCGTTCAAGGGCAACTGGTATCCCGGCAAGCAGGAGCCGCTCGTAGACCGGGCAACCTGGGACCGTGTCCAGGCACTGCTCGGAGGCACGGTCTACCACGCACACGAGATGACCTTCGCGGGCGGGTTCATGACGTGCGGCCACTGCGGCAAGATCGTCACGGGCGAGCAGATCACGAAGAAGACCAAGTCCGGCGAGCGCCGTTACGTCTACTACCGGTGCAGCCGGTACACGGCCGAGGGGCACCCGCGGGTTCGCCTGCCAGAGAAAGAACTCAACCGCCAGCTCATGGCGATCTTCGACTCCATCCGCCTGAAGGACGAATCGGTTCGCGAGTGGTTCCGGGTTGTCTTGGCGTCCCAGACTCGCGACGAGCAGGCCGAGGCCCGAGCGCAGCGCTCAGAACTGCAGCGACAGTCCTCGTTGCTCGTCGAGCAGCAGGACCGCCTTCTCAACCTCCGGCTCGCCGAGGAAGTCGATCAGGACACGTTCGCCCGCAAGCACACAGAACTCCGCGAACGCCTTGCCTCGATCAAGCTGCAACTGGACGTTGCCGATCGCTCGCACGACGAAACCGCCGATCTGGCGAGCAAAGCGTTTGAACTCTCGCAAACCCTGCAAGACAAGTGGGTTGGGGCGGATTACGCCACCAAGCGACGACTGCTGGAAATCGTCTGTTTGAACTGCCGCCTCGACGGCGTAAACCTTGTTCCCACAATGAGAAAGCCCTTCGACGTGCTCGCCGAAGGGCTTGATCTCTCGAAAAGTCGGGGTGAGAGGATTTGAACCTCCGACCTTTTCGTCCCGAACGAAACGCGCTACCAAGCTGCGCTACACCCCGTGGTGACCGGCTTGAAACCGGGCGTGATCTTATGCGATGATTCTCAGCTTGTCGAGGGCGACCGGCTCGGGTGTATTCAGTTGACACCTGGATCTGCGTGTTGAACCGGGTTGATGTAGACATTGTCTTCGAGGGTTGCCGGGTTGCCGTCTGGGCCGGCGGAGTAGAAGTACGGCCGGTTGCCGGAGGTGATGCCGCCGTCGGAATCCGGTACGAGGTCAAAGTCGGAAATTCCGCCCATATTCATGCCGCCTTCGCTGCCTGAGAGCCCCGCATCACCGAAGTCTGCATCGACGAGTCTGTTGCGGCGAACAAACTTCATGCGGATCACATTCGCTGCGTCGAGCGGGAGTGCGCCAGCCACGAAATAGGGTTTATTGGGATTCACAATATTGACAGGCTCGCCCGCATCTCCCAAGGCACGCCCTTCTCTTTCGTGTATTCCATCAAACTTGGGGTGGACATAACGGATCGGGTTTCCCCACGCATCAAAGACCGTTCGGAGTTGGGGGAAATAGGCATCATCGGGCGAGTAGTTCTGAATGAATCTTGGATTGATGGAGTTGATGATGTCCTGCGTCTGCGGGACAGTCCGAACGGATTCCACGAAGAGTGCGATGGAGTTGAGCGAATAGAGTTCGTCAGAGGTATTCTCCCTGCCTCGCCCATCAATGGCGGGATAGTACACGATGTCGCCTTCGGAAATACCATCGGGCATTGAGCCCATTCGTTCGGTCTGCAACAGGACCAGCGCTGGCGGGTTGTCGCCCTTCTGGTCGGTGTATGCGGCCAAGGCTTCATCGAGCGTTTGGAGAACGCCGAGGGTTGCGCGTCGCTTGCCCGAATCGAGGACGGCGGAGCCGACGAGGGTGGTGATCGCGGCAAGCCCTGCGATGATCGCGACAACGATCAGGAGCTCGAGGAGTGTGAATGCGTGTCGCATGGAGTTGGTGCGGCGTGTGCTCATGATGATCCTTTGGGTCGGCGTATGTCGTCCCGATGGTCAAGTATACGAAAAGCGGACGGGTTTGGATCCCCGCTGCTGGTATTCAGACATATTCAGGAATCCTGATTTTCGGCATCCTGAGACGGGTTTTGAGGTTTCTCCGGTGCCGGCTTGGGTTGCTGCGGTCGCTGAGCAGGCCCAAATGAGAGCCCAGGCCCCATGATTGAAGAGCCCATGATATTGCTTTGAGCTGCCCCAGCGGGTCGTTGAGGTCGCTGCTGCTGTGCCTGTTGGGGTGGACGCTGCATCGGTGGGCGTTGCATTGGCGATTGACGCTGAGGCGGAGCGATGCGGGCCTTGAAGATGATATCGGTTACGCGTTCGCGGAGCTCCTTCATCATCGACTTGAACATCCGCTGGCCTTCGCGCTTGTACTCGATCTTGGGATCGGTTTGCGCGATCGCTCGGAATCCGATCGAGTCTCGCAGCTGGTCCATCTCATAGAGGTGATCCTTCCATGCCTGGTCGAGGGTATCGATGAGGACCATCTGTTCAAACTGAACCAGCTCGGGGCGAGCGAGTGTTTCAACACGGGCACGGATCGCGTCCTCTCGGTCGTCCTCCTCAAGGTAACGCATCCGTTCTGTGATGCCCTCATCGAACTGCGACTTGAGGTATTCGTCGAGCTCATCATCGGATTCTGTCGCCAGAGCGGTATTGACACGATCTGTGAGATCGTCGTTGTCTACACGCTTACGCATCGCCTCGATGAGCTGGGTACGCATTTTGGCGGGGGGTGTGGACTTGATTGACTCGGGGTTGAGTTCGACACCGGCACGGTTGCGTGCCCACTTCGAGAGTGCTTCGAATGCCGCGCTGGGGTCCTGCATCGCACGCTGCATGGTGTTCTGCATGATGTACTCGACTGGGAACTCCGCCTCTCGGGTCGAGTAGAGATCGCGTGCTTTCTCGATGATCAGGTCGCGAACTTCGAGTTGATCATCCTTGTGATGCTTGATGATGTCTTCGACAGCGATATCAAAGGTGAACTTGGTCTTGACCCATTTCGCGAGACGCTCAGCGCCATAGTTCCGGTCGGCGAACAGCGGAATCTCGGAGAGTTCAGCGTTATCAATTTTCTCGAATGCGGCCTGCTCGAGGCGGTCCTGCACTTCGCGGCGCACGCCGGGGCCTGCTTCGCGGAGGTCTCCCGTATCAAGCTCGACCCCGAAACGGTTCTTCGCCCAGTTGTGGAGCCCGGCGGAGTCGAACTCCATAAGGAACTCGGATGAATCGTCCGGTATGTATTCGCCGAGGGTGACGACAATGTTCGCCGCGACATCCTCTTTCGCGAGCTTGCGGATGGTCATTTCCATCTGATCCGCGTCTTTCCCCTTCAAACGATCAGAGAGGATGGAGCAGTCAAGTTGCTCGCGTGCGTATTCGGCGGCGCAGATTGCCGAGAACTCTGGGTCGAGGTACTCGGCGATCGCGTCGTCGACAACATCTTCGATGTATTCGAAGATAAGGTCTTTGACTTGCTGGCCTTCGAGTACGCGCTGACGGAGGCCGTAGAAGCGTTGGCGCTGGTGCTCCATGACCTCGTCGTATTCGAGGATGTTCTTGCGGATCTGGAAGTTGCGTTCTTCGACTTTCTTCTGCGCGCGTTCAACATTCTTGGAGAGCCACGGGTGCTCGATGGCGTCGCCCTCCTTCATCCCGAGTCGGGAGAGGAGTTTCATGGTGGTTTCGCCGGCGAACATCTTCATCAGGTCATCTTCGAGTGATACGAAGAATCGTGATGAACCGTTGTCGCCCTGACGGCCCGAGCGGCCTCGGAGCTGGTTGTCGATTCGGCGGGACTCGTGGCGTTCGGTGCCGATGACATGGAGGCCGCCGAGGTCTTCGATATTGTCGAACCAGCGGAGGCGGTGCATGAGGCATCGCCCGTTCTTGTCGAGCTCGGTGCGGAGGTCTTCGGCGCTGGTCGAGTCGATCGCCTTGGGGCTCAGCCAGGTGTACTCGTTTGCCCAGAAACGCAGCAGGGCGTGCTCGAGTTCATCAAATGGCATCGACTCGGCTTCGCGTTTGTTGATGCCCTCGGATTTGAGAACCTGCGGCGCAATCTTTCTGTAGACATTTTCGCGGAGTTCTTCTTCGGTCATGTCGGGCTTGAGCCCCCGGGAAGCGAGGCCTCGCTTGAGGAGATGCTCGATGTATTGCTCGCGGGTGAACTTTCCGAGCTTGATGTCGGTGCCTCGACCCGCCATGTTGGTGGCGATCATGACAGCTCCGAGTTGCCCGGCATCTTCGACGACATTCGCTTCTCGTTCGTGCTGCTTTGCATTGAGAACAGAGTGCTCAATATTGTGCTTTCGGGTGAGCATCTGAGAGATCATCTCGGACTTCTCGACCGAGGTGGTGCCCACAAGGATGGGTCGCCCGGCGTCATGGAACTCCTTGATCTCGTCGACGATGCACTCCCACTTGTCCTTGGCGCGGAGGAACATGAGGTCATCATGATCTGCGCGAGCGATGGGTTTATTCGTGGGGATCGAGACCACATCGAGTGAATAGATGTCGTGGAACTCCTGGGCTTCAGTGTCCGCGGTACCGGTCATGCCGGAGAGGGACTTGTACATCTTGAAGAAGTTCTGGACGGTGACGGACGCGACGGTCTGCGTCTCGGGCTTGATGGGGACAGCTTCTTTACACTCAACCGCCTGATGGAGCCCGTCGGACCACTGGCGCCCGATCATGGGGCGACCGGTGTTGGTGTCGACAATGACAATCGTGGGGTCTGCTCGACCGGTCATGCGATCGGGGACATCCATAACGATGTAGTCTTTGTCACGGGTGTACACGGCGTGAGCGCGGAGGGCCTGCTCGAGCAGGTGCGGGATGTCCATGTTCTCGTCGACATAGAACGAACCGACGCCGGCGAGTTTTTGAGCTTCCGCGATGCCGTCGTGCGTGAGATGTGCGCTCTTGCGCTCCGGTTCGAGCTCATAGTACTGCGGGTGCTGGTCGCGCTTGGATTCGATCTCGGGGAGCGCCGCCTGGGCGTCTTTGAGCTTCTTCTGGAGCTCGGGGACTTGGGATTTGTCGCGGGTCTGGCGGATGTCGCCTTCGAGGCCCTTGATGGTTTCCTTGCAATGCGTGACCTGGTCTTCGTATTCCTGCCAGGGGCGTTGCATATCCACGAGCTGGCGGGCGAGCTGGTCCGCGAGTTGGTAGCGGGGTTGCTCGTCGTGGGCTTGACCGGAGATGATGAGGGGGGTTCGGGCTTCGTCGATGAGGGTCGAGTCAACTTCGTCGACGATCGCAAACTGGCGTTTGCGCTGGACCTGTTGCTCGACATTTCGCTTCATGTTGTCGCGGAGGTAGTCGAACCCGAACTCGGATGTTGTGCCGTAGACGACATCGCAGCGGTACATCTTCCGCTTCACTTCTTCCGGCTGCATGTGCATGGGGTGAATAGCGCCGGCGGTGAGGCCGAGCCAACAGAAGAAGGGGAAGGTCCAGTCGCGGTCACGCTGGACGAGGTAGTCGTTGACGGTGACGACATGGACCTGCTGACGCTGGACGGTGGCCATGTAAGTCGCGAGGGGGGCGACGATGGTCTTGCCTTCACCGGTCTTCATTTCGGCGATTTTGCCCTGACCAAGGACCATGCCACCGATGAGCTGCACATCAAAGGGGCGGGCACGGAATGGGGGTTTGGATTCGGGATATGCCTCGCGGACGGCTTCATAGAGCTCGTTCGGGAGTTCGGCCTGCATGTAGCCGGGGATTGGTTCGGTGTGGCCGAGGTACTGCCCCTCTGGCTCGGCCGGCTCGAGGGTGTCGATCTTGGCCTTGGTTTCGGCGAAGAGTTGTTGGCCTCGTTCGGAGAGGACGGAGGGATCGAACCCTGATTCGGGGTTGAAGATGTTGCGGATCCCCACTGCCCGATCCATGACTTCGCGCGCGACGGCGAAAACTTCGACGAGCAGGTCGTCGGGCTTCACACCGTCGTCATAGCGGGTGCGGAACTCGTCGAGCTTGGCGCGGAGCTGGGTATCGGTGAGCTTGCGGGTCTCGGTTTCGAGGGCACCGATCGCATCTACGCGGGTGGTGTAGCGTTTGACGATGCGTTCATTGCGGGATCCGAATACCTTGGAGAGGAGCGGGCCGACGACGGGAATTTCTGCGCTTGCCATGGTTGGCGTTCTTTCTGGGAATGGGACGCGCGAGCGACACGATTGCTGTGGCGGCTCGGGTGGTATGTTCTATGGGGAAATATGGGCGCGATGATCGCGCGGGACGCAGCGTGCTCAGCTATTCGCGGGCGGAGGCAAGTTGAGCGTGCGCCGAGACCATGATTCGAGCTGCTCGCAAGCCGTTGGGCTGCTTATTGCAGGATCGATGTTGGTCGGGGTATCGCCCAGGTTGAAACCGGGCGACTCTTCGCGGAATGCCGCGGGAGTGGACGGAGAAGATCGATCGACGATCTCGCGGAGTGCCTGAGCCATCTGGGCGGGCAGGCGACGGGCGGATCGATCAAGGGAATCGCCTGCTGCGTTCGCAGCGGAGGCAATCGAACAGAGCAGCAGTTGCAGACCAATAGTTGCGATCACGATCCCGGATCGGCGGGACTGGTTGATCGAGATGTCATGGGTCGTCTGGTGCATCTATCCGTGTTCTCTATCGGCGGATCATGTTCCTGTTGGCAACATTGAATCCTCGATCACAGTGTATTGTCTGCATCTGGGGAGAGAATGTAAAGGTGTACGCGGGCATTGGTCCGATATCTTGTTTGCCCGTTTCACCTCTTTTGGGTTGAGATCGAGGGGTGACAAGGCTTCAGTGCATCCATGAACAAGGACGAGAACATGCTCGCGACCCGACAGTCATTGACTCCCACCCGAGAATCTCTCACGCATAAGTTCACGATCGATCGGCATGAGGGGTATCTCACGATCGGTTTGTACCCGGATGGGACCCCCGGAGAGATCTTCATCAAAATCGCGAAAGAGGGGTCGGCGATCTCGGGGATGTGTCAGGCGTTCTGCAGGGCGTTTTCGATCGCATTGCAGTATGGGCTGCCCGTGGATGAGGCGGTGAAACGGTTCAAGGGGATGCGGTTCGAGCCCAATGGGATGACGAGCAACCCGGATATTCCCGAGGCAGACTCGCTTGTGGATTATGTCGCGAAGTACATGGAACTGCAGTTTGGTGGCAAAACTCGACGGAACTGAGTGGCTTCAAGCGATCCGATTTGGGGGTTCTTGACCTTTGAGAACCGCACTCACATTGGCGCAGACCATCTGCGTCATCGCGCGGCGCCAGGCGATCTCGGCGCTTCCAATATGGGGTGTGAGCACAACACGAGGATTATGGATGAGCCCGGGGTGAACCTCGGGTTCTTTTTCGTAGACATCGAGCCCTGCGCCCCAGAGTCGCTCCTCGTCGAGGGCGTCCACGAGGGCTTGTTCGTCGATGACGGGGCCTCGGGCGCTGTTCACGATAATGGCGTCCTTCTTGACGCTCTTGAGGTTGTCGGCGTTGATGAGGTGGCGGGTCTGATCGGTCAATGGCGTGTGGACAGAAATGACATCTGCGGCGGCGAGCCCATCCTCTAGGCTCATACGCTGGGCACCGAGCGGGGCCATCTCGAAATCGAGGTGCCGGGATCGGGCGATATAGGCGATCCGCATGCCGAAGGCCTTGGCACGGAGTGCGGTCGCGTATCCAATTCGTCCGGCACCGACAATGAGGAGGAGCTTGTTGCAGAGGTCCATGCCGAGGAACTCGTCCATTCCGAGCTGCCCATTCTGAGGGTACTCTGGCGAACGGGCGTATCGGTCGGCCTCGATCAGTCTTCTGGCGGTGGCGAGGATGAGGAGCCAGGCGATATTGGCGGTGCCTTCGGTAACGGCGTCGGGGGTGTTGCAGACGACTACCCCCCTGCTTTTGCAGGCGTCGATGTTGATATTGTCGAATCCGACGGCGAAGTTGCAGACAATTTTCAACTGGTCCCCAGCCGCATCAAGAATCTCTTCGTCAATGGGATCCGTGTACATCGAAACGAGGGCGGATAAGCCTGGCACAAAGCGGATGAGGTCTTGTTTTGCAGGCTTTTCCGACCCGAGCACTTTGATGCAAGCGCCTGGTATATCGGGTTTTCCGACGGGGTTGCGCGTGAAGCCGACGATGGGTTGGGTGGCGGTCATGCCACAAGCGTAGCCCCGATTGCGGCGGTTTCGAACTGGTATATCAGGGGTAAATGAGCGAGCGATTTCATCCATCCGGATCGTTTCGGCGAAGAAAAATGCGGAATTCTTCGAGAATTGCAGGCCAAAATGCTTTTAGAGTGCCGAAACTAGTCCGGTAAAATCGAGCGTGTTTGGAGAGCACGCAGCATACCGGTATGCAAGAACGGAGTACCAGAAATGGCAAAGCGAACCACCAAGAAGAGCACTCGTCGTCCCGCAAAGAAAACCGCAGCGCGTAAGCCCGCGGCCCGCAAGACGACCGCACGCAAGGCGCCTGCTAAGAAAGCAGCGCCTGCAGCAGCAAAGAAACCTACCCGTATTGTTGCGGCAAAGGAAAAGCCCCGCACCAAGTCTGAAGTCCTGACCATCATCAGCGAGCATGTTGGCATCTCGAAGAAGGAAGCCGCTCAGGTCTTTGAGGTCATGGGCGAAATGATCGAGAAGGACCTCAAGAAGGGTGCCTGCGGCGCGTTCAATGTCCCCGGCATGATGAAGGTAACAGTCCAGCGTAAGCCTGCAACCAAGGCACGCAAGGGCATCAACCCATTCACTGGCGAAGAAACCGTGTTCAAGGCGAAGCCTGCACGCAATGTCGTGAAGGTCCGCCCGCTCAAGGGCCTGAAGGACCGCGTCTGATCTTACACGATTGACCGACGACTCAGAACGCTCCGTCTAAACGGAGCGTTTTTTCATACTCGGACTGAGGAATGGTGCCTTGTCATCATCGTAGTTGGAGATACTGTGTTTCCTGCGTGCTTGGATCGGATTGTGCTGACCCAACAGAGCGTCTTGAGGAAGGGTGGCGGAGTTGCAGGTTGAAAAACGAGTCGATTCCCGAGCAGTGGCGTTGGAGACAACGCTGTTGGTCCATGGCGTGCCTCACAATGCGAGTCTGCGGCTTGCGGAGGAACTCGATGCAATTGTCCGTGCAGAAGATTCAACCCCCGCTTTGATTGGGGTGGTTGAAGGGCGGCCTACTGTCGGGATGAATCGAGCTGAGTTACAGTCGATGATCGAGGGGGGGGATGTCCCGAAGGTCAACACCGCCAATCTCGGGCACGCGTTCCATGCGGGGTATTCGGCCGCGACGACGGTCAGCTCAACGATGGAGATCGCGGCTCATGCGGGTTTGCGCGTGTTTGCTACTGGTGGTATCGGCGGGGTCCATCGAGGGTATGGGGAGCGCCTGGACATATCAGCAGATCTTGTTGCGTTTACTCGCTATCCGGTTGCGGTTGTCACGAGTGGTGTGAAGTCGATTTTGGATGTGGTTGCGACGCGGGAGGCCTTGGAATCGCTCGGGATCACAGTTATTGGGTTTGGAACTGATACCTTCCCGGCTTTTTACATGCGTGATGGCGGATGCGGTGTAGATATCAGGATTGATGATCTCGATGATTTGGCGGGTTTCGTGCGATCTGAGTTGCCTCGGACCGGGAGAGGGATCGTGATCGCGAACCCGATTCCGGTTGACGATGAGATCTCGAAGCCCGATTGGGAGGGATGGCTGCAAAGAGCTGAACAGCGGGCGATTGATGAGGGGGTCTCTGGGCGAGATGTATCGCCGGCGGTTCTGGGTGGGCTGCATGAAGTGTCTGAGGGGCGGACACTCGAAGCCAATCTTGCTTTGGTGAAGTCGAACGCTCGGGTCGCGGCAGCGGTGGAATCTCTACTTTGAGTGTGGATAACGCACAGCCGTGGTCCATTCCGGTCGTTTTTGAGCTTATCGGTCTGTTCTTCACAGAACATTGATGCTCGAATCCCGCCCAATTTACCCGTTCAAAGGGCGTTTCGTGCTAGGATGGAGTGTTTCCACGAAGCACTGGTGAGGAGACACCGGGGCTTTTCATACGAGAGATCGCAGCGGTGTCGAACGGGGGAGTATCCCGTCGAGCCGGTGCAGGGGTATCGCGCCCCACTAAAGGAGACTGAGACCATGCGTCATCAGATTGGAATCGCGGCACTGATCGCAACGGCAGGCATGTGCGGCAGTGCGATCGCACAGGACAGCGTCAGCAGCAACCTCGGTGGGCTTCCCGGCGATGCACTTGATCCCTGGACGGACCACTGTGCGGCGTATGTAGTTGATCTTGCCCCGCTGAGCACTTCCGGCGGTCACATGTTCGGTGTGGCTCCGCTGCTCAAAAGCACACAGATTGATCCAGCGTTTTTTAACAACCTTGGCTCCATGGCCACCATCAGCCCTGATGTCATAAGTGATGTCCCCTTCTCCCAGGTCAGCTACATGGCTTGGGATACCGCGGGTGCCGGTATTGATGAAAACAACACTCCTGGCATGATGGTCAGCACGAGCGGGAACGCGTCCCAGTTCGCTGTTGGGTGGTCCGAGTTCGGCACTTCGGTTTCCGGAAACAGCTACAACGGCCTGATGGGTGCGATCGTCAACTTCGATCCTGCTGACTCCAACCGACTGTATGTTGATCGTCGCATGGGTGCGGTGAACAGTGCTTCGGGTCTCGTTGGCGACTCGTCGCAGTTCGGCGGGCCTTCGGTCGACGCAAACGGCAACATGTATTTCCGTGCAGACAACTTCGGCTCTACAGGTCCGGATCAGTTGAGCGGCACCAACATCCTTCGTACACGCCTCTCGGATCGCGACTGTGGTCTCCAGAACTATGTTTCGCTCGGCGGAACGATTGACGCGACTGACTTCATTATCCAGGGTGGCGATACGCACTCCGTGCCCAACAACATCCCCGCTTCGGTTGCTGGTGGAAACGGTCTCTACGCAGGCCCAAACTTCAACAGCGAGTATGTCTACGGTGGATCGCTTGGATCAACCACAGCGACAACTGGTCACTTTGATACCAGCGGCGGACAGCTTGGCGATCACCGCGGGAACATGGGTGGCATGGTCGGCGATCCCTTCGGATTCGGTGGCGTTGCGACATTCGGCATCTACGCAAAGGACGCTGCCGACGCGACAAGAACCATGAACATCTGGGGTGTTGACTCAAGCGGTGCCGTCGCTGGCAACCGTGCGTTCGATGTCCCCGCAAGCGTGACCGACAACGACGACGGGTTCAGCCTCGCCTACACGAGCTTTGCTGAGTTTGTGAACTACTTCGGTTCGGTCCCGTTCCGTGGTGGTGTCGGCAATGTCGCGGTCGGCCAGGACATCAACGGCAATGCCCTCTTTGCCGCAACGATTTCTGAGAACGGCTTCGGCGACGACTTCTCGAACCAGATCATCGTTGGTCGTTACAACTCGGACACCGGCGCAACTGATTACACCTTTGCGGGTTACATCGATCAGTTTAACCTGTTCACCCAGGACGCTGGCAAGCCCATCTACGATGCATCCGGTATGGAGATCGGCCAGCTCGTGAACCTCGACGCGGTCACCGGCGGTTCGCCGCTCGGCCCGTCTCTCTCTGCTCCGGCGTTCGATGCTGCTGGCAATGTGTGGTTCATCGGTGCGGTCGAGCTCTACGATCGTTTTATGGATGGCGGCTCGGACTTTGACGGCGCACTCCTCCGCGCTGTTCTTGATCCAGACACCTTCTCGTACCGTCTTGAACTTGTTCTCGAGAACGGCACTCGTGTGACCGGTGCAAACTCGGGCCTTGAGTACTCGGTCGACTTCCTCGGTACCGCGAATGGTGCCGGCGGCGCAAACCCAGGTTCGCTCTGGTCGAACAATGTTTCTTCGATGGCTTGGAACGGATCGGACATCTCGGGCACTGAGCCAGGCGATGAGATCGCCAACGGTGGTGTGATCGTGAACACTTCGATCACTTACGACATCGACGGCGACGGGATCTTCAACGATCCGACCAGCGGCAACTTCAACCCGGACGCCCCTGCGGACGAATCGTACAGCGTTGCGTTGTACATCGGGTACTACCAGGATGGCCCGGCACCATGCCCTGCAGACCTGAACGGCGATGGCATGCTGAACTTCTTCGATGTTTCGGCATTCCTTTCGGCGTACAACTCGATGGATCCAATCGCGGACTTCACGGGTGACGGTCTCTTCAACTTCTTCGATGTCTCGGCGTTCCTCTCCGCGTACAACGCGGGTTGCCCATAATCGATATCGATTCTCGTATGAATCCGACAGCCGCGCCTGAGAAGGCGCGGCTGTTTCTTTGACCCCATAACTCCATGCTCGGTACCGGAAAACGGAAGAAACACCCTTCCTGCCGTAAGTCGTGTGATACAATGAGCTTGGAAATAGGAGAAGATCGATGAAATCACGCCCGGCCACGATTGGATTGCTACTCGCCGCACTCTGTGGATCTGCTCATGCGCAATGGGATCCGTTCAATGGAGACTGGGGCAAGGAAGATCCGCGTGATTTGCGTGTCATGACCTGGAATGTGCAGGACGGGATCTGTTCTTCCAATGACAAGGACGATAGCTTCAGTGATTGGAATGCGCTTGTCCGTATTGTCGCGGCCCTGCAGCCGGATGTGCTGATCCTTCAGGAATGCGGCGACAACTCTGGGAACAACACAGGCTCAGGCGTCGATTCGGTGTCCGAACTGGAAACCGTTGCCGATTTGTTCATCAATGGCGGCAGTGATCCCTTTGAAGGCGGCAGCGTCGGCTCATATACGAAGCTGTTTGTTCCCAGTTACGATCTGCCTTATGTCTTTGCATCAACCAACTCGGACGGGTTCAATCGGAACATGATCATGTCTCGATATCCGTTCGAGGACATCAACGGTGGCGGCGCAGAACTGAGCAACTTCGTCGTGCTCCCGGATGAGTACCAATCCGGTGGTAATGGCGGGATTCGCGGGTTTATGTTTGCGGAGATCGACCTGCCGGATGAGATGTATGCGGGCGATGTTGTTGTCGGGAACGCCCACCTCAAGGCCGGCGGCGACAGCAGTGATTATGAACAGCGCGAAACAGCTGCGTTCAACACGGCATACTTCATCGATTACTACTACAACGGCGCCGGGACAGGGATGAGCGATCCCAACGGTCGCGTAGCGGTTCCCAATGTAGGGGATGTGCTCGATGAGAACACGCCGGTGATTTGGGGTGGAGACCTAAACCAGAACCCAAGTTCTACGAGCCCGAACTCCATCATGACGAGGGCGGAAAACTTCGGTGGCACGGATGGGACCGACCGTGATCGAACCGATGCATCATTCTCGAATGCCTCGCAACCGGTTTCCGGGGACACGAGCACTCAAGGAAGTTCGAGCCGGCTGGACTATATCTGTTGGCAGGACTCCATTGCACAGGTACGCCGTCAGTTCATCTTCCGTTCGAGTGGGAGCAATATGAACACGGGCCGTTTACCGTACCCCGTGAACTCGTATCCAGTGAATCCGCTGTCGGCGTCTTCGCTTGCGTCAGACCATCGTCCCGTTGTGATCGATTTCATTTTGCCAGAAGCGGCGGCGGATCAATGCCCCGCCCCACCGGACTACAACGATGACGACACACTAGATTTCTTTGATGTGAGCGCGTTCCTTGGTGCTTTCTCCGCTCAAGATCCGAGTGCGGATATCACGGGGGATGGAACTTTCGACTTCTTTGATGTGTCCGCTTTCCTCGGGCTTTACAGCGCTGGCTGCCCTTGATTGGGTCACTGATCGCCTGAGGTATCTCGCATGGTGCGGACCTGATCGACCGCGGCGTCGAGCTCTCGTTTGAGTTGTCGGACACGGAGTAGCGATTTTACACGCGTAATGAGCTCGAGCTTGTTCACCGGTTTAGTGAGGAAATCATCTGCGCCGGCATCGACAGCCCGCTCAACATCCCCCACCTCGTTGAGAGCAGTGACCATAATGATCGGGATGTCGCGTGTGTCGGGGTTCTTCTTGAGCTTCTCGCAGACCTGGTATCCGCTCATGCGAGGCATCATGATGTCGAGTAGTATGATGTCTGGAGCATCCTTCTCGATGGACTCGAGTGCTTCGAGTCCGTCTCGAGCAAGTCTGATCGGCCCACCCATCTCATCAAGGTAGGCGTGGAGCAGTTCGAGATTCTGTTCGTTGTCGTCAACGATAAGGATCCCCTCGTGGGTGCTCACGGCGTCATCGGACTCGTGCTGGACTGTTTGCGGGTCGTTCATGGGGCTCCCTTGGCGGGTTTCAGGGCACTGGGTGCTCTGGAGCACTCGGCGCGGGGTGTGTGCCTAATCTTTGGGACGCGGATCGATCAAGACCAGTACTTTGGCGGGAGAGATCCAAGAGTAGATGTCGGAGGATGATGAGTTGGGCACCTGGAATCAGCAGTTTTCGTCAGTGGGCTTCGATGAGTTACTCGCAGAAATCGGCTCAGAGCCGCGAAAAGCGGTGGAGCAGGTTCGGCAGTGGATCAGCGAGCAACTCTCTTGGAAGCCCAATTTGAAACACTATCAGTCCTCCTGGGGCTGGGCAGAGGGGTACGAGGGGCAATCGGAACTGGATGCACCTCTGTGTGGCGTCTTTCTGATCCCTGAGCCCGAGCGAGAGCGTGTAGCAGTTAGTTTCAGGCGCTCCGGCATCGGGCTCATCCGTGATGCTGCACTATCGAAAAGTGTCCGCGCCGAGGTCCGTGATGGTACATGTGTGCGCGACATCATCTGGGTCGAATGTTCGCTGCAAACACCAGCCGATGCGGAAAGTGTGTGCGACTTGCTCGGCGTGCTCTCCGATTAATCGCGAGGGTTGAAGCGAGAGCGCAGCAAGTGCCGATAGGTACTGCAAAGCTCTGGAGGACTCGATGCGACAGATGATCGGTGCGTTTTATTCTCAGGCGGTTTCGGGTCGGGGGCTTTCGATCCTCGCTTCAGCATTTGTGCTCTCGTCCTGTCTCGGCATTGTCCGGGCGGGGCCATTAGATGAAGACACAGAGCGTCTGATTCGCCACGCGAATCTTGGGAATGCGAAAATCGGCCTGAGTGTCATTGATCTGGATACTGGCGAAGAACTCGCCAGTCACGGGGCGGACTCAGCACTCATACCCGCATCAACGATGAAACTCTTGACAACGGGCATGGCTCTAAAAGTGCTCGGTGAGGATTTCACTTTTCGCACGGAGTTGATCGTTGACGAGAGTGTCTCGCCACCGATCCTGATCATCCGAGGCGATGGCGACCCGGCGCTGGGAGATCCGGCGATCTTTATTGATGAGACCCCGGGCGTAGAACTCGGCACTTTGCTCGATCAGATCGCCATGTCGCTCAAGGCGGGCGGGATTACCTCGTTGTCTGAAGTGGTCATCGATGATCGTGTGTTCGATCGCGAGTACACACACCCGGCATGGCCTGAGGATCAGCTTAACCGCTGGTACTGTGCCCAGGTCGGTGGGTTGAACTTTCACACGAATGTGATCAATGTATACACCAAGCCTTCAACCGGCGGTACCCCGATTGTCGAGATGATCCCGGATGCGTACTGGGTCCAGATGCGGGTGAAGGCGAAATCTAATCGGAAGTCTCGTGATACGGCTTGGGTCTCACGCCCGACCAAGGCCAACTCCTTTACCGTGCATGGTAATGTCAGCGCTCAATCGGAAATACCCGTAGCGGTCGATACCCCCCCGCTGTTCGCGGGAAGAGTGTTTGCTCAAGCGCTGGCAGAACGGGGTATCCCTGTCGGAACCGAAGGCCGAGATGGGTATTCCGCCGTGCGTCTCTGGGATGTTGGAGATGAGTTCGTCGAATCGCGTGTGGTCGCTGTGATCACGACACCGATCGCGGATGTGCTCAAGCGGATCAATACAAACTCCCACAACCTGTATGCTGAGGCCCTGCTCAAACGCGTTGGCCATGAGGTGACATCCGATCCCGGTTCGTGGGAGAATGGTGGCGCCGTGCTGCGGATGGCTCTATCCGACGCTCTGGGAGCGGATGCGGCTGAGACTACAGTAATCTCTGATGGATCAGGCATGTCGCGTGAAAACCGGGTCACGGCGAACACATTTGTCGGTTGGTTGCGATCGGCCGCTCGTTCAGATCACTGGGACACCTTTTCTCAATCGCTTGCAATCCCCGGCGAAGGCACGCTCCGAAAACGATTCACTATCGATTCGCTACGCAACTCGCTGCACGCGAAGAGCGGATACCTTACGGGCACATACGCTCTCGCGGGTGTGCTCGAACATCCGCGTACGAAACAGCGTGTCGGTTTTTCGATCATGCTCAACGATGTGAAGGTAGGTTCGACCTCGAGGAACGCGAAGCCATTTATCGATGATGTTGTTGAGCAAATCGATGCGTACCTGAGCGAGATCGCGGGTGATCCTGCCATGGGGGGATGACTCTCATGGGAAAGGGAGCCAAGCTTGTCTGCGTAGTGCTTCTGAGCACCCATCTGTTCGGATGTAATGGTTCAGATGGGAACTCGTCGGGTGATGATGCGCAAACTCGCGAGCCATCTGAAGCACTTCACGATCAGTCTGCACGCAGTTCTGATCGAATGTGGGCGAGCAGGTTTCTTGGAACGGTTGATATCATCTATCGTAACGGACGCATGGTTCGCACTGGCGCTGTGCTTATCGATGAGCAGACCGTTGCGATGAGCGCGTCCAAGCTCTTTGGTGCCGAATCCGCCCGCGTGTTCTGGGAGTGCTGTGCCCCGCGAGATATTGCAGAAGTCATTGGGTATGACGCCGCACTAGACATAGCACTCGTTCACATCGAATCACCACTTACCGATCCCGGAACCATACCAGTACGGGAACTGCCTACCGGAACGGATGCTCCGCTCCGGATTGTCCTGACCCTTCCTCTGCGAATCGAAGAAATGGTTGGGTATACAGAACTTGAAACCCAGGTAGTTGGATTGCACGAGTGGTCCGGTTACGGCGAAGCCATCGTGTTTCAGAGTGAGCCGGACATCGTATTGGATGGATCCATTGTTGTCGATCATGAGGGATACCCGCTTGCGTTTCTCAATGGATGGGGTGGCAGCGATCACGATCTCGGGATCAGGTTCAAGCGTGTGCTGCAGGTTGAACGCCACGAACCAATCAAGATGAGCGATTTCACACCCTCAAGCGCGCCTGCTGAGCATCGTTCATTTGCCTTTGCCTATCACGCCCAGACTCTCCGGAACCGAGAGCAGTACGACGACGCCTACGCGAGTCTTCTTGATTGTCTTGAGCTGAACCCTGATCAATGGCTCGGCTTGTATGAGCTTGGTGTGTTGCAAGACATGATGGGCAATGACTTGCAGGGCGCTGCGGAAACGATGCGGGAGTCTATCGCTGCAGAAGATGCTTGGAGTGAGAGTCATTATTCGCTTGGATTGATCGAATACAAACGGGGCAAATACCAAGAGGCGATTGAGTCTCTGCGCCTCGCTGATCAGCTCGACCCATTCAATCCGGATGTGCATCAGATGCTTGGGCTGTCACTCATGGAGCTTGAGGGCGCTGAATCCGCATTGCCGAACATGGAGCGTGCTCAGGATCTTGCGCCCGATGTGTACATGTATCTCAGCAATCTTGTGTTTGCCTACAAGGAGGCCGGAAAACCGACTTTGGCGCGTGAGCGGTTGCTTCGATTTGTTGATGAGAATCCTGATGACCCTGAGGGGCGATCAGGCTTAGCCTATTACTGGATTCAACAGAGAGAGCCTGAGCACGCTTTAGAGCAGTTTGAATGGCTCGATCTGAATACCGAAACCACACCCGAGATCCTTGTGCGGGTCGCGTTCTGTTTGATGGAAACCGGTGATCGTCTGAAAGCTGAGGAAACACTCGATAGATTGGCTGCGATGGACGCAGGTCATGAGTTGCTCCCTGTGCTTCGCAACCGTCTGGAGCAGGATGATTAGCACCCGGGTAAAACCGGGGGCCATGCACGAACGGGCTGGTCATTGCGTGCATCTCCCGGTGTCTTCGGCGTCGCGTCGAATCCAACTCGATCGCAGTCGTGCGATTGATCCCAGATTGCGTCGCGTGATGCATCGCAGTTGGCGACCCAGTGGAACAATGCACGGTGATGGTCGTTGATGTTGACTTCGCGCCCGAGGACTGCGATGAAGCGTGATGTGGTCTTGGACGAGAAGAGTTCGGCGAGAATGTGTTGTCCGAGCCCGACATGATCGGGTTCGTCGACATCACGATCTGCTCTGATCAAGAGCCAACCTGGGATTGATTCGGGGGCGGATGCTTCGAGGACGCCTTCGATCCTTTGCGCAAGGTTGATGTCTGTTTGGCGTTGATCGTTCGTGGGGAGGTCTTCACGAGGTTTGATGGGTTTGGCGTCGAGGTCTTCGCCGGGGATCTTGCGGGTTGCGTCGAAACCGAGTTTCATCCCCGACCCAAGCCGGGGGGCGGCGTGGTCGAGGATGTCGAGGGCGCCATGGACCTTTTCGATGTCGCGTGACGGTTTGCAGTTCTGGTAGAGCGCGGTCATGACGGCGGTGAGGTCGTGGACATCGACATCGTGATCGACGATGAAGAGGTTCTTGGTCCAGGCCATCTGTCCGGCGCCCCAGATGCCGTGCATGACCTTGCGGGCGTGGAGCGGGTAGTGCTTGTGGATCTGGATGTTGGCGACATTGTGGAAGGCGCCGTACATCGGGAGGTCGTAGTCCTCAATGTCGGGGAGGATGGTTTTGAGGAGCGGACGCATGATGCGTTCGGTGGCCTTCCCGAGGAAGTAGTCTTCCTGCGGGGGGAGTCCGACGATGGTGGTCGGGTAAATCGCGTTCTCACGGTGGGTGAACGCGGAGACTTCGACGATGGGGTACCGATCTGGCATGGAGTAGAACCCGGTATGATCGCCAAACGGGCCTTCGAAGACGGCGCCTTCGCCGAGAGGGCTTGCGTCGGGTTCGCGTGGGTCCCACCCGGGGTATCCGGCATCGGTGTGGACGTGGCCCTCGATGATCATCTCGGAGTCCGCGGGAACCCAGAGCGGGACAGTCTTGGCGCGGCAGAGGCGGACGCCCTTGCCCTGGAGGAACCCGGCCATGAGGACTTCGGAGATCCCGGGCGGGAGCGGGCAGGTTGCGGCGTAGGGCATGACGGATGGGCCGCCGAGCGCGATGGCGACTGGCATGGGCTCGCCGAGCTTTTTCCATGAACGCCAGTGCGATGCGCCGTCGTGGTGCATGTGCCAGTGCATGGCCAGGCGGTTCTTGCCCAGCAGCTGGATGCGGTACATCCCGATATTGTGCGACTTGGGCTTGGGGTCATTGCGATCGTCGGCGTGTATGGTGTGGATTCCCGCGAGGGTGATGAATCGCCCGCGGAATCGTTCGTTCCAGGTGTCGTCGTCGATGTCGGGGTGTCCGAGATCGGGGATGTGGTCGTTGAGCCCGGCGGGGTAGCCGACGGATTCGAAGTCGCCGTCGAGTGGCCAGCACTTGAGGATGGGGAGCGTGGTGAGATCGATCTGGTCGGCGGTCTTGATAACCTGCTGGCAGATCCCGGGTGACTTGAGTCGTTTGGGCCCGATCTTGAGGAGGGGTGCGAACTGCTTTGCCTTGGCGACGGCTTCGGAGAGGGAACGGGGCGGTTCGGGCTTGACGAGTTCCCCGATGGTTTGGGCAATGTCGTCGAGGGGGCGATCGCCGAGGGCGAGTTCCATGCGACGGTACGAGCCGTATGTGTTGATGAGGACGGGGAAACTCGCGTCAGTTGGGTTTTCAAAGAGGAGTGCGGAGCCCCCGAGCTGAGCGAACTCGGGGTCATTTGTACGCGATGAAGTAGATCCAGGCTTTGGAGCTTGCGATTTGCTTTCCTGGTCGGTTCGTGATGCGATCTCAAGGACGGGGTCCACGGATTCGGTGATCCGAGTCAGTTCGTAAGAACGCTCAAGGTGGTCGACAAACTGGTGCAGGTCGCGAAACATGATGAAGGATATGTCAGTACACGAACAGAAAACGGATGGTGTGACGCGGGATACGACGCCCG
>DDGE01000011.1:57232-73937 GCA_002337545.1 Phycisphaerales bacterium UBA1910 | reverse complement strand
GGCTCTGACTTCTTCTCCGGCTTCGCACGCATCATCGGCGAGCGATCGATGTCCGGCGTCTCGGGCGCACTCGCCCGGGCCTGCTGACGGGTTGCGAAGGCCTGCTGGAGCTGCTCGCCTCGGATCGTTCGCGCCGCCGCGATTGTGTCCTCTCGCGCCTGCGCCACCCAGCGATCGAACGCGACGCGACGCATCGCCAGATCAATCAGGAACAGCACGAACGCGATCGCGATGAGCGTCGTCCAGACCGGCTGCAGCGAGCGGCGCACCGTGAGGCCCTCACGGGAGAACAGATCGACCGGGGTGGTGTCGCCCAGTTCAAAGACGCGCCCGCCCGAGCGCTGAGCCAGCGCGATCAGCGCGTCGGGGTCCGCACGCAGGTGCGTGTATTCCGTTGACCCGGAGACTTCCAACCCCGCGATGGTGGGTGCGAGCGGTTCACCGTTGAGGGTCGGTGACGCGATGACCACATGCACGCCCGGAGAGAGCGCGGGCGTCTGGGCACGATACTGCCCTGCGCCAACCTGGGTCAGCGACAAATCCTGCGCGTTGCCCGACGCGTCGTAGATCTGTACCCCGATGTCCAATCCATCGATCGGCGCGCCCTGCTCATCGATCGCGTCATACTCGATGATCGCGCTGGTGCCTTCCATCCGGATCGCGAGCTCACCCGGCGCTTCATCGCTGTTCCGCATCGCCCACGCGCTGAGCGTGCCCCAGAATCGCGAAAAGATTGGGTCTTCGATCCACCGGCGTGACCAGATAGAGACATCGGAAGTGAACACCGCGACGCGTCCGAGCTCCGTCTGGTGATACGCGAGCACGGGCTCGCCCTTGGGCGAAACGATCGGTGTCTGCACACGCGGGTCGTCGTCGATGCGATCCGTCATCACCAGCCCGCCGAGCGTCGGGAGATCCCCGATCGGGCCCGTCGCAACAGAGACCGGATCGAGCACGATCGGGTTAAAGTCGCCTTCGCGGATCATCGGTGCACGAACGATGCGGATGGCTTTGAGGAAGATCCGAGGGAGCACGGACGCGTTGAGAACGCGATAGAACGCACCATTCGATCGAACCGCGATCTCACGCATCGATCCGGTGTCCGCCTCATCCCCCACCGCGATTGTGGATACCTTGATCCCGAGCCCGCTCAGATCGTCCGCGAGACCGGGGAGTTCCTCGGGCTTCATATCCTCGCCATCGGATAAGAGCACGATGTGCTTGCTGCCAGCCTCAACCCCTTCGAGCATGGTGCGGGCACGCCGTAGCCCCGCGCCGATGTTTGTCCCCCCGCCCGGGCTGATCGATTCGATCCGCACGCGTGTGTCGTCGGGGCGATTGTTGGGCCCTATGGGGACCACTTCGCGGGCGCCGTTGTTGAATGCAACGACGCCGATCAGGTCATTCTCATCGAGCACCTCGAACGCCGCGGCGGCGGAGTTATTTGCGATTTCCTGCTGACTCTTGAGCGATCCCAGCACGCTGCGACGCATGGAACCGGAGGAATCGAGAACGATCACGACAGCCACCGCAGGGACCACAACATCATCTGGGACTTCGAGTTTGAGCGGAAGAATCTGCTCGATATCTGATCCCTGCCAACCGCCCGCGCCCAATGCTTCGCGCCCGCCGACGAAGATCACTCCGCCGCCGAGTTCCTGGGTGTAGGTTGTGAGAAGTACATCTGCTTGCGATGGAATCGCATCGCGGGGTGTGTTGACGAGCACCACCAAATCGTAAGACTCGAGCTCAAGTAACTCATTCGGAAAAACATCGGGGACGCGTGTGTCGACCTCCCACTCTGCATCACGCAAGACCCGCACGAGTTCGGCGCCGTCCGATCCACCCGATTTCCCGCTGGGTGATACAACCAGCACGCGACCGCGGGTTCGCATCATCGTGACCCCCCCCGCACGGTTGTTCTGGAGGCTTGTGTCACCAACGAAGACGCCCGTACCCTCGCCGACCTCATCGGGTAAATACCTCGCCTCGAATCGGTGCACGCGAGATACGCCCAGTGTCATGGGGACCATGAGCACACGCTGACCCGGTTCGAGATTGACCCGCATGGCACTGCCCGGTGCAGAGCCGTTGAGATCGACCGCTTCGCCGTTGTCCGTGATCCGCAGTTCGCCTGATGATCGCCCGAGCGACCGGATGACGACGCGTGCCTCAACTTGTGCGCCCGGCAGCGCCCGGGTGGGGACCTCGATGGACTCGACAACGACCTCCTCTTCGATCTGGTATCGGATCGGCACGACATCGATCTGGACATCACCGGGGATCCGTTCAAGCCCGCTCTGGGTGGATCGACCGTCGCTGAACACGATCAGACGCGTGTTGGAACTTGTCGGGACGAGCGTTCTTGCCAATCCGATCGCCCCTGAGAGATCCGTGCCATCGACCTTCGGCTTTTCGATCGATCGATCGAGCACCACCGCCCGCGAAGGCGCCGCGATCACTGAGGATGTTCCATCGAACGCAACGATCCCCAGTCGATCTTCATCCGCTTTTTCACCGATCGAACGCGCGAGGAACGCCCGTGCTGCCTGATCGATATCCACGCGTTGCCCGAGATCATCAGTGCCGAATGATCCGAAACTCTGCACGGACCCAGAGACATCGACGACACCGATCACGGTCAGTTCGTCAGCCTCCTCGATCTGGTACACGCCACTCATAGCGAGAGCGAGTGCGATCAAGAGCAACGCACGCGAAGCGACCGCCATAGCGCGTCGTCCCTTGGGGATGCCCACCATCATCCGCCACCCGAGGATCGCGCTGAGAAGCCCTACGCCCGCGAGTACCAACCAGACGGGATGATCTATGTGCAGATTCACCCGCCTGATTCCGATCCTGTTGATTTCTGATTACTCGGCACCGCGTCCTGTCCTTGAGGCGCAATCGGGCCCGAACCATCCATCTTGTCCGCACGCTCCTGGACGCGCTGGAACACTTCACGGATCAGGTGCCGATACCGTCGCGGGACCTGCTGCTCATCCACGGCTCTTTGTGCTTCCTGCGATGCACGCCGGAACCGCTGGGCGGCCTGTTCGTTCGTCCCCGGCGCGACGGGCTCTCCATCGGGCGCGTACCACTCACCGATGGGCTTGCCATCCGCATCATTCTCCTGATCGCGCGCATCGACCGGGACGAACTCTGAATCTGTGCCGCTCGGGGTCGCGTCGGGCGCGTTCGGATCGCGTTCTCCGTCCCCGCCACCCTCATTCATCCCGGGCGGGGTGGTCCGGTCCGGTGCGCTGCCTGCGCCCTGGCCTTCTTCCTCGGACGGCTCACGGCGAATCAATCGCTCTGCCTGCTCACGCAACTGCTCCGCCTGCTCGCGCTGCCGCTGATTCTGGCGTTGCTGTTGTTCCATCTGGCGTAGGCGATCTTCGAGCGATTCGTTTGAGCGTGGTGATTGTTCCTGCCGCTGATCGCCTTGCTGGTTCTCCTCTGGCGTCTGTTCCCGTTGTTCAGCGCCATCCTGGTCTTCTGGGGATACCGCTTCGCGCGGCTCGCCCTGGTCACCACGCTCCTCGCGAACCCGCTCTTCGCCTTCCCGATTGGACTGCTCATCCCCCGATTGTGTCTCGGAGGATCGCTGCTGTTGTTGATCATTCGTCTCACGCTGCGTGGGCTGCTGCTCATTCCCCTGCTCTGGGGTGGTTTGCTCGGTTGGCTGATCGCCCTTCTCGCTCCCCTTCTCGCTTTGCTGCGATTGTTCAGAGCCCTGCTCGCGCTGCGTCTCGTCCTGTTGCTGCTGCTCGGTGGGCTTATCGCTTTGCTCGTTCTGTTGCTCGTTCTCGCGCTGCTCGCTAGATTCCGGGTCGCTGGACTCCGGGTCGCTTTGATCCTGCTTCTCATTGCTTTGTGTTTGGTCTTGTTGCCGTGTATCCTCCGTCTGCTCCGTTTGAGGCCCGGATTCAGGACGGGATTCAGGACGGGGTTCAGCCTGCTCATCAACAGGGGATTGCTCCCTCATCCGCTCGGCCTGCTCGCGCATCGCGTCACTCAGTTCCGGGTCTGATTCAGGGGTCTGCTCTGCAGGTTCTTCGATGTCCTGCGGATCGATTGCATTTGCGATTTCTTCAAGCTGCTCCGCGATCTGTTCCCGCTGCTCCGGAGTCATGGATTCCATCGCCTGGTTCAGTTCCTCGATCTGTTCGGCCGCGTTCTCGAACTTCTGCTGCTCAAGCGATTCAGCAAACTCCTCCAGTCGCGGGTCCCACTGCTCCTGCTCGGCTTGCTTGCGATTCAGGAGCGATTCGAGCGATTCGCTCATCGCGTCCGCCCGCTCCTTCGATTCTGAGGCGGATTGCTCCATGGAGTCCGCGATCTCTTCCAACTTCGCCGCGGTTCGAGCGTCCGCCTCCTGCTCGTTCGTCACCCCCTGCGACAGCTCTTCTTTGAGATCTTCAAGCTCTTCGAGCTGCTCGCGTACAGATTCGGGCGTGTCCTCACCCTGCTTGATCTCGCGTGTGATCTCCTCGGCTGTCTCGATCTCGGCCATCGCCCTCGCCGGTGGGACTGGCGTTGGCACGGGATTCGATCTTGCACGCGTCGGCACCCAGACCCCGATCGCGACGCAAACCGCTGCTGCGAATCCGGCGTACCAATACGGCTTCGTCCTTTGCTCGGGAAGTGCCGCGTTTGCGTTCACCGAGGATGCGATGCTCTCAGCGTCACGCATCGCGAGTTCCACAAAGCCCGAGTTATCCACTTCGGATCGCAGTTCCATTGCTGCCCGGAGTCGGGAGTTGAGCTGCAGCCGATCGTCGAGCACCCCGGCCGATCGCATGCTGTTCGGCGCATTTCGGATCGCGTCGGCCCACCCCCACAAGGCCGCGAGCCCACCCATCACAATCGGCACGATCCACCAGAGCCCGAGTGTGCTCATCCATAATCGATCAATCAGGATCACGAGCGCCGATATACCAAACGCGGCGACGAGTATGGGACCGACCCGGTTCATCGCGTCACGCCGGATGATCGCCCGCCTCGCGCTGCGGGTAACTGCTCGGACTGAGTTGGGTGTGGAGATCACGCTCATGGATACCTTATTCTACAACACCCATCTGTACGACGATGCACCCCATCGGGGTCGATCCGTGCTACGCTCGATGCATGAGCAATGACGCCCCCCCTCTCGATATCACGCTGATCCTCCGCGACCTCATCGCAGGACACCCTTTGGGCGAGAAGGAAGCGGAAACCGTCTTCCTCGCGCTCCTAAGCGGGAACTTTGACGAGGCGCAGATCGGGGGATTGCTCTCATTGATACAAACCATGCCCCCGAACGCTGCCACGCTCACGGGCGCGGCACGCGCGATGCGGGCCAATGTCGAACGCGTCCCCTACTCACTTCAGCCCAAAGAAGCCCTACTCGACACCTGCGGAACGGGTGGCGCACCCAAGTCTTTTAATGTATCCACCGCGGCGGCGATCGTCGCAGCGTCTGTTACGCCGCCGAGCGAGTCGGGGATCACACGCATCGTCGTGGCGAAGCACGGCAACCGTTCACGCACCGGGCGAGGGTCTGCGGAGGTCCTCAAGACGCTGGGCGTGCATGTTGATGCGACCCCGCAACAACAGGCGATCTGTCTGCAGGAAGCCGGGGTCTGTTTCTGCTTTGCGATCCACCATCACCCCGCCATGAAACACGCGATCGGGCCGCGACGATCGCTCGGGTTCCCCACGATCTTTAATGCCCTGGGCCCCCTGACGAATCCAGCGGGGGCGGATCGACAACTCATAGGGGTCTACGACAACGCGCTCGTAGAGCCGATGGCTCAGACACTCGCGAACCTGGGCGCGACCCGTGCGATGGTCGTGCACTCGAAGGACGGGCTCGATGAGCTCTCTACCACAGCACCGACCAGAATTATGCATGTCCGCGACGGCTGTCTCAGTGAAGAATCCATCGACGCGGTGGACCTTGGGCTGGAACGCGTGAGTCTCGATCAGCTTCAGGCGTCGAGCGTTGAGCACAGCGCCGAGATCATCCGCGATATCTTTGCGGGTAACCCAAGCCCGTACCGGGATATGGTCACCCTCAGCGCCGGCGCAGCACTCGTCATCGCGGGCGCATGCGAGTCCATCGGGCAGGGAATTACGCTTGCGCAGGATGCGCTCGATACCGGAACGACAAACGCGACACTCGATCGCTTGATCGAAGTGTCGCGCCGTGGGTGATATGACTGATTCGTTTATTCTTGGCCGTACCCGTTTTGAGCGAGTTCGTGAAGCAACACAGGGACCGTCTCGTATCCGAGCGCGTGATCCGAAAAGAACTGATCTGTAATGAGAAACGCACGCTCGCCTGTGTGCCCGGAATCGACCGGCGGGTTGTAGAGCACGAGCACGCCGTCGAACGGCATCGCAAGCAACCAATCCTGCACCATCTCGTGAAACTCATGCGAGTCGATCGGGGTGGTCCCGATCGAGTTCTGGAGCTGCGCAATCAGTTCGATGGAATACTCATCCTCGACATCGGGCAAGATCGATCCGATGAATGAGACGCCCGCGGCTTCCATCGCCTTGGTCCCGTTGACGAGTTCGTTCATCAGTTCGGGCTCGATCGGCTGTGGGAGCATCGGAATGAGCAGCAGTTCTGCGTCGATCTGATGCACAGCAACCGCATCCGACAGCAGCTCGGCCGGGTCGATATCTGGGGTTTTGTACGCATCGTCGTAGTGCTTGTGTCCGCTGTCGAACTCCGCCTCGCCGTTGTGTGCGATCGCGACGCTGCCGTGAGAATCAGCGTGCGTGTAGTGGGACACCTTGCTTTGTTCCATCCCTGACTTCACGACCGAAATCCCCACGATTCCCAACCCAAAGAGTACTGCGATTCCCAGGAGCCCACCGAACACCACAGCCGCACCGGGGGTGTTTGAGTAGTCAGACTTCCGATTTCCACGGCGTGCGCGAGCGGAGCGGATCCGCTTGGCGGCATTTGCGCGGCGCAGCTCGGCGCGTGCTCGCGCACTCTTTACCTGTTCGCGTGCCGGGCGACGATCGTTGGGATCCCGCAACGGTCGACGACCGACGGGATTGTCATTGACATTCATGAACGGGCCGTCTTTCCCGACACCCGCTGCCACAACAAATCGCTTCTTCTTTGATCCGTCTTTGCTCTTCTTCTTATGAGGCGTCGCGATGGGCGAGCCCGAGATGGTGTACCGCCCTGACCAGAAGTCAGTCACGGTACTCGGACGCCCCACGCGCCCTTGCTTGGGCGTGTTCGGATTCATTCGCGGCGGCACGGGTGAGCCCGCACGGCGTGCGAAATCCGGCTGAACACTATCGTCCCACTCGGGGGCCGGGATTGTCTCGACCAAATCTTCAGCAGCTGCATCGCCCTCAGCGACGCTCGGGAGATCGATGGGCTTGAGCGAGAACGGATCGGACGATTCCATCACGACCCGCAAATCCGCGAGCATCGCCGCCGCGCTCGGGTAACGCCGATCGTACTCGGCCATGGCCCGACGCACAATCCAACGCAGCGCCTCTGGGCATCGCTTGGTGATCTGTGACAATCCGCCGTGGGCGGGGAATGAGTTCTCAATCATCGAGTAGAGCACCGCGCCCGCGGCATACACATCGAACTTCGAACCATCGATCTGATGAACCTTCACACCACGCAGGGCCTGACGAACGAGTTCCGGGTCACGGAAGTACTCCGTGCCATGAGTCGTAAGGGTCATCGCGGATCGCATGGGCGTGACGAGCCCAAAGTCGACCAGGTGTGCGTGCGCGTGATCCTCGCGCCCATCGACGATGATATTGTCGGGCTTCACATCCTTGTGCCAAAGCTCCGCGTTGTGGTAGGTATCGAGCGCGACGAGCAGGTCACGCATGTAACCCATCGCCTTGCCCATTTCGCTGTCGCCGAGCCCATCGGCGGGGCTCAGAGTGTGCATTCGTTGGGTCACGACAGACAACGACTCACCAGGGACATATCGCATCACATAGTAAAAGCGATCTGGCGACATCTCATGCTCAAGGACCAGCCCCAACTGGCGTGCCGCATCGAGTGCCCGGCTCTCGCGAACGATCTGAGGCAGACTCGACCCATCGTTAAGTGAGAAGACCTTGATCACGACCTGGTCGACCTCGCCGAGCTTTCGCTTCGCGAAAACGGCACGCTTCACCTCATCGGGCTCCGCGATATAGAGCTTGCCGCCAGATCCGCCACCCTTGAGCGAACCAACAATCTTGTATCCCTCAAACATCCCGACGCGTTTTTTGCTGGGCTTATCTCGGGTCGGTGCTGCAGCCATCGCATCCGGGACGCGGCGTTCAACACCCTCGAGAGCACCGCCGAGACCGAACAGGCGGGCGGGGTTACCGATGAAGAAGCGGTACACGCAGCGCGTCGCGCCGCGGAGTTCGTCCATCAATGATCCCGCGTAGTGCTTCGATGCGGACCAGCGTCCGATGACGATGCTCAGAACCACCAACGGGGCAAAGAGCACGCTGGCGAGCACGGAACTCACAAAGCGAAGCGCATCTGTCACCTCAGCGCCGATGAATCGGAAGATGTTCCCGAGAATCAGAAAGGTGAATCCAAAGATCTTGCCAATCAGGAAAATGATCGCGGCAAGCGCAAAGGCACCCGCGAGGATTGCAAGGAGTACGGTGACTAAGGTGGCCACACTCATGATTCGCTGCCCCTTCGAGCTGCGAGTCCGGAACGATTATCCCAAGAGGGACTGCTCGTCCTCAGCACGCAGCTGCATCTGCCGGTGGTAGATTTCTGCGATTGCCTCGTCGAACATGGCATCCGCGGATTTATCAGCAGGGCCGGCCTCCCCGCCGCCCTCACTGTTGGGATTCAGAGACAGCCCGTTTCGCTCCGCTTCCTCGAGTTCTTCCTTTGTGAAGGAATATGTCGAGATCACCTCGCCCAACCTCGAACGCAGCACGCCCCGTATCTTGGTGAGACGACGCGAGATTGTGGGTTCACTGACTCCGATCGCGGATGCGACCTCTTTGCCGGACTGACCGTCCAGGACACGCATGCGATAAATGGAAAAGTCGGTGAAGTCCGTTTCCCGCTCAACCATGCGGATCGCAGCCTCGACCTTGGCACAGAAGATCGATGTCTCGTACTGGGCATCCACACCCTGCGATGCGTCCGCTTTCATCCAGGATTCGTCGAACTGGGCGTTCGCCTTCCCCCCACCCCTTTTGAGGGCCATTCGTCGATCGATTTCGTCGCCGAGCACATGCTTCGCGATCGCGAGCAGCCAGGTGCTGAACCTTGCTCCCCTCGCCGGGTCATATCGATCGATGGAGTTTGAAAGTGCTGCGAGGGTTTCCTGTGAAAGATCCCGAACGGTTTCCACCCCGATGCGCCCGCGTCCCCAGCGGGAGAGCTGAACCCGGATTACTGGCCCGAAGGTTTCCCAGAGTTCAAACCAAGCGGCTTCGTCGTTGTCACGCAGCCGGGCGATGAACCCGGTGGTCATATTCGTCATCATGCGTAAGACCCTCTCCGGCGCGATCCTCGCGCCGATCCGCGGGTTTCTTCCGAGAAACACAGGGCAGGTTTCAGTCCCACACTCTACCGAGTTTGTACCCAGTAAAGATAGTTCAGGGTGCAAAATACCCACTTATCGGGTCTAAATCCGGTTTTCACTGCAACGCACGCTCAGGATCGAGAAATTTTCTTCGTGATGTGAAATTGCCCGCGATGCATTCCCACTCACTCTCCATCGGGCCATCGCGGCTCGAAACGAACAAACACTCGCCGGGCAGAACCAATACCGGCATGACCAAATCCCGCCGAGCATTTGCAGGAAACAACGGCTCGGCTCAGAAGCACTTGGAGGCAATCATGGGATGCATTGGCAAAACAGTAGTACGCGGCGTCGTGATCACCGCCCTCGCCGGTGGTGTCCTGGTCGCCGTCGCCGGGCCGCACCGTGTGGGCGCACTCGTCCAGCAGACCCGGGGCAACATCGTCAGCGTTATCGACGACAACATCGATGACCCCGTCCTGCTGCGAGCACAGATCAAGAAGCTCGAAGCACAGTACCCCGGGAAGATCGCGGAAGTCCGCTCAGACCTGAGCGAAGTTCAGACACAGATCGCCCAGCTCGATCGCGAACTCAAGATCGCAACGAAGGTCGTTGAACTCGCAAGCGGCGATCTCGAAGTCGTCGACTCTCAGATCGCACAGGCACGCGTCACCCAAGACGCCAACCCCGGCGCGATCGTCCGCATCAGCTTCAACAATCAGCCGGTCGACCTCGATGACGCATACGCAAGGCGTCAGCAGATCGAGCAGAACCGCAATCTGTACGCATCGCGTGCTCAGGACCTCCACGCCGATCTCGGGTACCTCCGCGATCAGGAATCCCAGCTGGCAGAGCTCCACGAGCGTCTGACCACCGAGCAGGATGAGTTCCAGGCGAAGCTCGTGCAGCTCGACGCTCAGATCGACTCCATCGCACGCAACGATCGCATGATCGACATGATGGAAGATCGTCAGGCCACGATCGACGAGCACTCACGCTTCCAGGCGAACTCGCTCGATCAGCTCAACTCGCGACTCTCGCAGATCCGCGAAGAGCAGCGCTCACGCATCGAGTCGATTACCAAGAAGAATAGCGCGACCAGCTACATCGATGAGGCCAAGTTCATCATCGATCAGGAAGGGCGTGTACAGAACTTCGAGCAGCCCGATCAGCTCCTGATCGAGCCGACCGTGATCGAAATCACCCCGGAAGTGGCGCAGCCGAGCAAGCCGATGGCTTCGAACAACTAATCCGACCCACACCAAGGCACCCGAAACATACGGGACATCACCGCCCGAGGAGACATCCGTCTCCTTGGGCGGTTGCCGTTTTTGAACCCCGCGTCGTGATATATAAAAACCCGAACCGTGCGAGCACGATCCGGGTCTGGGATGCTGGGTGAGCAACACGCACGCGATATGTCGGTGGAGATCACATCGCGTGATACCCAGCGGCTCCCACTCTTGTTCAGTTCGGGCGACGCCGTGAGGCGATCACACCAAACCCCGCAAACAGGATCATCCCGGCCGGCGTAGGAACAACGACGATCTGCCCGATTGTCTCCGAACCTGTCAGCCCCGGGTTGCTTGAGTTCACGACGCCTTGGAGGAATGTCCCACCGGATGTATCGAGGATCCCAGAAAGCGCGATCGTCTGAGCGAAGTTCGCATCGCCGTTTACGATCCAATCGTTGACGAGTGCTGTGATATCCCACTCGTATACGCCTGCGCCATACACGCGGGTGGTATCGACGATGGAGTCCGTTGTGATGTGGGAACTCGCAAAGTCCTGGTATGAGTCCGGGCCAGAGAACAACGACTGGTCGATCGTTGTCCATGGGTCCTGAGCCAGGGAATGTACGGAGATGTCGAACGGGCTCTCTTCGCTCGAGTCTGCGCCGAACCCACCTGAGACGACTTCGATCCGGAAGATCGCGGACTCGACCGGGCCTGCGAAGGAAGACCAATCGTGATCGTTGAACTCGAGGTAGGTGTTCTCATTGAACACGCCGAAGGGTTGGATCGTTGAGACGCGGTTGATCGCGCGCCCGTCATTGTCGCCTCGGACCGCCGGGTCCATGCTGAAGAACCCTGAGGTCATGTAATCGCGATCGGTGTACACGGTCGTTCCCGCGATCAACGGGGATGCGACGGCACCAATGACGAACATCGAAATGGGGAATCGTGGAGTGATCATCTGGTTTCTCTCCTGCCAAATTGATGGCAAACATGGATGACCCGGTGAACGGAACCCGGATCGACGCCCCATCTAATTGCAACTGAGTCTCAATTTCAAATACAACTGGCATTTTTTCTTATTGGAGAGATCGAAATTGCAAAGGAACGCGTGCATCATCTTGGCGGATCTGAATTTGCTCCCGCGTGCGAGTTGGAATTGTCCTGATCGAGGGCTATCATCACGACCCATTACCCAGAGCGGGTCAATGAACAGAGGTGAAGATCATGCCTTACGAATGCCACTACACCGGAAAAAAGACCACTTCAGGCAACAAGAAGGCCTACGGCGGTGCGAAGATCAGCAAGGGCGGTTTCGGTCTCAAGACCACCGGGGTGACCAAGCGCACCTTCAAGCCCAACCTCCAGAAGGTCAATGCGGTCATCACCAATGAAGACGGATCCAAGACCACCAAGCGGGTCTATGTTTCCGCCCACGCGATCCGCTCGGGTCTCGTTGAGAAGCCCCTGAAGCGTAAGTACGGGTACACCCGTCAGCAGAAGCAGGCCGCAGAAGGCTGAGCACCTGTGTTTTCAGGTTTTGAAGAAAGATCAAATACACCCCATCGATCTCCGATGGGGTGTTTCGTTTTTGTCCCAAACCCTGTATACTAATAGGGTTCAGGCTCGTCCGGGATAGATCCGACACAGGGAGGGCACAGGATGCTCTGCGAATGCGGCAAGCACGAGGCGACAATTCACGAAGTCATTATCACCAGCGATAAACGCAAGGTGGAACGACACTTATGCGAGTTCTGCGCTCGCGAACAAGGCGTGAGTTCCGATCCGTATATCCCGATCGACCAGCTCATTTCCACCACGAACTACATCATGGGACAAGCCCTGACGCAGTCGCAAAAGGGCACCCCCAATGACGCGGTACCAGACTCAGATCAACACGACACTCCCAGCGAGAAAACTCGTGCCAAGGCACCGAAGTCTCCCACGAGTTGTGTCGGGTGCGGGTTGAGCTTTACACACTTTAAAAAGCACGGCCTTCTCGGCTGCCCTGCGTGTTACCAAACATTCTGTGATCGCATCGGCCCGATGATTGAACGAGCCCATGAGGGCGGTTGTAATCATGTTGGCAAGGTGCCAAAGCGCGCCCTCCACAACTGCAAATCGCACGGCGATCAGTCGAGGCTCGAATCGCTTCTTGGCGATGTACGCCAGCGTGAAGAAAGACTCGAATCGCTCCGTCAGCGGCTCGCGAAATCAATTCACGATGAGGAATACGAGCAAGCCGCGATGCTCCGAGATGAACTCACCCGTCTCACCACCCTCGCAAGTTCGGAGATCGAGCCGCGCCCCATGAAAGGCGCAAACGAACAGATCGAGTCGAACAACGGCTGAGCACCCTCCTTCACACACACGCGTCATCAAGGACGAGCGATGCAACAAGCCGCCTTTGCGAATAATGCTGAATGGCTGAAAGGCGTAGGTAACGCCTCGGATGTCGTGATGTCTTCACGCGTTCGTCTTGCGCGGAATATCGCGGGTTTCCCGTTCACACCGCAGGCCTCGCGGATCGATCGCGCACAGATCCTCGAAGCATGCAAGGCGCGCATCCTCAACATGCAGACCCAAACGCCGACACGGTTCCTCTGGATCGATCTGCACAAGGTGCAACGCGAGGACAGAGACCTGCTGGTCGAACGGCAGCTCATGTCCCGTCAGCATGCGCGTGGCAAGCTCTCCGATGGACAGGGCGGGCTCGATGAGCCACGCGGGGTCGCGGTGCTCATCCCCGATGAACGCGTGAGCATCATGATCAACGAGGAAGATCACATCCGTTTGCAGGCGATGAAATCGGGGCTCGCGTTGGGGGCCTGCCTCCTGGAGGCGAACGAATACGATGATCTCATCGAGAACGGGATCGATTACGCATACCACCCCCGATTCGGATATCTGACCGCGTGCCCGACGAATGTCGGGACAGGGCTGCGTTTGAGCGTCATGCTCCATCTGCCCGCGCTCAAGATGACCGGGGAGATCGAGAAAGTCCGCAGAGCGGCGCGTGACATGGGCCTCGCGGTCCGTGGGTTCTATGGGGAGGGTTCAGACTCGCCCGGGGAGTTCTATCAGGTCTCCAACCAAACAACACTCGGAAAGTCCGACGACATGCTCCTTCGTGAAATGGAGCAGGACATCATCCCCAAAATCGTCGGGTACGAACGCACTGCACGCCAGAACATCATTTCCAAACGCCGTGAGCTGCTCGAGGACCAAGCATGGCGGGCCTTGGGCACGCTCAGGTATGCACGCTCAATCAAAACCGATGAGGCGATGGAACTGCTCAGCCTCGTGAGATTCGGCGTACTCAGCGGGATCATCCCCGATGTATCCATCGAGTCCATCCATGTGCTCTTGCTCGCGACACAGCCGATGCATCTTCAACGGACACTTGGGCAAGCGCTGACTCAGCAACAGCGACGCTCGGCAAGGGCGGAACTGATCCGCAAGAAACTCAACGCCAACTCCGCGGGTGTGACCGATCGTTTGAGCGATGAGTCCTGAATCATCTCCAACAGATCTCTTCCACTGGCCACCGCGCCAGATCGACGAGCAGCCCGGAACTGCCCCACCCCCACCACCACCCTCGATCAGTCCGATCGAACGCCTGATCGATTCGATCGAAACGGATCTGCTTGGGCGGGTTGGGCTCTCATTCGATCGCTGGGCATCAAGGAACCAATGGGCTCCCGACGCCCTTGATACCTTCTGCTGGCGTTGTGCAGGGAATGTTGGCCCCCACGAGCAGGATGGAGAGGGCTGCGCGGCGTGCCGAGCGACCAGGCTCCCCTGGGATCGTGCGATGCGGCTGAGTGCCTACAAGGATGAGATCCGGCGTGAGGTCCTCGCACTCAAGTTCAAAGCATGGCGACCGGGTGGGCGTGCACTGGGCAGCATGCTTGGGCAGCTCATTCGAAAACAGATTGACCACTCCCAGATCCCTGTCAGCTCGGCCCGGATCGTGCCAATCCCGATGCATCCGCTGAGGAGGATCCGTCGCGGAGTCGATCACACCGAGGTTTTGGCAAAGGCAGCATCCGCATCTTCGGGTATCCGAATCTGCAAAGCACTCCGAGCACTCCATCGTCCGGAGCAAATCGGGCTTTCTTCTACCGCTCGGGCCCGGAACATGAAAAACGCGTTCCGCGGGCGACCCAAGGCCATCCACGACGCCATCAGAAAGAATCGGGCCCCTGTCCGGGTTTGGGTGCTGATCGATGATGTCCGGACTACCGGCGCGACCTTCACAGCGGCATCCAAGGCATTACGATCCGGTATCTCCCCCAAACGGGGTCAGGGCTCAGAAACGGCGATTTGGGTTTGTTCCGTAGGGGTTGCGCAAGGGCGAAACCGGCGGGAAGCGATGTAAATCCTTGTGATTCTGGCCTCTATCTGCTACCGTTGTGGGCTTTGCCGGAAAAGGGGCAGAAAGATGTTGTGGAAACTTGAGAAATTGAACAAGATGTTTGCCCTCCTTGTTTGACAATGCGGGGATGCGGTCTATGCTTTCCCCCGCCACCAAGAACGGCGGCAACGACAACCGCGAGCTTGATGCTCGCACAAGTCGGCCTCTTTGACAAGTGAACAGTTGGGTCCACCGCGAGAATGTGAGGCCTTCATACCGATGCACAATCGGGTCCTTGACGGGACACATGAGGGTCTAACAGAAATGTTGATGGGTCAGTTTCACAGCTGAACCATCGTTCACATTCTTGTGCTAGTGGATGCCCCAATCTTTATTGGACAATCACTAAGAGTGATGAACGCTTCCGAGATTTGCCGTCTCGGACACATGAGAACTTGTTCTTGTGTGAAATGACCAACCCGCACCGCCTCCTTTGGAGCACGGGCGGGAATAGTCGGATCGGCTTCATTTGATGCGAATCGGTCTTCTTCGGAAGGCTGTGCAACAATAAATCAATTGAAGAGTTTGATCCTGGCTCAGATTGAACGCTGGCGGCATGGCTAAAACATGCAAGTCGAACGATCCCTTCGGGGAGAGTGGCGAAAGGGCGAGGAATAGAATCGAATGTACCCCAAGGTGGGGGATAGCTTCTGGAAACGGAAGGTAATACCCCATGTGCTCTACGGAGGAAAGGTTTACCGCCTTGGGAGCAGCGATTCTCCTATCAGGTAGTTGGTGAGGTAACGGCTCACCAAGCCGAAGACGGGTAGCGGGTGTGAGAGCATGACCCGCCGCATCGGGACTGAGACACTGCCCGGACTCCTACGGGAGGCTGCAGTAACGAATCTTCCGCAATGGGCGAAAGCCTGACGGAGCAATGCCGCGTGTGGGATCAAGCATCTTCGATGTGTAAACCACTGTCAGGGTCTAGGAATACTGACCAGACCCAGAGGAAGGGCCGGCTAATTCAGTGCCAGCAGCCGCGGTAATACTGAAGGCCCGAGCGTTAATCGGAATCACTGGGCTTAAAGCGTACGCAGGCGGACTTGTAGGTATTTTGTGAAATCCCACGGCTTAACCGTGGAACTGCAGAGTAAACCACAAGTCTTGAGACATGTAGGGGTCAGTGGAACGATGTGTGGAGCGGTGAAATGCGTAGATATACATCGGAACGCCAATGGCGAAGGCAGCTGACTGGGCATGTTCTGACGCTCAGGTACGAAAGCGTGGGTAGCGAACGGGATTAGATACCCCGGTAGTCCACGCCGTAAACGATGCACACTAGGTCGCGGGAACTCTCATGTTCTCGCGGCCGAAGGTAAACTGGTAAGTGTGCCGCCTGGGGAGTACGGTCGCAAGGCTAAAACTCAAAGGAATTGACGGGGGCTCACACAAGCGGTGGAGCATGTTGCTTAATTCGAGGCAACGCGAAGAACCTTACCTGGGCTTGACATGTATGGATTAGCTCTTGGAAACAAGAGTGACGCCCTTGGGTGGAACATACACAGGTGCTGCATGGCTGTCGTCAG
>DDGE01000011.1:39788-57098 GCA_002337545.1 Phycisphaerales bacterium UBA1910 | reverse complement strand
CAAGGTGCTGCATGGCTGTCGTCAGCTCGTGCTGTGAAGTGTCGGGTTAAGTCCCTTAACGAGCGCAACCCCTATCGTTAGTTACTAACGCGTTATGGCGAGGACTCTAGCGAGACTGCCGGTGTCAAACCGGAGGAAGGTGGGGATGACGTCAAGTCCTCATGGCCTTTATGCCCAGGGATGCAAACGTGCTACAATGGTACGGACAAAGCGATGCGATACCGCGAGGTGGAGCAAATCGCAAAAACCGTGCCCCAGTTCGGATAGCAGGCTGAAATTCGCCTGCTTGAAGCCGGAATCGCTAGTAATCGCGTATCAGCTACGACGCGGTGAATACGTTCCTGAGCCTTGTACACACCGCCCGTCACGTCATGGAAGCTGCTAGTGCCCGAAGTCACCTCGTTTCAGGGGTGCCTACGGCAAGAGTGGTGACTGGGACGAAGTCGTAACAAGGTAGCCGTAGGGGAACCTGCGGCTGGATCACCTCCTTTCTAAGGGATTTCCTTAGACTCGATTGTATGGAAAACTGATCTGAAACCTCAAAGAGGAATCAGACAGCTTCCGTCCCGGTGAGAACCGGATCGAGATCCCATGAGCACACTCTCGCCCGCCATCAACTGATCTCTCGCGAGGTTCAGTCGGCGGATAATGACTTGGTAACAAGTCGTGAAGATGGACCCAACTGTTCACCGGTCAAAGGCCGATGAAAAACCTGCACGCAAGTGCAGGTTTTTTCGTGCGCGCACATGATGTTGCTCCATATCAATCCTTGATCAACTCACCCTTAATGAATGGATAAGGATCCCGCGGAACCTGAACCCAACTCCAAGTCGTGCCCGCAGGGCTTGGACGACCCGTATCGCTCGGCTCAAGTATCATCAACGGCACTTCCCTGAAAATCACCTCTGCGTCGATGTACTGTGTGTGACGAGGGTCCTGAGCGGCTAGATCAGGATTTGGGCGTAGGATGAGATCAACATGCCCCTGCTCCTCGGCCCGCGACCAAAGCTCTTGGTGCTCATCAAAGTAGTCGAGCATATTGCGTGACTCTGACCAGCCTCGTTCAAACTCAAGCGACTGATCTGCTCCTTGGGTGAGTGAAGTGAAAAGGATCTCCTCGCTATCCACTCGAACATAGAGATCAAAGAGTGCACTGATCGATCCGTCCAAGGGCTTCTCCAATGAGTGAACTGTGATCGTTCGTGCCCACTGACAATCCTTCGTACCTTCGATCAACCTGCCAAGCATCCGATTGCGTGGATACTGAACATAGCTCGCGTTCAGCGTTGAGACATATCTGTCGATCTCATCCGGATCAGTAAAGGGCACAGCGTACTGAACCTCCTCCTCAGACAACGCCACTGTTGCTGTCAGGGTCTGATCCCACGAATGCACCTCGTTCTCTTTGTGTCTGAGTTTGAAGCGTGCGTTCGAGTTCAGAATGATCGATGCTTGTGATCCTCCAGGGAGGCGAACAAGTGCAGCATGCTCAAAGTAGGCCTCATCGACCGGCACCCATTCGTTGAGGTTCATCCATGCGCCGCTCATCTCGATCCGGGGAGGTTGATCAATCCATACCTGCTCGGTTGAGACCTCAATGCTCCAGGGATTCTTCCTCCCTAAGAAACGCTCCCAGTCATTTGCGACCCAGGCGTCGAGCTTCACTGAGTGTAGAAATGAGACCGCAGCTCCTCGCTGCTTGCCGTACACACCCAGCGTGTACCCGATCGTATCGTCTGAGGCCCGAATCACAGGTCGGGTTCTGATCTCGGCGTACATCGTTGTTTCTGCAAGAGACCCCACCTGCTCATGCGTCATTTGGCTTGTCAGCATGCACCAGACAATGACATCCCCCCACTGCTCATCCCATTCCTGTGACTCATCTTCAATCCGAGATAGTGCAAATGTCAGCATTCGATTGAGCCCGGCATCGCTGAGCGAGTCAGTGATCATTCGAGCGTACAGTTCTGACAGAGCTGGTGCGTTCCCTCTCGTGGACATGCTGATAAGCATCGACTCGGGCAGGTGCTCGTACCAGTCGATGTTCTTCCAGGCGGGAATCTGCGACCAGAGAGGATAGCTGAGTCCACCTGTCCCGATCAGCGTGAGGAGCAGCCCAAGCACCAACACCGCTGGGCGCTTCTTGCGCAACCCGATCCGCACGGATGAGCCGCCTGTGGAGATCAGACGCCCGCATTCGGGGCATCGGGTGGTGGAATCGAGCTCGATGCCATCGAGATCAAACCGGCACCCGCGGCAGTGCGGGTGGGTATTGAGCAATCGCCCACGCATCCCAGAGACACATGCACAAATCCCGATGAGGAAGATAACCAGAGAGATAGGGAGCATATACATACCTCGTGGGACACTGGCAGCGGGCTAGGGATTGCATTAATCGGTTACTGGATCTGTGACGACTCGCCCGGTTCGCTGATCGGGGTGCGGCACGCTTGACTGGGAACTCGGTATTGGTTCACTCGTGACAATGACATCATCGAATCGGATCGGCAGGCCGAAGATGCTTTGCACACCGGGCATGCGTTCGGCGAGACGAGCATCGGGTCGGATCTCGATCGTGACGCTGCCCGCTTCGAGCATCGCTTCGATGATGGGCTCGGGCAGTGGATCTTCGGTCGTCCATTGCACACTACTGATGCCGTGTCCACTCAACACATCAAGTCCAACTCGACCGATTTCATATTCGTGCCCTTCGAAGATGGCGATGACGCGTCCCGCGACCACCGTGGGCAGGCTGTCACAGATGGTGCCAAGCTGGCCAAGGCGCACGCCGCGATCGGTCTGTCGTCGTTTTTCAACGGGGAGAATGTGGAGCGGGGCAAGACGGATCGCGACATGGTCTTCGAAGCGAGCAATCGTATCGGGGTTCGTGTCGAGCTGCACTAGCTGGGCATCACTGGGCACTACGCGCACCGGCTGCTGCAAGATTCCCTCTCGCTCATAGTGGCTGAACCCATCAGACATGCGTTTCACAACCATCTTGTACTTGATGAAAAAGTCGTACTCCTGACCCGGTTCGATTGAATCCCAATCGAGTTCTTTGAGTTCGATTGTTCCACCAACTGATCCTCGCCCACCACCTGATTTGCCCGGGATATGCAGCGATGTGTAGCCACCCCTGTTCCGCATCGGGGTCTCAAACGCGGGATCAACCACTCCTCCGGAGATGATTTCATTGAGATTCCATACAGTGTCCGTACCGTCGGTGAGTAACCCCGTGGACCCACTGAGACTGTACAGACGCCCGTCCGGTTGTACCTCGAGCTTTAACCCGATACTTTCACTACCGTGCCTGATCTCATTCTGAAAATCGACGAAGGTTACCAGCCCGAGTTCAAAGTACTGCTCGATCTGCTCGGGCGAGAGTCTGGCATGGGTGAACGCCTGAAGGAGCACCTCGCCGTGGCGCGGATCCCAGACGATGTTCGTGTTGGCCTGATGTTCTAATGCAGACTCGATCAGTTCCGCCCATGTGTCGTCGCTCAACGGGGGGATCCGGGTCAGTCGGTTGGTCGCGATCTCGGTAAACGCGGACTCGAAGCCCATATCGTGCATCTTGAGCACCACCCGATCGGGCATGACGGCGAGGATGCGTGCGGTGTTGTTGGAGGCCACGATGCCCAGGAGCGAGCCGCCCGTGAGCAGCAGCAGGCCCCCCAGAGTAAGCACAATCGGGCGTTTGTGGCGTAAGACCGAGCGGGTTGCCCGTTGGTCGGCGACATCCCGCCCGCACTCGGGGCATTTGGGTTGGTCTCCATGGAGGTCAATGCCCGCCAGATCGAACCGGCACTTGCGGCAGAACACGCCGCGTGAGACGACACGCCCGCGCAGCGCGATCACGATCAGCAGCGTGGCGGTGCAGACCAGACCGATAGACAAATAGATCATGGCGACTCCTCTCCAATGGTCCTGCTGCCGATGTCATCCTCACCGACTGATCGGAATGATGTCGGCCGCGTTGCAGTTACCGAATCAGGCATTTCTGAGTAGTACGCGGGGATCTGCTCTCGGATCGTGATGGGTACATCATCAAAGACGATCTCGACGCCGAGGATCTCGTCGGCATCGGGCTCCTCGGCGGCAAGCACTGGATCCGATCGTGCGATCACCCGTGCTTCGCTCGCTTCGAGCAGGCGTTGATGCAAGGCACGCAAACGCTCAACTTCCGACTCGTTGCTGGGGCGGGTCCTTGCCCATAAATGGGCACCATGATCGTACGGTGTTGAGGCCTGTATGACTCGTTTACCGACTTCGATCTCCTCGCCATCGAGTTCTATGTAGAAACGCAACGCGAGATGTTCGCGGATACTGGGTGAATGAACCATACCCAGAAGCACATTGTACATACCAAACTGATTCGGTTCGGGGAACTGGGCCGGGACTTGTATCACGGAACACCACATCTCCCTTCCAAGCGATTGCACGAGCGCGTCATCGTGTACCGTCGCGACAAGTGGTTCCTCAGGATCCACGAACTCAATGTCGAACTCTTCGCGCACAGTCGTGTCGAGGATTAGCGTTTCATCCTTCAGCAACTGCACGCGTACCACATAGTCGAAGTAGACCCGGGCGGTATCTCCCGGTGCGCATTGGATGCGGTGGTTCATCCCGCCGGGACCCCCGAACGAGCCGCCGGTTTGTTGATCGGGTGTTGCGCTGATATTGAAAGGGCGTGAGTACTCCTGCACTTCAAGCTTCATCACGGGTTCTTTACCGACCTCGCCGAATGCGATCAGCTGACAGGTGACGGAAAAGTTCGTGGGTTTGTAGTTGATTGCCCACATGCGGTTCTGGGTCAGATCAAGTCGGTTCGGGATACCTCGAACGCCGGGGTGGGCTTTGGTCCTGACTGTGAGCTCTGGTGCCAGCCCATTGAGGAAGTATTGCCCGATTTCTTCCTGGCTCATCTGGTTTGTCGTCAGTGCCACACTCAGCAGTTCGCCCCATCGCCAATCCCACTCGACGGCTTCGTGTGCCTGCAACTTGAGCCCGTGCTCAATAACGCGATCCCAGTGGCGTTCAGTGAGTACTGATTCGGGCAAGCCGATACGGCGAACCAGCTCATCGAGCGCTTCGTCGTCACCCCATTCGGTGAGTGTCAGCAGCGAGTTCATTGGTAGATTTGTATAGATCGCACCAAAGCCGCCCATGAATGAGACGGCTAGCAAAATCGCCCCGATGGGCAGCGTGAGCGCCCCGGCCCACATCGCTCCATGCCGCTTATTCCGCACAGTCTCGGCATGTGATCTGGGCGAAGTGAGATCAGCCCCGCACTCGGGGCAGCGTGGCTCGTCGGACTTGAGGTCTGTTCCGCAGAGATCAAACCTGCAGCCCCGGCAGTACACCCCACGGACAGACCGCCGCCCACGCAGCCCGATGAATATGAGAACCAACGCAACAATAGTGACAAAGAACGATACATACAGCATGTATCAAGCATACCAGAACTGGCTTTATTAGTTCAGTTTGATTGCTTGTTTTTGCCGCTGCTTTCGTGGCGGACGATGTCGCCTGTGACGAGGTAAACGATATCCTCGCCGATATTACCCAGCAGGTCACCCACGCGTTCGAGTTCGCGTGAGATACGGTACATCAGCATGTATTGACTCGCCTCGTCCGGGTGTTCCTGGATGATGCCTGTGAGTTCTCTGAAGGCCTGCTTGTCGAGTTTATCAATCGCTTTGTCTCGCAGAACGATCTCTCTGGCCGCGTCGGGATCCGCGTTGATCACCGCCCGTACGAGTTCTTCGCACATCACGGGGACGCGTTGCATCATCTCAAGCATCGCCTGAGGCCAAACGAGCTCGGCATCTCGTAGTTTTTTGCTAATCTTGGCCATTGATGCCGCATGATCAGCGAGGCGTTCGATGTCCGAGTTAACCTTCAGACAGAAGGTGAGCATACGAAAATCAGACCCGAAAGGTTGTTGGAGGGCAAGAATGCGGAAACACTCCTCCTCAATACGGACCTCTTCGGCATCAATCTGTCTTTCGATCTCTCGAATCTCGCTGACTTCTTCGTCGGATGATCCCTGAAGAATTTTGATGGATTGTGCCAACAGATCGGTGGCCCGCGAAGCCTCCTTGATGAGGCGCCGTCGGAGGGCGGCGAGCTCGTGATCCAGTTGTATATCCGTCGCGACTCGGATCGGTGCCGGATCGGTTGCTTCGTTATCGTTTGTGTTCGCTTCAGTCATTGTGCGTCCTTGAGGGAAAGCGCCGGGCTCCGCCCGGATTAACCTGAGAGTGTAGCACAAATCAAGAAGGGCTGCCAACGGTGCGGGACTTCAGGCTGTATAGAAAGCGCTTGAGCACGCGTCCACATCAAGAATTAATGCATCGGGCCACTCCGGCACGCATCAACTCATCCATGCAAGCAACTGCTTCGCCCTTTGCACGGGCGACTTGGGTTCAGCGTATGGCCTGATATAGATCTCGCTCAGCTGCACACCGTCTCTCGTACGAGCGTTCGTTTGTGCGAGTTGGCCCTCCACGACTCGGACTTCCGCATCGATTTTCGCAAGCACCCCACGGGTTCGTTCCGGGACACTCGTGAGTGCAACTACATCCTTTTCCCGTAAGCCCAAGCTGCGGATATGTAATAACTGACATGCTGCTCGCACCCTGGCACGGAGAATCAAACGACGCACCAGTTCCGGCGGATCCGAGTATGCGCTCGTGATGTCCGCGACGACCTGGTCGATCTGGTCCTGCGTGCGTGCCGTCGCGAGTCGGCGGTACACCTCGATCCGGCGGGTGTCGCTGGGGATGTACGCTTTGGGGATGTACCCGAAGACCCCGATGTCCACGGATGTGTGCTCGATCTGCTCGGGCTCGCCCTCGTTTGTGAGCCGATGGACAGTCTGCTCGAGGAGTTGGCAGTACATCTCGTAGCCCACCGCGGCGATGTGCCCGGACTGTTCCGCGCCCAGCAGGTTCCCCGCGCCGCGGATCTCCAAGTCCCTCATCGCGATCTTGAACCCTGCGCCCAGCATCGAGTACTCCTCGATCGCCTTGAGTCGCTTCTGGGCGACCTCCTTGACCGTCCGATCCTCGGGCAACAGCAGGTAGCAGTACGCGCGATGGTGCGAGCGACCAACGCGCCCGCGGAGCTGATGGAGTTCCGACAACCCGAACCGGTCTGCGTCGTTGATGATCATGGTGTTGGCGGTCGGGATGTCGATGCCCGATTCGATGATCGTTGTCGAGACGAGTACATCGGCACGGCGCGACATGAACTCGAGCATGACCCTCTCAAGATCGTTCGGGTTCATCTGCCCGTGCCCGATGATGATGTTCGCGTCAGGGACCAATTGACGGATATTGTCAGCGACGCTCTCGATGTTGTGCACTCGGTTGTGCACGAAGTACACCTGTCCCTCGCGCGCCAGCTCGCGCTGGATCGCACGCGCGATCCGGTGATTGTTGTATGGGATCACTTCCGTCACGATCGAGCGTCGATCGACCGGCGGGGTCGTCAAGCTCGAGATATCCCGCAATCCGAGCATCGACATGTGCAATGTCCGCGGGATCGGGGTCGCTGACAGCGTGAGCACATCGACCGTCAATCGCAGACGCAGGAGCTTTTCTTTGTGCTCGACCCCGAAGCGCTGTTCCTCGTCGATGATGACCATGCCGAGTTCTGCGAATCGCACATCATTGGACAGCAGCCGATGCGTCCCCACCACCACATCCACGCGCCCGAGCGCGAGGTCTTTGAGTGTCTGGCGGATCTCACCGGGTGTTTTGAAGCGGGACAATGAATCGACCCGGAACGGGTAATCCGCGAACCGGTTGCGGAAGGTCCGCTCGTGCTGCTCCGCGAGCACGGTCGTCGGGACCAGGACCGCGACTTGGCGACCGGCCTCGACCGCTTTGAACGCGGCTCGGATCGCGAGCTCGGTCTTTCCGAACCCGACATCGCCGCAGATCAGCCGATCCATTGGGCGTGTGGATTGCATGTCCTTCTTGATCTCGATCATCGCGGCGAGCTGATCTTCCGTCTCGTCGTAGGGGAACTCGGCCTCGAACTCCTGGAACATTGGGGTGTCGCTCGGGTAGTTGAATCCCGGCACATGCTCACGCGCGGCACGCACGCGGAGCATCTCGCTCGCGAGGTCCTTGACGGACTCGGAGACGCGTTCCTTCTGGGCTTTCCATTTCTTCCCGCCGATCGAACTCAGGGGCGGCTTGCCCTTGAACCCGCCGACATACTTCTGCACCAGATCAATCTGCGAACAAGGAACATGCAATCTGCTCCGCCCCGCGAACTCAAGGGTCAGGTATTCCTCCTGGTCCTCCTTGCGTTTCTTCGCCTTGGTCGGGTTGATCAAGTACTTGTCACGCGTCTTCGCGGTGCCCGAGGCATCCATGACCGTGAGTCCGACGAACTTCGCGATCCCGTGCTCCGCGTGCACGACATAGTCGTCCGCCTGGATATCCAGGAAGGTATCCATCGTGCGACCCGCGCGGATCTTCTGCATCCGGCGTCGTACGCTTGAGCGGTGGAGCATCTGACCCGCGGGGACCAGCGCATAACGCCCGATCCCGGCGCCCTCGTCACTCCCGGACCAGATGTATCCGCGACGGATGTCGATGATCTCGCGCCTGATCTCGATCCCCGGCGCGTGCAATGTGAGCAGCTCGCCCAACCGCGCGTACTCGCCATCGGACCCGCACGCCAAGATGATCGTCTCGACCCGATCCTTGAGCTCCGCGAGTTCCTTGATCGCGATCGAGACCTCCTTATCGAACGGCGGCAGTGTCTCGACCGGAAGATCAACGAGCGCGTCTGCGCCCGATTTGCCCGCTGAGAACTGATTGACCTCGCACAGCGCGTGGAACCGGGTCTCGAGGAGTTTGAGCACCGCGGGCGGGCCGAAGATCGCACGCCCATCACTTATCCGCTCGTAATACCCGCGTCCCTGCTCGACGACCTCGAAAGTCTCCGCGAGCAGCACGACCGAATCGCTCGACAGATACTCAAGCACCGACTTATCCGCGCTGGTTGCTTTGAGCGTGACCTCACCCGCGGCACCGAGCAACACACGATCGATGTTGCGATCCGACCCCATCGTGTCGAGATCGATCTCAGCGATGGTGTCGAGTTCGTCGCCGAAGAAATCGAGTCGGACGGGGATGGGCTCTCCCCCACCGCCGGTGGTTGGGTAGATATCGATGATCCCGCCTCGGGACGCGAACTGCCCGGGGTACTCGATCGTGTCCATCCGCTCGTACCCCGCGCCCACGAGCCAATCGATCAGCGCTTGGGGTTCGAGTTGATCGCCCTTGTTGATCTCACGGACGAGCTCATCGATGCGCTGGGCGCTGGGTACCGGCTGCATGAGCGCCGCGATCGGCGTGATGAGGATCTCGGGGACCTGCCCTGCGCGGATCTGCGCGATCTTTGCTGCTCGGTTCGCGAAGAGCTCGGCGCTGACGCTCGATTCACCCGGCGCGAGCTCCAGCGCTGGGAAAATCTCCGACCCGGTCTGACCGATCGCGTGTGTCTCGGCGAGCAGGTCCTCCGCTTCGTCCAGGTGCGCACAGACGATGAGCACGGGGCGTTTCGTCTGTTGATGCATCGCCGCTGCGACGAGGGAGATTGATGCGCCGACAGACCCCGTCGCGATCGAACGCTGACCCGCGTCGAGTCCCTTCGCGAGAGACTTGAATGATGCGTCCGCGATGATCGGGGTCAGAAGATCCAAGCGTTTTACTTTCCGCGCATGCGCGTACCCGTGCCCGAGAGATACGACACGCACCTCCCTGGTACAACAGGACTTCGATGACTCAAGTGTATGCTACTCGCCGGCTTCGCCAAGCGTGATGAGGGTACGCATCTTGTCCAGGGTCCGGGGACCGATGCCGCTGACCTGAGTCAGGTCCTCGATGCGATTGAACGGGCCGTGTTCATCGCGATGGTCGATTATTCTTTGTCCGAGGGCCGGTCCGATCCCGGGGAGAAGATCAAGCTCGCTCAGCGGCGCGATGTTGACATCGATGAGTCGGACAGCACTGGGCTTTGGCGATGCTGCGATTCCGGGGGTTTCGTCGCTTTGCTGCGGGACAATGATCGGCGCAGGATCCGATCGCAGATCGCGGGACAGCGATACGCCCATCGTCGCAAGCGACGCGACCCCAAGCACGGCGGCGGCAAAGAGAGCGCTGGGACGACTGGCCCAATCTCCACCCACGGTTGAAGCATCGCTCGCCATGCGACCCCCTTATGCGTTGGAACCAACTGATGTGGACGCGGCTTCGCGATCGAGTTGGTTGTCCTGAAGACTATTGGGTATGCGTTGATCGACTATGGCACTGCACAGATCGTGGAACTCTTTCAACGCAGGCCGGGCTTCCATGCGTCGATCCAGGAGGCCGCCTGTACGCATTTCTGTTGCTCCCGCGGGGTCTGCCAGCTCGTGCCAGCACACTGTTTCGACATAGGGCTTGGACATCGCGAGTGCTGCATAGGCACCGAGCCAGTCGGCCTGGCTCTGTTCGTTCCACAACCCCCGCCATGATCCCGGTTGAGCGTATCGTTCCGGGTGCTCGTTTGGTGAGAGAGGGCCACTGGGACAACCCAGTCCGGAAATCGAGATCGGACGATCGAGCATCGCGTACTGATCGAGCATCGAGGAGAATGCCATCAGATCGCGTGTGTCCTGCCCCGCCCGGTATGACCCCATCTGAACCCGCAGCGAGAACGCATCGATCGGAATGCCCGACTGTGTGAGCATCTCGGCATAGAGCAGGGGAGGGAGTGATCGGCGATCAGCCGTGTGGTAGCCGCCCCACGGTTGCACGATCTCCACTTGGACCTTCGCCCTCGGGTGCAGCTTGCGAACGACCAAAACACAAATTCTCGTGAGATCGATCATCTGCTGGAAATCGAGCTTGAAGTGTTCGCCGCAGTGCAGACCAGAGCAGACCGTCCATCGCCCAACCGTTCTTCGGTAGCGGGTAACGACTGCTTTCATGTGCTCATAGACGAGATCGCGCAGCGTCTCGTAATCGTTCTCCCAGATGTAGAGCCATTCGGGCACGCAGTGCGGGCGAAAGTCGACGACTGGCCCAGCGACTACTGGGAGCTTCGCTTGCCGGATTGCCCACTCGATCCACCGATCTGTGGGCGTATAGGCGTACTCGCCCTCGATGGGTTCCATTTCGATCCAACGCATCGGGACGGTGACGAAGTCCGCTCCTTGCGAGAGCGCATCCTTTGCTTGATCACTCAGGATACTCGGAGAGACACTTACCCCGAGTGCGGGACGCGTTGGGAGGACCACCCCGCCTCGTCCTGGGTGCAGAACGGGCAATGATTTTTTCGCATTGATCGCGTCTTCTGCGATGCTCTCATACAGGGAACCGTCCTGGCGTGCTTGGAGATCGGCACGCGCCTGACGCAGCGCGAGCCGTTCCGTCGCCTCAATCGCGATCCAGAGCGCGGTCATCCCGAGACGGGAAGTCTCCTCTGCGGCATTCGGGTCGCTCGATTTCACCAGTGCCTGGGTGAAGACGGACCGCGCCGCATCAAGCAGTCGGATCTCCGTCGTGTCTTCCGGGAGCTCGAATACCTGCCACTCATCGAGTTTGGTCTGGAAAAGCATGATCCGATGTCGTGCGAGCTCGAGCGTGAGCACATACGGACGCTCCCGATCCGGGAGGAGGCAGGTCTGAAGCGTCAGCACCCCGAGCGGGCGGAGGTGGATGTCATCGATAATGGGCTTTTCGTAACCCAATGCCTGCAGGCGGTGCGCATCGAGATCGATCTGCAATGCGACGGCAGCTGCTTCGCGGGTGCCCTTTTCGCACCGGACGATTTCCTGCTCCATCACAACCTCACCCGCGATTGGAACGGAGTCCGGGCCAATGAGGTATGCGCCGGGAAGAACACGCTGCGCCATCGGGTTCAGATTGTGCGGTGCAATGAAACGCAACATGGAACTCAGGTCTTCTCCAGACGCCCGGGACTGGGCTCTACCTTATAGGATATGAGATTCGCGTACTCGGGGCGAGCGATTCGCCCGATCGAAGACCGAATTCACGCGCCGAGTCAGACACACGAACCCACATGATGCTATGGTTTGGTGTGAGCACCAACGCCCCCACCCATGAATCCCACGATGATCGTTTGTCGGAACTTGGCACGCCGGTTTTCAGATCTGATCTGAACCTCCCGGACAAGCGTGCCGGAAAAGTCCGCGATACTTATTCCATTCCTGCGCATGACGATCATTTCGGGCACCATGTCCCGCGAGCGATGCTTATGGTCGCCTCGGATCGGATCTCCGCGTTCGATGTGATCATGCCCACCCCGATCCCGGGGAAGGGGCGTCTGCTGACGCAGATCGCAGCTTTCTGGCTGCGCTGGATCGAGGATCAGGGCCTGTCCCCCACCCATCTGATCGGAACTGAGACAGACCTGATCCCAGAGGATGCGTTCACGAAAACCACCCCGCGTGAGTTGCTGGAAGGACGAGTGACGATCGGGCGGCTCTGCAAGGTCATCCCAGTCGAGTGCATCGTCCGTGGCTACCTCGAGGGTTCCGGGCTCAAGGAATACAACGAAACTGGGCATGTCTGCGGGATTCAACTCCCGGACGGGCTCACCCAGTGCGACAAACTCCCCGAACCGATTTTCACTCCTGCGACCAAGGCGGATTCAGGGCACGATGAGAATATCAGCTTTGCTCAGGCAGTCGAACATGTAGAGCACCTGGGCGGGGTGACACTAATGGAACGCCTCCGTGAACGATCATTCAATATCTATCAGGCAGCGAGCGCGTATGCCTTGGATCACGGGATCATCCTTGCGGATACCAAGTTTGAGTTCGGGCTCCCTATCGATGAACAAGGACAGATTACGAGTCATGATCCGATCCTGATCGACGAGGCACTCACTCCTGATTCATCAAGGTTCTGGCCGGCGGATGACTATAAACCGGGTCGTGCGCAGAAGAGCTTCGATAAGCAGTATCTGCGTGAATACCTAGAGCTTCTGACCAAGTCGGGCAAGTGGGACAAGACCCCTCCGGGTCCGGAACTTCCCGTCGAAGTGGTGCTGGGGACATACGAACGCTATCAGAGCGCTCGCGACATGCTCGTAGGTCATTGATTGCGGCAGCGTTTGGCGACGAGGATCAATCCTTGATCACACCCTCGACATTGCTATCGCGTCGCTGATCAATCTTGACCTGATACAGCTCACGATGGCGATCCATCCCCGCCGGCTCCGGGAATGCCTCATCAAAGTTCACATCGATCACGCCGAGCTCGTGCTGCTCGTCGATGTAGTCTTTAAATCGGATAACAAGCGCGTCGTAGGCATAACGCTGTAAGTCCTCTGGAGCGTTGCCATAGAGAAGCTCGGCTTCTTCGAATGGCAGGTTCGCGATGTTGTTCGCGAACGCGTTGCCCGCGAGGAACGGGAAATCGCGATCCATGAACTCCATCCGGGCTGTGTCTGCGGCCGCAACCACATCGCGGAACTGTTCTGCAAAGAATACTGCGTGCGCTTTTCGAGCGTACTCCCACATGCCGTTGAAGGTATCGATGTCACCCGCGAGCAGCCCCTGGAAGAAGGCACCCTGCAACGCTCCGTACACCTCGGACACCGCGACCTGTGGCGATCCCATCGAATCGTAAATCTGTTTGTCAGCAAACTGATCGAGTGAGAGTGACCACTCATCCACGAACATCGTGTCGTTGATGTTCACACCCGTCCAGTTCCGACCTTTGTGGTACCAATACAACGCCTGTTCCGTATCCCCTCGGCGGTAGAAGAAACGGACCGCGTCACGCAGGAAGTTCAGATACCCGGCAGAAAACTGTCGATATGCGCGTCGCTCGGCTTCGAAGAGCCCAGACGCAAGCGTGACCTCTTCGAGCATTCCACCGTAGCTTGGCACGAAATACGGGTTCGGGACCCCCTGGTAATACGCGGGGCGATCCTCATGCACATCGAGGTAGTTGAAGTAGAGATCACCGAATCGCCAGAGATCCTGAACGGATTGCATCACGAGTCGGTAGGCGTTTACGAAGTCAAGCGATTCAGCGTTGTGCTCATTGACTTCCATTCGTCCGACATCTGTGCCTCGTGCCCCCCAATACAACGCGTGGGCCGCGGGCATGCGCCAATCAACCGGACCGAACTTCCGGGTTACCTGCACCATGCGGACTGGTTCCATGAAGTACTCGTCCTCAAGGACGCGCTTGCGAAGATGGTTGAGCAGATCATTCCAGTCTTGTTCCCATGACAGCTGACCCGGCTGAGGGTTCCGGGGATACCGATCCATCAGTTCAATGAAGGCTTGAGTCTTGGGTCCGGATGCTTTGCGGATCCCGCCCATCCGCCCGGCAGATTCGAGTTCTATGTGAAGCGTGTACCGCTCGAGCAATCGATGCCCGGGGGTTTCGCCGAGCATTCGTTCGTAGGTGCGTGCGATCTCCGCTGCACGGGGATTCGCTTTCTCAAGTCCCGCGAATGTCTCGGGTGCATCCACGATCGGTTGGATCCAACCCACATATTGCTCAATCACACTGTCACGATCCCGCTTGCTGGGATCGATTACGGGTTTGCGACCAAGGATGTTCTGCCACTCGTACGCGAACTGACGCTTGTAGTACTGGTTCGCGTCATCCGTGAAACCCGCGACCTTGTGTAGAAAGATCCACGCGAGCTCCTTGTGCATGTGCATGTCATTCGGATTCGCGCGGATTCCTCGGTTGCGGAGCAATCGGATCCCAGCGTTCACCCATGACCACCGTTCCTGCGGTGTGTGCGTGGTGACGGAGATGTTGTATGCCATATTCCAGGCGTGGAATGTCCAAACAGCGGGCAGACGAGGTTGGAGGCGAGTGATCCAGTCCGCGAGTTCAACCGCTTCGTAGTACTGCCCCTCCTCCTTCGCGGTTGTGGCGCGGAGCCAGAGGTAGTTCACGAACACGCCGCGGAGCGCCCCCATCGCCACACCTAATGCCACCATCGGTGGATCGTTCTCTTCTGCGGTGTCCGTGTACGACAATCCATGACGCCCGGTTGAGGCGGTGATCTGTGTGCCGAAGACTCCTGATCCGACCAGCCCAGCAAGCATGCAAAGCAGCGCAATGAACCGAACTCGTGAGTTGTGAACCATCTTCGCAGCTCCTTGCTCAGTTACCCGAATAGATTGCGAGTTGTCGGCGGCGGAAAATCAGCGTACCGAGACCGAAGAACAGCATCGACACCACACCGAGCGTGAATACCCCACCCGCGACCCGTCCCCATGAGAGCAGTTCGCCCTCGGAGATTCGTTTCGTTGGGCGTAGCTCGTTGTAGACCGTGAACATGGAGCTGACGCTGTCCGCGATGTAGTAGATGATCGTGCGATACAACGACGGATCTCCGTCAACAGTGGTCTTGCCCCACCCCGGGAGTGCACCCTGCACGAACCCAGATGTCTCGCCCATGAAGAACAACCCGCCGGCGATCAGGCATGCAACGGGGAAGCTTGCGTATGTGGACGCCCAGACCGCGAGCATCGCAAGCAGCGCGAGCTTCACCCAGAGTACGAAGTACACCCGAACGAAGTTCGCCCGGTAACTCCCGACTGAGTACGACACTTCGAGCCCATCGGGCGGGATGGTGAATGTATTCACATTCGTTTGGAGATCAAAGTAACCACCGCCGTCGGCAATAAGTTGCCCGTTGTAGATCTGCACCTTCAGGTTGCCCTGATTATCAATCACATGAGCAGGGATCGGCATGCTATGAGAGAAGCCCAGCCCCGTTCGGCGGGGTGGGAGCACCGTGCCGTCAGCGAAGACAAAGGTCAGGATGTATGTGACATCCGGTCGGTTACCCTCGGCATTGATTTTGTATCTCAGCGTGAGCGGTAGATTCCTGGCCCTTGCCTCGGATAGCCCCGTGAAGGTGTACTCTGCGTACTGCTCGGCACGAGGATCGATCGAAAAATACTGGGTGTACTCATCTTTGAAGAGTTGCTCCCGAATGACCGCGCGTTCCGCGGCATCAGGGTTGTAACTCGGGTTCACCCGGCGTTCGTTCTCAATATGCAACTCCATCGCCTGATCAAACGACTGATCGCTGATGTGGAACGGGAGAACGGGACGCTGAGCCACGCGTGCGGCCAATACCTCCGACTCAAGCTTGAGCCGATCTTCGGTGATGTCCGAACCGTCCTTGGCAACAAACGGCGCGGTCTCACCATCTGCTGGCAGGTTCCGCAGATACTCGGTGAACTGGATCACGCCGAAGGCGGAAACGAAAAGAATAATCGCCGCCAGGCATGAGACGCCGAGCCACTTGCCGAGGATGTACTGCCAAGCCGCGACGGGCTTGGTCATCGTCTGCCAGATGACCTTCTCGCGTTGTTCGTAGGTCACGGTCGCCGCGCCAAAGAACACCACCAACAACGCGGAGAACAGATATGTGAATCCCGTTGAATACTGCAGGAAGCTCTGGACCCGGTATCGCAGCGATTCATTCTCATTGAGCAGCATCGGCAACGCGGCGAGCACGAAGAACAGCATCACGATGAAGACCAGAGAGATCTTCATGCGAACCGCTTCTGCGAGCACATTTCGTGCGATTGTGAGGACCGGGTTTGCGAACCCCAGCGCCAGGCTCAGACCACGCATCAACAAGATGAACACGAGTGTCAGCGAGGTCATGCCGAGGACGATCCCGCCCGTAAGGGGGAAGCCAAGCCATTGTGCAATCGCGAAAAAGCCCAATCCGACAAGGGTAATAAACGGGTAGATCAACCCGAGATTCAGCCAGATGACAAGGATGAGGGTGAGGCCGCCCGCGACAGCCACATAGGTGATAATGCTCCCAACATCCGCATTCTCGATGAGTTGCTTGATCTGCTTCGCACGCTCAATATCCGGGTTGGCGATCATCTCCCCAGCCACATTTTCTACGGTGGCGGGAAGCTGATTGATCTGGGCGTCGAGGCTCGCCGTCGATACCTGATCGTTAAAGATCCCGTAGCCGGCGATGACGACCATGGCCACGAAGATGACGATGCTCATCGCGATTTTGAACCCGCGCTGGCGCTGGACGCGATCGAGTTGGGAAAGGCGCTGCTGGATGCTCACCGCTTATCGTCCTCTTCGTCGTCCTGATCATCATCAAGCAACGACCCGATCACACCCAAGTCAACATCCTCATCGCCTGGGGCCTCAGTCTGAAGTTCACCAGGCTTCTGCGCTTCGGGGGTCGGCTCACTCTCTGGCTCTTCCATCAGCGAACCGATGAGCGATGTATCTTCGCCAGCAGGTTCCGGCG
>DDGE01000011.1:24659-39623 GCA_002337545.1 Phycisphaerales bacterium UBA1910 | reverse complement strand
CCCTGGCGTGCTTCAGTCTGCTCGCCACGCAGGAATGCCGCGGTTTCGCCGCCCTGCATCGCGCCAGAGGTGCTCGCCTTGTCGTGCTGCGCCTGCTCCACGATCCCGAGGAACAGTTCTTCGAGACGCTGGCGAGGCGCAGTGACACCTCGGATGGACTTCTCTCCGCCGGTTCGTCTGCGAATAACCTCATCGATCTCTGCGATGGTCTGGTCGTCGAGCTCATCCGTCTCGATGATGGTTCGTTCGTTGCTTGAGAGAAGTTCCTCGCAGGTTCCCTCGCCGCGGATGCGGCCGCCGTACAGGATGACCATGCGATCGACAACATCTTCAACATCGCTGAGCAGGTGACTTGAGAGGATTACGGTCTTTCCCCTTCGTCCCAACTCGATAATCAGGTCCTTGACCTGACGCGTACCGATCGGATCAAGCCCCGTTGTGGGCTCATCGAGAATCAGGAGATCGGGATCGTTGATGAGCGCTTGGGCAATCCCGATGCGGCGCTGCATCCCCTTGGAGTATTCTCGAACCGGTCGGAACTGGGCGTGCTCGAGCCCGACCATGTGCAGAAGCTCGTCGATGCGAGCTTTGCGAGTCTTCGCATCGAGCCCGAACAGCTTCGCGTAATAATCGAGCGTTTCACGGGCGTTGAGGAACGGGTAGAGATAGCTCTCTTCGGGGAGATATCCGATCCGCTTCTTGATGGCCACATCGGTGGGCGCTTTGCCAAATACCGCAACGCGACCGCTCGTGGGCTTCAGGAGCCCGAGGATGAGCTTGATCGTCGTGCTTTTGCCTGAACCGTTGGGACCGAGGAGCCCGAACACCTCATGCTCTTTGATGACCAGGTCGAGCTTGTCGACCGCACGCGCACGGTCACGCATCCAGAAGTCCTTGAAGACCTTGGTCAGCTGCTGGCAGCCGACGACGGCTCGCCCATCAGGTGCGTGCTGACTCGTATTGGATGACATGCTCGTCGTTGCCTGGGTCATTTAATCTGCGTCCTGTGCCTGAATCCCGCGTTGGGTTCTGTAGAAATCTTGCTGTGCTTCGAGTCGGCGCTGCTCCTGCTGTCGGCGTGCCTGCTCACGACGCTCGAGTCGTACGCGCTCTTCTTCCCAGTCCTGATCGGGGTTGATGATGATTTCCGCCTCGCGTCCCTCAGGGAGGTACATCGTCGAAACGAAATCCTTGTTCAGGAAAGCGGCCATCGCCGAAGACCAATCGCGAGCGATCATCAGAGTTGGGTTCGCTTCAAACTGCGACTGCTTTGCATAGAACTGCTCCAAATCCGCGATTGCACGGGAAACGCGTGACGAGGCCTGGGCTTGTGCATTTTTCAGAATCTCGGAGACCTCACCTGAGACCAGTGCGAGAGTCGACTCTCCCTGCCACTCAACCTCATCGCCCATCATGACCGCGTCGATCTTCTTGAGAAGCACCTCTGCCTGATCCGATTCACCAAGCTCCGTGAGACGCTCGTATTCGTTGATCATGGAGATGAGCACACCTGAAGCGCGACCCGCGACCTCGTTGAGCATCTGCTCGCGCTGGAGCAACGCGTCTTCGCGTTCCTTACCAGCGTTTTGTGCTGCGGACTGCACAGAAGCGAACCGATCTGAGAGATACAGCGGCGGGGTCTTGCGGACCAGCACCACGCGATCGATCACGATCCCGGTATCAACTTCATCGAGCGTGCGTTGTGCGTGCTCGCGGATTCGCTCGCCGATGGATTCAGCAGATGCCTTGAGAAGATCATCGATTGTCGTCTCTGCCATCGTGTGCACGATCGCGCGACGCACCGTGAGCCGGACGACCCACTCCTCGTCCTGAGGGCGGATATTCTCAACATACTCGCGATGATCCGATCGGTGATAGTTCACCCGGAACTGTGCATGCGCGATGTTCTGATCCGCCGTCAAAATCATTGAATCGGCGCTTGGGTTCAAGCGACCGCTGGAGTTGAATCCGCCGAAGTCGGCGTTGAGCAGCTCGTCGTCGCTCATAGATCCGGGGCGGGTAGGCATGAAATCCCGAGCCATGGGGATCTCGACCGCGCCGGCACCGACTCGGATCATCTCCCCGATCGGGTAGGGCGCAGTGAAGTGAGCACCGGGCTCGATATTGGTCTGTGTGGGCTTGCCGAGGAAGACCTTGATCCCGCGCTCACCCTCGTTGATCCGCTGCACCCCTGAGAAGAAGAACAGCACCACAAGGACAACCATACCGAACTGAAGAAAGACATATGTGATCTTCAGCGCGTCGGCGAGCGACTGATTCGCCGCATCCATGCGTGCCCGGTTATTCGTATGGGCGCTCGTGGAGCGCCGATCGAACCGGACGGATGCTGTTCGCCCCGAGATCAAGCCGGGTTCGGGCGTGGCTTCGGCGCCATTCACGGCATCGTCCTGCCCAACCACAGATGTCTCTGGGCTGCTCTGATCTTGTTCGTGAGGATCACTCATCGATCAGTCCTCCGCTCCGGCTTCGGCCCTTTGCCTCGCGTCTGGCGCGGGGATCTCGCCCTGCGACTGCTTGAGAATCTCAGGGTCGAAGAGCTGCATGCCATAATCGCTTGTCGAGAAGATCAGCGTGAACTTCTTGGCCATCGCTTCGCGCATCAGCTTGATGTTCTGGATGAAGACCGCGAGGTCGGGGTTGATGTTCTGCTTCGCCAAATATGGTGCGGCCTCTTCTTCCCCCTTCGCGAGAATCTCGTCGGCGCGCCTCTGGGCGAACGCACGGATACGCTCAGCCTGGCTCGTGGCTTCCGCATTGATCAGGCGTGCCTTCGAGCGTCCTTCTGATTCGTACCGCTCTGCCAGTCTGTCGCGGTTGGCCCCCATGCGGTTGATCACCGCCGCGGTCGTTTCCTCGGGGAGAACGATTCGATCGATCCCTACGCTCAGGATCTCGATGCCGTACTCACCCAGTGACTGGCCGCCGGTGCCACCCTGAGTCAGAAGCCCCTGAACAGAGCGTTCGAGCTCGGGGATCACCGACTCGCCCTGTTCGCTGGTGAACAGGTCTTCCATCCGGTATCGGCTTGTTTCACCCAGCGCGCTGCGGAGCAGGTCTCTGAGCACATCGTTCTCTGCCTTCGCGTAGTGCTCCTGAGCACGGTCGCCCGCGTTCGAGAAACTTCTGAAGAACTTCAGCGGGTCCGAAACGCGATAGAACAGGTACGACTCAACGATGATCTGGAAATCATCGGCCGTCTGCACCGTTTCCGATCGCGTCTGCACGATCCGTGTCCGCTTGTCATACTTCGTCACACTCTGGAACGGGTAAGGGGCTTTAAAGTGCAGCCCAGGCTCGTCGACGATCGAATCGTCATTCGCGCTCCCGAATGTCGTCTTCACCGCGATCTCCGTGAAACGCACGGTGTAGGTCGCGCTAAATGCGACCAGAATCAGGATGAAGAGTACCGCAAAGATTGGAATGAATACTGACTTGAGCTTCAACACGGCTCGTTCTCCATTGTTGCCCTGCTCGGCAAGGATCAGACGCTCCGGGGCATGCCCGGGCGTTCATATCAAGGGGTACTGGTTTACTGGAAAGCCTCGCCGCGCTCCGCGTCGAACACGGTCGTGCCGGCTTTCTTGTCCTGAAGTTCGAGACGGACCTTGAGCGATTCGAGTTCGCCGGGTGTCAGGTACACCCGTGACTCACGCATCGCCTCAATCAGTGCCTCGAAGTACATGTTACTGCGGTAGAGCTCCGGCGCTGCAAGATACGCTTCCTGCTGCCCTTGCAGCAGGCTCGCGAGCCCGCGCTCGCTCATGTGGCGTACCCAGCGGTTTGCGCTGGCGCTGAGAATGAACTCGCCGGCCTCGCCACCCGCTCGCTCGAGCAGACGCTGAACCTCAAGTTCTGCCTCAATGAACGCGTCTGAATCGCTGCCCGAGCTCCGGCGAAGATCATCCAGCGCCACAAGCTTGGCACTGATTTCTTCCGCGAGTTCAACCGAACCTGCGATATCCGCAAGCTTGGCGATCTGTGATTTGCGTGCCTCTTCGATCAAGGACTCACGGTTCTGACGCGCCGAGATGACTCGCTCAAACGATGGCGCAACCCGCGTCGGTGGGTGCACGCCGTTGACGCCGACGAACAGAATCTCAATTCCGGCACCCTGCCCGTCGTTGAACTGGCCATAGGCCTCCGATAGACGATGCTTGAGTTCCTTTGGCATACTGGTCCGACTCATGGCGAGAATCTCATCAATCGCACGCTCGCCAAGGTACTGCGTCACAACACGACGACCGACCTGAAGGAGCACCTGCTCGCGTTGACCGGGAGCCGCGAACTGATCGAAGAGCTTCACATTCCTCACGACATAGTGCATGGGGACTTCGGCCGCCACGAGAGAAAGCTCCGCGACCGTGCTTGTCGCTTCGTCGTCTCCGCGGGTCTCAATCTCGGGATTTCGCTCGGGCTGTACGATGTTCAGCCGTTCGCCGCGTGTGTGATTCTCCGTCCAGAGAATGATGTTCTTATCTTCTTCCGGAGGATTTGATGCGAGATGAAGAACCCGAACACCGGTCGTGGTGCGGACTTCCTCATCGCCACGCCCGACCGAAACCGGGGTTTCGTATCTCGAGAACGGCCAGGGCCATTTAACATGCAACCCGGGCCCGACATCCCCGTCACCGGTGTCGCCGAAGCTAAAGAGCGGCTCAGAAATCACGCCGTTGGTCAAAATAAGCCCACGCTCATGGGGTTCGACCACAACGAGCGAGGACATGAGCCAACCGATCCCGACTGCGATCGCAACCAATGTCACGATCCATTTGCTCAGGAGCTGGTAGAACCACGAGCTCGTGACATCGATACCAAACTGGTAGTTGACCGCCTCACCAACATTCTCGGCGATCCGATCAGGGGCCGCCAGAAGACTGAGGAATCGAGAGTCAAACGCGGGGCGTGGGAGTTCGCCCGGTTTGCGAGGCCGGTACAGATCAAGCAGGATATTGAGGATGATTTCCGCACCGTACGCCATCATCCCGATCGAGATGATGTACGGCCCGTAGTTAACGAGCAAACCAATTCCGAGAGCGAGCTCAAGGAATCCGCCGATCGCGAGGACAAGTCCAACGAGCGCGGCCGCGACGGAGGTTGTCGCGCCTGCACGCAGATTTGACCACGCATCGACCTTTGCCATCCCGGATACAAATCGGGCAAAAACAAACCCGACGACGGCGATCGAAATCCCGACCGCGAGCGCCCAGCCCGGCTTGGAGGTGGTATTGAGCGTGTCTGGCTCGATGCTTTGGAATGCGCCGAAACCAAACCAGATTGTGATTAACGCGAGCAGGACAGCCGTGCCAGGAACAATCCATTTGTACATAAACGCGAGCCGACGCGCCGCGACTCGCAGCTCATCACCTGTGCTCTCGAACGCGCTCGCGGCTGCTGCGCCTGTGACGGCGAGCTGCTCCGCTTCCATGGTTTCGATTCGCTCGCGCCGATGCTGATCGAAGACCAGCAGAAGCACACCCCAGACAAGAACGCCACTTAGCAGGAAGATCGTCCCTGCCGCCGCGCTGTCATCGCCGGATGATTGAGCATAAAAGAAAACGGATAGCGTCAGAACGAGTTGGATCACCAACCCGATGATGGCCGTGTTCGCGGCCTTGCGGTAAGTCAGATAGTCGCCCTGATTCATTGGGTGCGTCGTCCTCTGTCTTGGTCGCGGTGGCGCGTACGCCAGCTGTGTGTTTCTGGATCGCGCCTCGCGCGTCACCCCGTGCCCACACGCCGGGGTGGTGATACTAGGTGCATCAACCGCGTCTGTGGTACGCGTCCGGAATGCGGTTTCGTCGCCTTGATCGCGTCCCCACGATGAGCGACTCCTGCTGTGCCCCACCGTACGAGCGGTATCGCGATCCGGTTCACACCCACAAGCATAGAATCTTTATCTTTCTCCCTACGCCCACCGAACTGTTCTCAGACAGATGCGTAGCACACATCACCAGCATCCCCACGAAGGGGCATCAGCGCAGACCCTGCGCTCCCACACACGCCGTGAACCACCCTATCATCCGCGTCCATGCTCACGACTGTCATACCAATTGCCCGTAACGCACTCAAAGAGAGCATCCGTCAACCGGTGTTCTTTGTCATGCTGTTGCTCGCGGCGTTCATCCAGCTCCTCAACACTTGGATCGTTGGATTCACCATGGGACCCAGCAATGTCCCAGGAGAGGTCACCGGGGACGACAAAATGCTCCTCGATGTGTCTATGGGGGGCATTTTCCTGCTCGGGATCATGCTCGCCGCATTCATATCGACCGCAGCGATATCCCGTGAGATCGAGAACAAAACCGTCCTGACGGTGGTTTCCAAGCCCATCTCACGCACAAGCGTGATTCTGGGCAAGTTCCTCGGAATCTCGATCGCGATGCTGATCGCCATCCTGATTATGGTCGCGTACCTGCTGTTTGGGGTTCGCCACGGGATCCTCTCAACCGCGGCCGAAGACCCCGTCTGGCCGGTCATCCTCTTTTCCGTCGGCTCCATCCTGCTTTCAATCATCATCGGCGCCTTAGGAAACTATGCCTATGGATGGTCATTTGGGCAAACTGCTGCACTGACCCTCTTGCCGCTGCTCTGGATCGGTTACGGCATCTCATTGTTCGTCGATGAAGACTGGGCCCTCATGGACCCGAGCGAGAATCTCAAGCCACAGATCATGCTCGCCTGTGCCTGTCTCGGGATGGCCCTGCTGGTTATGACCTCGATCGCGACAGCGATTTCAACCCGATTCGGGCAGGTCATCACCATCGCGTTCTGCGCCGGCATATTTATCATCGGCCTCTTATCGAACTACTGGTTTGGTCGAGATATCTTCGAGAACCAACGATTCGGACAGGTCGCGCTCGTCGAATCACCGACGGGCCTGGATGTCTACGACTTCTTCAACGATCAGGTCTGGGCACTCGCCGCCGAACGCAACAACATGGAACTCGAAGAGTTCATCGAGGCCGGGTTCGACCCGCGTCGGTATGTCACGCTCAACGAGCTCCTGAGCTTCGATCAGGAACCGCTCAAGGACGACACATACTTCAATCAGGTCATGCTCCGGGAGCCCGGATCGGTCCTCTACATCACGATGCTCGGCCCACCCCGCGAGGACATCCAGATCGGTGATCCCGTCTACTACGGTGCTTCCCCCTCCGGCGTCGGCATGATCACACCCGAGTTCGCCCCACTCGAACCGGGCACCCCGCTAGAGAAAAATGCACGGGATGAGCCCGGATTGTTCATCGTGGACATGGACGATACGCGAATCTCGATTATGCAGATCGGACGCGATTCCGTCGAACTCACCCGCCCCCCACTTCCGGGCGATTCGCTCTTCCGTCAACGCACGGTCACACACCCGGTCCCGCTCGCGATCTGGTCCGTCGTACCGAACATGCAGTCGTTCTGGTTGCTCGACGCGATCACCCAGAATCAGCCGATCCCGCTCACGCATGTGTTCCTCGTGTACGCATACGGCATCTGCCAGATCGTGGTGTTCCTGTCGCTGGCGGTGATCCTGTTCCAGGGTCGAGATGTGGGTTAATGGTCTGCTGATTCGCGATCGGCCAGGCTACGAAGCTCTCCGTTCAGCGATGCAACTTCTTTGAGCAACATAATTAGTTTCAAGCCGTCTCGAAAAACTCCGGGCGTGATTTTCGGAGCATTTTTGTCGATCTCTGACACGAGAATGTGCTTGGAGTACAGCGTTGCGGATGGACCGAGCTTGCGAATGATCAAAGACGCACCGTAACCGGTTGAGAGTGTATCTGCGACTTCAAGCAATGAATCAAGATGCAGCTTCTCCGGAACGAACCCTTTGCCTTTATCCCAAACGAGTAGCGAGCCTTCGATTCTGATCGGATTCCTATCCCGATTGAACCAAGACTGAATCATCACACAAAGAGAACCAATCAATGCAAGCCCGAAAAGGAGCATACCCATCAGCGCGAAGAACTCAAGATAGGTGATCTGCATGTTGAGATTGCCCTTGAGCTTCATGATCACGAACATGACACCAGTGATCAGCAACAAGAAGATCATCCCCCCGATCCATAGGCATAGCCCCAAACGAAATGCCTTGGTGGAGATTGACTTCCAGTCGGTGTCGATCAGCCACTCGCCCTGCAAATGCCCGATCAGCGCATCCCGCCGTGCGATAAGCTCTTCGCGTGTCTCGCTCATGACACGCCGGCGATCGCCCGTCCGTAGACCTTCACGCACTTCTCGGCCGCGCCGTCCCAGTTGAGCCCGCGCAGCTCGAATCGCCCGTGCTCACGCAGTGTCTGGCCCAGCGGCGGGTACTTGAGCACCGCCACGATCTTGTTCGCCATCTCGTCCGTGTCCCAGAAGTCCACCTTCAGGCAGTGCGTCAGGACCTCGGACACACCCGACTGCTTGGACACGATCACGGGGACATCGTTCCGCATCGCCTCGAGGGGTGCGATCCCGAAGGGTTCGGAGACGCTGGGCATGACATAGCAGTCCGCCATCTGGTACACGCGATCGACATCGCGCCCGCGCAGGAACCCGGTGAACAGCACCTTGTGCCCGATCCCGATCGCCGCGGCGTGCTCGATCATCCGAACTGCCATATCGCCCGAGCCCGCGACAACGAACTTGACCTTCTCTTCCTTCTCCAGCACGCGCTTGGCCGCCTGGATGAAGTACTCTGGGCCCTTCTGCATCGTGATGCGCCCCAGGAAGAGCACAATCCTGTCGCCCTTCTCGATCGCAGCACCACGCTCGGGCTGCACCTCGTGTTGCGCGACACCGTTGTAGACCACATCGATCTTGGAGTCGTCCACGCCGTACTTGGCGTGCACGATCGCCTTGGTCAGGCGAGAAACAGCGATCACCCGGTCCGCGCCCTGCATGCCCGCCCGCTCGATGTCGTACACCCCCTGATTGATGTGCTCGCCCGAGCGGTCAAACTCGGTCGCGTGGATATGGCAAACGAGCGGCTTGCCGGTGATCTGCTTGAGCAGCAGCCCCGCCTGATAGGTCAGCCAATCGTGCGCGTGGATGACATCAAACTTCTCGGTCAACCCCAGCGCCGCCACGAGGCGGGCGTAGCGGTGCGCATCACCAAACAGATCGGACCCATACCCGCTGTCGCCGGTGCCCAACCCCTCGACGGAATCGAGCAAGGCATCAAACGCGTCTGCGATCTGGGTCGCGCTTGCGGTCTGCAGTGCCTTGAATCCACTCGGGTCACGAAGCGCCGATTGTGCATGCGATTGCACCTCGTGCGACTCTCGGATTTCCTGGATCAAACGGGTGAGGGTGTTCTCGACATCGACCCCGGGGTACGAACTGGGGTAACTCGACCGGAACTCCTCGATCCGTCGTGTCAGGGTCTGAATCAACTCCGGATCTCGCTGCTGCAACTCATCGAGCGTTTCGGGCTCACTCCCCCCGCTCGCGGGCTGGGGCACGATGGCACCCTTTCGCAGAGATCGTGCCCGATGCGCAAGCACTCTGGGCCCGATCAGTTCGACATGAGATTGATGCCCCTCCGGGACGGCCTGAGGGAGGACAAAGACCACCTCATGCCCCTGGTTGACGAGTGAGCGCGTGAGCCCCTCCACCGCGGTCCCAAGGCCGCCGGCCATAAAAGGGGGAAACTCCCATCCGAGCATGAGTATGCGCATGATTCGTGCTGCCTTCGCTCGCGTTCAGGACGGGGTGCGAACCCTGCCCTTAGTCCTCGTCGTCTTCTTGCATATCCCCGAGTTCACGGAAGACCGTCTCGTATCCCTTCAGCCAGATGAGTGCATGCTCAGGGGCATCGGGACTGCTTAACGGGGTCGATAGTTTCGATCGGAACACATACACCTTCTGCGGTGACCGGAAATGCTCAAACTCGACGACCGCATCGACATGCCCGAGATCGATGATCTCCTCTTCGAGTAACTCGTCGAGCTTATCACCGGTCCCCACGAGATCACCCTCGATGGATCCCGACAACCAGCGGTCATCGGTCTCCAGGGAGATCCAGACATCGCCTTCTTCTATATATACCCGGTAGTACGCGGGCTCAGCGGACCCATCCGCCTCGCAACGGACACCATCAGAGCTGAGTGTGACATCCGCGAAGACATCCGCCTTCTCCGCACCAGCGCGGACATGCTCGTACAACTTGTGTTTGGTATCAGCAGCGTCGGTAGTCATGTCGAATACTTCCTCGTCTAGACCTCGAAGAGCCCCTCCCGATCGCCCATCATGCGTCCGGAACCGGCTTTCGTTGCATCATAGACGCAAGGGGCACGATCCGTGTTCGTCAGACCCGATAATCCGAGACCAGATCATGATCAAAGCGGGACTCATAGACTCGACAACGACAAACTTGGGTGTATACTTCCCCTCACAACTGGCCCAGGTGGCGGAATTGGTAGACGCGCCACCTTGAGGTGGTGGTTCTCATTTTACGAGAGTGGAGGTTCGAGTCCTCTCCTGGGCATTAGTTGAAACGACGCCAATCGGCGTCGTTTTTTCATGCGCAGTATTCCACCATCGAACGCTGATGCGAAACCGTCAACACCGCGTAGGTGCGGTGGAAATACCGGACTCTCATCAAGGCAACCACAAGATCAACCGAGAACAGGGGTATCAGAAGCCGCACTCCTGCCGAGGCATCCCGTGCGCCCTTAGTCGTTGATGATTCCGCATTTATGAAAAACAACTTTCTCCGAGATGCCCCACACCGCACGCGTCGGCAAGGACGGCGTCAATAGGGCGATCGAGTTCAGACCCGACACCAAATAGCCATGGATGAGACGAGATGAACACCCGGCATAAACAAACAACGCATGTCAGCAATGATCCGAGCGGACGCCAGCTACAGCTCGTCACCTTCACGCTCGGCGATGAGCTGTTCGCCGTTGATATTCAGCGTGTGCAGGAAATCAACCGCATGATGGCGCTGACACAGGTGTCTCAGAGTCCACCCGGCGTCGAGGGCTTCATCAATCTCCGTGGTCAGATCATCCCAGTGTTCGACCTACGCGCACAGTTCGGTTACCCGAAGGTTGAGCACAGCGAGCGTACGCGGATTGTGGTGGTCGAGATCTCAGAGGACATCGTCGGTTTCGTTGTCGATTCCGTCCAAGATGTGTTTCGCATTTCATCGAACATCATCGAGCCATCTCCGCAAATGGTCGCTCCGATCGATGCGCGTTTTCTCTCCGGCGTCGCGAATATCGAAGACAAGCTCATCATGGTGATCGAGCTTGAGAACCTGTTCAGCCCCGAATCTCTCAAACGCATCAACAACATGAAACATGCGGCCTGACCCGAGAGGAACACCCAAGCGGAGTAAATATTGCCTGCACGATCTTCCAGAATCTCGATGCCCCCAGATCAGTACATCAAGATGGCCAAAGTCATTTTCGATGGATCGGACATCCTCTTCCCTGAGTACGAGAAGCCTGTCTTCGAGTCTCGCCACTCAGCTCGGTTGATTGAACTCAAACTTGAACACGACGACCAGTACATCGCAAGCCTCACGATGGGACCGGCCCCGATGGACGAGTTCCAGGAGATGCTCAACCGAATCACGACCGACGATACCAGCTCCATTCGCAATGAAGCATCGCTCGAAGTGTTCGAGATGATGATCTTTCCCAAGCTCCTGAACGAACGCGCTCCTTCGAAGCGACTCCAATGCTGAGATCTAAGACATGTCTACCAAGGACTTTGATCCCGATATTCTGCAAGACTTCCTCACGGAATCCGGTGAGCTCCTCGAAGAGCTCGAGCGAGATCTCGTTGATCTTGAGGCGAGCCCACAGGATATCGATCTCCTCAACCAGATCTTCCGCTCACTCCACACGATCAAGGGCAGCGCCTCGTTCCTCTCGCTGGCAAACCTTGTTGCCGTCGCGCATTGTGCCGAAAGTGTGCTCAACATCGCACGCAGTGGTGATCTGCTGATCGGCAAGCCTGAGATGGACTTGCTCCTTGAAGCCGTCGATGTGCTCAAAGTCCAGTTCGATGAACTGAGAGGCGGCAGCACCGATCTGATCCCCGCGTCCCCGCGCCTGATCGCTCAACTCAATCGGCTGGGAAACAGCGGCTCACACTCAGATCACAAACTTTCAACCGGTTCTGCGCTCGATATGCAGCTTCGAGATGAATCTCGCTTCAGCGGTTTCGAGTGTAGACGCCAGCGGATTCAACTCGATGAGGGAAAACTCGATCTCATCGAGCACATGGCAAACGACATCAAAATCACGCTGGCCCAGGCGTGCATATGTCTCGATGAACTCGCCTCCCCCGACTCCCGCGAAGCCGCGTGCGCGAACCTGGAGGAACTCTTCGAGGATATCGTCAAGACGATCGATTTTTTTGAGATTGATCCCATTCTGCAGATCGCGACCGTGCTTGATCAGTCGATCGACAACATCGGGCACCTGAGCGATGATCAGATCGCCCAACTCACGCCTCGGCTCAAGGCTCTATGCGCCCTGATCGACGAGCAGACAACCCAGCTCACGAATCAGGTTCTCGTGACATGGCCACTCAACACGCTCTACGAACAGATCGAGATGCTCGCCGATGGCATTAATCTGCCAGATGCGGTGCTCCCCGAAAACGCCGACGCACGCGATGTGCTTCTCGCATGTGGGCTCGGCATGACCGGGAGCGGCGATTCACCCGAGACGGTTGATTGCTCCATTTCGACAAACCGCGATGCTGGGGCGACGACGCCCAAGAAAACCATACGCGTGGAAGTCTCTCGCCTTGAGTCGTTGATGAACCTCGTCGGCGAGCTGGTTCTTGAGAAAAACCGAGTCGGCGCGATGGCGGAGGACTTTGCGAAGTCCATGATCGAACATGATCTCATTGAGCAGATGGAAACCACAGCGAGCACACTCGATCGCATCACAGGAGATATCCAGCTCGCTGTGATGCAGACCCGAATGCAGCCGCTCGAGAAAATCTTCAGCAAATACCCGCGACTGATACGCGATCTGGAAACAAAGACCGGAAAACAGATCAGCCTTGAGATCGAGGGCGGCGACACCGAAGTCGAGAAATCGATCATCGAAGCACTCAGCGATCCGCTCATCCACCTCCTCCGCAACAGCGTGGATCACGGTGTAGAACTGCCCAGCGATCGAGAAGCGGCAGGAAAGAACCCAACCGGCACGATCAAGCTCGTCGCCGGCCATGAGGGCTCGCATATATGCTTGAAGATCATCGATGATGGCAAGGGGCTCGATCGAGCCGTCATCAGTACCAAGGCTGTTGAGCGTGGCCTTGCCACAGAAAAACAACTCGCCCCGCTCCACGACGAGGATGTCTTTCGCTTCATCTTTGAACCCGGATTCTCAACCGTAGAGACCGTTTCTGATCTCTCCGGCCGCGGTGTTGGGATGGATGTTGTCCGCACAAACATCGAGTCCAAACTCAAGGGCGGGATCACGATCGAGTCTACGAAAGGCAAGGGAACCACGATCACTCTTGCGATCCCGCTGACCGTCGCAATCATGCCCGCCATGATGGTCGCTGCCTCCGAGGAGATCTTCGCGATCCCGCTGGCAAATGTATCCGAGATCGTGAGCCCGACCCCGGACATGCTCTCCAAAGTTGGCGAGGTGCCCGTGATTCATCTGCGGGGGGCCGTCTACCCACTCACAAGCTCGCAGGACATCTTTGATGTCCCCAAGCATGCTCGTCAAAACGAACCATTCGTGATCGTCATCGGCTTCAATCAGAAGATCTTCGGGCTGAGCGTCACGCGGGTGTTTGGGCAGCAGGAAATCGTAATCAAGCCCATGGATGGGATAAAACGAGATGCGCCAATCTCCGGCGCAACTGTCCGAAGTGACGGCGGGGTCAGTCTTATTCTGGACATCGCCGAACTCATGCGCACTTCACGAAACCTGCGCACCTCATTCACATCAAATATTTGCCCCATGGATTGACCAAGGAAACCACACATGGACTCAAGCTATATCACACCATTCATGACATCGATTCAGAATGTATTCACGACGATGCTCCATCTACCCGTTGAGATCGGGGAACCCAGCATCAAGACCAACAACACCGCGACAAACGATGTATCCGGCATCATCGGCGTTTCCGGTGAGATGGCAGGCACCATCGTGCTCAGCATGCCCAATGACACGGCGATCTCGATCGTCTCGCTCTTTACCGGCATGCAGTTCGAAGCGAACAGCGAAGACTTTGTCGATGCCGTGGGCGAACTCGTCAATATGATTTCCGGGAACGCCAAGGCCGAGTTCCAACGCAAGTCCGTATCAATTTCCTGTCCCACCGTCGTCATCGGGGACAATCACCGGGTGTCCACACCGTCTGGCACCGCGTGCGTCGTCATCCCATGCAACACCGACTGCGGCGAGATCGTCCTCGAAGTCGCCATCCGCGAGGTCCGAGCAGAAGCCATCGAGCCCCAATCAAACGCCGCCTAAGCCCCCACTTAAAAATACTACGATGAGGTATACACCATGCGAATCCTACTAATTGATGACTCGAAGACGATGCGCAACATCCAAAAGTCTGTTCTCAAGCAGCTCGGGTACACGGAAATCGATGAAGCATGCGATGGGCAAGACGCGCTGAACAAGATCGAGTCCTTCAAGCCTGAGCTCTGCCTTGTGGACTGGAACATGCCCAACATGGATGGGCTGACCTTTGTGAAGACTTTCCGCGAAAGCGACAGAAGCACCCCACTCATCATGGTTACAACAGAAGCAGAAAAAGCACGAGTCATCGAAGCGATCAAGGCGGGCGTCAATAACTATGTCGTCAAACCCTTCACGCCGGACCTGCTCAGTGAACGCATCACCGAGACACTCGCCAAGTGCGGCGTGTGATCCAGAACGATCGCAACAAGCTCACATCCCTTCGCCAACCCACGCACGCCCGCAGTATCGACATTGGGTGTGCGTTCTTCTATCCACTGGAACCGAA
>DDGE01000011.1:584-24483 GCA_002337545.1 Phycisphaerales bacterium UBA1910 | reverse complement strand
AACAATCCACCCCGAATACGAGCCGCGAAGCCGTTCGTGTTGCCCCTGCTCATGGGATCAATGATCCTCACGGGCAGCGTCACGATGCTCGCACTCAGTTCGCCCTCTCCGCAGATGCCCCAGCATGCGGTCATCACGGGCGTGGGCTGGACCGAGCCCGTCGCGGAACCCGAGCCTGAAGATGCCGAGCCTAAAGATAATGAGACGGATGTTCAGGAAGAGGAAGGTATTCGTGAATGCGTGATCACCCTCCAGTCTGGACGCACGATCACCGGCGAGCTCGTGTTCGAGTCCTCACGCGAGGTCATCATCGGTATCAACGGTATTGAAACAACATTTCAACGCCGAAATGTCGCGAATGTTGTCGTTCTTCCGCCCGTCTCAGAGCGGTTCGAACAACTCCGCGCCACGGTCAGTGACGACGATGTCGAATCTCGACTCGCACTTGTCGAATGGCTCCGAGCTCGACGCGCCTATCAGCTCGCGATCAAAGAACTCAAATCCATCCTCATCGTCGATCCTCAGAACCCTCACGCCAAGCTCCTTCACACCTGGCTGAACGAATACGACAAACTCACCCAGAATGCGGGCGATGAGAAAGCCGACGAGAATCAGGCCAGCGAAGAGCCTGCCGATGAGACGGATGAGCCCGAAAGAATCTACAACATCGAGCGCAACTCGCTTCCCCACCTGAGCGATGAGCAGATCAATCTTCTACGGGTCTATGAGATCGATCTACGGGACCCGCCAAAGCTGCGTGTCCCCGACGAGACGATGCTCAAGCTGATGCGCGAGTATCCAAATAAATTCAGCCCAGACGAGGCCCAACGCCAGAAACTCCTTCTTCTACCCGAGGTGGAGAAACTCAAACTCCTCTTCACCCATCGCGCCCGGCATCTCTATTCCGAGGTCCAGGTGCTCGAGAACCCACGATCACTCCAGCTCTTTAAGGATCAGGTGCACACCGGGCGCGGCTGGCTCATGAACGCATGCGCATCCACTCGCTGCCATGGTGGGGTCGATGCGGGCTCTTTCCGCCTCATCAATACCAAACCCAACACGAACGAAACATCCTTCACCAATCTCTACATCATTGAGAAATCGACCCTCGCGAACGGAACGCCACTCATCGATTTCGAGTACCCAGAGCGTTCCGCGCTCCTCCAGATGGGAATGATCCAGAGCAAGGCCCTGATACCGCACCCGGAACTCCCAAGAGACTACCCCGGGCTCGGGTTCCGTCCGATCTTCCGCGATACCCAGGATCGGAAGTATCAACAGGCCGTGGAATGGATCCGTGCAATGTACCAACCCCGTCCGAAGCTGGACTTCGACTACCCCCTGCCGCAATCGAAGCCCACCCCGAAACCCGATTTGCCTAAACCCTGACCGATCCCCGGGGCTCATCGTTCATGCGATGATCGCTCGAGTGTGCTACCATCTCACCCCTTCCCGTGCGATCCGCCTCAACTCGGAACCGCTGCGGGAGGTTTGGAGTATGGACTTTCCCCGGCGCGATTCTGGCGTCTGGGTTGACCTCAACCGTCTCGAAGGACCCGAAGCGCATGACCATCCGCCGAAACGCCACGATCTCCTCGACGCTCCGAGTGACCCTGCTTGCCGGGGCCGCTTGCTCACTGCCCTTCCTGAGCGGATGCGGCGGCGAGTCCGATGCCCAAGCGGCTGTCAAGGAAGCAGGCCGCTCCTTTACCGCCATCTCGCTGGGCGACTCAAACGCGAGCCCTGCAGATAGCTCCAGGATCTACGACAATGCTGAACAGGCCCTGAACGCGCACGCTGGGGCGGAAGGCGGATTCGCCGAGGCAGCAGCTGTCGGAGTCGCGATGGCCAAAAGAGGCCAGGCAGCCCTCGCCTCACACGATGCGGCAAAGGCAGAATCCCTGGCCCTTCGCAAGGGGCGAGTGATTCGAGGCATGATCCACGAATACCTCACCATGTCCGCAATCGCCCAAGCAGCCGGCACCTTCGATCCCTCCGCCGATATCGCTGAGATCGAGTCGATCATCACGCTACGACGAGACGATATCGCCAACTATCAGCGACAGATGGACTCGATCGACAACGAGATCGCGAACTACGAATCAAAGATGGAGGAGCTCCGTTCCAAAGCTGCCGAACAGCGGAATCAGGCCGGTGGACTGGAACTCCAAATCCCCCGAGTGAGTGCCCAAGAGGGCGCGAAGCTCGCCGAGGAGGCCCGTGAGTTCACGCTTCGAGCCGATCAGTACGACCTCGAAGCAACTCGTATCGAGGGAATCGTTGCCCAACTCCGCCCCGGAGCCCGCGAAGTATCACTCAATGTGGAAAAAGCACGCGCCCAGATCAATCTGCTAGGCGAAGCGATTGACGAACTCCGCGATCGAGCTCGAAAGAGCCAGAGTGACGCGGCAGAAGCTCAAACAAACGCGAACGATGCGCTCCAGCGTATTCAGGAGGCAGTCTCGGAGTTTCAATCGATTCGTGATGATGAGGTTGAATCCGCAAACTCCAAAGCAATCTCGCTGATCCGCGCCGCGATCAACGCTTCTCGTGATGCTCGCGACGCTGTAAAATCCGTCGCGATCATCAACAAAGCCGATGCCCAGCAAAGCCTCGCGGAGATGCTGATGCGTCAGGCCTACGGCGAACGCGAAGAAGCCATGCTGTATCAGGCCCTCAGCGAGTCCGGTATCCCCGGTTCCTGGGATAACCAAGTCGATCAAGCAAATGAACGGGCCGACGAGCTCTTGGCAGAAGCACACCAGAGCTACCTCGATGCCGCCAGTTCCTTGCGGTCAGTGCGTGCAACAGGCGACACGGGCGAAAAACTCAATGCAGCGGCCCAACGCCTTGAGTCTCTCGGCGGCTTGGAGCCCGAATCCGACCTCGACGAGGACACCGGATCAGAGACGGAAATGGAATCCTTTGAAGAATCCGAGGATTCGAGTTCCGATCTCAGCTCGATGACTCTCGAGGACATCCTTGAGAATACCCCGGAAGAGATGCGGGACACCGTCGCCCAGCAACTCCAGACCATGACCGATGTACTCGATGGAACAGACGATCTGGACACGCTCTACGCGATGCTGGATCAGATCGACCAGCAGGCAAGCGCTGTCGTCGATGCGCTCCCGGAAGAAATGGCCACCGACGAAATGATCGAACAGCTGTATGCCGGATTTGAGTGGATCCAGGTCCAGATCCAGAATCGGATCGATGAGATCGAGAACGACGGGTAAGCCCAGTCATCAAGATTCAACGCACGCCCACGACTCGATCGTGGGCGTGTTTTTTCTTACGAGCTACACTTCCCTATGAGTTCCACGACTACGACCGATCTGGCCGGCATCCCCGAGATGCCAGAAGTCCCTCAGCACCTCGTCAAACCTGTCGCGCCGGTCGTCGGACGCGTCCACGCGACCCGACTGTGCACGAAATCGCGTAAAGCGTCCGGCTTTATCCGCCATGTCGAGATCGATGTCTCGGGGACCGCCCTTGAGAACTCCTGGACTGCTGGGCAGTCGTTTGGCGTTATCCCCGCTGGGCAGACCCCCGAGGGGAAATCCCACAAACTCCGCCTCTACTCGATCGCTGCTCCCACCGGGGGCGAAACTGGCGACGGCACGATCATCACCACGACCGTCAAGCGACTCGTCGATGAGCACTGGGACTCACACAAGCTCGTTCAGGGGGTGTGTTCCAACTACCTCTGCGACCTCAATGTTGGCGACCAGATCCAACTCACCGGCCCCGTCGGAAAGCGCTTCCTTCTTCCCAAGGACCCATCCAAGCACGACTACATGTTCATCGCCACCGGAACCGGCATTGCACCATTCCGTGGGATGATCCTCGATCTCATCAAACAGGGAATGCCATCCCGGGTCGCGATGCTCATGGGAACCCCCTACGAAACAGACCTGCTCTACGACGACACGCTCCAGGCCTGGCAGGACGAGTATGAGAACTTCTCGTACCACACCGCCATATCACGCCACACCACAACGGATCAACCCCGCCCGCTCTATGTCCAGGACCGGCTGAGCGAGGACGCGGATACCCTCCAACCCATGCTCGCATCCGAGCGCACCCTGATCTACATCTGCGGGTTGGCGGGAATGGAACTCGGGGTCTTCCAGACACTCGCCCGGATTCTCCCCCCCGAGCAACTCGCACAATACCTCACGGTCAGCGATGAACTCCTCGCGGATGTGGACAACTGGGAGCGGTCCATGATCCCCAAACAGCTGAAAAAGACCAAGCGGGTATTCCTCGAGGTGTACTGATCCGTCACAGACATGTCACAGCCGCAGCATTGAACGCATCCGACCGATTCATGACCCGTATCGAGACGGGACGCCCAAAACCCGGACAGTGATCGATTTGGGCGATAAACTCCCCGGACGCGGGACTTCCCGCATTGATGCCAATCCCCACGCGTCGGGACCCATCCGACGCGATCCGACAGAGGTTTCAATCGTGATTAACGCACGCACCGCAGCTCGTTTCGCCCGTTCCGCACGCCCGCTCCAGCTCATTGTGCTGGCGTTGGGGACGACCTTTGTGAGCGCCCAGCCGGTTACCGAGCTCCCACGATCGACAGTTGAGACCATTTCCGTCAATGGAGGTCAACGAACCCAGATCGAGCAGTTCGTCAACAACTGGCTACCACGGATCACCTCTGACAACGCGGCAGACAATAAGCGTGCACTTGAGGCACTCACCGAGCCCCTGCACGGGCGTGGCATCTCAATCGCTTTTCGTCAGACCTACGCCCAGATCCTCATGCCCACAATCGACGAGCTGATCTCAGATCATGGCATCAAAGGGAAGATCAGCGCCCTGCGCTTGTCTGGAAACCTGTCCACCCCCCCAGCTGCAAATCGGATCGGCCGCCTGCTGAACGATGATGACGCGGGGGTGCGGGTCTTCGCCGTTGTCAGCGCCGGGCGACTGTTTGAGAGTGCCAGCGTTCATGGCCCCGCGATCACAGACTCCGACGCGTCCTCACTCATCAACGCCATCCTCCAGAGTGCCCGCGAGAACTCCGATGATCAGGAATACACTCGTGCCTGCGCGAGAGCCCTGACCAACGCGTCGATGATCGGCACCCGCGACCTGACGGCCACGCGGTCCAACGCGATCATCGCGCTTTCCGATCTCGTCGGAGACCATCTCACCTCGCTCAGCGAGAATGAAGACCCGAGTTTCGCTCAATCGCTTGCCCTCAGCGCCTCCAGCGCCTCCACAGCATCGATCTCGGATATCAGTGCCACCGTGAACGCCGATGCAGCCCGCGCGGCCGTGCGTCTGGGAGCGGACATCGTTGCCCTCCCTCTCCGAAGAGTCATTGCCAAGACAATCGAGCCCGAGGGAGATCGCGATCTGACCGTGCGCTCCGTTCAGGCGGGCGAAACACTGCTGTACTTTGCACGGCGAAAAGCGGCGGAACTCGATGGACGCGGGATCAGTGGGATCAGCACCACAAACTTCAGCGAGCAGCTCGACTCCGGCAATGACCGGGACTTCCGCAACCAAGCGGCGGCTCTTCTCGGCCCGGGCGGTCCCATCGTTTCACAGTTCAGCTTTGACGACGATCGCTTCCTGAACTAGTTCAGTCCTCACGCCGGACAAAGAGCTTTCTCACGATTCTTGAGTCTCTGATGTCAACCGTGCCCCAAACGCACGGTATGGTGTTGGTATGTACCGACTGCTTGTTCCGATCGTGCTCCTGTTGATCCTGATCGGGGTCTCCGTGTTGTCCGACAAGCCGACAACCCGCGCCGATCTTGTGTTCATCAACTCCTCGGATGTCAACACCCTCGATCCCCAGCGGATGAGTTGGATGCATGACCTCCGCACCGCAAGGCTCATATTCGAGGGGCTTGTACGCAACGATGTCCTCAGCCACGACTTTGACATCGAACCGGCCGTCGCGGAATCTTGGACAATCTCCGATGACGCCCAAACCTACACCTTCATCATCCGCGAGGACGCGAAGTGGTCCAACGGCGAACCCGTCACGGCGGAGGACTTTCGATATTCCTGGCGCCGTGCGATGCTCCCCGATCTCGTCTCCGACTACGCCGCGATGTTTATGAACATCAAGGGTGCCCAGGCGTTCTACGACTGGCGCACTGAGCAACTCGACGCGTTCTCGGATCGAGAGTTCGACTCCCCCACCGATCGACAACAACAGGCCTACGCCCTCTGGGACGAGACGAAATCAAAGTTCCATGAACTCGTGGGAATGCGATCAGCCGATCCGAACACGCTGATCATCGAGCTTGAGAAACCAATACCCTATTTCCTTGAGCTATGCGGATTCGGGGTATTCATGCCGGTGTATGAGCCGCTGGTGTCGCAGTACGAGCGACCCGATCCAGAGACGGCACGACTCATCAGAAGGCCCGGCTGGACCCGCGGCGGGGTCCTCGTCTCCAACGGTCCATTCACGCTCGAGCGATGGCGTATGAAACGCGATATGCGTCTAGAAAAGAACCCCCACTATTGGGATCGAGACAGTATCGCCATCGACTCGATCGATATCCCATCTATCAATGACCCCAACGCCGGTGTCCTCGCTTACCAGACGGGCGCGGTTGATTGGATCGCGGATGTGACGGCCTCCTACCGCGGCGAGATGGTGGCCCAGAAACTCCAATACCTAGCCGAGCACGCCGATCAGGTCGAGCAACTCCGTGCCCAAGGGCTCGATCAGTTCGCGATCGATCGCCAACTCCCGCCTGACCCACGCGCTCACACACACGCCGTGTCATCGTTCGGGACCTATTTCTACAACTTCAACTGCAAGCCCTTCCTCTCCGATGGGCAGCCAAACCCGTTCGCAGACGCACGCGTCCGTCGTGCATTCGCGATGTGCATCGACAAACGCGCCGTTGCGAACCAGGTTCGCCGATTGGGCGAACCCACCGCACGGACCCTGATCCCCCCGGGATCGATCGGCGGGTATACCTCCCCGAAAGGACTCCCCAACATTGGCGACGCGGAAGACAGTGCCGCGCGGGACGCGATCATTGCGGAGTCACGCCGTCTGTTGGCTGAGGCCGGGTTCCCAGAGGACTTCGTCGTCACCCTCTCATTCAACAAAGACGCAGGGCATGATCTGATCGCGCAGACGATCGCGAAGAGCTGGCAGAAGCATCTCGGGATTCAGACCCGACTCGACCAGAAAGAGATCAAGATCTTCCGCGATGACCTGAAGGACAAGCAATACATGACCGCCCGAGCCGGCTGGTTCGGCGATTACGGCGATCCGACCACCTTCCTCGATATCAACTACTCCACCGACGGAAACAACGACCGCGCCTACAACAACCCCCACTACGATGACCTGCTCGACCGCGCGAGTGTCGAGCTCGATCCCAAAAAACGGATGGAACTATTGAGCGAAGCTGAGCGGATCATTGTCGAAGTGGATGTCCCACTCGTCCCGGTGTTCCACTACGCCACCATTTACATGTTCGACCCGCACAAGGTCACAGGGCTCTCCACGCACCCACGCACCAAGCAGAACGCGTTTCTCATCGATATGCTCGGCGATGGCAAGGGCCCGGATCAACCCCGCCCCATGCACGCCCCAGCATCCGAATCGGAGGACGATGAATCATGATGAACCTCATCCTCCGAAGACTCGCGGCGCTCCCGATCATCTTGCTCGTTGTGTACTCGATTACCGTGGTGCTCGCATTCGCGATCCCCGGGAATCCCGTCGAGAACCCTGAGAAGCGGCCCAAACCCGAGGTCGTCGAGCAGATGAAGAAGCAGTACAACATCGACTCGTTCCCAAACTTCTATATCTCGTATCTCGACAGCGCCACAGGGTTCGAATACCTCCGTGACAGACTCTCCGGACAGATCGCACGAGAAAGACAGCTCGCGATCGACGAAGGGCTCCCTCCTCCCATTCGTCCGATCTTCGACTTTGGTCCATCGCTCAAATACGACGACAAAACAGTGAATGAGATTATCGCCGACTCGCTTCCGGTGTCCGTTACGCTCGGTGCCTCTGCGATCCTGATCGCATTGATCATCGGCACCATCTCAGGCGTGGTAGGAGCCGTCAAACCCAACTCGATCGCCGACCTCTCTACCCTCTCTATCGCGATGATCGGGATCTCCCTTCCGAGCTTTGTCACTGGAACGATCATGCTGTTGGTCTTCTCGATTTGGCTCGGATGGTTCCCTGTCGCACAATGGGGCACACTTCGTTCGATTGCCCTCCCGGCTTTCGCGCTCTCGCTGCCTTTCGCAGCATACATCGCGCGTCTCACACGCATGGGAATGATCGAGGCGCTGGGCGCAGATTACATCCGCACCGCACGCGCGAAGGGGAACCCCGAGCGCGTGGTGCTCATCAAGCACGCACTCAAGAACGCGTTTCTGCCTGTCCTGAGCTACCTTGGCCCCGCCACTGCATTCGCGATGACCGGATCGTTCGTGATCGAGCGCGTGTTCACGGTGCCTGGCATGGGTGAGCACTTTGTCAGCGCAGTCCAAAACTCCGACTACTTCCTGATCATCGGTGTAGTGCTCGTATTCTCAACGATGCTGATCGTGTTCAACCTGGCCGTGGATATCCTGTACCGCTGGATTGATCCTCGGATCGGGTGAATCACCACCCCCAGGCGTCGTAACACGGGTGAGCTGTCAGTTCGATGAAGAGAATCTGATCTCGGATATCGACAAGCCCGTCTCGGGTCAGGTCCCCGGCAGGATCCTGCGCCAGGTAGTAGTCGATGAAGTACGGCATATCGTACAAATTCACGACATTATCCGCGTTGTAGTCTCCCAAGCACCGCAATGGGAGCATGTACACAACTACCGCCCCGTTGTTATTGTTCTGAATCGTTCCAAGCAACGATTGCGGCTCATACGACTCGATGGGCTCTCCCACCGACTCAAACGCCTCATTCGCAGCGGTACCTTCAGTGAGCGCTTCCTGCACCGATGCGATCCCGAACTGCGGAATCGACACATACTGCCACTGCTCGTATCGCGTTTCTGATCCAGTCGTTCCGGTGTCTACATTGGTGCCTTGATCACCCGTATGGTCGCTCATCCATGAAGCATGCGCGACCGTCGTACCTGATATTGAAAGAGAAAGACCGCTTACGCTCACCCACAATGGGCGGCGTATCCATTCCGCAAAGCTCTGCATGCACACATCTCCATTCGTGCTCGAAATGTCAACGGGTATAATCGCTCTGTTTCTCCGCCGATCAACAGAAAAGCCCGGAAGTACCGGGCTTTTGGGGAATCGCACACCCCCACATTCGGGATGAATATGGAGCTCAATACGCCCGTTCAAGAACGAACCAAGCCCCGGGTTTCACATCACAGACGATGAAATCGGCCTTGGCGAGCTCCTGTGCCTGTTGTCCAGGTGCCGTCACTTTGAGCGCGATTGGCTGCCCAGCATTGATGACGAGCACATTGGAAACTGGATCAGCGCCAACAACGCTTCCCATGACCCGGGTGGGGCGACCGATGCACGGGTCGAATCGTCGACCGCCAGCATGCGGGGTATCTATCCGTCTGGCCTCAGCGTACAGACGGGCGAGGACCATCTCGCCGACGAGCGCCTTCACAGGGGCCGGTTCGCCTTGAATGACAAACTCGATCTGGTAATCCGTGTTTGGGAAACCCATCACGACCCGATCGGGGTGACGATCATCTGCGTCGTGGACCGCCAGAACGGTGCCGCGGGCGAGGGTCGGGTCAATTTTGGTCGTTGGAGCTGGGTGAAGCATGCCGCTACTGTATCACGCGAGCCGCCCGATGTCTCAGCCTCGCGTCAGGCCGAACGCCTCGAACCCGTGAGAATCGCCCGCTCATGCTCTTCGAGCCACGAATCGACGACCGAAGGGAAGCGCCGACGCAGGTAGGCGTATTGCGGACGCATCCAATCGAGCAGCACGGCCCGGTATTCGTGATCCAAGGGCATTGCCTGCCCAATATTCGTTCGGGTTGTCCACCCGTGCATCCCTGTTATGGATGCCCCGATAAACCCGAATAGCTCAGACGCCAGTTTCCGTGGCTCCTGACGAATCCGGTCATATAGAAACAGACCAAGATGACCCGGCTTGAGGGCTGTAGACCACCGCTCGATCGAACGCGCGTAATCGCTGTATTCGAGGAATGTGTGCATTGCCTGCTTATCACGAATCAACTCGTCGAGGGGACGATCGATCAGCCCGTATCGCGTGTTCATCCTGATCTGGGACCACAGGCGATCGATCGGGTCGCGCACAAAGAGAATTACACGGAGTTCTGGATTCAGACGCACTGCGTGCTCGATGTTCTTCGCCGGCATGCACATGTAGGACGGACAGACCTCGCCCGCGATCTGCTCCGCCCGCGCATGCCCGAACACCCGCGTGTACCAAGCATCATCCACATCCTCCTGCTCGTAGAGTTCGATCAGTTCCAGCGATGATGCGGTGTCGCGGACCACCAATCGTTCACCGCGATAGTACCGACGCATCAACTCGACCTGCTGCAACCGGTATCGGCGGGCCCATGCACGCTCACGCTCCCGGGCCTCGAGCAGGTAGTTCCCCTCTTTGATCGGCGGCACGAATACGCCGGGCGACTCACGCATCACCACGAACATCCAGGTGGTGCCCGCTTTCTGCGCACCAACGCACAGAAAATCCGGTACCCGCGATGCGAGGGGGTTATCCGCACTGCGTTTCATGATGCGGCTCTCCGGAGCACACGCTCATGGTGATCCCGCCACCGTGAGACTTGTGCGGGGAAGATCGTTTTCAGGAACTCGTACTGAGGCAAGAGCTCCTCGTACAGTCTCATGCGGTACGCGTCCGGCATGGGCGCCGGATCGCCAACATTCTGCGCCCCGGGAACCGAGCCCACCGACCTGTCATAGCCGATGTGTTCAAGCACCCGGTCAAGGGTATCGCGAGGCCGCTCCACAATGTCATCGAAGAGCATGACCCGCAACCGATCGCCGATGCCAGCAGTCCATGCGGGAATAGCCTGATCGTACAGTGTGTAGTCCAGATAGATCCGCAACCCGCCCGGCTCCGAGAACAGCCGATCGATATCGATCGCATCGCCACGCTGCTTCTTGTGCATGCGGATATTCGACCAGCAGCGGTCTACCGGGTCGCGAACAAGCAACACGACACGCACATCGGGATTGATCGCGTTGACGCGTTCGATGTCGTGACCCGGGAGCCCGAAGTAAGAGGGGCAGACCTCACCACGCAGATCACCCGCGCTGGCGAAAGAGAACACCCCCCGGTACCACGCTTCATCGACCCGCTCGGCGCTGAAATGCTTGAGCTGGTCCTCGATCCGGTGATGCACATCGGTGAGGTCGCGCCGTTGCCGATAGATCCCCATCAGCTTCTCGGCCTGCCCTCTCCGCAGCCCATTGGCCCATGAGAACGGCGTTGTCGAAGTCTCACGAAAATAGTGCGACTCCTTAACGACCGGCAGGAACACCCCGGGCAGGCGAGCCAGCGATGCGTGCAGCCAACTCGTCGCGGCTTTCTGAGCACCTACACACAGAAAATCGGGCTGGTCAGGCATATCGAGATCGCTCCTTCATACAAGAGCGATCGGCCTGAAAACAACGCCCGCTTGAAAGTGTATCAGAGACCGAGCTCGGTGCTCGCTTCTGGGCGGGGTACCGCCCTGCCCTCGGGGCCCATGCCAAGGAAGTTCCAGAGCATGATCACACCCTCTGGGGTCATGAAGCTCTCGGGGTGAAACTGGACCCCCTCAAGCGGCTGCTTGGACGAATCCGCCCACACGCGCCGTAACCCCATCACCACCTCCACACGCTCACCGTCGATCTCGTCGAAACAAGAAGCGCTGACCTCCCACCCGTCCTCGCCGGGCTGGAGCACAGGGACCGTGGATCGACGAACCACAAGCGAGTGATACCTCGCCACAGTCGTCGGCGTCGAGACGCCTTCAAAGACTCCTCGCCCATCGTGAACGATCGATGAGGTCTTTCCGTGCATCAGGATCGGATGCCTCTCCACGACCATCCCATTCACATCCGCCATGCACTGATGACCGAGGCACACCCCCATGATCGGGACCCGCCCCGCGAAGTGATCGATGATCTCACCCGATACCCCTGCCTCTTTGGGCGTGCACGGACCGGGCGAAATGATCACATGCGAGGGGCCTTTCCCGGCATCGAGCTGCTCTGCCTGTGCAGGGGTGATCTCGTCGTGACGCACGACCACCAGGTCCCGTCCGGGCTCAAGCGTGCGATCGAGTTCGCCAAGACGCTGGACGAGATTCCATGTGAACGAATCGTAGTTATCGATCAGTAGAATCATGCGTGAGAACAATAGCCCGGATCAAACCGTCGCGACCGAAACTCCCCCACTATCATCCGAGCAATGAGCGGACTGGGAATCTACGAATCGTTACACATGCTTCACCGTGCCTGGCGGTACAGGAACCGCACCGAGCGGGATGAGGTTCGGTTCATGCTTGCGCAGGACCTCAAGGACAAGCTCGTCCTCGATATCGGTGCGAACGCGGGGATCTACTCGTATTGGATGTCCAAGGCCGTCGGACGAGGCGGTCGGGTCATCGCGTTCGAACCCCAGCCCGAGATGATCGGTGCGCTCAAGAAGCTCCGCCACTCGTTCCGCTTCCCCCAACTCGAAATCGCTGAAACGGGCCTGTCCGATGAGCCCGGCGAAGCAGTCCTCCAGCGTCAGATGTCGCACCTGGGCGGCGCATCAATCGCACGAGAGATCCCCGGCGCGGACGATTCATTTACGATCCCGTTGACGACACTCGATGATTACATCGAAAAGCATGCAGACCGCCCCGTTTCGTTCATCAAATGCGATGTCGAGGGGCACGAGCCCGCGGTATTCGCCGGCGGCTGGGAGATGCTCCGACGCGATATGCCCACGCTGCTCTTCGAACTCCATGAGAATCAGGTGCGGGATTCCGACCTGTTCGAAAAGCTCCAATCCATCGGCTACGGCGTGTACTACCTTCACGACGGAGACAAGCACCCGATCGAGGAACTCGCTGAGAAACGATCGCAGATCGACAAGCCGTACCTCAACTATGCGTGCGTGCCGTTCCGAGATCGTGATATTAAAAACGAGCGATGATACATCACCGCTCGCTTTGAACTGCTGATGAATCTGCAACTACGCCGCGTCGTGCATCCAGGTGGTGCCGGCGATGCCGTCGAGGGTCACGAGGAACAGATCCTGGGTGATCGGGTATGGCAGACGCGAGAAATCTTCACTCACGCGTTGCCGGAGCCGATCGACAAAGTCCCCCGGATCACAGCTCATGGCGATGAACATATCCCGTGCCGGTGTCGCGACATAGAAATCAGGGCCGAGCTGAGCTGCGAGTTTTCGGTGCAGATCACTCATCAGTAATCGCGCCGCGTCATACCCGTCCTGCTCAGCAACAATCACCGCTCGCCCACCTTCGGCAGACTCGATGATTTGGAGTTCAAGCTCTGGAGCGTACAAGTCCAGGTTTTCTCGTGCGATATCCTCGAGCTCATCGACGGTAATCCCCCAACGGACCACCTGCTCGGTTGTGATGCTCACGGTCATGTGCGGCATATCGAGGACGAAGACAATCACGGTATCGTTCACAAAGGGAACATGCGCCACGAGTTCTTCGCTCAGATGCTCGAAGATCGAGACTGGCTGAATACGGGGCATGATCCGAGCTTTGACCTGATCGAATGACTCATCCGCAACTTCCATCGATTCACCAGCAAAGAGCTGATCGAGGAAATGCTCGACGATATCGGTGCCGCGATCGGGTTCATGCGCCACCATACGGAACAGGTTTTCCAGATCCAATCGGCGTCCGTTCACCAGGAGTTCCTGGGCATTGACACGATCGATCTTGAATCCCGGCTGCATCCGCTGGATCAACATCGCGACTTGCTCGGCAAACGCTTCGGGTTCGATGGGCATGGCTCCCATGGACGATTCCTCCGTGCCCCGTAGCTGAGGCGTTTACTAGACCCCGTTCCACGCGACGGGTGCCCAAGCCTCATCGACGCTCAGTGAACATGAATCGACCCTGAAGGGGGGGAAGAGTGGCGCCGGAGGAGCAACCCGGACCCATGTGGCGGACATGCCGATTAGACGGGTCGATAACACGCTCAGAGCGTGAAATCAATGCCCGAGAAAGTGCTTGGGGACGATCCGAGACCTGATTTGGCAATTCGACCCGGGGCGGCTAGAATCGTGGCCTGATATAGGACGGTCTGCCCGGGTGTCTTGGGACACTACGAGAGACGGTCCTTGCTACACCGGAGACGAAACTGTGACCGAACAGGAAATTGAAGCTAAGGTGATCGAGATTGTCGCGGAACAGATGGGTGCCGATAAGGCAAAGATCACCCGCGATACGAGCTTTGTTGAAGACCTCAACGCGGACTCGCTTGACACGGTCGAACTCGTCATGGAGTTCGAAGACGAGTTCGAGACCTCGATTCCCGACGACCAAGCCGAAAAAATCCAGACCGTCGGGCAGGCCGTCGACTTCATCAAGCAGGCAAACGGCGTCGATTGATCGACCCGATCCAGAACTCACGAGCAACCCCATCAGTCCGGCTGGTGGGGTGCTGTGATACTTGAGCCCTGTATCATTCAGAAGATCGAGAGCACGACACCATGTCGAATGAATCGAATCATCGAGTTGTTATCACAGGATACGGTGCCCTGACGGACCTGGGAAATGACGCCCAGAGCACATGGGACGCGATGCGCTCCGGCCAGTCCGGTATCCGTACGATCGAGCACCCGGACTTTGAGCAGTACGACGACTGGAGTGTCACGATTGCCGGGCAGGTCCGCGACTGGGACCCAGCGAGCGTGATCGATAAGAAAGAAGCTCGCCGTCTGGATCGTTCTGCTCAACTCGGTCTCGCGGCTGCGATCGAAGCCGTTCGCCACTCCGGTTGGGACCACACCCAGGGCGACCCCACTCGGCACGGCGTTGTCGTCGGATCGGGCATCGGGGGAATCTACGCGATCGAATCCGCGGTCACGACCATGACCAAGAAGGGCCCCTCGCGGATCAATCCCTTCACCGTCCCCAAGCTCATGGTCAACGCAATCACGGGAAATGTCGCGATCCAGTTCAATATGCAGGGACCCGCGAGCGCTCATGCGACCGCGTGCGCCTCATCGGGACACGCAATCGGGGATGCCATCAACTACATCCGTTCCGGCAGGGCGGATGTGATGATCGCGGGTGGTGCCGAAGCCGCCGTTACCCCACTTTGCATCGGTGCGTTCATGACCATGAAGGCCCTCTCGACACGCAACGACGACCCAACGAAAGCTTCACGCCCCTTCGATAAGGATCGCGACGGGTTCGTACTCGCCGAGGGTGCGGGCATGTATGTCCTCGAGTCCGAGGAACATGCGAAGGCTCGCGGGGCCAAGATCTACGCGGTCCTCTCCGGCTCTGGAAACTCCTGCGATGCGAGCCACATCACCGCTCCGAATGAAGAAGGACGCGGCGCGTGCAAATCCATGAAATGGGCGTTGCAGGACGCGGGGCTGAGCACGGACGACATCGACTATATTAACGCGCACGGCACTTCTACCCCCTTGGGCGACAAGGCCGAGGTTTACGCGGTCCAGAAGGTGTTCGGCGATCGATCCAAGCCGGGCAACGGTCTCGTGATGAACTCCACAAAGTCCATGCACGGGCACTGCCTGGGGGCATCGGGTGCCGTGGAACTCATCGCGTGCATCGGAGCGATCAATAACTCACTCATCCCCCCCACCATCAACATCGAGAATCTCGATGAAGGGTTCGATCAGATCGACATCGTCGCGAACGAGCCCCGTGAGATGCCCGTGCGGCATGCCATGAATAACACCTTCGGGTTCGGTGGTCACAATGTGACTCTGATCTGCTCGAAGTACGACGGGTAGGCCCCGCACTCCATGGCACACCCCTTGCGTGACTCTGTCCAAGAGTCACGCTTTTCTTTGCGCCAGTGAACTCGGGCGCAGATTTTGCCGATGGAGCAGGTATGAGCAGTTCGGATTTGCGCCGCATAAATAAGATTGAGGTCCCGTTCGTCGTCGTCCTCGGCGAACGCCCAGTCAAGCTCAGCGAGATCCTTGCATGGATACCGGGCTCGATCATCGAACTCGGAAAGGACGCCGAAGACGAACTCGATATCCGGATCAATAACAAACAAATCGGGTCAGGCACCGCCGTTAAGGTTGGCGAAAACTTCGGTGTCCAGATCAACTACTGCGGCGAGCCGCAACATCGCATTGAAGCGATGGGGCCAGATACTGCGGCAGCAACTGACGAACATCAGGATGCCGAACCAGTCGCCGCGGCGCAACTCGACGACGAGTTGTAGAACCGGGACAATAAGTTAGCGAGCGAAATCTCGCCCGCGGATCCCATCTCGGGTCGCCCAGAAGAATGCTGGATACTTCCCGAGCCCCGACTCCTCATTGCCAATCTCGAATCCATCCTCATGCATTGAGTAATACTGGAGTGCTGAGATCGTTGGATCCCATTCGTCCGTGGGATTCGCTGCGCGGACAACGGCGGGATCATCGCTGTACAAGTCGTCGAAGATGCCCTTGATATTCACACGCGTGACACTCCCGTCCGCGGTGGCAGCCGAGGGCTGCGCATCGTAGTTATTCCACTGCGGCGAGAACCGCTCGTCTCCGAATATGATGGGATCGGTAAGACCGATTGCTGGATTGCGATACGAGGCGGTTCGTTCCTTTTTCGTCCAATCGAAGCGTTCCCACATAATCACCTTTTGTGATGGGTATGCCACCTGCGACATCTTGTTGCGTCGGGCCAGTGAGTCACCCGGATCATACCTTCGAGCACTCGGGCGCTGATCATCCCGGTATCGCTCAGGCGCAAACCAGATCGTTGGTGACAGCACATATGAGCAGTCCCAATAGCCGGTATCGAGTGTCCAGCCATTCGGCGGATTGTCTTGCAGGTCCTGCACGCGTTGGATCAGGATCCGATCTGAGGGCGCGAACTGGACCTCAGACGCATAATCCCCTTGATTGAGCCAGCCACCGATGACCGAGTACCAGTGGAATGCGTACATCTCCGTGTACCACGGGGAGTTGTACCCTGAGCTGCCGCCGCCGTAGGGAAACTCGAGCCCCGGCAAGTCCGATCCGACTTTGCGGACCACACCCCAGCCTCTTCGCCCAAGACCATTCCCGGATTGATACCCCTTGATCTGGAATGGGAGCATGAGGCTGTCACGGTTCTCGCTCGCATAGACCTCCTGGATCTGAGCGAGTGAGCGGAGGTTTGCCTGGCTTTTTACAAGCCGAGCGGTGTTCTGTGCACTGCTCAAGGCGGGGATCAGAATCCCGATGAGCACCGCGATGATCGCGATCACAACGAGCAGTTCAATGAGTGTAAACGCCTTTTTCACAAGCACTTCCTCTTCATAAGAATCCAATCATCGCCCACACTTGAAACGCGTGGGATGGGGACAAAAGCGTGTACCCACAGAAGCACTAATCTAACAGAACACCACAACGAAGGCAACGATTCCTGAACACAATGCAAACCGATGTCCCTCCACGGAGCTTCTCGCCAAGAATGCCCCCTATTTTGGGACATTCCCAAGGGAGTAGATAACTGGACCGTCTGATCAACCGATAGCATTTGCAGTTCCGGACGAACGGAACAGACTCGGCCACGAACCACGAGAACCAACGATGCCCAGAGATATCCCCGTCGGTAACGGCAGCCTGCTCATCACCTTTGACGATCTCTACCGGATCCGTGATCTCTATTCGCCACGCGTAGGGCGACACAACCACACGAATGGGCATGTTCAACGATTCGGGGTCTGGGTCGATGGACAGATGGCGTGGATCGAGGACGAGGGCTGGCATCGTGATCTGCGATACAAGCCCGACTCACTCACGACCGAAGTCGTGCTCACACATCACAATCTGGGTCTGGAAGTCATCTGCAACGATGTCGTCGATATCCATCAGCCGGTGTATTTCCGCAACTTTTCCGTCCGCGATCTTGCTGGCAAGTCACGAGATGTGCGGGTCTTCTTCCACTGCGACCTCTCGATCAATGGCTCACCAGTGGGCGATACTGCGAACTACGACCCGACCACGCGTGCCGTCATTATGTACAAGGACGATGCGTACTTCCTGATCAACACCTGCGACCAGACCAAGGCCGGGGTGGAGCACTGGGCCATCGGCGCCAAACGCGTCGGCGGCGCAGAGGGTACATGGCGTGATGCGGAAGACGGGCAGCTCGGTCGGAACGCGATCTCGCAGGGGTCCGTGGACGCGACGGTTGGCATCCATCTGCAGGTCAAACCCTTCGAGACTCAGGAAGCGACGATGTGGATCGTCTGCACCCAGAACTATGAGGACGCGAAGCATATCAACTCGCGTATCTGGGAAATCGGTCCGGATCGACTGATCACCCGCACGGAGGCGTACTGGAAGCTCTGGTCTCGCAAGGAACCCATCAATATCGGATCGTTGCCAGAACCCGTGCAGGACATGTATTACCGATCTCAGCTCATCCTCCGCACGCAGATTGACAACGGTGGTGCCATCATCGCCGCGAACGATTCTGACATCACCCACTTCGCGGGTGATCACTATTCCTACTGCTGGATGCGTGACGGCGCGCTGGTCGCGCACGGGTTGATTCTCGCGGGCCAGAGCGAGCTGAGCCGGAACTTCTTCCGCTTCGCAGCCAACTGCATCGGGGATAAGCCGTACTTCCTCCACAAGTACACACCCGAAGGCAACCTTGCGAGTTCGTGGCACCCCTGGACACTCGACGGGCAGGCAATCCTGCCCATACAACAGGATGAGACGGCACTCACCCTGTGGGCGCTGCGTGAGCATTACGAGGCGTTCCGCGATGTGGAGTTCATCAAGGAACTCTACATTTCACTCGTCGTCAGACCCGCACAATGGATGCTCGAGCATCGCGACCACAACGGGCTCCCGCTGCAATCGTGGGATCTCTGGGAGGAACGCCGAGGGATCCATACCTTTACGGTTGCAGCGACCATCGGCGCACTCAACGCGGCCTCAAAGTTCGCTCGCGACTTCGGGGAAATCGATCGTGCCGCGGCGTTCCGCGAGGGGGCCGAGCGGATGAAGGGCGCGATGCGCCGTCATCTGTGGCACAAAGAACGACAGCAGTTCGCACGCATGGCCGTGCCGCTCGACGATGGCTCATACCGTCTCGACATGACCCGTGACAGCGCGAACTACGCGCTCTTCGCGTTCGGTGCGTTCGATACCGATGACCCCATGGTCGAATCCGAGATGAGCTCGCTGCGGGATCGCCTGTGGGTGAAGACGGATGTGGGCGGATGCGCCCGTTACGAGCGTGATTACTACCACCAGGTCGAGACCGAGAACACCGATGAGATCCCTGGCAACCCGTGGGTCATCTGTACGCTCTGGCATGCGCAGTATCACATCACAAAAGCAAAGACCCTGACGGAACTGCGACTGGCGCTCCCACTGCTGGAATGGACATCCCAGCGCACGCTTCGCTCCGGGGTGCTCGCGGAACAGTTCGACCCGTACTCCGGCGCACCGATGAGCGTGTCTCCTTTGACATGGTCGCATGCAACCGTTGTCAGCACCTGCGTGATGTACGCCAAGAAGTTCGACGAACTCCAGGCACGCGCGAGCAGCGGAAGCACTCAGAACGCCAACGCATCGAAGAAGAAGTGATCAGCCCACGGGGTGCATCTGACGCATCACCGCCGGGCCGCCGCGACGAGAGGAATCGATCACGACAAACACCCGTGCTGGCTTGTCGGTCTGGTTCGTGAAACGATGATCCACATCGCTTGAGAAGTTCACACTTTCGTGCGGGTTCAGATCGATGGCTTCCTCGCCCTCCTCGACCATGATGGTGATATGGCCCTCGACGCATGTCGCGTGTTCGATCACTCCCGCGCCGTCCGCATTCCAGAACACCTCGCTGCCCGGTGGGAAGACGAACATCAGCACCTGAATCCCGTGCTGCACCATCGGAGGCGAGAGAAGATGACGCTCGACTCCGTTTGACGGGTCGACGAGGACCTTGAGCCGATCGCCTTCCAGCTTCTCGAACTGGACATCTGGAGGAACATCGAGCAAATCCGAAATCTGACACTCCAGCCCACTGGCGATGCTGCACGCCACGCGGAGTGTCGGATTTTTCTTGCCGGTCTCAATTTCAGAGAGCATCGCCTTTGAAACTTCGGTTCTCGCTGCGAGATCCCCGAGCGAGAAACCCATTTTCGAGCGTCTTAAACGGACGGCTTCGCCGAACTCCATGTGATCTCCTAGGGCGTAGCACCCATTAATTTCACTTTTGCAAATATTGTTCGCAATCGCGAATAGTTCTTGCCGACTAATCGTACACTATAGCGAACACCCTATCGCGGTCGAGTGTTCCCTCAAGATTCCCAGACCGTAGGAAGGAGCATCACCATGCGAAAGAATAAGTGCATTGACTGCTGGACCTCATACCCCTCGAACCATGAGATGCTTCTCTGGGGCGGGATCGGCATCATCGCGAGTCTGACATTTACGGGCCTCGCGGCAATCGGAATGCTCTGATTCACCGTTTCGAGACCTTTGTCACGAATCGAGCGAGTGCCTCCACATCGCGTTGATCGATGATCTGCGAGACTTCGTTCGATTGACCTTTCACCCTCTCTAAAGCTTGCTCGGCGCGTTTCCATAGCCGGGCAAGCTTTTTTTCATCCCCTCCCGCGAGCGCCATATCCGTGACGATTTCTCCCAATCGGGTCACGACGATTGTGTCAAGGTTGTCGTAGTACCGGTTGATGACCTTGCGCTGGTATGACGAGAACTCGCGTCCGGTGCTCATAAACTCACTCCTGGATTTCGATGCCTGAAACTCGTGGCTGGGCGGGCGATTGTCTTGGCGTGCCCGAGATGCGTGTTCATAGTTTAGTAGGGTTGCGGGGGGTATGAGATGGGGCATAAAGAAAACCGCACCCGAAGATCGTGTGCGGCGTCTCAAAGTACCCCCCGAAGGACTCGAACCTTCAACCCGCTGATTAAGAGTCAGCTGCTCTACCGATTGAGCTAGGGAGGCAAGTTTTCAGGGACAAATATAGACCCGTCCGCGCTTCATGTCCAGCCTTGAATGCATTGACTCGCGCGTGTTGAGCGACTATGGTTCCCGTCCCCCTCCGGCGATGTGCCGGGGCTGTTCACGAATCACCCGCGGCCAGGCCCGGCCGCCATATCCCCCGCTCGTTCCGAGCCTTGGAACAGCGCAGACAGGAGCACGCGATGCTTCCAGCCCAACGCACAAGCCGCGGCCGCAGCAAGCGCCGGCGTTCGCACGATTCCATCACCGGCAAGACCCCCACTATCTGTCCTCTGAGCGGCATGCCCAAGATGCACCACCGCGCATGTTCCGAATCGGGCTATGTTCGCCCCGGCCTGCGCATCAAGGTGCGGAAGCTTGGCATCGGTACCAACGCCTGATCGCCGCTTATTTTCTGCTCCCACACCTGAAATCTGCATGGACGGAGGCTGAACTTGTCGATCCGCATCGGTATTGATGTCATGGGCGGCGATCATGCCCCCGGAGCGATCCTCGATGGATGTATCGAGTCACTCCAGCACCTGGGTGACAGCGATCGTCTCGTCCTCATCGGACCCAAGGAAGAGATCAAGTCTGCGCTCATCGAACGCGGTCTCGATGATGCACGCATCGAAATCGAGCACGCCAGCGAGTCCATTCCCATGGGCGCTTCCCCCACCGTCGCGGTGCGACAGATGCGGGATTCGTCCATCGTGAGAATGGCGACTCTTGGATCAAAGAAAGCCGAAGTCCGATGCGACGCGGTCATCAGCGCCGGCAATACCGGCGCCTGTGTCGCGGCCGGACAAATGCACATGAAGCGTCTGAACGGCGTGCACCGACCCGGCATCGCCGTAACCTTCCCATCCTTCCACGGCCCAGTGGTGCTCTGTGACGCGGGTGCCAACCCCGAACCCCGGGCAACACATCTGTGGCAATATGGCATCATGGCCGATATCTATGCCAAGCGCGTTCTCGGCATCGAGAACCCGCGCGTGGGCCTGATGAATATCGGTTCGGAAGAGGGCAAGGGCTCAGGGCTCGCGAGAGAGACCGCGGATCTTCTCAAACGAACCTCATGCGTGAACTACATCGGGTATATCGAGGGGCGGGATGTCTTCTCGGGCACGGCCGATGTCATCGTCACGGACGGCTTCGTTGGGAATACGGTCCTCAAAATGGCGGAAGGGTTCGCCCAGAGCATCTTCAAAGCGATCGCCCAAGAGATCTTCGAGCACGATCCGAAGCTCGCGATGCAGTTCGAGCCCATCGTGAAGCAGATCTACAAGAAGAACGACTACCACGAGTATGGCGGCGCACCGCTCCTCGGCGTCAACGGCGTGATGATGATCGCCCACGGCTCGAGCGAAGCACGCACAATCACAAACGCCATCCGAAACACGCTTGAGTATGTGCGCGGGCATGTCAACGACGAGATCGTTGAACGCCTCTCGCAGGTCTCCGAGATTGAGCAAGGCGAGCCAGCATCATGACAAGCATGCAAGGCGCACGAGGCGCCTCGATCGGTGTACGAGTACTTGGTTCAGGGCTCTGTCTACCCGAGACACGCTTGACGAATGCCGATCTTGAGGCATGCATGGACACCTCGGACGAGTGGATCGTCAAGCGTACCGGTATCACGGAACGCCGCAGAGCCCTATGGGATGACGGCGAGAAAACCAGCGCCCTCGCAACGAACGCATTGCGAGATGCGCTGAAGAACACCGGAATCGACGCGTCTGAAGTTGACCTCATCCTCGTCGCAACGATGACATCAGACACCCCCACCCCGAGCGTGTCGTGCATCGTCGCGCGTGAGGTTGGATGCGGGAACATCGCGGCGCTCGACATCAATGCCGCGTGCTCAGGATTCATCTATACGATGAATGTTGCGGACACCATGGTCCGCAGCGGCATGTACAAGACCGTCGCGGTGATCGGTGCAGACTGCATTACACGCCACATCGATTACTCAACATACGGTCGCGGCGCCGCGATCCTCTTCGGCGACGCGGCAGCGGCGATCATCATCCGTGCAGACGAGAATCCCGGTATCGGTATGATCGCCCAGCGCATGCATTCCGACGGCGGCGGATCCAAGCACCTGTTCATCCCGGAACATTGCTCGGATTTCCCCAACCCGGACGACTTCGACGATCGCAAACTCGACAAAGTCCAGATGAACGGTCAGGCGGTGTTCAAGTTCGCCGTGTCCAAGTTCCAGCAGGTTATCCAGGACACTCTTGAAGATGCCGGGCTGACCGCGGACGACATTGACCATTTCATCTGTCATCAGGCGAACTCGCGGATCCTCGATTCCGCGCGTGACCGGTTCGGGATTCCCGAGGAGAAGCTCCTCGTGAATATCCACAAGTACGGGAACACGGTTGCCGCCTCAGCACCGCTCGTCTTTGAAGAACTCCGTCTGGCCGGCAAAATCAAGGCGGGCCAGAAGATCATGTTCCTCGCGTTCGGCGCGGGGTTGACATGGGGTTCCTCGCTCTGGCAGTTCTGATCTCACCCGATCGGGCGCGTATTATCACAAAAGAAACTTCTTTGGGGGATCATCGATGACCACAGTTCTTCTTTGTCCTGGACAAGGCGCACAAGCCGTCGGAATGGCCAAGCTCTGGTGCGATTCTTCCGACGCGGCACGCGCGATCTTTGAACGCGCAGACGCGGCACTCGGAGATTCACTCGGCGCCCCCCTCTCAACGCTCTGCTTCGAGGGCCCCACGGATTCGCTCAATCGAACCGATGT
>DDGE01000011.1:0-341 GCA_002337545.1 Phycisphaerales bacterium UBA1910 | reverse complement strand
ATGCAGGACGCTGCGGAAGCGGTTGATTCGTCCATGGTCGCCCTGATCGGCGCTGATGAAGAATCCGCCAACGCGGTGTGTGATAAGGCACGCGGTGATGACGTGCTCGTCGCGGCAAACTTCAACGCACCCGGGCAGGTCGTGATCTCCGGCAGCGCCATCGCCTGTGATCGCGCTGAAACCGTCGCAGCCGAGATGGGACTCCGCGCGACGCGTCTAGCCGTCGCGGGCGCGTTCCACTCACCGATCATGGAACCCGCAGCCGATCGGCTCGCGGAAGCACTCGCAGCGACCCTGATCAATGCTCCATCCTGTACCGTCATGTCCAATGTCACGGCTCA
>DDGE01000006.1 GCA_002337545.1 Phycisphaerales bacterium UBA1910 | reverse complement strand
AAGCCGGAGAAGAAGTCAGAGCCTGAGCAGAAATCGGAGGAGCTCAAAAGCGACAATCCTCTTCTCGCGGCCAAGCGCCGGGCGCGGGAGCAGTTTGACGATTGATCAGTAGAATCGACCAGGCCAGATTGAGTTCAGATGTTCTCGATCTTCGACGGGTAGGTCATCCCACCAGATATTGATCAGCGCAAGATACACATCATCTGGCTTGCCTTCGAAGTGTGTGGATTGCATCAACTCAACATAGAGTGCGAGAAATCGTGCGACACACCGACGCTGAGACGCGTTGAGTAGATTGTGCTTCTCACCACTCCATTCACTTGCAGAAGTCAAACTGAAGATGATCATATCCTGCCCGTTCCACGGATCGTGTTCCACTCCGTCTAGGTCATGATTGCCAACAGTGAGTTGGTCGATCATGTAGGCAGGGAGGTGGTATCTATAGCCTATTGGATCAAGAAAAGCGGGTCCGATGCCGCACGGATCATGCTTCCGCAAGTCCACTTCTGACCAGTGTTTATCCCGTTGTTGTGCGCGGATGCGTTTGCATTGCCGTTCATTGGCACCCGCATCGAGCGGCTCAACTTCCGCGAGTGATGTTCCGCCCTTGCGCGAGACTTCCGAGAATGCGGCACGGATATCTTCCACGAGTGTATCTCGCTTTGCCTGAAGCGCAGGAAGGGTCTCATTCATGCGCGCGAGCCAACGCTCGTATTCTTCCGCCCATTCAGGGTCGAACATCTCAGACCAACTCACCATTCAGGTTCAGCCGATCCGCAGCCGTGATCTTCGCGCGGACCATCTGCCCGATGTAATCGCTCGGCTTCTTCTCACCATCGCTGGGCACATCGAAGAAGACGATCAGGTCACCATCGGTCCGTCCGGAGAGCTGGACGGTTTCGCCGATGGGTGTTTCATCGATTACCGCGACGGGTGCCTTGGATGCCGCACCGTTCACGGTGATGCCGACCATGCCCGAGCCGGGCTTGATGTCGGTGCCTCGCTTTTTGTGCTCGCGTCGCGACAACCCCTCGACGAACACATCGAACTCACGCCCGATCTGTTCATGGGCGATCGAGTCGGAGATCTCCGTCTGCATGGCCAGCAGCTCGTTGTTTCGGCTGCGCTTGATCGCGTCGGGGATGTCATCGGGAATCTTGTCGTACGCGACGGTTCCGGGGCGTGGTGAGTACTTGAAGATGAAGCAGTTCTTGTAGCGGCTGCGGACCAGCATCTGCTTGGTCAGCTCGTGATCCTCATCGGTTTCCGTGGGGAATCCAACGATGATGTCGCCCGAGAGCATGAGCGGCCGCCCGATCTCCGGCTGATCGAGGTGCTCTCGAACACGATCGATGAACTCGTTGTACTCCTCGATCGTGTACCCGCGGTTCATCATCTTGAGCATCCGGTTTGAACCCGTCTGGGCGGGCACATGGATGTACCGGCAGATCCGCGGGCAGTCTCGGATGACCTCGAGGACATCGTTCCCAAAGTCACGCGGGTAGCTCGTCACGAATCGCAGGCGCTGGATCGCGGGGACCTCTTCATGGATGCGGTAAAGCAGGTCCGCGAAGGTCGTGGTGTTCGCGCCCGCGAACGCGTCGCGGTGGTGCGACCCCTTGTAGGTCCGTCCCTTCTGCGGCTGAAGAACGCCGTCGAGCGTGACGGCGGAGTCGTGCTCGTACCGGTAGTGGTTCACTGTCTGCCCGAGCAGCGTGATCTCGATGATCCCGGTATCNNATCGATCGGCGAGACCATGCGGCCGAGATCGAGCGATTCGAGCGAATCGCCCGCGGCTGCGAGGGTCGAGGATCGGCGCGAGGCGCTGCCCTGGAGCGCGACCTGTTTGGCGGACCGTCGACGGGCCTTATCCGGGTCATCGCTTGCGAGTGACGACTTGGTCCGCANNGTGATCTCGATGATCCCGGTATCCGCGAGGGCCTTGATCTCGTCGATGATGTGTTGAGGCGGACGATGGATCTCCGCGCCGCGGGTATGAGGCACCACGCAGTAGGTGCAGAACTTGTTGCACCCGCGGGTGATGCGGACATACGCGCTGCGTCGCCCATCAGTATCAATGGGCGAGACCATGCGTCCCAGATCGAGCGATTCGAGCGAGTCGCCCGCCGCGGCAAGGGTCGATGATCGTCGCGAGGCGGCACCCTGCAGGGCGACCTGCTTGGCGCTGCGTCTGCGGGCGACATCCGGATCGTCCTGTGCGAGTGATGACTTGGTCCGCACCGCGTTGTCGAGGAGCTCGGGGAGCTTGTCGAGTTCGGCCGGGCCGCACATGATGTCGACGACGGGCATGCGTGCGATCAGGTCCTTGCCGTCCCGCTCGGCCATGCACCCGAGCACGCCAACAACGAGGTCGGGCTTATCGTGCTTCGCGTTACGCATATCGCCCAGGCGTGACCAGACCTTCTGTTCTGCCCGTTCACGCACGGAGCAGGTGTTATAGAGGACGATGTCCGCGTCCTTGGCGTCACGGGTAAAGGTGTACCCGAGGGCACCGAGGGAACCCGCGACGAGCTCGGAATCGAGCTCGTTCATCTGGCAGCCGAAGGTCTCAAGATATACAGTTTTCTGTGGCATGGACGGGTAGTGTACGCGCAGAACCCACGATACCCAACCCTTGCTCGCAACTTGGGATACACTCGGTGCAGTGACCACGATCGAGGACATCCGGGATTGGTTTGGGGAGCTGTCCCTGGCGACCAAGTGCCTGCTGCTGGTAGGGGGGGCGACGGCCCTCGTTATCACGATTGCGCTATCCCTGCCCCTTTTACGGATGAACGGGCTCGTGGGGACGGGTGAACTCGAACTCGCCCGGACGGTGTATGCGACTTGGATCCATGATAACGACCCCGGAGAGCCGTCTGAACAGATCAAGGCCTCTGGCGCGACGATCCAGTCATTCACCCGGAATCAGGCCGATGCGATGCTCGAGGACAACCGATTCCTTGCCCGCGCGATGCAGCGTTTCAATCAATCCACCACCCGGGTCGAGCACTTCGATGCGGACTGGAGCGGGTGGAACCGGGTGTATCGCTACGCCCGCGCGGTTCGAGACAGCAACGCTCAGGTGACCGGTGTCGTCCTGCTCGAGCACCGCGCGGACGGCGCGGGGTGGTTGCTTGTCGTGAACCTGTTGTATGTCTTCATCGCGGGCGCGGTCGTCCTCGCGGTGGCGCTCGTGGTGTATGTCACGATCATCAATCGGCTGATCCTGAGCCCGGTCGCATCCCTGCAGAAAACCGCGGAGTTGGTTCGAGACGGGGATCTGGAGACCCGGTGCCAGATCGATACGGGCGATGAGTTCGAGGAACTCGCGGAGACAATCAACCTGATGCTCGCCGCGTTGACGCGTCAGCGGGATCAGCTCCGTGACGCGAACAAGGCGATGGACATAAAGCTCGCGGAACTCGCGGAGGCCAATACGGCGCTGTTCGAGTCCGCACGCCTCAAGGGTGAGTTCCTCGCGAGCGTCTCGCACGAACTCCGCACGCCACTGAACGCGATCATCGGGTTCGCGGAGCTGCTGCTGGAGATCGCTCGCAAGGAGATCGCGGAGGCCGCCGAGGATGATATGGTTCCGACGCCGGGCCCCGGTCGCGAGATGAATCAGGAGTCGGGCGAGCTCAACAAGCGCGAACGCTACCTGGTCAACATCGTCAGTGCTGGGAGGACACTCCTGGAAATGATCGAATCCCTGCTGGAGATGGCGAAAATCGAAGCGGGACGCGTCGAGCTCAATCTCGCGCCCATCAGTCTCGGGGATACCTGTCAGGCGCTCGTTGGGCTGATCCATCCGCTCGCGCGAAAGAAGGGGATCACGGTCCGACTCGATGTCTCGCTCGATCTCCCGATTGTCGAGACGGATGCGAAAAAGTTCCAGCAGATCATCTTTAACCTCTTGTCCAACGCGGTGAAGTTCACGGGTAACGACGGCGATCAAGGGGAGATCATCCTCCGTGCCGAGCCCATGCGCGACGATGGAACGGGCGAAGATCGTGTGCGGATTTCCGTCATCGATAACGGTGAGGGCATCGCGCCCGATGATCAGAAACGGATCTTTGATAAGTTCCAACAGGTCGACTCGTCCCACACACGCAAACACGCAGGGACGGGGCTCGGGCTCGCGATCGTCATGGAACTGGCGAGACTGCTTCAGGGTGAGATCCAGCTTGTGTCAGAGCTCGGATCGGGATCCATGTTCTCGTTGATCATCCCCACGAGCATCGACAAACATGAGTACGAAGAGGCCAAGCTCGAAGCCAAGTTCCGTGGTGCTCTCCGTCCGCCATCACAGTATGAACGCGTAGAAGACCTTGCGGAAAATGATGAATCCTCGTCGGCAGACGAAGACGAGGATCAGGAATCGCTGACGCAGCCGGGGTAGTGTCGAATTTCGGGCAATCGCTGCCCGTGCACAAATCGCACGGACACAACATCGATCCGAATCGGGCGAGACTGATACCGCGGCACTTTCTTGATCGACTTCGCAAGTGAGACGAGCTTGGCCCGTTTTCTGGCAGTGATATTCGCGGTCGGGTCGATTCCCTGTGCACCTGCCTCCGCGTATTTGCGTGCTTTCACCTCGACAACCACGATCGTGCCCGACCGGCGTTCAACGCACAGCAGATCGATTTCGCCGTGTGGCAAACGGATGTTTCGCTCTATTGTGCGGATGCCTCGGCGTTTCAGGTATTTTTCTGCGGCTCGTTCACCCTGTTTCCACACGGATGGCTCACGCCGAGGTTGAGATCGATGCCAGAGTCTCATCGCGGCGAGGTTGGGGCGTATCGCTCTTCCGCGATCTCGAACAACCGCATCAGCACTTCGTCGCGCGACGACACGCGTGCACGCTCCTGCAACCGAGAAAGATACTGATCCCGTGCATCCTCGCGTCGCTCGAAAGTCAGCTCACGCTGAATCGCCAGCTGAGCGTCATAGAGCGAGATGACTTCCTGCTCCGTATCCTCATAGAGGATCCAGTAATAGCTCGAGCCTAACTCGACAGGGCCGGTATGTTCACCGATCGAGAGGTTGTGGGCCGCATCATTCAACTCGTCGCGCCCGAAGAACTGGGTTTCCTCGAAGCTATCCTCAAGCTGCTTTTTCAGGACCCCCTCGGTTTCAGTGCTGTAGTTGTTGAGATCGCTGGTAGCGATTTCTATGAAGGAGTCACCGTTCTCAAGACGGCTCGTGATTTCGTTCACGATCTCGTCCTCGTCCTTGAACGCTCGGATGACCCGCAAGACAGCCGAGGGTGGCGGGGCGAACTGATCGATATCGCGTTCGTAACGCTGACGGATATCACGCCACGACACATTGACCCGCCGATTGATCTCACGGATGAGGGTGAGCTGAACGAGCGTGTCTACTTCTTTCTGACGAAGCGCTTCATCGAGTGTCAATCCCTCTTGCTCAAGTATGCGCCGCTCAGCGAGTTGCGAGCTCCCAAGGTTCTCCGAGAGCAGATTGTTGCGGAAGTTACTCAGGAATGCCTGAAGCCCCACACGCTGAGTTGGGGAGAGTGCCGCGAGCGCCTCGGCTCGGAGCAACTCGTCGGCGATGATGCCATCGAGACGCTGAGCGATGATCCGCCCTGCGCTCGCCCGCCAATCGTTCAGGCTCAGTCGTTGTGCTTCGGCGAGCAATCGATCCTCGATCGGAGAGAAGAATGAGCTGGTGAAAACCGGCTTCCCGTTCACATCCCCGATCTTCGCGTCGAGCAGTTGCAATGACCCGATACCGTTGTCTCGGGCCACGGACTGCGTTGGGTTCTCGATCTCGACCGGTCGGGCGACCGGGGCAGATCGGGCAAGGGTCACACCGTCCGCGTTCGTGTTCGATGAGTTCTGCCAGACGGAGTTCTGCCTGCTCGTTGGCGCGGCGCTGGCCTGCTCGGGTGCGGTTGGAGGGGCGACCTGCTCTGCCTGCTCCCCTCTGAAATCCGTGATATTGAGTCGCTCGGGGTTCTCGGTGCGTGCGCCGCCGACCTTGTCGAAGGAACATCCCGTCGAGAGCAGCGAAGCACCCGCGATCAGGGTAAACGCAAGTGTCTGAGCCGGGGTTGTGCATTGTGTATTACGGATCATGTCGTGTGCTTTCATGCCCTTGGGCGCTATGATGGATGATAACCGAATGGAGGCGGATATGTCCGACCCGGATACCCCGAAAATCATCGTGGACGACGACTGGAAGTCCTCGGCCAAGGCTGAAAAAGAGAAACTCGCTGCAGCGGAAAAAGAGAAGGCCGAGCAGGCCGGAGCCGCAGGCGGGATCCCCGAGCAGCTCGGATTTAAAGAACTTATTTCCTTGTTCGCGACACAAGCGCTGATGTACATGGGGGCGATCCCGGATCAGTCCGGGCGATCCATGGTGTCGCTTGAAGTGGCCAAGCTCAACATCGATCTGCTCGCTGTGGTCCAGGAAAAGACCAAGGGCAATTTGAGCGATGAAGAGCAGCAGATGATTGACGGGACTCTCAACGAACTCCGTATGACTTTCGTCGAGGTCGCCAAAGCTGTTGAGCAGGCCGCCGCCGACGGGACCCTCCAGCAGATGCAGGATCCCAATGTCGCCGGGTCGATCAATCCCAACGCGGGTTCTGGCCCAGATCTGAAGATTTGATCGGTTCTACCGGATCTTTTCCGGTTGGGCCGTCGAACTCAATTTAGCCGATACACCCAATATTCAACGAACGAGCATCATCGCTCACATGCCCAATCGGGCTTAAACAACCGAACCCGGAGTCTCAAGGTGAGCAACCCAGACGGACCCCTTCAGCAACATCACTTTCTCCTGCGTCGATTGCACTCGCTTACAGGGATAGTTCCCGTCGGCGTGTTCCTGATCATGCATCTCACGACAAACTCCACAATCGCGTGGGGTGGACTCAACAGCAGAGCACACGGAGATGGGTGGTTTGATCGTGCGATCTCAACATTCCAGCACGAGGTAACCTTCATTAACGAGGCGCCGCTGCTCCTCTTGATCGAAGTCACCCTCTGGGTCTCTATCGCGTTCCATTCGATCCTGGGCGTGTACTACGCGATGAGTGGTAAGCCGAACAACGGCTCGTATAAGTACGGTGGCAACACCCGCTATCTACTCCAGCGACTCACTGGGTATTTCGGGATTTTCTTCATCTTCTACCACATCGCAACGCTTCGTTGGGGCTGGTCTTTCCTCGTTCCGGGGGGGACACAGTGGTCTCACGAGTACGCGTCTTCGACCCTCGCCGCAGCGCTGCAGGGTAGCACAACCGATGGCATGCAGGCATCCGGCATCGCGATCTCGATCTTCTACTTCGTCGGCGTCTCAGCGCTCGTCTTCCATTTCGCCAACGGGCTCTGGACGGCTGCGATCACTTGGGGATTCACGATTTCACGCCCCGCACAGAAACGCTGGGGAGTTGTGTGTGCGGGCTTGGGGGCAGCGCTCATGCTCATGGCTTGGGCTTCGGTGATCGGATTCGCAACCCTCGATTACGACAAGGCGCGTGCGATCGAAGAATCCATGCTCTCGGGTGAAGAATACCCCGCCGAACTCCACGACGAAACGCACGCCGAGACAGCCGCGGTTGAGCACGACAACACCGACGGTTAATCCCCGATCAGAAGCACGAAAGTAAAGGCAAAGCCATGGCTGATGAAAAACGAGTGATTGTCGTCGGTGGGGGACTCGCGGGTCTCGCGGCATCTGTCCGCATCGCCGAAGCGGGCGTCCCGGTGGACCTGTTCTCGATGGTCCCCGTCAAGCGATCGCACTCTGTGTGTGCCCAGGGCGGCATCAACGCGTGCAACGAAGTCGCACGCCAGCAGGGATATTCCGAGTACCAGCATTTCGACGAGACCCTCATCGGGGGGGACTTCCTCAACGACCAGCATCCCGTCCTCGAGATGGCGAACTGGGCACCCAAGATCATCGATCTCCTCGATCGGATGGGCGTGCCGTTCAACCGCTCAAGCGAGGGATTCCGCGATCTACGCTTGTTTGGTGGCTCGCTCTTTAAGCGAACTCACTTTGCTGGCGCGACGACAGGGCAACAACTGCTCTACGCGCTCGACGAGCAGACCCGCCGCTTCGCCGCCGAGGGCAAGGTCAACAAGATGGAGTTCTGGGAGTTCCTCTGGCCGATCACCGAGGGTGAGGGCGAGGACAAGCGGTGCGTCGGTATCGTGGCCCAGGACATGCGGACAATGCAGATCCGCTCGTTCCGTGCGGACGCCGTCGTTATGGCGACCGGCGGGTGCGGGCTCGTGTTCGGCAAGTCCACCAACTCCATCATCTGTACCGGTGGTGCCGCGTCACGCTGTTACCAGGCGGGCGCATGGTACGGCAACCCCGAGATGATCCAGGTCCACCCGACCGCGATCCCCGGAGCGGACAAGTGCCGGCTCATGTCCGAGTCCGCACGCGGCGAGGGCGGCCGCGTCTGGGTCCCCAAGAAGAAGGGCGATACCCGCCGACCCAACGACATCCCCGAAAACGAGCGGTACTACATCCTCGAAGAGCGTTACCCAAAGTATGGGAACCTCGTGCCTCGCGATATTGCGACGCGTGAGATCTTCGATGTCTGTGTCAACGAGGGCATGGGGATCAACGGGACCAACCAGGTCTACCTCGATCTCACACATCGTGACCCCGAGTACCTGACCCAGAAGCTCGGCGGGATCATGGACATCTACGAGAAGTTCGTGGGCGACGATCCACGCTACACCCCGATGCGGATCTTCCCGGCCGTGCATTACACGATGGGCGGACTCTGGACCACCTACACCCCCGGCGATTATCAGCCCGATCAACCAATGGGTGAGCACAAGCCGGGCAACCCGATCCCGATCGATGCACAGCTTGGGCACGGACTCACGATCGGTGCGCACAACAACGCCATGACGAATCTCAAAGGGCTCTATGCGTTCGGCGAGGTCAACTTCGCCTATCACGGCGCAACGCGACTGGGTGCGAACGCGCTCCTGAGCTGTATCTTCGACGGGCTGTGCAACGGGGTGTCAGTCGTGAACTATGTCCGTGAGGGTGTCGAGGCCCCCGCGAGCGAGCTTCCGCAGACGCTCTTCGATCAGGCGGAGAAGAGCGAGCAGGATAAGCATGACAAGATCATGTCCTCAGTCAATACGGGCAAGGGCGATCAGGCCCTCAACCCATACCAGATCGCCAACGAGCTCGGCGAAGAGATGAACGCGGCATCGACGGTTGTCAAGACCGGCCCGCGTCTCGAAAAGTGCCTCGCCAAGCTCGACGAGCTCTGGGACCGTTACACCCGCATGGAACTCGGCGACGGCGCGATGTGGACCAACCAGTCCCTGAGCTTTGCCCGATCCGTTGGCGACATGATCATCTTGGGCGAGGCGATCGCCAAGGCCGGGCTGCTGCGAGAGGAGTCCCGCGGGTCGCACTACCGCACGGACTTCCCCGAGCGTGACGACGACAAGTTCTGGAAGGCTTCCGTTGCGAAGTTCAACTCCGACACCAATAAGAGCGATATCGAGTTCATGCCCGTCAAGGCAGGGCTCGTCAAGCTCCGACCCCGCAACTACGGCAAGGTGGATTCCGGAACGAACAAAGAGAAGATCCCCCCCAAGCAGGTCGCAGAAGCGAAGGCGTAAGGCGGAGACAACACGATTTGAATCTGGCTGCTCGATGCAGGAGCAACCGAAAGGATACGACCCATGAGTGATGCAGAAGCACACGCATTCGACGCAGACATGCGACGCGTAAACCGCAAGAAAGCGGTCGAGGGACGCTCCGTGATCTTCAAGATCAAGCGCTGCGACGGACCGGGCAAACCGAACCGCTGGGAGTCGTTCAAGGTCCCCGTTGAGCAGGGCGCGAATGTCATCTCGTCGCTCAAGCTCATCGCGGCGAACCCGATCACCACTGAGGGCACAAAGACAACCCCGGTCGTCTGGGACTCCGGGTGTCTCGAAGAGGTCTGCGGTGCCTGCACCATGGTCATCAACGGCCGCGTGCGTCAGTCCTGCTCGTGCCTCATCGACGAGTACGCACCACTGGAGGGCGATGTCATCACCCTCGAGCCCATGAGCAAGTTCCCGGTTATCCGAGACCTATGGGTTGATCGCGATCGCCTATTCAACGCTCTCACTCGTGTGAAGGCGTGGGTCCCGATCGACGGCACATACAACATGGGCGCCGGTCCGAAGGAATCACCAGATCATCAGCAGATGCGCTATGCCCTCTCCGAGTGCATGAGCTGTGGGTGCTGTCTCGAAGCATGCCCGCAGTACAACAAGGAAGAGGACCCCGAGAAGTGGGATACGAGCTTCGTGGGTGCCCACGCGATCTCGCAGGCCCGACTCTTCAACGAGCACGGCACTGGTAAGCGATTGAAAGGTGAACGATACGACGCGCTTTCTGGCCCCGGTGGGGTCAACGATTGCGGCAACGCACAGAACTGCGTCAAGGTCTGCCCCAAGGGGATCCCGCTGACGGAATCCATTGGCGCTGTCGGACGCGGAACTACGGTCCATGCGATCAAACGCTTCTTCGAGGGGAAGAAGTAAACAGATCACTGTTTCAAACGATAAACGCGAGCCGAACGGCTCGCGTTTTTTCATGCAGATATGTATGTCTGATATCAAGCGTTCAGATCGAGACGCCCGGGGGTCTGGGGACGCTTCTGCGCGTGAGGGGCATACCCGGATTGCTGTTCTCGATCCTCGCGTGCGTCTTCCTGATCCGCATCCGCAAGCTTGCGGATCGCATCGATCTGCTCGACCTGCGCGATATACTCGTCCTGAGCGCGTCGGCGTTTGAGCGCCTTCTCGAACTCCTTGCTCGACTTGGCTTTCTGCGCCTGTTTCGCCGAGACGGGGTTGCCCGCTAAGCTCGATGCCAGGTTATTGACAGCTCCGGTCATATTCAACATATCGGTTATCTACCCCATGCGCGACCAGCAAAAAGTGCCGATGACGCACATTTGTTTGCAACATATTCGGGATTCGGGGAAGGTCTTGCGGATTACGCCCCGAGGGTATTAATCCCGCAGTCCACATAGATATTCTCGCCGGTAACACCCGAGCTCAGTTCCGATGCGAGGTAAACAGCCGTTTTTCCCACATCGCCGCCCTCAACGCCGCGCCGAAGAGGTGCCTTTTCCTTGGCCGCGTCATCCATTTTGTCCGTGCCGCCCACAGCGGAGGAGGCGAGTGTGCGGAGGAACCCGCCTGAGATCGTGTTGACACGGATGTTGTGCTCACCGAGCTCAAACGCGAGATAGCGAGCAGTAGACTCAAGCGCGGCCTTGGCAACACCCATGATGTTGTAGCCGGGGACGACCTTTTCTGCCCCGTAATAGGACATAGCCATAATCGATCCGCCGCCATTCTTCGCCATCTGGTCCTGAGCACGCCCGGCCATCGCGGACAGGGTGTACGCGCTGATGTCGATCGCGTCGAGGTACGCCTTGCGGGGGGTTTTGGAGAACATGCCCGGCTGAAGCCATTCGCGATCCGCGAACGCGATCGAGTGAACGAGGAAGTCCAAGCGATCGTGATCCTTCGCGTACGCGTCGAAGAGCTCGTCGAGTGACTCGTCGCTCGCTGCGTCGCAGGGGTGCAGCCATGGGTTATCGTGGATCTTTTCAACCGCTTTTCCGGTGCGGCGGGCGTTTTTGTCGCCGGGCAGGTGTGCGTACGCGATTTTCGCGCCCTGCTCGTGCATCGCGTTCGCGATATGCCACGCGTACGAGCGATCGTTCGCAATCCCGACGACCAGACCGACTTTGCCTTCAAGCAGACCCATGTATGCGTCCTTTCCTTCGACGATTCGTGAAGTTCGTATCAGCCGAATCGTAGGGCGATAGCCTGCGTGTGTGTACGATTACCCATGCAGAGCGAGCGCCATCGATTGACTGATCCCAACAACTTGTCACTCAATGACTTCGCGCAACAGCTGCGCCGCGGCGGGCTGATCGATCGCCTGATCAATCTCGCACGAGATGAGGACCTGGGGGTTCCTGCCCGGGATGTCACAGGAGAGCTCATGTTCTCTGCCGCAGACACCCGCAAGGTGTGTCTGCGTGCTCGTGAAGAGGGCATTGCGTCCGGGCTTGCCTTTCTCCCGGACCTGATCGCGGTCTTCAGCGCCAACAACGACCTCGAGTTCGAGACGCATATTCAGGATGGAGACACCATCGAGCCCGGGGCAGCCCTCGCGACGATTCAGGGAAATGCGCGTGAGCTGGTCGCGCTTGAACGCACGATGCTCAACCTGCTCTCACGCATGGCGGGTATTGCAACCCTTACGCATGAGTATGTCCGGATGGTGGATGGAACCCCTGCGCAGATTTGCGATACACGCAAGACGACCCCTGGTCTGCGAGTTCTCGAAAAATATGCCGTTCGATGTGGAGGAGGAACAACCCATCGCTTGGGGCTCCACGACGCGGTTCTGATCAAAGATAACCATATTGCAGGCTTGTCGCCCGATGAGATTGCAACCCTACTGCATGATCTTGCGTACACCTTGAGAGAGACGGGGTCGTCACTCTGGTTTGTGCAGGTCGAGGTGGATACGCTCGATCAGTTCAGGGGGGTGCTCTCGGTTCCTACAGGGGTATTGGACATCGTCCTGCTTGACAACATGCCCCCCCAGATGCTTCAAGAAGCGGTCGCCATGCGGGACGCATGTGAGAGCAGCCTTCTTCTCGAAGCTTCCGGCGGGGTGACACGGGGAACGCTCCGCTCGATTGCCGAGTCCGGGGTTGATCGAGTCAGCATCGGTGCCCTTACTCACCAAGCCCAGAGCATTGATCTGGGCTTGGATGCAGTTTCGTGATTGGGCGGGAATGACTCCCACCCTTTCGTGGGGGAGTTATGTACCAGAGTTACACTGACGACATTTCCACCTGGGCCGGGCGCATCGATACATTGATCAGCAGCCTTCCGCAAAGCGTCGTGTCTCGTGTCGTCGTGATCGAATCCACGGACAGCACACAGGATGCCGCGCTCCGATTTGCACAGAGTCAGCCCGGTCTGCTCCTCGTGGCATCACGCCAGAACAATGGACGCGGTTCGAATGGTCGGCGTTGGGATGACGGAAACCGGGCCACGCTGCCCTGCACATTCGTGCTCAAGGCGTGCTGTGCAGACGCGATTCGACTTTCCGCCTGCGTCGCGTGCGCAGTGCACGAAACCGTTTCCACATTTATGCCTCGGACCATGCGACCAGGGATCAAATGGCCCAACGACATCGTTGTGCGAGACGACGAACAGGAACGAAAAATCGGTGGGATTCTGATCGAGAACCGAGACGGGCTCTCGCTCGTGGGGATCGGGATCAACTGCAATCAGCATGACCGGGACTGGTCCAGCGAGTTTGCTCAACGAGCCGTTTCATTTGCAGGGCTGGGGCTCAAGGTGTCGCGATTCGATGTCCTGTGCCAACTCGTCACATCACTGAGTGAGTGGCTGACATCGTGCGACGAGCGTGCGATCAGAAGCTACTACGAGCATTTCAATGCGATGATCGGTACATACCGTTCCTTTATGCATGATCACACCATGTACCACGGAAGGGTCGAGCATATGGACCCCTTCGATTCCATCACAATCGATACAGGAGCAGGATATAAGACGCTGCCAATCGCGCAAACGACGCATCTGCGAGCAATGCCCCACACACTCTCAGAAGATGGCTCTTGCGGCAGCTAAAGCAGGCGTTTGATTTTCTTGCCAGTATCGAGCAACTCGTCCTGACTCGGAGAAGTTGCGTTCCAGCTCTTGTCCAATCCTTCGCCCGAAGATGCGCCCGGCATGCAGGGGATGATGTGGAAGTGCACATGCATGACCGCCTGGCCTGCCGTCTCGCCATTATTCTGGAGGATGTTGTATGACTCGGCGCCAGTCACTTTCATGATTGCCCGTGCGATACGGGGGAGCACGCGGCCCACAGCCGCGGCGTGGTCATCACCGAGCTCGTGAAGCGTCGTAGCGGGTTCCTTGGGAATGACCAGCGTGTGCCCCAGTGATAGAGGTGCGATATCAAGGATCGCGATCACATGATCGTCCTCGTAGACCTTGTGTGAGGGGATCTCGCCGCGGATGATTTTGGAGAAGATGGTGTCGCTCATGCAGGATGGTATCGGTTCCGATCGTCGGAATCGTGTACCGGATCGGGTCGTTTTTCGCCCTTCGCGACCGCCTTTTCCGACTGGGGCGTGTGTAGAGTTCTCGGATGTCTCCCGCGGAAACCCAATCTCAACCCCAAACGCAGATCCGAAAACTCTCTGCGCTCCTTGTGAATCAGATCGCGGCCGGCGAGGTGATCGAACGCCCCGCGTCCGTGCTCAAGGAACTCGTCGAGAACTCGATCGATGCGGGGTCGACCCGGATCGAGGTGGAACTCGAGGAGGGCGGCGTGGAGCTCATCCGCATCTCCGACAACGGGCACGGCATCGCGCCCGAACAGATGACCCTCGCACTGACACCACACGCAACCAGCAAGATATCCGAAGCAGAGGACCTGGATCGGATCGGCACGATGGGATTCCGAGGCGAGGCGCTCGCATCCATCACCTCCGTTGCACGCGTAACGATCCGCTCCCGCGCAATCGGGGAGGACGAGGGCCGCATCATCGAAGCCGAGGGCGAGACGATGGGCGAACCGCGTCCGATCGGGTGCCCTGTTGGGACCACGATCGAAGTCCGAAATCTGTTCTTTAACACCCCCGCGCGGCGCAAGTTTCTTCGAACCAAGACGACCGAACAGACCCGATGCGTCGAATGGCTGCGTGATCTCGCGATGGCCAACCCGTCCATCGCCTTTCGCTGCATCGGGGATGGCAAGGTCAAGCTTGATCTCCCACTCGGGCAATCACCGCGTGATCGGGCGCTTTCTATTGTCGGGAAGGAACTCGCGGATCAACTCCTCGAGGTCTCCGTGGATCGGTACGACGACGCACGCGGGATCCTCGTCTGGGGCCTCGTAGGGCTTCCCTCGATCGCACGCGCAAACTCCAAAGCCCAGCATGTGTTCCTCAACGGGCGGACCATCCGCGACAAGACCGTCCAGCACGCGATCCGCGAGGCCTATCGCGGGCTAATCGAGCCCGGGCGTCACCCGACGGCGGTCCTGATGATCGAGATGTCGCCGACGGCTGTGGATGTGAATGTCCACCCCGCGAAGCTCGAGGTTCGTTTCCGCGATCAGTCCATGGTGCATCGAGCGATCTACCACGGCGTGCGTGAGACACTCCAACGCGCCGATGTCACCCCAACGATCGCCCAGAGACTCCCGGAGTTCGGGAGTGCGCTGACGCCAACGATCGATCCGATCGAGCGGGCGAAGACGATCGAGAAACAAACGGACGAACTCGTCGAGTTCATTCGACGAGCACCGGAGGATACTCGAGATGAAACGAGTGTTCGTGACTCGATCCGCGAGGTTCTCGAGCGATCGCCTGCCCCCGTGCCTGCAGGCCCGTCGTTCGATCCAACCCCAATCGAACCCGGCGAGCTGCCCCGTATTCGACGCGTGGATCAGGTGCTGCAGGTGCACTCGAGTTTCCTGCTCGCACAGGATGAGCGGGGGGTGCTCATCATCGATCAGCACGCGTTGCATGAGCGGGTCATGTTCAACAAACTCATCGCACGCGTAACGGGGAATGGGGCGCTCGAACAGCAGGCGTTGCTCATACCCATCGTGATCGAAGTCCCCAGCAGCGTTGTCGATGTATTCGACGAGTTGGGACAGCTCCTCGAACGGATCGGAATCCAGGCGGCGCCGATGGGGCCTCAGAGTGTGGGGGTGCATTCCGTCCCGAGCTTCCTCCTTTCACGCAAGGTCGAGCCCGAACCATTCCTGCGAGAGTTATTCGAACGGATCGATGCCGAGGGATTCGTGCCCGATTCGGAAGAAGCGCTCCACGAAGTCCTCGATATGATGGCTTGTAAGGCCGCGATTAAGGCTGGCGACGCGCTGAGCGAGGACGAGCTCGCAGCGATCATGCGTCTGCGCGAGGAACACGAGCGATCCGGCTCCTGCCCGCATGGACGCCCGACGACAGTCCGATTAACGATCGAGGAACTTGAGAAGCTGTTTGATCGAAGATAGGCGGAAAGTTATCGAGGTTCTGGTAGAAGTCCGTGCCGCTCTTGTTCGTGAAGCTACTGAGGGAGTTTTTCGATACACATGGCATTGAATCTCACAGATTATGAGTTACCTTTAACACAGAGACACTGGATTTTTGTGGAGAGAGAGGACTCTCATGGGTCTTGGCGACACAATTCGTATTTGTTTGATGGCGATTGGGTGTTCAAGCACTTGGGTTATCGGTGCTTACGATGTACAATTTGAAAACGCCAAATTCGCAAGAGATGTTTACTCATCTCGTAGTTCCATTCTGATTATTGGAGACTCGACCACAAATCCTCGAGGTGATTTAACCTTCGTATCTTACTTCGAAGGAATGATCCTCGAGCTGCCAGAGAGTGTCGAGTTGTGCGGCTTCAGAATTGCTGGTTCACCAGGGAACACGGGTGTTCATCAATACACAATGTACAGTGGCGGACAACCGAACCAACTTGTTGGCGGTGGAGTATATGTCGCGATTCCTACTGATGATGTCGCAGGTCAGCAGGTTGCGATCCCTGGGCCGAGAAATGAGTTCCAGATCATAGAGGGTGGTGCGCTGCTTGAAACTGGACGCGTCGCATCAGTTGGCATCACTAATCTCGAAGGCATCTATCAGAGTGCGGAAGAATGGGCAACTGGATCAACGCTGGTTTTAAGAACTTCATTTTTGATAAGCGATCAGGCTTCATCACTGCGTTCGTTCTCGTTGGCAAAATTATCAGATCACGATCATGATGCTGGCAACAATGTTAGAGAGTTTGATATAGACGAGGAGATCGATGTTCAACTCGGATCTAGTCGCGTTGGGCTAGAGTATGTTGATCTTGCGTTTCCCAAAGTGCCTACTTCAAGAGTTGGGCTGCTTTTGCGTGGAGATTCAAACAATGATGATGGGGACGAGAGCGGAGCATCACTCGCATGGGGTGATCATGTGCTATTTCGCGAAGATAAATCACTGGATGATATAGGGTTTTATCTCGACAGTATCTCGGTTGGTGGCTATACAGCAAAGGACCATGATGAGCATCTGGACGATGAACTACTTGGCGATTATCTTCAACAGGCCCCCCGTCAGGTGAACACACTGATGATCTGGATTGGACAAAATGCGGAACCCGATGAATGGAACGGGGTGTTAGAACCAATCTGGATCGAACGCATCGAGCGAGTCACCGACCGGGCGATAGCTGCATCGTTTTCAAACAACTTGGCCGAACCACGAGTCATACTTTGTACGCCGCCAAATGCCAATGCTGTGTACCCGAGTTTGCGGTTCACTGCGATGAATCAAGCGCTTGCAGCCCTAGCTGAGAAGAGAGGTTGGGGGCACTTTGATTTTCAATCACTCATTGAACAATCGTTGATCTCCTTAGACCCATCGTTCCTAGGGCCCGGGGCACATCCATCAGAGTCCGGGTCTCGCTATGTTTCAAGTTTATTTTACTCACATCTCGACTGTATCCGCACAGACTACAACGGCGACGGGAGCAAGGATTTCTTCGATGTCTCGATCTTCCTGGAGCATTACCTCAACCAGAACGAAGAGGCGGATCTGAACGGGGATCGGGTGTTTGATTTCTTCGATGTATCCGATTTCCTGACATCGTTTGCCCAGCAATGCGATTGAACCCGACTTGAACCTTGAATCGCTCCTTCGTCGCCTCGTCATACTGGTTTGGGCACGCCACGAACACGACAACGACAAAACCCCGCAAGCGGGGTTCTGGAGAGAGTGAGAGTCATAGAAATGTGGTGATGATCAGTTTGCAGCAAGCATCGCGAGCCGATTGATTGTGTTCTCGGCGAGATCGGTCAAGAGCGAATCCGCGCTTCGCTCCTCTTCAAGGGTCTTGTGGAGCAGCTTGTAGGCTTTATCGAGATCTAGCACCCGGGCGTATGCACGGAGAGACCCGTAGGTCGCGATCTCGTAGTGCTCGATTTTCTGAGCGGCACAGATCAGTGCAGCATCCTTCGCTTCCGGTTCGCCGTCTTCATTGATGATCTCTTTGGCTTCCTTGACTAGGCCGTCCATCGCTTCGCATCGGTGCCCGCCGGGTTCGAAGTCAAGGGTCTCGAAGATGCTGTCGATGCGTGCGATCTGCCCCTGAGTCTCTTCCATGTGCTCGCGGAACGCGTCTTTGAGTTTCTGGCTCGTCGCGGCTTCATGCAGGCGGGGGAGTACATCGAGCAGCTGATGCTCCGCGCTGTACATGTCCTTGAGCTGGGCGACGAAGACTCTCTGGAGTGAGTCGAGTTTGACTGACATAGGTGCTTCTCCTTCGGAGTTGCGTGGGTGAGCGGATGATGGGTTCTGCTGGAGCTGATTCAGGCGTGCGAGATCTTCTCTGCATCGAACTGCTCAAAGATGTCCTTCGCTTTGTCGCACTGGTCAGAGTTCTCGTAGTTCACCCCGATCATCACATGACCCTTCTCGATCGCGTCCTCGTAATGCTTGATCTCGTGCTCTGGAATGGCCGAGCCAATCAGCCCGCCGAGCACCGAGCCGCCCGCGGCCCCGGCACCAGCACCAGCCAGCGCGGCGACAAGCGGACCCGCAGCAACCAGCCCGATCCCGCCAGTGGCGACAGCGCCAACGGCGGTGAGTCCTGCAATGACGGCACCTGTTGCGCCGCCAAGCGTCGCCCCGACCGCGGTTCCTTCCGCGAGCTTCGAGTGTGTTTCGACGCCGAAAGAATCCTTATCGAAGTTTTCGGATGCGACCAGGCTGATATCTCCGCTGTCGAATCCGTGGGCGACGAGGGTTTCCAATGCTCCCGCTGCGTTCGTGTCGGTACTGAAAACTGCTGTGACTACCTTACTCATCGTGCACCTCCTCAAGGTTGCATGTGTCTTGTTGAGGACAAACCCGTCCTCACTGATACACATGTTCACGGGGCGGCGTGAGTAGCCGGTGAATGCCGAATGAAAACGATTAAATTTCCTACTCCCGGATCTGGGGGGTCACCACTCAAAGGTGTCGAGGTGCCGGCACAAATGCCACGCCGTCGGATAACGCTGAATAATCAGGGTGCATTTGAGCCCGAGGCAGATCCGCTTGATCACATCCGGTTGCGATGCGTAAAACGGTCGACCTCCGACGAGGTCGTACAAGATCCGCACGATATCGCATACATCCTGCTGGATGTGGTACCTGTTTGCTCGACCTCGATCGTACATATCGACGAGTTTGATATCGAAGTGCACCCCCCGGCGACGCACGAGGACATTGCCTGCATGGAGATCGCCGTGGTATTCGCGTTTCTCGTGCAACTCCGCAAGCCCCGACGCGATGGCATGGAGAACCGTGAGTGCCTCGTGCGGGGGCATCCGCTTCCCGCGATACTGCGACAGCAGGTCGGGCAGGAGCATCCCGTCCACGAACTCCGAGATCAGCACACTGACGGGCTGTCCACGGAGCCGGATCTGCACCGCGTGGTGATATTGGATCAGGATCGAGCAATCACGCAGCCGCTCGAGCTTCTTCGCGTAGTGGGTCGCCGCATTGTTGCCAGGGTTCCGATCAGGATAGAAGATCTTCGCGGCCCGATGTGCGCCCGTGAGGACCTCGCGGACGAGATATACCTCACCCTCATACCCACGCCCGAGCAGAGACTCGACGATGTACTGATTCGCCAGCACCCGCCCGGGGACGAGATCGTACCGGCGGGGGGGATTCATGCGTCGTCCAAGAGATCGACCGCTTTGAAGGCCTTGCCCTCGAGCATGGCGAGGCTTGCACCACCGCCGGTGGAGACATGCGAGAGCTTGTCGGCGACATCGAACTGCTCGGCCGCTGCCGCGGAATCACCGCCGCCGACGATCGAGGTCGATCCGGCCGCGGTTGCGTCCGCCACGCCCTCCGCGACGAGTTTCGTGCCCATTTTGAAAGGCATCCACTCGAACACGCCCATCGGCCCGTTCCACACGATCGTCTTGGAGCTCTTGATGATCTGGGTATAGCGGGCTGCGGTCTTGGGACCGATGTCCAATCCCATATATCCATCTTTGATCTGATCGTCGAAAACCTCAATATCCCCGGCTTTCTCCGCGAAGATCGTCGAGCAGATATGGTCCTCGGGGAAATGCAGATCGGTCTTGGATTCCGCCGCGAGCTCGATGATCCGCTTGGCCTCGTCGACCATGTCTTCTTCGACGCGCGAGGTTCCGACATCGTGGCCGAGCGCTTTGAGGAAGGTGTACGCCATCGCCCCGCCAACGAGAATGTGGTCCGCCTTGGGGAGGAGGTTCTCGATCGCGGGGAGCTTGTCGGAGACCTTCGCGCCGCCGAGGATCACGCAGAACGGGCGGACGGGGTTATTGAGCGCATCGCTCAGGTACGCGATCTCTTTCTCGACGAGGAACCCTGCGACCTTGGGCTTGGAGCCCATCGCGGAGGGAACACCAACCATGGAGCAGTGCTCACGGTGGCAGGTGCCAAACGCGTCGTTGACATAGACATCCGCAAGGTCTGCGAGTTGTGCTGCGAACTCTGCGTCGTTTCGCTTCTCGCACCCGTGGAAACGCAGGTTCTCGAGAAGGATCACATCGCCGTCATTCATCGCGTCAACCGCGGCTTTGACTGCGGGGTCTTTGCATGTCTGTGCGGGGATCGTGACATCCTTGCCGAGCAGTTCGCCCAACCGCTTCGCGACGGGAGCCATGGATTGAGAGGACTCGTACCCCTTGCCCTCCGGGCGTCCCAGATGGGACATGAGGACCGCCTTTCCGCCGCGATCGATGACGGACTTGATCGTGGGGATCGCGGAGACGATGCGTCGATCATCCGTGATCCTGTCGCCGTCGAGGGGGACATTGAAATCCACACGGATGAGTACACGCTGTCCTGCAACTTCAGTCTGCTCGATCGATTTCTTTGGCATCTGGCAATCCTTTCGGTAACTACTCAATCATACGCAACGCGCAGAAAAAAACGGGCCTCGGGGCCCGTTCGTTGTATTTGGATTCGATTGTTTTAGTTCAGTCTTCGAGCATCTCGCTCGAGCGCCCGCGGACTTCGCCCGCACCCTTATTGAGCAGGTTGTCCCGCATGCGGCGGAGTTCTGCTTGGATGGACGCGTCGATGAGCTGGTCGCCCATGCGGAGCTTGATCCCCCCGAGCATCGTTGAATCGGTGTAGGGATGCATGATCACATCCTTGCCGAGCGAATCACTCAGGCGCTTGCGGACGCTCTCAAGCTCGTTGGCGCTGATGGGGGCCGCGGTGAACACATCGACCTCGATACGCCCGAACTGCTCCTGGACGAACTCGTCCATCGCGACGGCGATCTGCGACAGGTTCGCCAGACGGCCCTTGCGGTTGAGCTGGCGGAGGAAGTTGAGGGTCAGCGGGGAGACCTTGCCGTCAAACATACGGACGAGCGATGAGTCACGCTTGTCGGCGTCGATGAGGCGCGACGCGAGCAGCTCGTTGAACTGACGATCGTTGCGTGCGATCTCGATGATGTCCTCGAGCTCGCCGAGGATCTCTTCGGCGTTCTGCTGCCCGCCCTGGGCGTGTGCGATCTCGAAGAGGCTCTTGGCGTAGACCTTCGCGAGTGCGGTGGGTTGTGCTTCGATCAGCGGCATGGTTGCTCCGTTCGTGCGAACCGGTGGGGGGGTGGGATGATGAACTCGATCAGCTGACCGACTTCATCTCCTCGATCGACTCGTCCATGAGGCGCTGCTGGTCCTCAACAGTGACCTGACGCTGGAGGATCTTGCCCGCCATGACGGACGCGAGGTTGACGGACTCGTTGTAGAGCTCGTTGAGTGCCTGCTTCTTGGCGCCGTCGATTTCTGCGAGCGCCTTCTCACGCATCGCGGAAAGTTCCGCGTCCGCGTTGGCCTTGAGCTGTGCCGCGAGCTGCGACTGCTGAGCGCGGGTCTCTTCGATCATCCGCTGCGACTCGGCGCGTGCTTCCGCGAGGTTCTTCTCGTACTCGTCGAGTGCTTCCTTCGCCTGCTTGCGTGCTTCTTCTGCAGCGGCGATCTCGCCAACGATCTTCTCGTTGCGTTCGTCAAGGCCCTTGACGATCTTCGGCCAGACCATGGTGCTCAGGAGCCCGAACACGACGAGGAAGAGGACGATCGCGGTCACGCCGGTCCAGAACCCTTCTTCGACAGACGCGAGTGGGTTTGCAGCGTGGTGATCGTCGCCGTGGCCGTCCGCGTGGGCATCAACAGCGTGCGCTGCGTCATCTGCATGAGCGGTGTCGGGTGCCGCGAAGCTCGTCATGTTGAAGAGCGCGAGTGCGAGAACAGTGATCAGAAGTGCAATGCGGTTCATGGTGCATTCTCCGTATGGGTCGTTCAGAAGCCGATCCGAGCCGTGTTTCAGACGCGGATCGGTGTATTTCAGTATTCGCGTCGATCAGGCGAGGAACGCCACGACGATCGCGAAGAGGGTTGCACCTTCGATGAGTGCAGCCGCGAGGATCATGTTGGTACCGATGGTGCCGGATGCTTCAGGCTGACGCGCGATGGACTCGAGCGCACCCTTGCCGACCATACCGATGCCGAGTGCACCGCCGATGACTGCGAGGCCAGCACCGATGACGGCGAGACCCTTGCCCATGTCGCCGCCTGCAACGACAGCTGCGCCGTCCTGTGCGAGGGCCATCGAGGGTGCGGAGAGGGCAACAGCGCCGGTTGCCAGAGCGATCTTCTTGAGAAGCTTCATATCTCAGTTTCCTTTCAGAGGCCTGTGAGTGAGACTCGTTTGGAGGCCTGAACCACTGTCATGCGGGGAGTATCCACTGTCGATCCAACTCGGATCGCAATGGCCTTGGGCGCCTCCCCGCGGTGCCCCAGGCCGACTTTCGAAAATCACGCGTGCGCGGGGTGCCCCTCGTGCGCGTGGTCATGATCGTGATCACCATGGTGCGAGAGCAGCGAGATGAACACGGTCGTCAAGAACATAAACACGAACGCCTGGAGGAAGGCGACGAACAGTTCGAGGAAGTAGATCGCGATGATGCCCAATGAGGACACGATCCCGACAAAGATCCCGAGGATCGCGTTGTCACTCACGCTCAGGAACCCCTGTGCGGCGAACCCGAGGAGCACCGCGACGAGGATGTGACCCGCCGTCATATTCGCGAACAAACGAATCGCGAGCGCGATGGGTTTGATGAAGGTACCCATGATCTCGATCGGGATGATGATCGGCCACACGAAGATGGGGGATTCCGCGGTCAGGTGCTTGAGGTACCCGCCGAGACCAAGTTCCTTGACACCCGCGTAGTTGATCATGAGACCCGCGATGATCGCGAGTGCGCCGGTGACCCAGATGCTCTGGGTCGCGGTGCCGCCGATGAAGGCCTTGTGCTGCGCGACGACCTCTGGTGCCATCTGGCCCGCGATGACATTGTGGATGTCAAGGATCGGGACCAGACCCATCAGGTTGTTGACGAGAATGAAGAAGAACAGGGTCCACAGAAAGGGCATGAACCGGTTGGTCCGCTCGTGGAGGAGGGGACGCACGGTGCTCTCGCGGAGGTACCCGCAGATCACCTCGATCATGTGTGCGAAGCGCGATTTGGTCACGAAACGCCAGTGCCCCTGCGAGTCATCGCCTGTGCTGACCGCTTTGGCAACAACCGAACCGATCACAAGGAGCAGGATCGCGGAAAGGACCATGTTTGTCTGAGCGCTGGACCAGATCCACCACCCGTCGACCTCAAACCATTTATGGTTGATGACATGTGCAACAGGATCCGCAGCAAGGGTGAGACTCGACATCAGCAGACGCCCTCCGATTCACGACCCGCGTGCATCGCGGGGGCGTGTTTCTGGATGAGGAACAGAACAGACGCGACATCGATGCTCAGGGTGACGAGCAACGACGCTAGCAGCGTCATGAAGAATATTGTTTTATCCGCCCCGATGATGGTGTGCACCACCAGACCCGTTGCCATGACGATCAGGGCGCGGAGAATGGTCAATGCGAGCACGGGGACCGCCCAGACCCCCGCGGGCTTTGCGGGCATCATAAAAAGAATGATGGTGGGGAGAAGCACGCCTGGCACGATCGCGATCAGGGCGTTGAGCCCGTCATTGAAATCGCCGCCGCGTTGGGTGCTTAGGTACCCGCCGGCACACGCGATGAGGACACACAAGACCATCGAGATCGCACCGATCAGCAGCGCCGGGAGGCGGACTAACTCGTTGTGCTCAATCTGGGTGCTCATTCGCTGTGCTTTGCGTTCCCATCTCGGTTCAGATACGCCACAGTGGCGCGTGGTCTGGGGCGGAAAGGATAGGAGTCACTCACCGCATCGGCGAGTCAGAAAAGGACAGTTTTGCACCCTTTCTCCACATCTTTTAGTCTGACAGAAACCGGATCCCCGATGTTGCCCACCCGCTCAGGTGTCCGGGTTGCCGTCCGTTCGGGATGAGGACCGGGTTTGCTCCTTGTTCAGGGCCATTGCTTCGCGGATAAACCGGTAAAACCCCACGATCAACCCCGTGATCCCCAGCGCGACCATCCAGGTCCGCCCGGATCCCACGACCCAACGATCGATCGCGAACCCGAGCGCCCCGAACCCGATCATGCCGTAGATCGGGTCGAGCGCGAGGACCCACGCCTTCGCCTGGCGCGCCCGATCCCGATTTTGGCTGTCGTTCGATGGTGCCATGCTCGCTCCTCGTTGATCGAGAGTTGGGTTGGGTCAGGAGATCTGACCGAACGCGAAGGTGCGTGCATGCGCCGTCGCGTCTTTGAGCTTGGAGATGTCTTGCCCGGATCCCTGGGCGTTGTCCGGGCGTCCGCCGCCCTTGCCGCCCATGATCCCCGCGACCTCGCGGATCCAATCGCCGGCCTTGAGTCCGCGTCCGACGATCCCCGGAGGGACCGCCGCCATGAGCGCGACACGCCCCGCGCCCTGATCCGGGCTCATGAGCATGACGGCTTTGTTCGGGTTCGCGCTCGTGATAGTGTTCATCGCCGCTTCGAGTGCCTTGCGATCCGATCCGAGCTCGAGCGACGCGATCACGATCTCCTCCGAGGAGTTCGCGGCACTGCTCGCGATCCCGGATGCGAGCTGCTGGGCCTTCTTGGCCTGTTCCGCAGCCGCGGCCTTCGAGAGTTCTTTGAGCTGTTTCTGCACATCCGAGAGTTTGGCGCGGATCGCGTTTTTCCGCGGCGCGGGGAGGACCGCGCCTTCCACTTCCTTCGTCAGATCCACATGCGCCGATTGCAGCGTGTCCGCGCCGAGCTTGGTCAACCCATCGGCTTTCGACTCGAGCTGATCCGCGAGCGCATGTGCCGCGATCGCATCATCGCCAGTGATCGCGGTGATACGCCGAATGCCCTTGGCGATGCCCTCTTCGCTCAGGAGTGCGAATCGTTTCGCGTGGGAAGTGGACTCGATGTGCGTCCCGCCGCAGAACTCGATCGACGCGGATTTCCACGCGTCATTCTCGGGGTTCCCGATGAGCTGATCGATCTCGATCCCAATCGAGACCACGCGGACGGGGTCCGGGTAGGTCTCGCCGAAGACCGCACGGAGCCCTGAGATGTTCTGGGCTTTGTCCAGCGGTGCCAGATCTGCGAAAACCGTGAGGTCCTGCTCGATCTGATGATTGACGATGTCCTCGACCTTCGCGATTTCTTCCGCGCTCACCGGCTGGTTGTGCGTGAAGTCGAACCGGAGCTTCTCGTCGTTCACCAACGACCCGCGCTGGTCCGCGTCGCCTTCGACGACCTCGCGGAGCGCGTAGTTGAGGACATGGGTCATCGTGTGGTTGCTCGCGACCTTGGCGCGGAACTGGTTGTTGATGTGGCACATGACATCCGAGCCGACGGAGAACTTGCCGCGTGTGACGCGTCCGATGTGCACGACATACCCGCCGAAGGACTGGGTGTCCTCGACCTTGAACACGGCGCTCCCGCCGAGGAGCTGGAGCTCGCCCTTGTCCGCGACCTGCCCGCCCATCTCCGAGTAGAAGTTGGTCTTGTCGAGGATGATCCCAACGGGCTTCATCCCCGCGGTGGTGTTGTCCGCGTGCTCGTCGAAGTTCTTCCCGTTCCAGATCGCCTTGACGGTGCCCTTGATATCGCGACCCGCGAACTTTGCATCGTCGTTGGTGGGTTTGATGTTCAGGTGCCCGAGCTTGGCGATCTGTTCGGCGCGGAGCTCGATCTTGTGCCCGCCCTCGTCCTTGCGCCCGCCTTGGCGGGAGCGCTCCTTGGCTTCTTCCATCGCCTTCTCGAATCCGTCGAGATCGACCTTGAGCCCGCGTTCCTCGGCCATGATCTGCGTGAGGTCCACGGGGAAGCCGTAGGTGTCGTAGAGCTTGAACGCGTCTTCGCCACGAATCGATGGACGACGAACAGAGAAGAACTCCGAGATTATCTCAGGTGTGAGTTCTTCAAACCCATACCTCTTCCCTTCAATTTCAACGATGTATTCATCGCTGTTGCCTTGGGGATAGTGTCCAACAAGTGAGTTGATTCTCTCGTAGGGTTTAGTCTCACCAAACTGCAGTGACTGAAATGCGTATTGCTTGAAAAGAGATATCCCGCGATCGAGCGTCTTCCCAAAGCTCTCCTCTTCGTCCGCGATGATCGCCTGGATCTTCGTCGGGTTGTCCTTGAGTTCCGGGAATGCTTCTCCGAGCGACGCGACAACGGTGGGGGCGAGGGCCGCGAAGAACCCCTCGGGCGCGTTGAGCTTCTGGCGTCCGTACCGCACCGCACGACGCAGGATTCGACGGAGCACATACCCGCGTCCCTCGTTGCCGGGCATCTGCCCATCGGTGATCGCGATCACCAGCGTGCGGATGTGGTCCGCGATGACGCGGTACGCTTCATCAACGCCGTCGGTGTCTTCGGCGCCGACCTTGCCCGAGTAGGCGCGAGCGCCCGTGAGCTTCTGGATCGCGTCGAAGATTGGGGTGAAGATGTCCGTGTCGTAGTTGCTGGGCTTGTCCTGCAGGACCGAGACGATCCGCTCCAGCCCCATGCCGGTGTCAATGTGCTTGTCTGGCAACGACTTGAGCTCGGTGGGGCCCAGACGGTCGAACTGGATGAACACGAGGTTCCACAGCTCGATGACCTCCGGGTCGTCCATATTCACCATCGCCGAGGCATCCCGCCCGCCGATGCGGTCGTAGTGCAGCTCGGAGCACGGCCCGCATGGGCCGGTGTCGCCCATCTCCCAGAAGTTGTCCGCCATCCCGAAGGGCATCACCCGTTTGGGGGGCAGGTGGCGCTCCCAGAGCTGCTTGGCCTCCAGGTCGGGCTCGAGGCCTGCGGATTCGTCACCTCCAAAGTAGGTGGCGTACAGGCGCTCCGGATCGAGCCCGAAACAGCCGTCTTCGACCGGGCCGGTCATCAGCTCCCACGCCCACGCGATGGTCTCGGCCTTGAAGTAGTCACCGAAGGACCAGTTCCCGAGCATCTCAAAGAAGGTGTGGTGGTAGGTGTCCTTGCCCACATCGTCCAGGTCGTTGTGCTTACCGCCCGCGCGAATGCACTTCTGCGAGTTCACCGCCCGCTTAAGCCCCTGCAGTGGGGAGTTCGGGTCGAGCGTGCCCTGGAAGATCGGCTTGTACTGGTTCATTCCCGCGTTGGCGAAGGTATCCCGCAGCGAAGGGTCGTTGATCGGGCAGGTCGTCGAGGAGGGCACGAAGGTGTGCGATCGCTCCTCAAAGAACTGGATGAAGCTTCGACGGATCGCGCTGGCGCTGAGATCACGAGCAGTACTGGCATTCGATGGCATCCGGATGTTCCTGTTCTGTTCAGGTCAGTTCCACGCACCGGGCAATCCGTTCACCCTGTGCGGGTCAATCGTAGGGGCTCGGCGCGTGTTTGAATGGGTTGCACGCGTCCGAAAAGCACCCCCAAACCCCAGTTTCATTGGCGGTACGAGTGACTCTGGGGTCTATTAAAAAGAGTACCGGACGCGGTACGCCTGTCTCATCCGAAGATCCGAAGGAGCAACGATGCGTGCATGCTCGAAGATGATGTTGTTGATTTGCGCCGGGAACTCAATCGCCCACGCTGGGGTGATCCGGCACGATCGAGACGATGCGCTGTATCAACAGCTGGGGCAGCAGTCGCAGTTCGACGCCGTGGGTTCGCTCGGGCTGAGCTTTACCGGGGGCGGAAGCACCAACTGTTCCGGGACCCTCATCGGGGACCAGTGGGTCCTGACCGCAGCTCACTGCGTGGATGACGGGGTGAGCTTTGGAACATTCGTCACCGATACCTCCTTCTCATTCGTTGAGGAGGTCTTCATTCACCCCGACTGGGTGGTCAATGATTTCCTCGGCGGCGGCGATCTCGCGCTGATCAAACTCAGCGCCCCCGTTTCGAGCATCGATGCTGCGTCCCTGCACGAAGGCGGTGGGGATCTGGGGCAGGTTGGAACGGCCGTGGGATATGGGAGAACCGGCACCGGTCTCACCGGTGCCCAGTTCGGGACCGAGGGCACCCTGCGTGCGGGCACCAATGTCATCGATGTGCTGGGCACTGCTCGAGGTTGGGATGAACGCATCCTTCTTACAGACTTCGACAGCCCGTTGAGCAACCAATCGAACTATGGCGATTCTGAGCCTCTCGACCTTGAGTACTCCATCGCACCCGGTGATTCGGGCGGGGCGTTGTTTGTTGAGTTCAACGGAGTTTGGGAAATCGCAGGGGTGACTTCGTTCGTCAACTCCACCGATGGGAATCCGAACGGAGATTACGGTGATTCGAACGGTTTTACCCGTGTGAGCGACTACACAGGCTGGATCAACTCAATCGTCCCGGCGCCGGGGACCATGCCGATCTTTATGGCCGGGCTCGGGTTTGCCGCTCGTCGCCGTCGTTGATCGACGCGTGCGATATACTCTGATATCGCATGGCTAAGAAGAAAACGACACGCAAGAAAGCCCCCAAACGCACGACGATCAAGGACAACCGTCCTGATGTCATGATGTACGATCCGCCGATCGGGCTCGATCGGGTGGAGGGGCAGTCGCGTGCGCTCGGGGTTCTCAACCAATCTGCCCAATCCGGGCGTCTGCATCACGCCTGGATCTTCCACGGCCCAGAAGGTGTTGGGAAGTTCACGACCGCTGTGTCTTGGGCTGCGACGCTTCTTGATCCATCGTCCGCACCCGATCTGAGTGGGAACATCGCGCCCGACCCCGAATCGCATGTCCAGCAGCTCATCCGATCGGGAACACACCCGGATTTCTTTGTCATCCGCAAGGAACTCACCCCGTTCGCGCGAGAGACGAAGATCCGCAGCAACAAGCAGAGGACGATCCCCAAGGACATCCTCGTCGAGTACCTTGTTGAACCTGCGGCGCTCGCGCCGTCGATGACGGAGGGCGCACACGCGGGCAAGGTCTTCATCATCGATGAGGCAGAACTCATCGGTCGCGAGGGGCAGAACGCGATCCTCAAAACCCTCGAAGAGCCCGGCCCGGGCACACTCATCATCCTTGTGACATCGAGTGAAGATCGATTGCTCCCCACGATCCGCTCGCG
>DDGE01000056.1:68489-74297 GCA_002337545.1 Phycisphaerales bacterium UBA1910 | reverse complement strand
GCGATGTCGGCGGGGCTCTTCACGCGCTGATCGAGCATCTCGAAGACGACCAGGATGCCGACGACCAGTGCGGTCGTGAGGAAGATGCCCGCGGGGATCATCATGTAGATGTTCGGGAACGAGGGGCGATCGGGCACATTCTCGAACTTAACGACCTTGACTCTGTTCGCCGTGTCGAGTGCAGTTGTCACATTGAGCTTCGCAAGATCGCCTTCGCGTTCGGCCTTCTGCTCGAGCGTGTTCTCGATCTGGCGGTTGATCTCCGCGATCTCTTCGCCCATCTGCGCGAGGTCGTTCAATCGCTCTGTGAGCGCTTCTCGTTGAGCAACGAGATCTTCGATCTGGGCCTTGAACTGGCTCAGTGCCATACGGGTCGCGGTAATACGAGATTCGAACGCTTCGAGGAGGAGTTCCTCGCGGGTGATGTCGAGCTGGCGCTTCGTGGCATCGAGCGTTTGCGTCGCGATTTTGTGGCTGCGATGGTTCCGTCCGATCCCCTCGAGATCGAGCGAGATCAGTGTGGATTCGACATCGATAATGCGCTGCTTCAGGTTCAGAATCTGCGGGTACTGTTCGACCTGCTGACGCAAAGTTGAGTCGTATACGATCGCTGTTTTCTTCTTTAGCTGCGCTTCATCCCCATCAAGAATGATTTGGTATGCCTCGATCTGCTGCTCGATGCTCAGGATCTGGGCATTGATCAGCCGGAGCATCTCGGCCTCGGCGGAATCTTGCGTGTTCGCCGTGTTCATGTTCATCTCTTGCAGCAGACGGTTGCGACGGTTCATGAGTTCCGTCACGCGCGTGTCCGCTTCAGAGATGGATTTGCGGATCTGTTCCTTCTGCTTCACCGTGCTGGAGCTGTTGCCGGATGTGAGGATTCGGAGGTAGTTTTCCTTGACGAGTCGCACGAGGCCCGCCGCGTCTTCTTTGTCCCCAACGCTGACGGAGAGCTCGATCAGATACGAGTTCGGGATCGCGTTGGCGCGGATGATCTTCTCGATATCCTCGTACGCTTCGACAACATCGAAGCGTCCGCGATTTTCGTACTCGCTATACCACGAGGGTGCTTCTGCGGCAAGCCGCGGATCGCTCAGGATTTCTGCTCGGACCCGTTCGCCCTTGAGGGTTTCGACCTGCGTCCCGATAAAACGAGCCATTTCGTCCTCATCAATAGTGTCGATGTTCTGGACGGAGATATCCGTCTGAACCGGGGTACATTCAAAGAGGACGGACGAGCGGAACTTGGGATAGAAAGTGAGGAAGAAGAAATGTGCGGCGACGCCGATAACCGCTCCCGCGAAGAGCGAGAAGACAAGGATGTACTTGTACTTCTGGAGCAGCTTGATCGGGTCGAAGCTCTGCGCTCCGCCACCGCCACCACCGGGGTTGCCGGGGCGAGGTGGGCCTGCCTGAACGCGTTGGTTTGGGGTGCTGCTCATTGTCGCTGCTCCGTGGTGCTCGGATCCGGATCAAACGATCGGTCCGAGATCATCAGTTATCGCACCCTTTCGTCTTGGTGCGTATATGGGTTCATCGGTTCGTTTAGTTGTTGTCTGAGTTGAGTTCCGTCTCAAACTGATCAATATCGGCTTGCAGGGTAGGGTACGATTCTGGGGCCGAGCGGAGCAGGGAACGAGAATCTGTGATCTTTGAGCGGGCCTCAACAAGATCTCCCCGCTTGAGTGCAAGCCGGCCGGCGGTCAGGTTCATCGTTACGCTTGCGGGAATGGAGTTGATGAAGTTCCGTCCTTGCTCGATCATCTGCTCAGCTTCATCGTATTTGCCCAGTGCAATATAAATGCTGGCCACCGTTTCGTACGGCTCACTGAGTTGGATGTTCTCAGAAATCACCTTCTCGCCGTAAGCCAGGGCCTCTTCGGGCTGACCGAGCTTCACTCCGAGCGTGTACGCGACATTGTTATTCATCTCCCAATCGTCCGGGAACCTGGCAAGACCGGCGTTCCAGACATCGAAAGCGCCCTGGAAATCATCCTGAGCGAAGAGCGATGTCCCGTGGAGTCGGTATGCGCGTGCTGCGATCTGATCCGGGGTTGAGCTCGACTGGAGCGAGGTGATGATGTCGATTGCACGCTGGGGAATGGGGTCCTCACGCATGAGGCGTTGGGCGATGAAGAAATCGAGCCACTGTCCGATAACAGCGTTCGTGTTGCGGCGCTTGAGCGTGTCGAGGTAATCGATGTGCTCAGAAACCGGGCGTCCCTCAAAGAATCGATCGAGGTTGCTCGCCCAGTTGAGGAGCTGGATGTTCTCCGAAACGGAGATATCGAAGGACTTCGTGATCTGCTGGAGCGCGAAGTCTTCTCGCCCGCGTGCCTGGAGGACGAGTGCCTGAGCAGCGAGCAGCCCGGAGTTCTCGTCAAGATTGCCGACGATGGCCGCGAGTTGATTGATCACACTGTTGGCCTTATCCGTGTCCGGGGGCGACTGGCGCACGAGCGTGTCAATATATGATGCACCATCCGAGGGGGCGCGTCGCTTGTCCCACGCCATGCCGTAGAAGATGGACGCGGACTTCCAGTGCTCACGGGAAGCGAAAATCCCCGCGATTCGGGAAATGAGGATGGCATCATCGGGGCGCTGTGTGATGATCTCACGGGCGATGCTCTCCGCCTGAGCGACCCGCCCGAGGGCGAGGAGCTCGTTGAGCACCGAGTTGATCGATCGGTCGAGCGCCGGATTGAGCCGGATGGTCTGGATGAGGTCCTGGAGAGCTTCCTCGCGCTGATCGAGCGCGAAGTACCCTGCGGCGCGAACGCTGTGTGCACGCCAACTGCTCGGATCGAGCTCGAGTGCTCGGTTCAGATCCGACAGCATGTCGCTGCGGAGGGTCTCATCGCCGATCATGAGCTCTGCACGCTTGATGTACACGAGCGGGTTGTTCGGATACGCAGCAACCGCCTTGTTGAGCAGCTGCTGTGCACGGGCTTCGTCACCCTGTCCGTTCGCGATGTCGGCACCCTGGAGCATCGTCAGCATGTCGTTGCTCTTGGAGGAGGGGAATCCGTCATACGCACTCTGCGCTTCGTCGTACCGGTCAAGACGCACAAGGGTCTCGATCAGTCGAGCACGGACCGTGTGGTTCTCGTCGTCCACGCCCGCGTCGACCACGGTCTTGTATGCCTTGGCCGCTTCAGAGTGGTTGTTGATCCGCATGTACAGATCGCCAAGAAGGATCGAGCCGATCATGGTCTCAGGGTCTTGACGATTCACGGCCTCGTTCGCGGCGCTGAGCGCCAAGTCCGGGCGTCCACGCGAAAGCATGAACTGGGAGCTGGCGACGAAGGGCTCGGGGCCTACGGGCTCGGGCAATGAATCGATGTACTCTGCGAAGATTTCGTTCGCCTGTGCGAGCCCCTCGCGACCGTTCACGATGCCCTGCTCTGCGTACCAGGTCGCATCGAGCTCGACAAACGCGATCTGGTCATCGCTTGAACGCAGCGAGTCGATCAGTGCGCGTGCGGCATTCCAGTTCCGCGCGAGGATATAGAGACGCGCGAGCTGGTAGGTGTTGTCGATATCGCTCGGGTTGAGTTCGAGCATTCTTTCACGCTGACGAGTTGCGAACTCGCGACCCTGCTGGCCACCGAACTGCGACTCCAGCGAGAGCCAGAGATTGAGGAAGACCGGGTCGTTCCCGGCATAGCGTTGGAACTTGCGAGCCTCGTTCAGAGCCTCCTCGAACTGCCCCGCACGAACCAGCGTGAGAAGGAACTCGCGGATGACATCGCTGTTGTCCGGGCGGATCTCGAGTGCCTGGTTGAATGAGCTGATGGCGTCGTTGGTCTGTCCTGCGTCACGCTGCATGACGCCGAGCATCTGGTATACGGATGCGTCCGCGGCGCCAGTCGCTGTCGCCTGCTTCAGCAGATCGAGTGCGCGATCGGTTTGCTGCTGGCCAATCGCGAGGCGTGCTTGGTATGTGAGGGTTTCGACGCGCGTATTCTTCGCGTGTTCAGCGATCGTTTTCCCGAGTGCAAAGTCACCGCGGCGTAGCGCATCGACGAATGTGAGTTCGAGCACACGCTTGTCGTCCGGTGCGATTTCGTTGAGCTCGGTGACTGTTTCAGTCAGGAGATCTTCGAGGCCCCTGGATGATGCGATATTCGCGATCGAAACAAGACGATCGAGCAGCGGGCCGGGCGAATCGCGCAGAAGCTGGATGAGGATCTGGGTGGTGTCGCCCGCGTCCAGAGCGCTGAGCATTCGCTTGAGCCCCTCGTCGTCGGGGTTCATCTCGACGGCCTTGGTGATCAGATTGCGAGAGCCCTCAATATCACCTCGATCGAGCAGGAGCGATGCGAGCTCTCGAGCCACACGCGTTTCGTAACCGAGTTCGATGACCTGTTCGCGGAGGTATTCGATCGAGCCGGCGTAGTCGCCGGGGTTCTCGTCATCGCCCGTGCGAATCTGGCGTGATCTATAGATCGCGGCGAGCGCAGGATCCTCGTTGAGTTCCGGGTTCAGTCGGCGCTGAAGCCGATCGTTGGCGTCGATCGCGACCTGCATGTCCGGACGCATTTCGAGCACCCGAGCGTACAGCTCTGCGGCTTTGTTCAGCTCCTGCAGCTCATCGTGAATCTGGGCGAGTGCGATCATGCCGGGGATCTGGCGCGGGTGAGATTCAAAGCCGATCAGTGCATCGAATGCATCTCGGGCAACACCGAACTGACCCAGCTGGGAAGCGACGAGCCCCTCGTACCACAGCCCATCAGGATCCCCTTGCTGACGGAGATTGTTGTATCGGCTGAAAATCCGCAGCGCCTCGTCGTACTGCTTCTCGACGAGCGCGATACGCCCGTCGAGCATCATGCGGGTTGTATTGTCGTCGCTGACCTGTTCGCTGAACTGATCACGCAGCGCCTTGGCGTCCGCCAGAGCGCTGGAACGCTCCTCTTCCGTCAGTGCGGACTCGGCTTCATTGATCTTGAGTTCGCAGCGGTTCGCGATGGCCTGACGCTGGAAGAAGAACTGACGGAAGCCCTCGTAGCTCAGGGGTTTGGTTTCGAGCGACTCGATCTGCTTGTACCAGGCGAGCGACTCTTCGGAGTCTCCCGCGCGTTGTGCAAACTGACCCGCGTAGTAGAGCACCTCGGCGTTATCGCGATCACGCTCAATCAGCAGATCAAGGATACGACGCGAGCGGGAGAATCTGGAGACGGGGTCGATCGCGTTCTCGATCCCTGCGAATGCGATGACATATCGCAGGTCGAGCTTCTGGGATGTATTCTCGGAGAGGTTCTGCACGATCTCATCGAGCGCGGGGCTCAGGGCCGAGAATCGTTCTTTGATGATCTCGAGTTGCTCCTGCGGCTCCAGCGAACGGTCGAGACTGCGAGATGCGATGTCCGCTTCGTAGCGGACCTTCTGCAGTCGCATCTGAATCGAATCCGGATGCTCGGCGAGGTACTGTTCGGCGCGTTCGAGATTCTCACGCAGTGCCTCGAGGCGCAGATCCATTCGATCCTGTGATGCAGATCGATCAACCTGCAGATAGTTCAGGTCGAGCATCGCAATGAATGATTCGGCGTCCGACGGATCAAGGGTTGTGACGCGTTCGAGATCTTCAATCCCGAGATCAAGCTTGCTATCTTCGAGGATGCCGCCGTTGGCTGCAATCTTGGAGATCGCGATCCCGCGATAGCGTTTGAGTCGTTCCCACTCCTGTATCTCGCCGCTGAGGTCATCGCGGAAGAACCCAAGGACCAGCGTTGTCTGCTCAATGAGCCGGTCCGCCAGCCCACGAGAGTATCCGCCGAGGAGCTGGTTGTAGATCAGGGAGAGCTG
>DDGE01000056.1:51987-68373 GCA_002337545.1 Phycisphaerales bacterium UBA1910 | reverse complement strand
CCGGACAGGTCCTTGTTGAACCGATCGCGGTATTCTGTCTCCGTTTCAGGCACAAGCATCTCAAGCGATTCGATCCACCGATCGAGGTACTCGACATTGGTCGCGTCTTTGTTGACCGCCTTCGAGAACGCACGCTCGGCCTGCTTCACATTCCCTTCCGCGAGTAGCCGCTCACCCTCTCGGATATTGTCCGCGGCGCTCTTGAACGCGACCGTATACGCGGCGAAAACCATGCCCAGCAGGGCGATGACGCCGACGATCAGGAGAATCACGAATCGTGTGTTGACGCGAGATGCCATGAATATCGTCCTCAGTCTACTTGCCCGTTTGGGCGGTTGCGTGGGCTCATTCGCCCGTCTCAATCCCGTGATGCGGCGTGTTCCGCCGCAGCCGGGTATCAGTCTGTTGTGTTAACTCTCGTCCGGTTCGGCTTCGGTGCCAATCGCGTCGGGCGGGTAGAGCCCCTGCTTGACGCTGGTCCAGTCTGGCACGCATCGCATGATTTCGCCAATCAGCTCGCCGAGCAGATCACCAGACTGCTCCGCAAACTCATCGAAGGAATCGAGCCCGCTGGCGCTGACTTGTACCTTCAGGTAGTACGCGTAATCGTCCTCGAGATTAAACGCGAGCTGGCGCACATCATTGGCGTTGGCTTTCGTGCCGCCGTTCGCGATGAAAAAGTAGCCCGCGTAGACATTTCCCTTGCCGGGATTGATGAACTCCGATGCGCGGAACTTGAAGGGTTTCTCGGGCGATATCCCACGAGGAAGTCGGACGCGTGATCCGGGCGCGTCGCTCATCTCCGGGTCATTGCTGAGTCGGACGGAATAGATCTTGCCGTCCACCCCCGCGTATGCCTCTGGGACACTCGGATCGACGCGCCATGAGCTCGTATCCATCGGCAGAGGTATCACCCGCGAGGACTCGCTCTGCTGCAGTCCGCCCCCCACAAAGCATCGCTCGGGGACATGGGGGACCGTATCGATCATGCCGGTGTAGTACGCAACATGAAGATCGAGGATGATCGGCTGCTCTTCTTCCTTGTGATCGTTTCGAACATAGAAGCGGGAGACATAGTTCTCGGTGCCCAGTGTATCGACGATCTCTGCACCCATGATCTGGTCGCTGCCGATCTGGCTCCATGATGGTGTGACGCGTGGGATGCTCGAAACCTGACGGTCGTTTTCCGGGTAGATCGCGATTTTCTGGAGATGCACATCCTTCACCTGGATGTACGCGCTGATTCCGCCGGCACTGGCGAGCATGAGCCCTAGCAGCCCGACGCTGAGCAGTTTTCGAGATCTCGATGTGTTTCGTTTCTCAGGGCTCATGCAGCGGGCTCCGTCGATAGAGGTTCTTCCGGACGGATCAGTCGGTTGAGCAGCCACGCGAGCCCCAGGAAGAGCAGAAGCGAGGGAACGAGCAGGATCGTCCCGATCAGGGTGTGCGCATCACCCTCCGCAAGGTCAGGGTTCACGAGCATGAGCAAGCCCAGCACCGTGACGCGGATCATGTTCATGAATACCGCGACAGGTCCAGCGAGCAGGATCAACGCGATCCGCTGCCACCATTGCGAGCTCCCGAGAAGCGCGACGGCGATCGCCAGCGCGTAGAACGCCACAACCATCCGCATACCAGAGCACGCCTCGGCGACATTCATAGGGAGCACTTCGCCTGAACTCGTGAGGATCATCAGGGTGTTGCCGTCGATATCAACGCTGAACCAGCCGAACGGTGATCCGATCAGGTTCAGCATCAGCCATGAACCCTGCGAGGCCAGAAGCTGGAGCTTGAAAGTGACCGCGAGCATGATGCCTTCCGCGATCGTGATCATCAGCACGAGATACGCGATGGGCAGGAAGAGATAGCGGAAGGCTCCCGCACCGAGCAGCAACAGCACAAGCGACCCGAGCGAGAGGATCATGCTCATGCCCTGAAGCATGTGGTTGCGGACCAGAAACAGGTTGTACGCGTAGGCGAGGATTCCCAGTGCGAAGGGAATAAGCGCAGGCCAGAAGATGCTTGTGCCGGTGGCGATGATGCGATCACGCCGCTGCCAGATCATGTACCCAGCGATGAGCGGGATAACAAATGAGTGCCCCCAGTCCTGAGGCTTATCCATGCTCAGCTCGCCCTGCTTGACGAACCATCGGAAGAACACGAGTGCGAATCCGATCAAACAGACGATGGCGATCGTGAGCCCGTCGCGCGTAAAGAGCCCACCGACACGCGATTGCGAATCATCGGCGGGGAGTGACTGATTGGGCTTAAGGGTGCTGCTGCTCATCCGTTCCTGTACTGATTCTGACCTGACCAAGAGACCTCATGCTGTGACTCGTTCAGGATCGGCCCGATTCTCGGGTCGCTTTTGCCCGATCGTCGCACCGCGATGATTGGCGCGAAATCGTCCCGCTGCACTGAATTCGGATGCTCCGAGTTCGAGTTGATCGCTTCTGAAATCGAGAAAGCGCAAAAACAAACGATCCCACCCCGGATGGGGAGGGATCGGTACGCTTGAGAGTTCATCGATGTTCGGCAAACTTGGCCGAGTTGAGGCCAATCGCCACGGAGATTACCGCCCGAACTGGTTCGTCGGGGGAGCACCGAACACATCATTACCAAAGTTGCGGTCGAGCAGGAACCCGAACCCGTAGTTTGTCCGGAAGCCGCCTCGGAGGACCGCGAGCGGGGTGGCCCAGAAGGTCGTTCCAACATTGATCATGTCGTCGGCTTTGATGTAGATATCCGGCTGTGTGCCTTCGGAGATCGCCCGGTAGTTGAGCATAATCGTTGCCTGCTCATCAGGACCGACGATACGGGTCAGATCGATCCGTTCCGGGATGGCGGAGGGCGCAAAGTCCGAACCAGCCGCGATCGCGCGGAGCAGGGTGAGCCTGCCGACCGCGGGGAGGTTGTACACGCCGGGGCGGTTCACTTCGCCTCGCATGTAGTAGAACCCAGACGGTGACGGGGGGACCCGAATGATGTCGCCTGGACGGATCACAATGTTGTATCGGGCATCGCCGGCGATCAACGGTTCGACGGGAACACGGATCACGCGCTGCGTAAACAGTTGTCCACGCGAGTCTTGGAGCATATTTGAGTCGCTGAAATCGATCTTGTTTCGAGCCGCGACCGGAATCGTTTCACGGACCCACTGCCCATCCACAAAACGCCAGCGTGCGGCTGGAGGCAATGGCTCGTTCGCGTTGTTGGCCTCGTCAGCCTGATTGCTGGTGCCACTGTTCCGATTGGTCGGCTCGATCAGATCAATGATCGGGTCCTGATCACTCGGCTGGTTGGCATGGGCAACGATCCCGCTGGAACTGCGTGAGCCGGACATCATGCCCGGAGCCGAAAGGTCGTCGATGATGTCGAGCAGATTCTCGCCATCCTCGATCGGTTCGTCGTTCTCGGGATCCAGATTGCGATCTCTGGGATTCTCAGGCGCAAGATTCGTCGTGTTCTCATCGAGCGGAACCTGACGGATGACCAGGATTTCGTCGGCAAACTCAGGGAATCCGCCTGCCGCGATCAACGCTTCATACAGTCGGAAATCTGCGTTCAGGATCGAGTAGGGCCCAGGTGCGGCCACCGAACCAGTCAGGTGGAAAACCTGCTGACGACGCTGCTGAACAACCACCGAAACAAGGGGGTCGGCAACCAGAGGCGCCATTTTCTGGCCAATCGCTTCGGCGACCTCAGTTTCTGTCTTCCCAGAAACGAAGATTCGGCCCAGCTGTGGGATCTGGATATAGCCGTTCTGATCGATCTGACGCGGGAGCAGTTCGGCCTGCCCGCGGGTGATCAGGTCATAGATCGTGAGATCCAGGAAGTCGCCGGGCCCGACACGGTAGATATCCGTTTCAGGGATCAGGTCACCAGAAGTGATCTCGGAGACCTCGACATACTGGGCCTGCGGGTCCTCAATTGCTCCGATGTGGTTGAGGATGGGGACGCTCGTCGGCGTGCGCTCCCATCGGCCGACGACGGAGGGGTCCATGTAGGAATCCCAACTGCATCCGCCGAGCATGGTGCCGAGCATCGCGAGGACGCCAACGCCGAGGATGCTCTTGGTGCGAGCGGTCGTGTTTTGTATGTTCACATTCTGACGCACGGGCAACTCCTGCTTCTCGTGTGCGTGTATTGATCGGGATCGATCGATGATTCAATCGGTACGGTCAGATCCCGCTCGGGTTCGCACCCGAACGCATGATAGCGACACCACCGGGTCTGTGTGGGGGTCTCGCTGCATGTCTCAATCGACCAGTCGGCATGGTTCAGTTGATTCCCGATCCCCAAAAACCGGCAAAAGGTCCGAGAGTTTCGGGGATGATCGGCAGTTGATGCCCATCGAGACTGATCTGTCGAATTCCTGCGGGCGCACACGCTGGTGCATAGAATCCATTCGCACCTGTGAGACCCTCAATGCCAACACAGAACCCCACAGACACCCCGATCACGACGAACAAGGGCATCGACCGCACCCTGGCGCGTCACCCGCGCCGATTGGGAGGCGACCCGATCGCGAACACCAAATCTGTCGTGTCGCTTTCAGGGATGATCCTCAACAACGCCGACGACCAGGTTCAGCACCTGGCGCCGAAGAAAAAACCCGACTGGCTTCGTGCGAAACTCCCTGGTGGAGCAGGGTTTAAGAAAACGCGCGACAATGTCCACAAACACAAGCTCCACACGGTCTGTGAAGAGGCCGCCTGCCCCAACATGGGCGAGTGCTGGGAACGAGGCGTCGCGACGATGATGATCCTCGGCGACACCTGCACGCGTGCGTGCGGGTTCTGCAATGTCAAAACCGGCAAGCCGCTTCCGATCGACAAAGACGAGCCCCGCCGGGTCGCGGAGTCATTGCGTGGAGCCGGGCTCAAGCACATCGTCATTACGAGTGTCGATCGGGATGATCAGCCCGACGGTGGGGCGGGAATCTGGGCGGAGACAATCATCCGAACTCGTGAGGCGTGCCCCGATATGTCCATCGAGGTCCTCATCGGCGACTTCAAGGGCGACGAGGCAGCCCTGCAGATGGTGATCGATGCCCAGCCGAACATCATCGCCCACAACCTCGAGACCGTGAAGCGCTGTCACCCCGCGGTTCGTCCGAGCGCTCGGTACGAACGCACGATGGAACTCCTGATGCGCGTCAAAGCGCAGGGCGGGGTCGCGAAGACCGGGATCATGGTCGGGATCGGCGAACGCAAGGACGAGGTATTCGAACTTTTCGAGGATCTCGTCCGGATCACGGGTGAGCACAACGGCCCGCGTGACGAGCACACCCCGACCCAAGGCGACGCGTGCGACATCATCACGATCGGGCAGTATCTCCAGCCGACGCGGAATCATCTCCCGATCGATCGCTGGGTCCACCCCGACGAGTTCGCGGAGTACAAGCGTGTGGGCGAGGAGATGGGCATCAAGCTCGTCGTGTCCGGCCCGCTCGTGCGTTCGAGCTATCTCGCAGACGAGCAGGCGGATATGTTCTCGATGCTGCGGCGCGAGCGCTGATCAGTTTTCATTGTCGGATCGGACGGATCGGTCCGAGTGCCCTTGGGCGTAATGTCCCGAGACGGCGATGATGTTGTCCGATGGGTTTCGATCGAACTCCAGAATGAATCCGTCCACGCCTTCGATGATGAACTGGTCCTTCTCGATGCAAAGAAGCGGACGGAAGTCCGACACACCGATCCGCCGGTACATGAGCCGGTCGGCGTCGATCCGGAACTCGCGATCGGTGTAATCGCCCGCGTACGCGTTGAGCTCGGCGCTGCTGAGGTTGATTGGCGCGAGGCGTGCGTTCAGCGATGCGATCCCGAACCGCACCTGCTCGTTGCCCGAAGCCAGGAGATGCGCATACGCGTCGTGCAGCGCCCGGTCGAGCGCCTCATCCGCGGCACACTCGATGTGTGGCTTCACGCCGGTGCCTTCCCAGTTCGTGTTCGTAATGGGGTTGATGGCGCGGGCGTTGGGGAGGACGAGCTGGTAGTACCTGTCGGTATCGTCCGAGTGGAGCAGGATGAAATCAACTGGGTGAGCACCGCCGCCGGTGGTTTCGCCGACGATCGTGGCGCGATCGAGATTGCGGAGGTTGTAGCTGAACTCCTCAGCCGCGGAGAATGTTCTTTGGCTGGTCAGGACATAGACCGGCACATCCGGCATCGCGAGTGCGGTGTTGATCTCGTCATGCGTCCAGTACTCCTCCGTTGCGTCCTCCGGGCGTGAGTAGAGCGAGTTGAGATGGACGGGTTTTTCGGGGTCATATAGATATGACGAGATGAGCGCGACAGCGCTGGGGTCTCCGCCACCGTTCTGACGCAGGTCGAAGATGAGTGTCTCGCAGCCCTGCACAAGTTGCATCGCTGCCTCGACGGTGTCCGCGATGAACTCCGCGTTGGCGAACCCGTGCAGATCGATGTAGCCGATGTTGCCCTCGAGGCGTTGGATCGAGTTGAATCCGTACGGTGCCTGCGGGGCGCGTCGTTGCTGTGCTTCCTCATCGGAGCTGGGCGGGGTCCAACCCTCGGGGAGTACACGCACTGCAAAGTGCAGGTCCTTGGTGTGCTCGACAAGTAGCGTGTGGAGTTCGTTGGCAAGTTCGCCCCCTTGCAGGTCATCCAGATCGCCCGATGCGAGCGCTTCGCGGAGAAGCGAGCCGGCGCTGCTGCCCTTATCTGGATAGACATAGTTTTCTTCGACGGCTTGGGCGATCGCCTCGACGATCTCGTGTTCGATCGCGTCGTCGCCAAACACCGGCGTGCAGAGGGCTATCGATGAGGCGAGCATGACGGTGGTATTTCGAGTGCGCATGATTCTTCTCCGCTCTGGGTTCAGGGTACCCAATCCGGATGCGCTGTTTCGAGGGGCCGGGCGACAAATAAGCAGAAATATTGATAAATATGAATAGAAGTGAGTGCAACGCATTGCTGCCGGGGTGCGTTAGACTTATCGCAAGGAGCGTGTGATGTCCCCTGAGAAGGTCAAAGAGCTTGTGATGGAGATCGAGCGGAAGGACCTCTCGACGGCCGCGCACACCTGGCGGGTGGTTCTGTACACCCGGACACTGCTCGAGGAGTTCGGGATCGATCGTGAACTGATCCGGCTCGTCACCCAAGCGGCGGCGCTGCATGACATCGGAAAGATCGATATCCCCGATCAGGTCCTGCAGAAACCCGGGAAACTCGACGATGAGGAGTTCGAGCTTATCAAGCTCCACCCCGTCACGGGTCTTGCTCGGATGATGGCCCTCGGGGTTTCAGACGAGCCGATCCTGAATCTGGTCCGGTACCATCATGAACGATGGGATGGGCTCGGGTACCCGTTCATCCTCAAGGGGGATGAGATCCCGATCGGAGCGCGAGTCTTCGCGGTGATTGACTCGTTCGACGCGATGACCAGCGTGCGTCCGTACCGCAACGAACTCGGAGAACGCGCCGCGGAGAACGCACTGGTGGAGTTGCAGGCCGGGATCGGGACTCGATACTGGCCCGAGGGTGTCGAGGCCTTCACGGAGTTGTACCACACGGGCAAACTCGATTACATCCTGCACTATTTCAACGATGAGGTGCCGGTCCCCGCCTTCGCTGCGGCACGCGATGAAGAGTTCGATGCCATACGCAAACGCGCGGACAAGTAGCTCGATTCAGAGCCCGGCCATCTTGCGCAGCAGCTTGTCGAGCTTGGGAGGCACGGGCATCGCGCTCAGCCGAGAGAGTCGAACGAGATCGAAGTCCTTGAACCGATCGTCCGCTTTGATATCCGCGAGGGTGACTTCCTTCGTTGATGCCTGGACGGGCGCAATGTCGAAGAGTGGACCTTTAAGATCGCCCTTGCTCGTGAGTCCGGGGTTGTCCGGATCTTCGTAGACATCAGAAACAACCTTCGCGAGCCCCGCGATGCGGCGCTCTTTGCCCGTGTGATAGATCAGGACCTCGTCGCCCTTCTCGACGGCTCGCATGTGCATCAGGGCGGTGGGGTTGCGGACTCCATCCCAATGCGTGCGCTTGTCGCGAACGAGATCGTCATACGAGTAGTTATCGGGTTCGGTTTTGAGCAGGAAAGTCGCCATGTCAGATGATATTCACGGTTGTGCCGCCGATCCCCCAAGATCACCGATCTCTGGACGCATGCTCTATAGGGTGTTCGCCCGACATCGATCAGCAGAGAGCACCGTTTTACACGCAGGGGATAGATTCATGCACAGGGCATTTACGCTAATCGAAATCGTCGTCGTCGTGATCGTCATTGGGATTCTGGCTGCGATCGCGGCACCCAAGTTCGTTGGGGCACAGGCAGACACGGAACTCACCTCGACCGCCGAAGACCTCCGCGCCATCGAGAACGCACTGAGTATGTACTACGCAAAGAACGGGTCATACCCACGCGATGTGAACCGCTCGCAAGCGGTATCCGTGCTTGGGCCATACTTCAAGGCCGACAATCCGTTCGAGAAGCTCGCACCGATCGGGGGCGTGTACGACTACGAGGGCCCACCCAACTGGTCGCCGGTACAGATCTCGATCCGCTCGGAGAGCCGCGGGAGCCATTCGCAGGCCACGGCGCTCGAGCTTGATGAGTACATGGATAATGGTGATCTGAGCACCGGCTCCATCCGGCGCAAAGGAAACCGCACCTACTACATCATCGGCGAGTGATCGCGATCAGCTGATCGATGAGAACTTCAGCGTCATGCGTGTCCGCAGGGTCTCGCCGGGCGCGAGAACCCGCACGCCCGTGCCGGGTTCATTTTTTGCATGCATGTTGAAGCCGTTATTCACCATCGTGACCGGCTCGATGCAGAAATACTCGTTGGGCGAACCGTCCTCGTCTCTGGGGGTGTAGACCACGACATGTCCCAGTTCATCCGAACAAGACATCGTGCATCGGATCCCACTCTCGGGCCATTCCAGAGTGCAGGTACCGCCAAAGCCCGCAAAGACATCATCCAACCCAGGGTTTCCCAAGGCATCGCCGGAACGGAGCAACGCGCAGGCATCATCATCTTGAATGTCTCCGACCGGGATGCAATCCTCGCAGCTGTAACGGCCTTCGAGATCCATCTGAATCTGGACTTGATCGGCGTCGGAATGCAGGTGGCGATGGAAATAGGGGTGGTGACCACAGCCGGCGGGGAAGGGGCGATCGTCGAGATTCGTGACAGAAAGATCAATCTCAACGGCATGGGGCGCGATTTCGTATCGGACCACACCGCCAAACGAGAATGGGCACGAATCGTCAGCGCTGTGTCGGTATATCAGGCGAGCGGTGATGGGGGAGCGGTCTGTCATGGACCAGGCGTGATCGCGTCCGATGCCGTGGATTGCGGTCCCGTCTGAATGATTCGCGACAAGCGTGTGCGTCTGACCTTCAAACGCAAAAGCGGCATCCTGAACTCTGTTAGTCCAAGGGATCATCAGAAACGAGCCCGCATCGGCCGGGTCACTCGAATCGTCCGGCATGCTTCTGAGTATGTCCGCCCAGCGTCCGAGTTGATCTTTGTGCTCCAGCGAGACAATCGACGCGCCCGCACTCGGGGAGATCACGAGGCGCATGGTCTGAAGCTCCAAAAGGATGTCGTCGGATCTGGATGGCATCCGCAAGTCTAGGAGTGGCTCCCGGATCGAGGGGTGCAGAAGCCGGGCGGGGATGGATGAGGGTTTCCGGACGGTTGTGGGTTGGTTTGTCCCGGATGGATCGCCTAACCGGATGGCCGATTGCGCAAAAGTCGCGCAGTAATGGACATACGGGGTTGCCGCGTCGATATGCGATATGTCTGCTTCCCGTTGACGAACCTCTTCGGAGGCGGGGCAGGCGTGCCGGGCTTCAAGCCGGGAGGAGTTGTGCATGGACCCCAAGCACGAGCACACAACCAATGAGGCGCTCCCGAAGCGTCACTCGCCGAAGAAATCGGATTCGCCCGATCCGCGCGCCGAGATGAAGATCCGGAAGCCGGAAGAGGATGTGCTCGATGTGATCGAGTCTGTCGAATCTCAGCTCGGAGCGCTCAGAAAAGCGCACGAAGAGCACCGGCGGGCGATGCAATCGCTCAACGAGCAGAAGAGCGAGCTTAACGAGCAAGTTGCTGAAATCGAGAATCGCGAGCAGGAGCTGACAACGCGTGAGGTCGAGCTTGCGGAGATGCGCCAGGAGTTCGAGCAACGCGAGATGGACCTTGTCCAGCGTGCTTCGGGACTTGAGCAGCGTGAATCCAAGATGGAAACCCATGCGGAGAACCTTGAGCAGCGCGAGGCGGAGCTCGAGTCCCGCGACGCGGAGATCCAGCGTCGGATCGCAGAACTCGACAAGCAGCTCTCCGGTATTTCCAAGCGCAAGCAGGAACTCGATGCGCTTGAGAGCGAGGTTCTGGAAAAGCTTGCGCGTGAAGAAACAGCAGCGAAACAGCTCGAGCAATCGATCGCGGAGCTCGAGCACCTGCGTTCTCAGCTCGGGGAGCAAGACTCTCAGATTTCGGAACTGAACGCGACCGTCGCGGACCTCACCGAGAAGTATGAGCAACGCAGCGCGGAACTCAAGAGCGCGATGTCCAAGCTGCGTGGACGCGAGATCGAACTGGGCGAGCGGAGCAAGGCGCTCGAGGAGCTGGCCGAGAAGTCGGGGAATGTTGAGCAAGAACTCAGCGAGGCTCGTGAAGCCTATGAGAAACAGCTAACGCAGGCTCAGGGGTCACTCGCCGAAGCGTTGGAGAAACTGGAACGCGAACAGAAGGTTTCCGAGGGACTGCGTGCACAAGTCGAGTCGCTCGAGCAGGAAAACGCGGGGAACGCGGAAACCCAATCACAGCTCAAAGCAATCCGCGAGCAGCTCGCCCAGCGTGAGCAGGAGCTCGAGGATGCGAACGCGAAGCTCGCCTCGATGCGGAGCGAAGCGGACTCACAATCGGGCGAGTCCCAGGAGCTGATCCAGAAGCTCCAGGAGGAACTGAACGCCGCGAAGGCAAAGGTCGACGAGCTGAACGCACAACTCGCGAGCATCGGCGCGGATACGGACGAGGAACTCACGCGTCAGCGTGAGAAATCCATGGAGCTTGAGCAGCAAAGCAAGCAGCTCGTCTCCGAACTCGAGTCGCTGAAAGGTGAGCTCGAAAAGGCGAACACGGAACGCGCATCGCTGGAGACCGCCCAGGAAGCCTTGCGTTCCGAGCGAGACGAGCTTCAGTCCAAGCTCGATTCGACACCAGACGAGGATTCTGAGCAATCGGTTGCCTACCAGAAGCAACTCGATGAGGCCGCTGAGCGTGAGAAGGAGCTGGGCGCGAAGCTCGAGGAGCGTGAGAGCCAGCTCAAGCAACTCGCTGAGCGGGTTGTCGCTCTCGAGTCAGAGATCGCTGAAGCCGGCGAGGGTGGCGGTGAACCCGACGAGCAGGCGCAGGCGAAGATTACGGCACTCGAGAATCAGTCCAGTGAGCTCATCGCGACGATTGAGAAACTCAACAGCCAGCTTGAAGCCGAGCGGGCCAAGCCGCGCGAGCATTCGGGCACACCCAACGATGAGTGGAGCCAGCGCCGACGGGAACGGCTCGGACGCATGCGGAAGCGCTTGCACGCTGACGCCGAGAAGGTCCGTTTGGCGACCGACGCGCTGCAGTCCAGATATGAGCAGTGCGAGCAGGTCCTGACCAAGCGTGCGGAACTCGCGGAGGCCTACGAGGCAATCGCGAGCGCTCAGCGCAAGGTCCGCAACAAAGAAGTCCGCTCGGGCGTGTTTATTGGGCTCTTCGCGTTAGCGGCGATCACCCTGATGCTCGGTGTCGGGAGCTGGTTCACCGCCGGGCGGGTCGCCCCTGGTATGTACAGCTCGCGTGCGACACTCACGGCGACCGCTCCGGAAGGGAAACTCGCCGAGAGCGACCTCGCGGATTGGGAATCGTACATCACCGGTCTGATCACGGAACCGAGATTCCTCGAGGTCGCCGCGGATCGGATGAAGCGACGGGGGATCTCGGAGTTCTCAACACCGGGCGAACTCGGCAAGCACATGGATGAATCGCTCGATATCGTCGCGTCGATGCCCGGCGAGATCGTTGTCGAGTATCGAGGAGTTGGTGCCGAGCGTGCCCAGCGGATACTCGACACCTTCGTGGTCGCGATCTCGGGTGCCGCGAACAATGCGCGTCCACGACGCGGTGATATCGCGATCACCAATGTGCAGGAAGGCGCTTCGCTGACGACCGAACCGCTCGATACCAAGCGTCTGGAGATGGCGGGGATGATCTTTGGCGGGGCGATGGCTCTTGCGATGATCGTTGGTGGCGTGCTCTGGCGACGACTCGCTGCAGCGAAGGCCAAGTTTGAGAACGACTCACGGGTGCAGGTGCTCTATGACGAGGAGCAGTGGCAGGTGCCGACCTGATCCTGTGCACATCGATATAAAAAAGGCGGGCGATCCGGATGGGGATCGCCCGCTTTGCGTTTTGATTCGGTTTCGATGCTGCTTAGAGCGAGCTGTCCGAGCTGATCAGAACAGGCTCGAGGGCGTCGCGAATCTCCTGCTCAGCATCGGGGTAGATCGCGAGCTTGCGCTGGGTGCTCAGGTTGAGATCAACATTGAAATCCTCAAGCTCGCCCGTCGGGGTGAAGGTCTTGATGACTTCGATGATGTTGTCATCCTCGTCGAGAACCACGAGGCGGAGGGGTTTGTTCTGCTCACTGGCGAGGTTTTTGACGAAGAGGCGTGCCGAAGCCCAATCGGGGTTGTGCCATACTGCGGCGACGGCCTTGCTCTCTGTGCTCGTGGAAGTCAACGCGACACGCTGGGTGTTGGCGTCGAAGATCGTCGATTCAAGGTACTTGGCACCGATCTGATCATAGAGGTTGTTCACAAGTGCGCTGCTCTGGGCCTTTTGCATGGTCTGTTGGATGTTGATCATCACAACGCCCATCGCGATTGAGGCAGCGGCGAACCCGACGGCGGCGACACGCCAGACGCGATGCACACGCGGGCTCGTAGAGAGCTTGGGCTGGGATGTCGCTCGTGCGGGGGTGTTCGCGTCAATGCGTCCGATGACAGACGAAGCGGCGGCACCCTGCTGGGCGATGCGGGATTCGTTCTCGTCTTCCCGGATCGCGGCGCGAACAGCGGCAACGACGACATCGCGGAGTTCGTTGACGGGCTCGACCCCGGGGATCAGGTCTCCAAGGTCAGCCATACGCCGGGCTTCCTCGCGGACCCGGAGCTGAACGGGCGCAGGTGCGGCGTCGAATGCGGCCTCATATGCGGCGCGTTCGTCGTCCTCCAGAAGCCCGAGGGCGTGGAGCATTGTGTATTCAATGAGTTCGTGGGTATTCATGATTCCATTTCCTCCCCGGTGCGTTCCCTCAACCGGACGAGTGCCCGAGACAACGCGGATTTGATGGTCCCCAGGGGTGTTTCCAGTTCATCGCTGATCTGTCTGAGTGTCTGCCCACCCAGGTATGCACGCAAAACTACAGTTTGTTGGAGCTCAGGCAGGGTCTCGATCTTCTTGATCAGGGCTGCGAAGTGCTCGTCGTTGGCCATTTGATCGCCGGCGTTCGACTCGACCCATGCGCCAACACCCGATGCGAGCGCATCATCAAGAACTGCGGTTTTGATTCTGGCGCGTTTGCGCCGGAGTTTATCCACAAGGTGCCGACGCGTAAGTAACATCACCCAAGTGACAAGGGCTGCTTTTCGGGGGTCATACCGGTCCGCGGTCCGCCAGAGGCGGACAAAGATCTCCTGAACGGCATCCTCCGCTTCCGCTCGGGTCGGCATCGATTGATACGCCATACGAAACACCAACGATCCAAATCGGTCGTAGAGTTCGCCAACGGCGGTTTCGTTATTGCTGGCAATGCTTTGCATCAGCTCGAAATCAATCCTGTCCTGACCATCGAAATCCGAAGCCTCTAACGGCTTAGGAGCACCGGATTGATCGCCCGGCACTGGGGTTCCATTCGTCGAAACAGGCCCTGTTCCTGCATCGACACGAAGATGGGGTTGATCATTCTTCTTCATGTTCCACCGGGTTCACGAGCGCGCCCGGAGTCTGTGAAACCACACCACAGACCGGCGTCCTATACGAGTATCCGATCGTACGGATGCTTGCAACCCGTGTGTTTACAGAGCATTTTCGATTTTTTGTCATTCTCGTCCGATTACCGTGCTCCGAGCAGGTCTGCGGAAAGGCCGAATCATTTTCGGTATTTGGACGGAATTGCGGAATATTGAGAGCCGTATGCGGGGTTTACCCATCGTTAAGGAATATGAAAATCGACACTTGCGAACCGGGCGTAAACCCGATATTTTAGAAGTGTGTCAGCGAGCTGCGCACGCAGCCGTGGGGAACAATGTGCCCAATATTCGCACTTCGTGGTGGGGTATGAGCACAAAGAAATCGAACAGGTTGGGTCTGCCTTGAATGAGGTAACCAGAACATACCGTTTGCATGCTCGCGCATTTACGATGATTGACCTTCTTGTGTCACTCGCAATTGTGTCGATTCTGATCGCACTGATGCTTCCCGCAATCTCGATGGTGCGCGAATCTACACGCAAGGTCGTTTGCGCCTCAAATCTGCGCCAGATCGGCTTGGCCGTGAATATGTTCTCGGAAGACCACGGCGGGTTGCTACCCGACAGTGAGTTCTTGCCAGAGTTTGCACGCAGCAACGCTTCTGTCACTTGGCTTCCAGAACGCATGGATACCGTGCTGCTGGATCCACAAGAGTTTCCCCTGGAGCTTTCAAAGCGCTGGGACGGGCTTGGGCATCTGATTAAAGATGAGTACCTCTCCGCACCCAACACCTTCTATTGCCCCAGCCATAAGGGCAGCTACATGTTCGAGGATGCCCAGAGCGAGTGGGCACGCATCGACGCAGCCGACGAGATCATCGTGAACTACCTCTACCGAGGTATGGGCCCGAATTACAACCGTCGCCTCTACCGGATCGACGCCGCGGCCGCACTCACGACGGACACGATCCGTTCCTACGAAGACCTGAATCACAAGGACGGATTCAATGTCCTTCAAGCCGGACTCGCGGTGGATTGGTACGAGGACATCGGGAGCCAGATCGCGAATGATCTGCTCGCCCGTGGTGGGCAGAACGATCCATCAACCGTGCAGGATGCATGGGACCGCCTCGATGAGATCCCCGGGCTGAGCGAATAAGCAAGCCGATCAAGCAAGCGGATAACTTCGAATCACACATTTGAACGACAAGACACCTGGCGCGTGTCTCGTGTATGCTTTGGCATGCGCACCCTTGCTCCACCAAAGTCGCTCGTCGCTCGTTTGATACTGACCATCCCGCTGCTGGTTGCGTGCATCAGCCCTTCCATCGCGCGTGCTCAACTCACAACAGATCAGCTCTACTTCGGCGTGGGGCGTCGTGTTGTCGTGCATGTCGGTGTGCCCGAGGGCAGCTTTGCCGAGCCCAGCATCAAGCTCTTTGACGCGGGATCTCTCGAGACGCTTTCGACAGCACCAGCCGCGAAGGGGCGCGTCGATCTCGCGAGTCTCTTCCCGATGCTCTGGAGTGATAAACCCGAGCAAGTCATGCTCGCCCAGCTCTATCTCGATGGGGTAGCGCACGGAGCGCCGCTTGTGATTCAGCCGCTGATGACGCCCAACACCGCGAAACGGGTCGATCCGACCTCGCTCCGCGTGAGCGAGGGTGAGAACTCCGTTGTGATGTTCCACGATGAGCTCCGTGATGCGCGCCAGGCCCAAGGACAGGAACCGGATGAGAATGACAAGCAGGTCTTCTCTGGTGTGCGGGTCTATGTTGAGCGTGAAGCGGTGTTTCAGACCAGCGCGGGCGAGATCGTGTTCCGATTGCGTCCAGACGCGGCCCCCAACACCGTCTTCAACTTCATGCATCTGATCGAGGGTGGGTTCTACACCAGCATCATTTTCCACCGAGTGAAGGCGACCCTCGATGACGGTCGCCCGTTCGTGATCCAAGTGGGGGACCCCTCCGGCACGGGGTACGGCGGCCCGGGATACAACATCGATCTCGAGGACTCATCTCTCCCGCACGAATTCGGGGTGCTCTCGATGGCCCGCTCAGCGGACCCGAACACCAACGGATCGCAGGTCTTTGTGGGGCTCAGCCGTGAGGGCACATCGTTCCTCGACGGGCGCTATACAAGCTTTGCGCAGGCCGTCGCTGGTACGGACACAATCCTGAAAATCGCGGAGGCGCCCGTTGACGCGAACGATCGTCCGCTCGATCCGCCGATCCTGGAGCGGGCAATCCTGCGAGACGCCCCCCCGATCCCGGATCGGATCACGCCAATCACGCGTGATGACGCGGGACGCTTTGAAAAGGCACAGCCCGATCGCTGATCGTCTCGCTCAGAAGCGGAACGAGACATTGAGTGATCCGAAGATCGC
>DDGE01000056.1:48471-51781 GCA_002337545.1 Phycisphaerales bacterium UBA1910 | reverse complement strand
ATGTTCCCCGCCAGCGATGTGCCGATGCGGGCTTTGATCTGGATCTGGTCCGACGGGATGAAGTTCGCAAAGATCGAGACAGGGACACGCCGGTGTGTCGCAACGCCTTCGCTCACGATGGCGGCGTGCATGTCGTTGAGTCTGAAGGTTGAGCTGACATACTCGCCCGCGATCCCGTAGGTGATCTGCTCGTTCGCTTCGTACCGCAACTCGAGCCCGGCACGCTGGGATTCGAGGATCCACTTGTCGCTGATCTGGTATCGGATCTGGGGCACCGGGATGATGAGCGCATCGTCTTCGAGTTGGGTGCGGACCAGCACCCCCATGCCGAGCGAGAGTTTGTCGTCGTATTGGTAACGGAACCCTGCGGTGGCGAGGAAATCGAGTGTGTCCCCGAAGTCCGCGCCGTCCTCGCCGGAGGAAAGGATTCCCGCACCGAACAGGTAGGACCACTTACCCTCGCCGCGATGGACATATGTGAGGACGATTTCTGATTCGTAGACATCGTCGAGGCCCGCGCCGATATCCGCCGCGTCATTGGCCACGGATGTCGCCGAGGGGGTGACATCGTAATCGAGGACCCCGAATCCGATGTTGCCGGTGATCAGACCTCGATCCCCGATGCGTCTGCTCAGATTGAGCCCGGCGCGGTATGAGCTGAACCCGAACTCGCCGATGTCCGCGTCGAGATCGGCGTCCGCGTGGAAACTCGCGAAGGCGTATGGAGAGATTGAGAGTGACGAGGATTCAGGACTTTCAATCTGTTCCGCGTCGCGCTGGGCTGGATCCGGTGTGTTGTTATCGGGCTGAGCGTGGGCAATCAGCGGTGCGGCGGCGATCGAAAGCAGTATCATGTGGGCGTATCGGGTGGGGTTCATGGTCTCTCCAAGTTGGTGTGCAGGTTTGATCATACCGATTCGGCGAAGGGCTCGCCTTGACGCAGGAAAAGGGCTACACTTGCCCCCGTCATCATCCGATGATGACAATCCCTTCGGGGGACTAACTCAATTGGTAGAGTGCCAGCTTTGCAAGCTGGAAGTTAGGGGTTCGAGTCCCCTGTCCTCCACTTTTTCGATCATGCGACCCGCGCTCCGCGTGTCTGCCGATCCGGTCGGTTTGTCCCCGAAACGGAATGAGCAGTTCCCCGCGTCGAGCATGGAGCAACCCACAATGCCTGAAGATCACGCGCCAGCTCGCGAGCGTTCCTACGACATAGCAGCGTTTTATCGGTTTGTGCCCCTCGATGATGCGGAGGGCTGGACGCCGGTGCTGAAGCAGGAGATGCTCGATCGCGATGTCATGGGCACGATCCTGCTTGCGAACGAGGGCATCAACGGGACCATCTCTGGAACACCCGAGGCGATCGAGGAGATCCTCGCGATTATCCGTGCGCATGAGGGGCTTGAAGACCTGATGCACAAAACCTCGCACGCGCCGGGGCATGTGTTCAATCGAGCCAAGGTGAAGTTCAAACCCTCGCTGATCAACCTCGGGCCAGAAGTTGATCCCAACGAGCGGGTCGGGACCTATGTCAAACCCAAGGACTGGAACGCACTCATCTCAGACCCGGATGTGGTGCTGATCGACACCCGCAATGACTACGAGGTCCATGCCGGGACCTTTGAGGGCGCGATCGATCCAAAGATCAAGCGGTTCCGGGATCTCCCCGAGTTCGTTGAGAAGCACTGCAACCCCGAATCACACAAAAAGGTGGCGATGTTCTGCACCGGGGGGATCCGCTGTGAGAAATCCACGGCGTGGATGCTCCAGCAGGGCTTCGAGGAGGTCTACCACCTGGAGGGCGGGATCCTCAAGTACCTCGAAGAGGTCCCCCGGGAACAGAGCAAATGGAATGGGGATTGCTATGTCTTCGATGAGCGAGTCGGCGTCGATCACGATCTGAACCCCTCAGAGAGCGCGAAGTTCTGCCCGGGCTGCGGTCATGCGTTGACGACGAAGCTGCGCTGTGCGCCGGAGTATGTTCCAGGCGAGCGATGCCCCAAATGCCCATAAGGCTCACGCTGCGGTGCGGAAAGCGCCGGTTTCCGTGGCGAAGATGATGCGGATCGGATTGATCGCATCGCCGCGACGAATCTGAGCGATCATGTCCTCGGCGTACTCGATAATCTGAGGCGATTGTGTCGGCGAACCCGGTTCATGCACAATGCAGGCGATGGATGCATCGATGGGGAGCTTGCCGTGTTCATCAGCGACGGAGAACGATCTCGCGATATCACGGATTTTCGCCAGTCGTTGGAGCGCGTCTTCCGCAGACGCGACTCGGGTCATCATGATTCCGAAGTCCCCATCGCGAAGGTGCCCGATCGAGTCAAACGCGACGAGTTTCGTCGTCGCCTTCTGTGAGAACTCTTGAATCAGTCGCTCATATGCTGGGATGCCGTGCACTTCCTTGTAGGCCTCGAGCCCTTCGAGACTGAGCATCGCGACGGCAACCTGATCGCCAGAACGCTTCGCGTGAATAATCGTCTCGCGGATCAGGGTCTGAACTCCCTCCGCATTCCAGAGTCGCGTGAGCGGGTCGATCATGCTCGAACGCCAGCTTTCACCGATCTGATTGATGATCGAGTCCTCGATCGCGTTTGCTCGTGGCGTCATCATCAGGGATTCTACGAGACGCCCGAACTGCTTCAGGATCTCGATCTCGTGCTGATCGAGCGATCGGGGTTCGAACCCGATGAGACAGAGCGACGCGACAGGCAGGCCTTCGGGAGTACGGATGGGCACGCCGGCGTAGAAGACGATTCCTGGGTCGCCGGTAACGAGCGGGTTGTTTCCGAATCGGTCATCGAAGCGGGCATCCGGGATGACCAGCACATCCTCGCCGAGGATCGTGTGCTGACAGAATGAGACGCATCTGCGCGTTTGTTCGACTCTGAGTCCCTGGATAGATTTGAACCATTGACGATGAAGATCGATAAGCGAGAGCGCACTGACAGGGACATCAAATATCGCTTTGAGGAGCATTGTCACATGCTCAAAGCGCTGCTCGATCGGGGTCTCGAGGAGCTGCAGTTCGTGCAAAGCGACAAGCCTGTCTTGCTCTTTAGGATGGGGTAGATTGCCTTCTTGCAACTTCATCGCTCCAGTAGCAACAGTGGTACACATGTCTATCGACATCGCGCACCCCCTTGATGAGCGGTGTGCTGGCAAGATTAAAACTCCAGCCGCCTGGGACGGGGCCCCCCCTGTTTTGGATCAGAATCAAAGGAATTGCAGGGGTGATTCACCCCATGTCTGCGGGCTCAATGATTCCTCGGCACTCGCCGAACCCGATCCGCCGATACCCCTC
>DDGE01000056.1:46922-48301 GCA_002337545.1 Phycisphaerales bacterium UBA1910 | reverse complement strand
GTGGGCAGCTTGATCGGCGTCCGCTGCGTGCCCGGCACCAGCTTGGGGGGCTCCGCGAAGGGGTCGCCGTCCCAGGTGAGCTCGAGGAGTGAGCCGCGGGATTCGCGGGTGGTGCCTGAGACGGTGCCCGAGCCCAGCAGGTCGCCCGGCTGCATGTTGCACCCGTTGACGCTGTGGTGGGTGAGCATCTGGGCCATGGTCCAGTACATGTCGCGGAAGTTGCCCGTGGAGAGTTTGATCGGCTCCATGCCTTGCTCACGCATCTGGGCGGAAGCGATCCAGACCTCGAGGGTGATGTCCACGCCGCCGGATTTGCTGTTGGCTTCGGAAGCCATGTAGGGCAGCGGCTGCGGGTCGCCCTCGGGGCGGACCGAGCCTTCGCAGCGGAATGGGGCCAGCGCCTCCATCGTCACGATGTACGGCGAAACCGTCGAGGCGAAGTTCTTGGCCAGGAACGGGCCCAGCGGCTGGTATTCCCACTTCTGCAGGTCCCTCGCCGACCAGTCGTTGAGGATGCACATGCCCAGGATGTGGTCCTCGGCCTCCTCGATCGGGATCCGAGAGCCCAGTTCGTTGCCACGCCCGACGATGACGCCCATCTCCATCTCGTAATCCAGCAGCTTGCACGGCCCGAAGTTGGGCGTGCGGGCCCCCTCGTCGGGTGCTTGCTGTCCGACGGGTCGCTTGATGCGGGTGCCCGAGGGGACGATGGAGGATGCCCGCCCGTGGTAGCCGATGGGGATGTGCTTGTAGTTGGGGAGGAGCGGGTTGTCGGGTCGGAACATCGAGCCGACATTGGTCGCGTGGTTGATGGAGGCGTAGAAGTCGGTGTAGTCGCCCGTTGCGATGACGGGGGTTGACAGGATCGCATCAGATGCGGGCACAAACATATCGTCACGGTTGGGATGGTCACGCAGTTCCGCGTTGTCGGCGTTGAACAAGCGCTGAAGCATTCTGCGGAGTTCCGCAGTCTGCCCCGCCTCGGCAATGTCCTCTGTGAACACCATCCACTCGTCATTGAGATCACCCAACAGTCCATGCTCCGCGAGTGCGTCGAGTGCGACGATCTGATCGCCGATCCGAACACCGATATGCGCGTGAACCGAATCCGGGTCCGCTTCGTCAGCGGTCATGAAGGTGCACAAGGGCAGATTCTGAATCGGGAAATCGCTCTGCGGGTCGTTGGCGCTCTCGACCCAGGACTTGAGGTTCGGGTCGTGTGTCTCGTCGATCGCGTAGGGCATGCGGGGTCCTTCCTGAGGGGTCGATTGGGTGCATTGAGAGCGTATGCGAGCGAGTCTGGTTCGTCAGGCGCGGAGGGAACTGATCACGCCGGGCAGTTGCTCAGAAAGCTCATTCGCCATCAACCCGCCATCGCC
>DDGE01000056.1:13356-46708 GCA_002337545.1 Phycisphaerales bacterium UBA1910 | reverse complement strand
AGATCGACTGATTGATCGCTGCGCGTCTGGGCGATGATGGATCCAATAACCCCCGCGAGGACATCGCCCGTCCCGCCCGCGGCCAGTGCCGGCGATCCGCGTTCGCAGACCCAGACCCGACGCCCGTCGCTGACCACGGTTCCTTTGCCCTTGAGCACGACGACGCATCCGAGGCGCTGGGCGAGGCGGGTGCATGCGTCGATGCGTTGCGGTTCATCACCGGCGGGGTCGCCTTCGATCGCGAGCGATTGCATGAGTCGCCGCGCTTCGCCCGGGTGTGGGGTGAGCACGGCGCTCGCGCGGATCTCGCGATCGAACTCGGGGAGTTGGCTCATCGCGTTGAGCCCGTCCGCGTCGATCACAACGGGGATCATTTCCTGATTGAGCAATCGCACGATGATCTGCGCTACGCAATGGGCGCTGCCCATGCCCATCCCCGCGACGATCACCGAACTGGTCTGGGCCAACTCATCGAGGACAGGGGCGGCGTGCGACGCGTTGATTGATCGGGCGTGGTCGGTCTCAAGCCCGTAACCCGTGGCGAATGGTGCGAGCGTGAGGGTGTGCTCGATGATGGGGGCGGGTGCGGCGATCTTCACCAGCCCACACCCGGATCGGATCGCACCCATCGCGGTCAGCGCCGGTGCGCCGAGCATGGTGGGCTCGAACTCGTCGTCACGGTGCATCCCGGCGCAGCCGCCGACGATTGCAACGGTGCCGAAGGTGCCCTTGTGCCCATCGTCGGGGCGGTGGGGGAGCTTTGGGAGGGATTCGATGTGATCGGTGCTCATGGTGCATTGTTCGCACGGTGATCGCTATGATCTTCTCGTGATCGATACGCACGCCCATCTGACCTTCCCGGAGTACGCTGGGAAAATCGACGAAACGCTCGCCGACGCCAGGAAAGCGGGTGTGATGGGGGCCATCACGATTGCCTGCACGACGCAGGATTCACACGATCAACTGCGATTAGCCGAGCAGCACGAGCATGTCTGGTGCACGGCCGGGGTGCATCCGCTGTATTCGGATAAGTCGCCCCATGACTGGGCGGCGATCCGGGAGATTGCCAAGCACCCCAAATGCGTCGCGTGGGGCGAGCTGGGTCTTGACAACAAGCACGAGCACCCGCCCCGTAGCATCCAGGACCCGGTGCTGGCCGAAGAACTGGCGTTCATCGAGTCGTGCAAAGCGGATGGGATCGACTTGCCGATCGTGATCCACTGCCGCGAGGCATTCGACGACCTGCTCCCGATCTTGCGGGCCACGACGCTCGATCCGAGCCGATTCGTGTTCCACTGCTTCACAGGCAACCCAGACGAGGCCCGCAAGGTGCTCGATTTCGGCGCGATGATCTCGTTCACGGGTGTCGTGACCTACAAGAATGCCAAGCCCGTTGCCGAAGCAGCCAAGATCGTGCCGAGCGATCGGGTCCTGATCGAGACCGATGCGCCGTTTCTTTCGCCAGATCCCAAACGCGGGACTTGGCCCTGCGTGCCGGCGTACAGCAGATACACGGCGGAGTTCGTCGCCAAGCTGCGTGGGGTTTCGTTCCCAGAGTTTCACGAGCAGATCGACGAGAACACCAAATCGTTCTTTGGTATCGAGTTTCCGAAGCCCGACCCGGAGGTCATCGCGACGCCATGCACCTGTTGACGCTTGCACAGTCCGGCACGGACCTTGGTGGATGGTTTCACGACCTCTCGCCGTTCGCGTTTCGAATCTCTGGCGGGTTCGGGTTGCGCTGGTACGGGCTGTCCTATGCGATGGGGTTTCTTGCGGCGTTTCTCCTGCTTCGCTTTCTTGCAAAGCGAAACGCGACGGACATCCCGCTCTCGCGTGCCGCGGATGCGATGATGTACTTCATCCTCGGCGTGCTCATCGGCGGGCGCCTGTTCTATGTGATCGGGTATGAGCCGAGCTTGCTGTGGGATTTCAGCTCAGGTGCGCCGTGGTGGGGGGTGCTGGCGATCAACCGCGGCGGGATGGCCTCGCACGGCGGGATTGTGGGTGTCGCGTTCGCTTGCTGGCGCATCTCGCGCGGATTCAAGGAAGACAGCGGGAAGATCATCGGTCGGACGACACCGATCCGTGTGCTCGATACGGCCGCGATGTTGACGCCGCTGGGTTTGTTGTTCGGTCGGCTCGCAAACTTTGTGAACGCGGAGTTGCTGGGTGCCGTCGTGTCCAAGCCCGGCGAACCCGCGCCGTGGTGGGCGGTGCGGTATCCGCAGGAAATCCTGTCGTTGCCCGACGATAAACTCGCGCAATCGCCCGAACAGATGATCGCCATCCAGGAACTCTCGTCGGAATACATTCCGCGGAGCGATTCCGATACGCTCTGGGTGCAGGGCTACGAACGGATGCTCGAACTGATCCAGCGTGGCGATGAAACGGCTCGGTCACAGCTCGAGCCGCTCATCGCGGCACGATATCCCACCCAACTCCTGCAGGCCGGGCTCGATGGTTTGCTCGTGCTCGTTTGCGTGTGGATTGTCGCGATGAAACCTCGTAAACCCGGTGTCGTCGCGGGGGTCTTTGGGATCGTCTACGCGCTTGGGCGGATCCCAATGGATCTGATCCGGCTCCCAGATTCAGGGATCTCTCAGTTCGGCGCCATCACTCGTGGGCAGGTCTATTCGGCACTCACACTGATGATCGCTGCGATGGTCCTGATATATGCGGTGCGATCGAAATCGGATAAGCATGGCGGCTGGCTGGGTTCGCAAGATTCGCTGTAGCCCATTCTGCTTGAATTCGAAGAGTTGAGTGCAACTGCCCATCAAAGATGGTCGTATGTGATATTACAGGGACCCACACAACATACCGTACCTGCTCTGATGATATAAGGGGATAATTATGCGCTCAGATTTTATTTCACCTCTCTCGCTCGCTGTTCTGCTCTCTGTATCGGCGGGGACTGCGGTAGGACAAACAAGTTATCAGTCCGTACTCGGTGCGGGGCGTCTTGTCTATGACCTCCCAACCGATGACCAGAGCATCGGGCTGCACACCGTTGGGGATTTCAACCACGATGGGCATCGTGACCTGCTTTTGCATTCGCTGGTCAATGAGGTTGCCTGGGTGATGATGGCGGATGGGCAGGGCGGCTACACCTCGTACGGCCCATATGAGACCGGAAACTCCGACATGATCGTTGCGGGCCAACTGGACGACGACGCTGAGCCCGAGGTGGCCTACCGCGAGTATGGATTTGGCTACGCCATCGTTTATGGACCAGACGCGTCCCCGGTGGAGGATCAGGACTTCGCGATCTCGTACTTTGGCGGGATTGGTCCCGACGCGTTCGAGGGCGTTGTCAAAGCCGCGGATTTCGATGGTGACGGGAAAGACGAGCTCGTGTTCAACTCAACGGACGAGTATGTGTTCGTGCGTTGGTCCGGCTCGGAAACCGTGACCCCGATCGAGTTGAGCGGCCTTGGCGAAGAGAACGCGCTCTACGATCCTGCTGATTATGACGGCGACGGCGATCTCGATGTGCTGCTCTTCAGCGAAGACACGCAGCATTTCTGGATCATCGAGGGGACCGGGAGCGCATCGCTCGGCACTCCACGCGAGATCATGCGGGCGTACCCCAGCATCGCGAACGACGAACGCCCGGCGTTCGGTCAGCTTGATGCGAATTCCGCGATGGACATGATCGTCGCGAATACATCGCTCCAGCAAATGCACAACGAGTTCAACTTCGTGCTCGCAAGCGCGAGCAGCGAGGAGATCGATACGGATGAGGTGGCGCTCCCGCTGCTCATCACCGGCGATATCGACGGCGATGGTGGGGCCGATGTCGTAGTAATGCGACCGGATCAGTTCCCGCTCCCGCCCAACTTCACTCCTGAGTACGAGCCGGGCGTGCTGTACAACCCCACGAGCAACGCGCCCTTTATCGCGGATTTCAGTGTCGGGCAACCGCGAGGTTCCGCGCTCTACGACCAGTTCAGCTCATTTGACGCGCCGCTCCAGCAGGTCTGGTCGTTCGATGTCGATTCCGACGGTGACGAGGACCTCGTGTGGCGGTGGTACAACGCCGCGATCGAGAACCGCCCCGGCCTGGGCGACATCCCGCAGCTCGGCATGCCCTCGTACGATGTGGACGAAGGGGCGCTCTTCGTTCTCCCGATCGATCTGGACCTCGATGGGCACGACGAGTTCATCATCACCGGCTCATCGATGATGCAGATCTTCGACATGCAGGACAACACCATCGATTCGGTCTCCGGTTCCAGCAACCTGTTCATGCTGGTCGAGGCAGACCTCGACGGCGATGGGGCAACGGAGCTGGTTGGTTCGGATACGAACATAAGCCGCCTGCGGGTCTGGGATGTGCTTCAGGACGGTACGCTGGGAAACCGAGTGCTGATCAACAGCGGCGAGGAGGACCCGTACTACGGGCTCGAGGTCGCGGACTTCAATAACGACGGACGCGACGATATCGCCGCGAATCGCATCGACGGCACCGTGGACATCTACATCGGTGGCAGCGACCCGCTGCTGACGCTGTGGACGCAGGTTCAGTCGAGCGACCCCAACGGGATCAAGCCCGGCGTGTTCGACTTCAACCACGACGGCCTGCCCGATCTCGCGCTCTCGGCCGAATCGAACAACAGCATCGAACTGTACGCCAACCAGGGTGACGGCACCTTCAGCGCCGGGCCGGTGCTGCCGCGGTCGGTCTCCGATTCCTGGCAGTACTGGATCGAGACGGGGGACATCGATCAGGATGGTAATACCGATATCGCCTACATTGACCGGTATTTCGCTGGTGATGTCGTCGTGATGTTCCTCAACGCGGACGGCACGCTTGATGAGATCGCCGAGCTGCAGACGAACGATGCCGTCGAACTGGTGATCGAGGACTTGAACGGTGACGGGCTTCCCGATATGGCGATCGCGGGCAACATCAGCGGGGGCGGAGTATCAACACCCGGCGTGATCCTGCAGACCGCCCCGCGTGAGTTTGGACAGGTGATTTCTCTCCCCGGCTATGGCTCAACCAGTGTGGCCGTCAGCGACCTGAATATGGATGGCGCGAGCGACCTGATCTCGGTCAGCGGTTCAGACAGACAGCTCCGCGCTTACTTTGGTACACCTCGCTCTTGCCCCGCCGACCTCAACGGCGACGGCGAGCTCAACTTCTTCGATGTCAGCGCGTTCCTCGTCGCGTACAACGACGGAGACCTGGGCGTCGACTTCAACGGGGACGGGATGCTGGACTTCTTCGATGTCAGCGCGTTCCTTGCGGTGTATCTCGAGGGATGCCCGTAATCGCAGCGTATGAAGTGAGACTGATCATCGGTTGGTGATGTGCCTTACCACGGGCGTGCTTCGTCTCCCCCCTGCAATCAGGGGGGAGACGATCCGGTGCGCGTTGAGCGTGGTAAAAAACGATATCAACCGATGCGCCGAACTCTATAAATGAGTGCTTGTTGGTTTGTATTGGTATAGAGAATGTTGGAACACCCTGATGCCGTGTGCGTATAAGCACCCACACAAGGGGTATACACACACATCTGATTTCGCTGAATCATGCAAAGGGGTCATATCATGCGCTCATCATGTGGCATTATCGCAGCACTCACACTCATCACGGGGACCGCATGCGGTCAAGGGGAAATAGATAAGGCGTTGGGCGTAGTTCAGCTCGATCTGGGGCTTCCGGCGGATACTTCGGCCTATGTCCACAGTTCGGGTGATTACAACGGTGACGGCGAGAAGGACTTTCTTCTCAACGACAAGTCATTCAGCACAGTCTCTTGGCTCATGCTCTCAGACGGATCAGGGGGATGGGATCTGGAAGGGCCGTACGATGTTGTGCGCGTTGGTGGGATGGCCGTCGGGCAGTTCGATGAGGACCCCGGGCTTGAAGTGGCGTTCAGGACATATCAGGATGAATACGCGATCGCGCTGGACCCGGGGTCACCCGCCGTGGTCTTCGATGCTCAGGATATTGCATACGCAGAATCTTCGCCAACAAACGACGCGTTCGGCCCAACTACCAAAGCCGCGGATTTAAACGGTGATGGTCTCGACGAGATCATCCTGAACGCATCGGATGAAAGCCTCTACATCGTCTGGTCGGGTTTAGGGCAGATCGAACAGATCGCACTCACTGGGATTGGAAGTGCCAATGTGTTGTATGACCCCGCAGATTATGACGGGGACGGGATAATCGACATACTGCTCTTCAGCCAATCCCGCGAGCGGTTCTGGTTGATCGAAGGCACCGGCGTCGGCTCTCCCGAGATCGTCCGCGAAATCGATCGTGTGTACCCAAGTCTCGCTGGACAGGACCGCGCGGTCTTCGGCGATCTCGACGGGATCCCGGGTTTGGACCTGGTTGTAGGTGATACAAATGCACAGACCATCGTCGCGGAGCTTAACTTTGCGAACCAGTCCTATCTCTCGCATCCGGTTCAAGTTGAGACCTACGGGGTTCCCCTCGAGATTGTGGGTGATCTCGACGGATCGGGCGATGCGGATCTCGTGATCATGCAGATCGGAGAGACCACGCTGGCGCTCAACTACAAATACATCGGTGGAGTAATCTACGATCCGATCAGTGCCGATCCTGCATTCGCGGGGCTCGATGTCGGGTTCCCGGTCCGAGAGATCCCGTACCGGTATGAGTTCCCAGTCGATGCACCGATGCCATCGCTCACCTCGTTTGACATGGATCAGGACGGCGATCTTGATTTGCTTTGGTTCGGTGACGATATCCCTCACGGGACCATCGCGTACGGGATCGAGAACCGTCACGATGTACCCCAGTTCGATTCGATCGGGTTGCCCTCTTATGACGCGATTGGAGATACCCTTCATGTCCTTCCGCTCGATATTGATGGCGACGGGAAGGATGAATACCTCCTGAGCGGTGAGCGGAATATTCGCATCTTGGATCTCGAAGAAGAATCCCTGGGACGGATTACGGCTTCGTCGGATTCATTCATGGCTGTCGCAGCGGATATCGACGGCGACGGAGTTGTTGAAATCATCAATAACAAGAACGGCAGCGGCGATCTGCGTGTATTCCAGTTCATGAACGATGGATCAATCGAGTTTGTCGACTCGTTTTCCTTCGATGGGAACTATCAGGGGCTCGAACCGGCCGATCTGAACAACGATGGGAAGATGGACATCGTCGCCCAGATCTGGAACGGCGGTACCCACATCTTCCTGGGCGGTGAGGGGCCATCGCTGACATACCACACGACGGTCGTTGCAACAGATCCACAGATGATCAAGTGTGCTGCGATTGACTACAACCAGGATGGTTTTATGGACCTCGCGCTCGGGTCGAATGAGCGTGTTGGCATCGAACTCTTTCTCAACAACGGCGACGCGACTTTCACGAAGGGTCAGCTCCTTGAGTCGGGTCTGAGTGATGACAAAGGTCCATACTGGATCGTCGCTGGTGATGTCGATCAGGACGGAGTCGTTGATATCGTGTATTCCGACTTGATCGCGAGAACGGTCGTTATGTTCCTCAATACTGACGGCACGCTCGATGAGGTGGCAGCACTCATGACCGGTTCGGTCCTCGAAGTAGAGATCTTGGATGTTGACGGAAACGGCTTACCCGATATCGCCCTTGCCGGAAGCGGCTCATTCCCATCGGAAGGTCCGAACAGTCCAGGTGTGATCAAGCAGATCAGCCCTCGCGTGTTCGGAAGTTACATCCGCTTGCCCGGGGGGAACACGGAAGCAATCGCCCTGAGTGATGTCGATCAGGACGGACGACTCGATCTGGTTTCGCTCTCCTCCGAGGAAGAAAGCATGCGGGTCTTTTATGCACAGGCCGGTTCATGCCCTGCAGACCTCAACGGCGATGGTGAGCTGAACTTCTTTGATGTGAGCGAGTTTCTCGCCGAGCAGGTCGATTACAACGGCGATGGCTCATTCAACTTCTTCGATGTCAGTGCGTTCCTGGTCGACTTCAAAGCGGGGTGCCCGTGACGCGGTCTACAGCATCTGTTTGAGATATTGACCGGTGTAGCTCTGTTTCACCTTCGCGATGTCCTCGGGCGTTCCTGATGCGAGCAGGGTGCCGCCGTTATCGCCGCCCTCGGGTCCCAGATCGTTGATCCAGTCAGCGCACTTGATGACATCGAGATTGTGCTCGATAACGATCAGCGTGTTGCCCGCGTCGGCCAAGCGGTTGAGCACCCCGATGAGCTTGTTGATGTCCTCGAAGTGCAGACCCGTCGTCGGCTCGTCGAGGATGTAGAGCGTGTGCTCGCTGCTCGGCGTGCCGTCGTGACGGGTGCCCTTGCCCAGCTCGGTCGCGAGCTTCACGCGCTGTGCCTCGCCGCCAGATAAGGTCGTACTGGGCTGACCGAGCGTGATGTAGTCGAGACCGACATCCCGCAGGCACTCAGTGAATCGGAGGATCTTCGGGTGGTTCTCAAAGAACGAACAGGCGTCCTCGACCGTCATATCGAGCACATCGGCAATGTTCTTGCTGCGGTAGGTGACCTGCAGTGTCTCGCGGTTGTATCGCTTCCCGTTGCAGACCTCGCACTCGACGAAGACATCGGGGAGAAAGTGCATCTCGATCTTCTTGGTCCCCTGCCCGGCGCACGCTTCGCAGCGACCGCCACCGTTCTTGGAGGAAACATTGAACGAGAACCGCCCGGGTTTGTACCCACGGATCTTGGCTTCCTTGGTGGCGGTGAATACCTTGCGGATCTGATCGAAGATCCCCGTATAGGTCGCGGGGTTGGAGCGGGGCGTGCGCCCGATCGGAGATTGGTCCACCTCGATGATGCGGTCGATGTGCTGGAGCCCATTGATGCGGGTGTGCTTGCCGGGCTTGGTCTTTGAGCCCATGACTTCGCGTTTGACCGCGGGCAGCAGGATCTGGTTCACCAAGGTCGACTTGCCCGAGCCCGAGACTCCTGTCACGCAGATCATCCCGCCGATGGGGAACGCGACATCGATACCCTTGAGGTTGTTCTCCGCGGCACCCTTGACGACCATCGCCTTCTTCGCAGACAGCTTGCGGCGATCCTGCGGGACCTCGATCTTCCTGCGCCCCGAAAGGTAATCACCCGTCAGGGATGCCTTGGCGTTCTTGATGTCCTCGATGGATCCTTGCGCGACGACCGTGCCGCCGTGCACACCCGGACCGGGCCCGATGTCCACGATGTGATCCGCGGCTCGGATGGTGTCCTCGTCGTGCTCGACGACGAGCACCGTGTTCCCGATGTCTGTCAGGTGCCGGAGCGTGCGGATCAATCGATCGTTGTCGCGCTGATGCAGGCCGATCGTCGGCTCATCGAGCACATAGCACGCGCCCACAAGACCCGACCCGACCTGTGTCGCAAGCCTGATCCGTTGCGCCTCGCCGCCCGAGAGTGTCGCGGTGCGTCGATCGAGCGACAGGTATTCGAGCCCGACAGACTCGAGGAACCGCAGCCGGTTCGTGATCTCGCGCACGATCGCTTCCGCGATGACCTCCTGCTCCTTTGTCAGCTGGAGCCCCTCGATGTACTTCACCGCGTCCGTGATGTTCAGACGAGACAGTTCCGAGATGTTGAGGATCGTTCCCTCGTTGCTCGGGCGACCGATGACAGTGGGGGAGCCGGCCTTGCTCATGTCGGCCTTGTGCTTTGATTCGATCGTGACATGCAGCGCCGCGATCCCCAGACGATCGCCGCAGCATGTGGGGCAGACGATCTCGTGCTGGAACTGATGCAGATGGTCTTTTACCCAGCTGGATTCCGTTTTGTGGAACCACTCGTGGAGCATGGGCATCACGCCGCCCCATTGCTTGCGGGTTTTCTTTGCACCCGGTGCGTCGGAGCCGTGCATGAGCAGCGTGTACATCTCGTCGCTCATGGCGCTGAGTTTGGTGCTCGGCGGGATTTCAAACGCCCGGCAGAACCGGCGCAGGTAGCGCGGGTAAATCATCCCGCCCGGCCCGTTCTTCTTCCATGGCTGGATGGCATTGTTGAGCAGCCCGACATTCTTGTCCGGGACCACGAGCTCCTCGTCGAACTCGAGGATGACCCCGAGCCCATGACAATCCGGGCACGCACCAAAGGGCGAGTTGAACGAGAACAGTCGCGGCGAGAGCTCGCTCAGCGCAATCTCAGGATGGTCCGGGTCCGCGAAGTGCTCGCTGAACGCGTGATCTGTCCATTGCTCCCGGTCTTCGGGATCGTTGATACTGACCGTGACGGAGCCTTCCGCGATCCGAAGCGACGCTTCGACGGACTCCACCAGACGCTGGCGAGAATCGTCGTCGTCTCGCAGCACCACACGATCGACCACGGCTTCCACCGTGTGCTTCTTGTACCTGTGCAGCTTGAGGGGATTCTCGTTGTCTTCCTTGAGCGCATCGCGCAGATCGACCAGCTCGCCGTTGACGCGGGCGCGGACCCAGCCCTGCTTGAAGAGGTCCTCAAGGGTGTCCTTGTGGAACCCTTTCTTCGCGCGGACAACCGGTGCAAGGATCATCATGCGGGCGCCGTCGCCGAACCCCTGGATGTGATCGACGATCTGCGTCGCGGAGGACGATTCGATCGGTCGTCCGGATCGGGAAACAACCGTGCCGTCTTTCTTGGTCTTGGTCGGTGCCCACGAGCGGGGGGTGCCGCATCGTGCGAACAACAGGCGGAGGTAGTCATAGATCTCTGTCGTGGTCGCGACGGTCGAGCGTGGGTTGTGCGATGCGCTGCGTTGCTCGATCGCGATGGTGGGGGGGATCCCCTCGATCTCCTCGATGTCCGGCTTCTTGAGCTGATCGAGGAACTGGCGCGCGTACGCGCTCAGGGATTCCATGTACTTGCGCTGCCCCTCCGCGAAGATCGTGTCGAACGCGAGGGATGATTTGCCCGAGCCAGACAACCCCGTGATGATCACGAGTTGGTCGCGGGGGATGTCGATGTCGACGGACTTGAGGTTGTGCTCTTTCGCACCGCGGATACGGATCGCACGATCGGAATCCACCGGCTTCTTTGGCGCACTCTTCTTCGTGCTGGTGCTGGTGGTTTTCTTCTTGGCGGTGCGTTTCTTCTTGGTTTTCTTGGATGCCGACGCTGGAGGACTCAAGGCTGCGCTCCTGAAGGATCACCCGTTTCCTGCGATTGGTTCTGCTGTTCTTGCTGCTGGGTCTGTTCGAATCGAGCCTGCTCACGCTGGCTTGCTTGATGCTTGAAGAAGTAGATCACCCCGAGCATCGTGAACCCGATCGCAACCCCTGTCAGATATGTTCCCAGTTTCGAGCGGAACTGGGCGGGTGTGGAAGATGGATTGTGGGAGTTGGGGGAACTCATGCCACATTGTAGCGGCAGGGGTTCGTTAGGCGATCATCTTGATCGACGAGACCGCGAGAATGAGGGCTATCACCAGTTTTAGGTGGGGCAGCTTCAGCTTGTGCGCCAGGAAGGCACCGAGGTACGCACCCACGAGTGCCCCGGCCCCCATCGGGATCGCGAACCAGATCGCGTCCATGACCCGCAGGGTCGACCCATCGGGGAGTTGGATCGTTGGAAGCAGCGCCAGCTTTCCTGTTGCGCCGATCAGGGACGCGACCCACATCGCGCCGGCGCTCCCGGCGATCGCATGACGCAAGGGGATCTTGGTCATGTTCAGAAGGGGAACCAGCAGGATCCCGCCGCCGATCCCCAGATACCCCGCAACTGCTCCGGAGAACACGCCGACGAGCGCGATCTTCCACCACACCGGGGTTGGGTTTTCATCCGGGTAGTCCGGGATCTTCCTGATTGTCGTGACGATGTTGTAGATGCAGTACAACCAGATGAACCCTGCGAATGCATAGAGCGCCCATGCGCCTTTGCTCCCGCTCGACAGCGTTACCCCCGCGAGCATCCCCCCGGCCATCGAGGGGATCAGGACCATCAGGAGATCTTTGCGTGCGGCCTTCTTCTTCGTGTGGAGGAATGTGGAAGAGAGCGCGACGATGACATTGACGCACATCGCGGCCGCCATGTACACATGGTGTTCGTTTTTCGCGTCCTCATCTTTGTACCCCCAGAACATTGCGAGCGCCGGGATCATGATGATCGATCCGCCAAGGCCCGCGAGCCCGCCGACACACCCTGCAACGAGACCCACGAGCATCCGGAGTCCAAACTCGATCAGGTCCATGCGTTCCTCGGGGGATAGGGGAGTTGCGGGGGAAGTATTCAAGATAGCGTGCGCGCATGAAAAAAGCACCCCATAGGGGTGCCTTGATTCGAGATCGGGAAGTTTTACTTCCGGAATCGGCGAGCCGCGGCGATCCCGCCGAGCATCGCGAGTCCACCCCATGCCGCAGCGGGGAGTGGGACGAGTGCGCCCTGGAAGAGGAAGTCGTTGGTGTCACCCATCATGTTGTTGGGCAGAAGCCAACCGCGGCCGACCCATGAATCGTTGTCACCAGCGAGACGGTGCCCGTCGGAAAGGAAGCGGAATGCGTCGTTGCCATCGGACTTGCCGAAGAGATCAACGACCTCGTTCCCGCTACCGAAGTCGCCCTCAAGGGTGCCAACCATGACGCCATCAGCGGAATCATTGTCTTCCCAGCCACCCGCAACTGCGTCTACGACATATGTCACATTGAGTGCGAATGACCCGAAATCGGTACCGCCGTTGGCGGAGTTGCCAGAGACGGTGCCGGACATGCGGAGTTCGATCTGCGATCCGGTGTCCACAACCTGAAGGGTCATCGTGGAGTTTGCCTGAGAGTCTCCGAAGCTGAAGGTCATGGGGTCTTCGACACCAAGCCCATCAAGACGGAGCCCGTAGGCCTGCGGATCGATTGCGCCACCGGGATGATCGAATAGGTCGAATGTGCTGAGAATTACATCGCCACCCAAAGCCGAAGTGCTGAGGATGCCTAACCCAATCGCAACAGATGTCAAAGTGCTTTTTTGCATAGTTACTCTCCGATATGCGATAAACCCTCTCCGGTTTATGCTGATCCTGCCCGCCTCAAAATCCCCTTTGATTGACGAGTCATTTATACGATACCGGAGGCGATAAAGAGTTCTACTCAAAAAATGTCCGAATCCGCAAAATGCAGACAAAAGTCCATGCCATTTCAGGGCTCCAGCCAGATTCAGAGCGGTGCATCAATGATCTCTCGGACCCGAACATCGAACGCATCGACCCTTCTGCGGATCGATGAGCAATCAAACTTCGCCGGAACATCGCCTTGGAATTGTTCGATCGCGAGGGCAAAAATCGCTCGCGCCACATGCTCGGGTGCGATGGCTCCGCCGACGAGATATTCGTGATCGACCCAGCTCAGCGTCATCTCGTGATGTGATCCGTCTTGTGCGAGCGTGAATGTGTACAGCCACCCATTTGGGGTGTCGTGCTCGCCGTCGAGTGTGAACTGGTCGCTCTTCATGCGCGATGGTACGCACATGAAATAGCCCCGGCGATGCCGGGGCTTTGGGTCTTCGATAGAAGGAGAATGGGATCGATCAGATCTCGCCGAGTAGGTCTGCGACCTCGTCGTCGACCGGGTTGTTCGCTCGGTCGTCCTTGGGGCCACGCTTGGCCTTCTTCTCTTCCTTCTTCTTCTCCATCTTTTCCTGTTCGGAGAGTCCCTCGTACTCGTCGTGGTCCTCGTCCTGTTCATCCGCGGCGTTCTGCGCGGCGACCTGTGCTTCGAGTGCCTCGAGGTCTTCTTCCTGTGCCTTGCCCTCTTGCGCGAGCTTGGCCTTGATGGTTTTGATCTTGTCCTTGTCCGGCGAGAGCACGAGCGTGATTGCACGCCCCATGCCCTTCGGGGCGACATCGATCTTGGCGACATCGCTCAGGTCTTGGCAGATCTGGAGAAGTCGCTCTTCGCCGAGCTGCTTGTGCATCATCTCACGCCCGCGGAATCGCTGGGTGATCTGGACCTTGTGACCGGCCATAAGGAATCGGCGTGCCTGGTCAACGCGGATCTGCACATCGTGCGGGTCGATCTTGATCGAGCGACCGAGGCGGATTTCCTTGAGCTCGTTGCCGTGGGTTCGCGCCTTGGCTTCTTTTTTGGATTGCTCGTACTTGTGCTTTCCGTAGTCCATGATCTTGCACACGGGCGGACGCGAATCCGCAACGACCTCGACGAGATCGAGCCCGGCGGCCTGAGCCATGCGCATTGCTTCGGATGTCTCTACGACACCCCGTTGTTCGCCTTGCTCATCGATCAGTCTGATCGGTGAGATGCGGATCATGTGGTTCACGCGGGTCCGATTGACGGGACCTGCACCTCTGAAGAATCGTCTGCGAGCGATATCCAAACTCCTTGGTTGAGTGAAGAAAAGTGGGCACTGCGCCCATCTGCACACCTATTGAACCAGCGAACCGGGGTGAAAGCAAGCGTCTGCCTCCCCACGGCGCGTGAATTTAAACCTGTTCATGCTCAAGTGACAAGATTCAGCACAAGAGAGATCACCAGCAGGGCCACAACAATGATGAATGGCGGCCAGATCAGGTGATCGACAACGGACGGACGCCCCGTTGGGATGGTGTTTTCGGGGATCTCGCTCGCGGGGGCCTGCTGGGCCTGAGCCGCGATCTGGGCCAGATCATCCGTGTGGAACACATCTTTGTGGGCCAGAGGCGGGGTTTCACCCTGCTTGAGCGCCCGGAGATCGATGAGCAGGTCCGCACAGTTCTGGTATCGATCAGTAACACGCTTGGCCATCATCATCTCGATGATCTCGGAAACCCCGGCGCTGAGCTTGGGGTTCACATGGTCGGGCGGAACGAGCTCGCTCTTGAGATGCTTGTGCATGACGGAGCTCGGGTTCTTGCCTTCGAAAGGCACAGAGCCGGTCACCATGTGATAGAGGGTCACGCCCAGCGAGTAGATATCCGCGGGCGGGCCGATGTTCTTTTCGCCTCGGATCTGCTCCGGGGAGATGTAGTATGGGGTACCGAACGCGCGCCCCGCTTCAGCTTCGGCGGCTTCGACATCACTCATGGCGCGAGCAAGCCCCATGTCCGCAAGCTTCACGACCCCCTCTTTGGTGATCATGATATTCTTGGGCTTCACATCACGGTGGATGAGCCCGCGATCATGCGCGTGCTCGAGCGCCTCGGCGACCTGAATCGCGATGTCGATCGCTTCGGATTCCTTGTATCGCTTGTGGGTGACGATGTCATCATGGACGCTTCGCCCCTCGACATACTCCATCACGAAGTAGTAGAGGTCACCTTCGTTGCCCACATCAAACGCCTGGACAATGTTGGGGTGGTTGAGCTGTGCCGCGGCGCGTCCCTCTGCGAAGAACCGCTCGATGAACTGAGGGTTGGAGCTGAACTTCTTGGGGAGCTTTTTGATCGCGACGATTCGGTCGAGCGAGATCTGCTTGGCCTTGTAGACCGTCGCCATCGCACCGGCGCCGAGCTTGCCGAGGATTTTGTATCCAGAGATGGATGATCCGGAGCGTTCCGCTTCGATCGCTTCACGCAGTCGTGCGATCTGGCGTTTGGTGACATACTCCTTGTTCACCAGAACCTGGGCGAGCGAGTTGCTGAGGGTTTCGGCCTTCTTGTCCTCGGTGCGGGTCAGTGTCAGGCAGTGCTTGACCTCTTCCGGTGTCGCGAGCCCCTGATCGATCACGAGCCGCCCGATGAGCGTGTCGATATTAGTGCCGTCCTTCGTGACGGCCATGATCGACTGTTCCGCCTCGGCGACAGAAATCGGGTCGTTATCCCCGATCGATTCCGTGCCGAACGGGGTCGTATCGTCCGGCGAATCATTGCCGGTGTTCTGGTTGGGGTTCGCTTCGTCACTCAATCGTGCGATTCCGGGGTCGTGTTGGAGTCTTGCTTGCTGCACACAAGTCTATTCGTTGCAATGGGCGCGGGTGTTTCCGGTGATGGGGACTCTATAAAGATATTCATCTCCGCTTCATCACGAACGCGACCGATCGCATCGAAACCTATCGGTCTGTCACAATACCCGATCCAGCGCAATCGGGCATCTTCCTCCAACTCGTATCGGACCACTTCCGATCTGGGTCGGAATTGGCACTATACTGGAGCAGATTATCGAGTGCAGGAGATCGGATGCTCGTTACTGAATCTCGTCCACGCAACCTCCGCTGGGTGCACGCAGGACCATTACTTTACGGCGACTGGGGTACTTCCAGGCTCTATGTGCTTGGGCTCGCGTTCCTGTATACGGCGCATGCAAGCGTTGTATATCTGGCTGCGATCGGGCTGCTCATGCTCGCGGTCTCTTGGGCATACACCCACATATGCCGATGTTTTCCCGACGGGGGGGGCGTTTACACGGCAGCTCGTCAACTCTCGCCAACGCTGTCGGTGATCGGTTCGACCCTCCTGCTGAGTGGTTACATCATGACCGCCGCGATCTCTGTGATTGAGGCATTCCATTATTTCCATGTCCCCGATAGGCTGGTGCTGCCGCTCTCGGTTGTTTCCATCGTTCTCATCGGGGGGGTGAACTACCTAGGCGCAAAGTCTGCGGGCAAGTTTGCCCTCATCATCGCCCTGGTTGCTCTGGGCGTTTCTGCCGTGATGGCGGTGCTCGCGATCCCGTACTTCCTCGAGGGTGTGAGCACGATCGAGTTCGAGTATTTCAAGACCGTTCCCACGGCGGATGCGTGGGTGAGCTTTACCAAGATATGCCTCGCGCTCGCAGGGGTGGAAGCCGTCGCCAACATGACGGGGCTCATGAAGGAGCCCGTAGGCACGGAAGCAAAGAAGACGATCTGGCCGGTCTCGATCGAAGTCGTGGGCTTGAACATGATCTTCGGGCTTGCCCTGACCGCCCTGACCTTCTCGGTCATCGGTACTTCGCTGCACGACATGCATGTTCCCGATGAGATCCGCTTGATGGAGTCTCGGGAGCGGGTCGTGGATACCTTCCCCGAATCATGGCAGGGGGATTTTGAGAACGGCAACCACTTCGAGCTCTCAGAGCAGCAGCTCTCGACCCTTTCCGAGGACACCGTCCATGCGTACGAGTTTTACGAGTCGCACAAGGAAGAGGTTGAGCAGTACACCAACGCATCCATGCGTGTGATCGCCGAGGAGACCGCGACAAATGCGCTGGGGGCTCGGCTCGGTGCTGTTTTCGGCAATCTCGCCGGGATCACATTTGGGCTGCTCCTGCTGAGTGCAACCAATACAGCGGTCATGGCGATGGTGTCGGTTTTCTTCGCGATGGCCGCCGACAACGAACTGCCAAAGGCATTCACCAGACTCAACTACTCGGGTGTCCCGTGGGTCGGGCTCATCGCGAGTGTGGTGATCCCGATTGTTGTGATTCTGGTCGAGCAGGATGTGACCGTGTTGGCCTCGCTCTATGTGCTGGGTGTGACCGGGGCGATTACGGTGACCGTCTTGAGCTCTGCGATCAATAAGGAACTGGATCTTGGACCCAAGACGCGGATCGCGTTCTGGGCTCTGGGGTTGTTTCTGTTCTCAATCTCGTTCACGATCGCGATTACCCAGCCGGTATCCACCGCGTTCTCCGGCACGCTCGTGGCCCTGGCGCTCGGGGTTCGGACCGTCCGGAACAAGGCGGTCATCGACACGGGCGACAAGCTCGAAGCGCCCGAGACCGGTTGGCTGAAGATGCTTCATGAGATCGAGATCAAGATTGATCCGGACAAGCCCAAGATCATGCTCGCGGCGCGTGGACGCTATCAATCCGAGTATGCTGTCGATCTCGCGAAGAGACGCGAAGCGACCCTGTTCGCGATCTTTGTCCGCCCGATCCGGGTCATGGATCTGCGTCCTGGGCAGGCACCACGGATCGAGACTGATGAATCCGCACAGGAAGCGTTGGGGACAACCGCGATGCTTGCGAAGGAAGCCGGTGTCAACTTCGTCCCGATCTATGTCACGAGTCAGGAGATCCCCGACGAGATCCTCGACCACACCGTGACCTACGGGTGTGACACGCTGATCATGGGTAAGTCGCGTCGTTCCGTCTTCTCACGCAAGCTTGAGGGTGATGTGGTGAGTGAGGTTTCTCGCGGATTGCCCGATGGGATCACCATGATCACCCGCGCCGCAGACATCCCCCACGCCATGATGCCGCCCGGTATGGGTACAGGAGCAACAAAGTGACCACTTCCACGACACCGGGGCCGATCTCCAATCGTGTCCAGCGCATTCTCGATGGCAACGACCCGGAGCTGATCGCAGAGATGCCCTCGGGCTATGCGATCCTGGGCAAGTATCAGCCCCAGGCGATCAATGGGTGCTGCATGCTGCTGCCTCGTCTGGACGAGTCGGGGGTTGTCGCGTCGTCACCCAACGATCTTGATGAGCGATCACGATCGCAGTTCTTCGCGGATCTCACGCTGCTGGGGGACGCGATTCTTGCCGTGACGGGGTGCGAGCGGATCAACTATCTGGTCTTATGTAATCAGGTCCCCGAGCTGCACGGGCATTGCGTGCCCAGGTTCGCGGATGAGGGTCCCGAGAAGCGCAAGCAGGGCCCGTTCGAAGCCTACGACTTTGGGAACGCTCGGGTTGCGGACGCCCACGGGGACGATCGGCGTCTCCATGCTGAACTTCGCGCGGAGCTCGTCAAACTGTTGAGCAAACGAAACATGTGAGCGATATTGCAGCATGAAATCTCTCTCATACGCAAGCGGGGGCTTTCCTGTATACTTTGGGATGGAAATGGGGACATGACTACGAAAGGAACCATCTCATGGCTGCAAACGAGAACAAACTGCTGCTCATCATCCTCGCGATTCTGCTCCCGCCGGTTGCGGTCGGGCTGAAAACTGGAGTGGGTGGCTCCCTTATCCTCAATATCATCCTGACCATCCTGGGCTACATCCCGGGGCTGATTCACGCCCTGATCGTGGTGCTCGGCTGAGATAGTCGGCGCATAACAAAGAAGGCCCGAGCTACCGGTAAACCAGCGCTCGGGCCTCACGCACAGGACTTGGTTGGTACGCGATACAGAACACGCCCGGTTCTGGGAGTATTCCCGCCGGGCGTGTATTCGTATTGGGATTTGCGTCCGATGCGTTCAGGTGTCTTTCTCGAAACGCTCGAGGAGGGTTTCGGATAACGGGTCGTATCCGCACTCGAAGAGCTTCATGTGCTTGTGTGTGTTGGGGTCCGTGAAACGGAACCCGACATCGTGCTGTTTGCGAGAGACTCGTTTGGCCCACATGACCTGGGCCTCGCATTGATGCATGCCCTTCATTAAGTAAAGCTCGAGATCAACGAGTTGCCCAACTCGGAACTTCATGTCCTTTTTGTAGCTGATCCGTAACCCGGATGCGCTGAAGTCGGTCACGACGCCCTTGGCGCAGTTAAAGGAGTGGGCGACAAAGCGGGGATACTTGCGGTCCTCGGGTTTGCCCCGTTCCTTCTCAAGCTTTGCGAGTGCGGCCCATTGGTTCATGCACTTCTCCTCGGCTGGAAATTCCTCCTACTCGACGCCGATCCGTATATCCTCTCGATATGGATATCCTTAATGCACTCCCGCCGCACGACCCAGAATCACGCGATGGGGTCCCGATCTGGACCCCGCCCGGAGGACCGCCTCAGACGGATCGGATCCCCGCGGCGGTGTACGAAACGATGGGGGAGGAGCAGATTACACGCTTCTTCCACGCGTTCTACAGCCGGTTGGGCCGGTCCAGCATCGCCCACATGTTCCCAAAGTCCGAGAAGAATCTCATGCGTGCTGCGGACAAATCCGCAGCGATGTTCGTCTTCCTTTTCGGAGGCCCGCACCTCTATCAACAGCGGTACGGACGCCCCATGATGCGGGCCCGCCACCTGCCCTTTGTCATCGATGAGCCGGCACGCCAAGAGTGGCTGCGGTGTTATCGCGAGACGCTCGACGAAGCGCCCGAGAAGTACAAGATGCCCACCGAGCATGTCGACGCGGTCTGGAAGTTCGTAGTCGATTTCAGTGGCTGGATGGTCAACGCGGAAACACAGTCAAACGGAGAGTCCTGATGCACCCTCGCCTCACAATCGTCGCGATCGCTTCATTGTCGATATGCTCGCTGCTCACGGGATGCTCGACGCAGCCGACACGGCATGCTTACGAAGACAAGCTGGATCGGCTCAAGGTCAAACTCGTTCTATCCAGCTGGCACCTGGCAGCGTCCCAGGGTTTGTACGACCTGTATTTCGACGCCATGACCAACGATGCCGTCTTCCTGGGGACCGACGCGAGCGAGCGGTGGACAAAGCAGGAGTTCATGAAGTACGCCCGCGAGCCCTTCAGCGACGGGAACGGGTGGACCTACACCCAGGTCGAATCGCACATCGCGTTCAACGATGCACGCGACACCGCCTGGGTCGATGAGATTCTTGAGAACGAGAAGTACGGGACCATGCGTGGCACCGCGGTCCTCGAACTCATCGGTGACGATTGGAAGATCGCCCACTACTCGCTCACATTCCTGGTCCCCAACGAGAAGGCGGAACAGGTTGTAAAAGTTATCGCCGAGGAGTGAGCAGCGAGTGGCTCAACTGGCGGGATAGGCCTTGAAGTAGCTGTTTCGTGCTTCCCAATCGCCGATCATGAGCATCTCGCGCCCCTTTTCCAGCACCGTGTCGGGGCGTGGGTTGGGCTCGAGCGAGTCGTCTTTGTGATAGCCGATGATCGTGCACCCGGTTTTCTCCCGGATCCCGCACTCGATGATGGTCTTCCCGATGACCTCCGTGGGCACATTGACACGGAAGACATCGAGCCCCTGGGTGACGGTGACGACGCGGCTCTTCTGGAGCAGATTGAAGATACTCGACGCGCCGATCGAGGCGTAGGACTGAACAAAGTCTGCGCCGGCTTTGTGGAGTGCTTTGACATGCTTGTCGAGGGTGCATCGTGCGATGATCTCGACATCGGGGTTCGACTGTCGGCACAGCAGCGTCAGGTAGAGGTTCGTGTCGTCGTCATTGGTCGTGATGATGACCGTGGGGGTCGTGGCGATCCCCGCCTGCTTCAGGATCTCTGGGTCTGCGGCATTGCCAACGATGGTGATGTCTGGGTTGATGACACGATTGGGGTTCTGCTCGATGACACGGTACTGGACGCCTCGCTCTTCGAGTGCTTCCGCGGTCGCTTTTCCAATTCGTCCTGACCCGATGAGGATGACGGGTTCGCCTGATACGGCGTAGATCGCGAAATGCTCGTCGTAGTTCAGCAGCTGCTCCTCAGAGCCGACAACCATCATCACGGTGTTTGGGCCCACGACACTGTCCGGGCGTGCCGGTTTGAACTCACCCCGTTCCCAGAGCCCCGCGACACTCACGCCCAGATCGCCCAGGCGGTTCTCGCGGAGGGTTTTACCAACGAGTGGGGTCTTCGAGGCGTTGGCTTCCGCGAGGCGCAGCGTGCCGAAGGTCGCGACGGTGTGTGTGATCGCGTCCCCACCTGAGCTGCATCGTGCGAGCGCCTGCCCCATGATTTCCGGGAGCCGGATCGTGTTGCTCGCGCCCGCCATCTCATGGATCTGGGTCGAGACGGGGTCCTCGACGGTGGTCACGATGGGGGTTGTTTCACTGACGCCCCGCGCCGTGATGCACACCGTCGTATCGGCGGCATCGCTGAGGGTGGATACGAGCATCGACGCCTGGCTCAGCCGGGCCGATTCGTATGTCTCCGGGTCATCGAGGTCGCCACGCATAACTCGGTAGTTCTGGTCGTGCAGGCGGCGAGCCTCATCGATCTCCTCAACGATCAACGCGTAGCGATGCCCGAACTGCTCGAGCTTCTTGATGAGTGCTTCGGTCACCGGGTCAATCTGGGTGAGCAGGACATGGTCCCGCTCGCTTTCGGGCAAGTCCTGAGGCGTGCTCGCCTGGGCCTGCGATTCGACCCAGGGCGCGTAGAAGAACTGGATGAAGGTGAACGGGAGGAGGACCAGCAGAAACAGCGTCCCCGAGAGGATCACGATGATCGTAAACGCACGCCCGAGGTCGCTCTGGAAGGTGATATCGCCAAACCCGAGCGTGGACATCGTCACCAGCGTCCAATACAGACCGGAGAGCCAGGAGTGATGCTCTTGGCCTTCAAAATTCATCCGGACCTCGTACTCCATGATCAAGTGGAAGATCACCGTGTAGGTCATGATCATCCCGATGAGCACCGCGAGGAACTTGGCGAGGGCCTTGAGGTTTCGCCGTGAGCTGCGCTGGCGGGTGAGGATCAGGATCTGGGCGGCGATAGATTTCATGCGTCTCCGGTTTCGGGCCCGTGTAGGTGTTGGATGCGCACGCAATCGTAACACATCCGTGCGATCCGGGGTTATTCGGTGTGCGAGGCTCTCTGAACACGAATAGGATATCCGTGTTCCCGAATCGAGGATGTGCGCGATGAGACTATCCTAGATCGGCACGGAGGGCGAGCGATTACTGAGTTCTGGCACACCATCATGCAGATCCTGATCCTCTTGGGCGGTGCGCTCGTGCTCGGATTGGTTTGCGAACGATTGAAGCAAAGCGCCATTCTCGGGTATCTCGCGGCGGGAACCCTGATCGGTCCCAATGCGATCGGGCTTGTATCCGACGGTGAGCATGTTCAGCATCTTGCCGAGCTCGGTGTGGCGCTTCTGCTGTTCACGATCGGGCTCGAGTTCTCATGGCCCCGTCTCAAGCGACTCGGCATCGCGGCACTCGGAGGGGGCGCGGCGCAGATCCTGGTCACCATGGGCGTTGGGTTCATCGCTGCGAAGGCGTTTGGGATGGAGACCGCGACAGCCGTGACCATCGGTGCGATCGCCTCGTTGAGCTCGACGGCCTGCGTCCTTCGGTTGCTCATCGCGCGTGCGGAGATCGAGAGCGTGCACGGGCGATACGCCCTGGGGATCCTGCTGATGCAGGACATCGCGGTGGTCCCATTATTCCTGCTCGTTTCCGTGCTCGGCGGCGAGGGTTCGATGAATGAGGTCGCGATCGGCATGCTCAAAGCCGTGGGCTTGTCCGCGATGCTGGTTGTCGTGCTCTGGGTGCTGCTCAACAAAATCGCGCCGCTCGTGCTCGGCATGGACGCCCTGCGACAGAACAGGGATCTCCCGATTCTGCTCGCGTTCGTGGTCGGGATCGGTGCGGCATGGGGATCGCACGAACTCGGGTTGTCCCCGGCGTTGGGAGCGTTTGTCGCGGGGATGATCCTCGCCGAATCGCCCTTTGCGACACAGATCCGTGCCGATGTATCGTCTATCAAGACGCTCCTCGTGACGCTGTTCTTTGCATCCATAGGGATGCTGGGCGACCCCGTTTGGTTCGTGGAACACATCGGTCCGGTTCTGGCGATCCTGGCGGCCATTGTGCTCGGCAAGGCGGCGGTGATCTGGGGCGTGTTGCGGGTGTTTGGGGTGCAGAGCCGGGTGTCGCTCGCTTCAGGGATCTGCCTGGCGCAGGTGGGTGAGTTCTCGTTCGTGCTCGCGGCGGCTGGTGCGGCCGGGGGGTTGATCTCCGAGCAGGTCTTTACGCTCCTGATCTCCGCAACGATTGTTTCTTTGTTCGTGACACCGTATCTCGTGATGCTTGCGATGCGGATTTCATCCTGGGTCCACCGAACGATTGGGCTGAACGGCGCTGCAGGATCACTGGCTGATTCGGGCGCACATCTCGACGAACAGCAGCGTCTGGTCATCGTCGGGTTCGGTCCCGCTGGTCAGGCGATCGGGCAAGCGGCGAGCAAGCTCGATCTTCGCGTTGATGTTGTGGATATGAGCCCCACGACGATCCGCAGGGCCCGCGAGATGGGATTTCACGCGCATACGGCTGACGCGTCACATGCAGATGTGCTTGAGCACCTTGGGATTCATCATGTCGATATTGCCGTCGTTACGATCCCGGATCCGCCGAACGCGATTTCGGTAATCAAGCAGATCCGCAACAGCGCTCCCGGAGTGCATGTGATCGCGCGAGGCCGTTACCATCGCTATGTGTCGGAGCTCCGCAGCTCCGGAGCTGATGAGGTGCTCGATGAAGAGCAACTCGTCGGCACCCGTCTGGCGGCACGCCTGCGCAAGCAGATGCGAATCGTTGAGAATACAACCGCCTGAAACCGCCCCGATGCGTGCGGGTGACTGCTTTCTATCGATCGCCTCAATGCCCCGTTTGGAGATGTGTGCAACTCTGTTCGATGCATGAGGGTATTTGGGCGGCTAGAGCACGCGCGGAACAGGGGGCTGGTTGAGGCGATGCAAGAACATCTCACTCAGACGGCGCATCTTCGGAGAGAAGGTTATCGTCCCCCTGAGAACGCGCGGTTTCTGATGACATGGACTGAATCGTTGTGTCAGGGCGGATGTCGCTCTTCGCCTTCTCGTCCTCGTGGGCGGTATCAGCGGGGCCCGACTCGGTCCCCGTGGGCGAAGCGGGCTGATCGGGGGCTGACACGGGCGTATTCCCCTCGATGCGGATCTTGTAGATCGGCTCGGGCATATCAATGTTGAACTTGTCGAACTGTGCCTTGATGTTCTGCATCGCGTTGCTGCGAACGACACCGAAGCTGGACTCCGATTGGTCCACCCACCCGAAGAGTTGGATCGTGATGCTCGAATCGCCCAGGGTCGTCACAAGCGCGACGGGTTTGGGGGCCGCGAGCACGCCGGGCGTGTCGAGAAGGGTTTGGATCCCGATCTCGATCGCCTGCGGGAGGTTCACATCGTACCCGACCCCCGCGGTGAAGTTAAACCTTCTACGCGTGTCGCTCGTGTAGTTGATGAGTGTGGTCTTGAACACTGTCGCGTTGGGAATACGGACGATGTTGCCATCGAAAGTTGTGAGCACGGTCGAGCGTGTGTTCATCGCGGTGACGAGTCCCTCGTGCCCGTCGATCACCACATGATCCTGCGGGCGAAACGGTTGGCGAAGGGAGAGCAAGACCGAAGCGATGTAGTTTTCGATCAGATCCTTGAATGCAAACCCGATCGCGATGCCGGCAACACCCGCGGCGCCCAGCACGCCCCCAACGAGTGCCATGGCGTCAAGCACTTCCAGGGCGAGCAGGATCCCTGCGAGAATGACAGCACTCTGGGTGAGTCTGCGGATGATGTCCTGCAGGAACGGATTCTTTGTGAATCGGTCGTACGGCCAACTGAGTTTGCCCACGAACCACGCGAGCAACGCCGCGAGCAGCAGGATCACGATGGCCACCGGGATGACCGGGAGGTAGGCGATCCACGATTCCAATCGTTCAGACACCCGGTGCGCGGCACCAATGGTTCGGTTCTGAACATCGAGCGAGAGTTCGATCTGGTTGTCCACCCGAGCGCCTGTCGCGGAGAGCACCGCTTGCTCGGCCGCGTTGATGACAGATGTGTCGTCTGCTGTTCCTGTGATGGTGATCGTGTTTCCCGAAACCCGTGCATCCGCATCGACGAGTCCATCGATTCCGGTCAGCGCATCTTCCGCGGTCAACTCCACCTGGGCGGGGTTTTCGATGGAACTCTGGGGCGGATCCGACATCGGATCGTCCTGCGCACTGAGCGGCGAGATACCCAGCGAGAGCACAAGCACTGCGAGCAAGCGGAACCAACCAACGCGAATCATGAGAAGCCCTCCCGTTGTCTGATTCTAGGGGCAGCGTCGTGCGCGGATGTCTGGGATGAAGGGGCCAGAAAAAACCCGCTCTTCCGAGCGGGTTCTGGGTATTGGAATAAGCCGGTTCACTCCATCACACGCGGCGCGGCCGTCGATTGACGGATGATCAGCGTTTCGTCCAGCGTGACCGTTCGCGAGGGGATCGGGTCGTCGCTGGAGAGCCGGCTGAGCAACAGCTCGCCGGCGGTCTTGCCCGCCACGGCCGCGGGTAGTGCGATCGTGGTCAGCGCGGGCGTCGCGACCTTCGCGGGCAACTCGTCGTTGAACGCAACGATCGACATATCGCGGGGTACCTGCATCCCGAGGGTGTTCATCGCTTGGATGAGGTAGAGCGCCGTGATGTCGTCATACGCAATGACGGCCGTTGCGCCACCCTTCTGTAGCACCATCTTGCAGTACGACATCGCGTTGTGATCGAACTGATCGAAACCTGCTACGGGCTTGAGTCCGCGATGCTCAAGGATCGAGACATACGCATCTTTCCGCTGTTTCACGGATGTGTGCGGGATCCCGCGGGGGTTGAGGCGCTTGGTATCGATGTACGCGTACGCGATCTTGGTGTGACCAAGCTCGAGCAGGTGATCGATCGCCTGGTCCATGCCGTGGGGCTCATTGAAGTTGACCGCGTCACCGCCGGGCCCGGCGAGCCCGTTGATCGAGACATAGGGCATGTTCTGCTCTTCGAGCTCGTTGAGGTCTGTTGTGTCGCGGACCTGCAGCGCCACCGCCCCATCCACACGCCACGAGGGCAGTTCATGACCGGAATAATCCGGGTCGAGGAAGGTGGTGCAGACATGCTTGTCGCCCTCTCGGAGCACGCGGACGGCCTCGGACAGGGCTGTTCGGTTCACACCGTCTGATGCCCAGCCGACGACGGCGACGAGGTTCGTCTTCTTCGCGCTGATCGAGCGGACCATGGGATTCGGGCGATAGTTCAGTTCCTCGGCTGCGTCGAGAACACGCTGGCGAACCTCCGGTCGGACCCGGAAGTTATGGGTATAGCCGTTAATGACGCGTGACGCCGTAGACTCTGCAACCCCTGCCCGCTCTGCGACCTTGGCAAGGGTGACGCGTTGTGTCTTTCGTTTTTCCATGTTGCACATTCCTGCCCAGACACACACACCGACCCACGCACCTGAGCATCGGGATTGGGGCTATGTCAGTTTAATTCCATTTAAGTGTAGGGGTTTTTGCTAGTTTCGGCGAGTACAAACTCTGATTCTGAATCGGACGGAAGATTTTTCGGAATGAGCGGTTAGTATTGGTGGCTCGGCGAGATCGCGACAGGAATTGCGATCTGGACCCACCCGGGCTTGGAAGTGAGGACCCAATGCGTGCCCGAATAAAACCCGTCCTGATTTTGTTGGCTTTGGCCTTTGTGGCCCCGGAAGTGTCATTTGCCCAGGAGGGTGGGCCACCACCCGCCAATGTAACCGTCGGCGAAGTCCGCTCGGAAACCCTCACGCGTCGCCGCGCGGTGACTGGCGAGATCCGCTCACGACTTCAGAGCGCTCTGGCGTCGCAGGTTGAGGGGCTCCTCGTTCAACTCGATGTGGAAGAGGGCGATCTGGTTGAAAAGGGGCAGGTGCTGGCACGCCTTGACTCAAATCGGGCAGAGATCGAGGTTACACGCGCCAAGGCGGACATCGAATACGCGCGGGCTGTCATTGCCCAGCGACAAGAAGAGCTGAGCAACGCGGAGCGCGATCTGGGGCGTGTCGAGGAGCTCGATTCGCTTGGGTCTGCCGGCGTATCGCAGATCGATGATGCACGCACACTCGTTGCTTCACGCAAAGCGCTGCTCGCGCAGGCAGAGGCAGAACTCGCGACGGCTGAGGGTGATCTTGCTCTCGCCCAGCGCGAGCTCGATGACATGACGATCTCGGCACCCTTTGCCGGACGCATCATCGAGAAATCCACAGAGATCGGTCAATGGATCGGGCGTGGTGACACGATCGTCGCTCTTGTTTCACTCGATAAGCTCGAAGCGCGGATTGATATCCCCGAGGACACCTACCCAGCGATCGCCGAGGCCCAGAAGGCAAAGGGAAAGATCGAACTCCGACTTCCGGCGCTCGGGCTCGGGTCTGGGCAGGAGATTTATGGCGAAGTGATCTCGATCCTTCCCGGCGCAGACTCACTCAGCCGGCTCTTCCCCGTACGCATCGCCGTGGATAACGCGAAGAACAGCCTCCGCCCCGGGATGTCTTTGACCGCGTATGTCCCGACGGGTGTTCAGGGTGATTACATCACGGTGCACAAGGATGCCATTGTCCGCACACCGACAGGAGAGGTCGTGTACTTTTCCAACGACGGCGTCTCGGCGATCGCCCCCATCGAACGCCTCTTTGCGGTTGGTCAACGGGTCGCGGTGCGCTCGCCTGTGCTACAGCCCGGGATGATTGTGGTGACATCGGGCAACGAACGCATGTTCCCGGGTCAACCCCTCAATATCCTCGCTGAACCCGAGCCGGTCGATCTGAGCCACACAAGCGGCAAGCCCAGCGCCCCGATCTCGGCTGAAGGGAGCAACTGAATATGGACATCGTCCGCGCTTGCATTTCGCGCCCGGTCACTGTTGCCGTCGGCGTCTTTTTGGTCTTGATGTTCGGGATCATCGGCGCCGGGGCGATCCCCGTGCAGCTCACACCGACGGTTTCCAAACCCACGATCACCGTGACCACGATCTGGCCCGGGCGGAGCCCCGAGGAAGTCGTCGACGAGATCACGAAGGATCAGGAAGAGAAACTCAAGAATGTCGAGAACCTCGATCGGATGATCTCATCGACCGAGCAGGGGCAGACGGTCGTGACGCTCGACTTTAAGGTCGGTTCCGACATCACCCGGGCGCTGCAGGAAGTGTCCGACGCGCTGCGTCAGGTCCCCGCGTACCCCGATGAGGTGGACGAGCCCATCGTCGTCGCCGCGGACGGCGTGTCCGACCCGGGGTCCGCGATCGCTTGGTTCATCATCGATCTCCCGGACGAAGCCCTCGCGAGACACTCCGATTACGACCTGACGACCCTGTTCGACGAGCTAGATCGGGAAGTGAAGCCGTACCTGGAGCGTGTCCCGGGTGTCGCAACGATCAATATCTTCGGCGGACGCGAACGCGAAGCACGCGTCCTCGCGGACCCCGTCGCGCTCGCACAGCGCGGACTGAATCATCTCGATGTGGTTCAGGCGCTCCAGGGCGAGAACACGAATGTGTCCGCGGGGACCATCGCGGAAGGCAAGCGCGATTACCGCGTGCGACTCGTGGGGCAGTACGAGGACCCCGAGCAGATCCTCGACACAATCATCACCTACCGCGACGGCAAGCCCGTTCGCGTGCGTGATGTCGCGCAGGTCGAGGTTGGGCACGAGAAGGAGACCGGGTTCATCCGCTCGTTCGCGCGCCCCGCGATCGCGATCAATGTCATCCGTCAGAGCGACGCGAATGTCCTTGAGATCATGGAAGAGCTCAAGGTCCGCGTGCAGGATGTCCGCGAGAAGATCCTCCCCAACCTTGGCGGTCGCACCGCCGCGGGACCGGTCGGTCCTGACCTGCGCATGCGTCAGGTCTACGACGAAACGGATTACATCAACAGCGCCATCTCGCTCGTGACCTCGAACCTCTGGGTCGGCGGCGGGATCGCGACGATCGTTCTGCTGCTCTTCCTGCGCAACTGGCGTGCAACGGGCATCATCGCCATCGCGCTCCCCATCTCCGTCGTGGGGACCTTCCTCGTGATGCTCGCGATGGGACGAACCCTCAATGTCATCTCCCTCGCCGGGCTCGCGTTCGCCGTCGGGATGGTCGTTGACAACTCGATCGTCGTTCTTGAGAACATCGATCGGCGATTGAAGCTCGGCGAATCCCCGATCATCGCGTCATGGCGAGGCGGCAAGGAAGTCTGGGGCGCTGTCCTCGCATCGACCCTCACCACCGTTGCGGTGTTCATCCCGGTGCTCACGATCCAAGAAGAGGTGGGTCAGCTCTTCCGCGACATCTCCATCGCGATCGTCGGCGCGGTGAGCTTCTCGCTCATCGTCTCCGTGATTGTCATCCCGACCGCGTGTTCGCGATGGCTTCGTCCCGAATCCGCCAAGCCCGGTATCGTGAAACGACTCATCGGCGGGATGTTCGGGATCCCTGCGCTCTTCGCGAAGCTCGTCGATCTGGCGGGGAATCAGCTCAAGTGGCTGATGACCGGGTGGCGCGCGTGGACCTTGCGTCCGGGTGTGATCCTGTTCCTCACTATCGTCAGCGTGTGGGGCGGTATCAAACTCATGCCCCCGCTCGATTACCTCCCCGCGGGGAACCGCAACCTGGTGTTCGGTGGGTTGTTGATCCCGCCAGGGCTGTCTGTTGAAGAGCGTGAAGGGATCGCGAACCGGATCGAGCAGCGCATCTACCCCTACGCCGCTGCGGATATCGATCAGCCCGAAACTTACGCGGATCTCCCCGAGATTCAGATGATGCCGGGGATGCCGATTTTCGAACCGGTTCCCATCGGCAACTTCTTCATCGGTGCGTTCGGCACGAACATGTTCATCGGTGCCACTTCGCAGAATGATCAGGTCGTCATCCCCATTGGGCACCTGCTCACCGGCGCGATGCAGGGCATCCCCGACTCGTTCGGTGGTGCGCGTCAGAGTTCGCTCTTCTCCGATGTACGCGACGGCGGCGGGATCAAGGTTGAGATCTCCGGACCGAGTCTGGATCAGGTCAACGCGGCCGCATCGATGATGTTCGGCGTCGCGGCGGGCGAGTTCGGGTACGGCAATGTCACCCCGACCCCCGCGAACTTCACGCTCCAACAGCAGGAGATGCAGATCGTCCTCAACGATCGCGGGCGCGAGCTCGGGCTCACGACTCAGGGGCTGGGCGTCGCGATCCGTGGGCTCTTCGACGGCGCGTTCGTCGGCGATTACAAAGTCGGTTCGGAAACCATTGATCTCGTCGTTCTCCCCATGGGCGGACGCATGGACACCCTCGAGCAGATCCGCGATGTACCCGTCGCGACACCCGCCGGTCCGGTGGTTCCGATCGATTCCGTCGTTGAGTTCCGTCCAACGCTTGCGGCTCAGATTATTCAGCGCATCGAGGAACTCCCGAGCGTCACCATCTCCGTGAACCCACCCGAGGCCATGCCCGTGCAGCAGGCGATGGACTGGATTCAGGAGAACATGATCGACGCGGCCAACGCTGCCGGCCTGGTGGATCGATCCATGCGCGTGCGTCTGGAAGGGTCCGCAGCAGACCTTGAACAAGTGCGTGCATCGCTGCTCGGTTCCGCGCCACCGGCGGGTGCGGGCAAGGGCGGGATGTCCCTGCTCGCGGCGGGGCTGATCACGATCATCTCCATCATCGCGGGCGTCGTCGTTTTCATCCGCTCAAAGCGGTCCAAGAACCAGTACGGGATCTACGGCGTCGTTGGCACGATCCTGCTCGGGTTGATCATCGCGGCACTCGCGTGGGTTTCCGTTGGGCACCCCGAGCTTCTCACCGCGCGTCTTGTGTGGGCGCTCTTGGTGACCTATCTCCTCATGTGTGCGCTCTTCGAGAGTTTCCTGTACCCCTTGGTGATCATGTTCTCCGTCCCGCTCGCCGTCGTCGGCGGGTTCGCGGGGCTCGCGATCGTCCACCACTTCTCGCTGATGGACCCCACCAAGGCACCGCAGAAGCTCGATGTGCTCACCATGCTCGGGTTCATCATCCTCATCGGTGTCGTGGTGAACAACGCGATCCTCATCGTGCACCAATCCCTCAACTTCATGCGAGGCGATGAGGCCGAGACCGACCATTCCGAGCCCATGAAGCCGATCGACGCGATCGTGATGTCCTTCAAGACCCGTATCCGCCCGATCTTCATGTCCGTGATGACCTCCGTGGGGGGCATGCTCCCGCTCGTGCTCGTCCCGGGCTCCGGGTCGGAGATGTACCGCGGGCTGGGTTCTGTCGTCGTCGGCGGGCTTCTCGTCTCGACCGTGTTTACACTCTTGCTGGTGCCGTTGCTGTTCTCGCTCGTGCTCGATATGTGGCGCGGGACTCAAACCGAGAGCGATGCAACCCCAGCCGTCGCTGCGGACCCGTTCGCAGCAGGAGCGTAAACCCGAACGATCCGGCCATGATCGGATGAGGACGAGACAGATGAAGATGATCCACGCGACGCGATTGCTCACGGCCTGCACCCTCGGTGCGCTCCTCACAGGGTGCACCACACAGACCCGCGAAGAGCAGACCCAGGCGCTCCGCGAATCGACCCGCAGCGCGGCGCGGTCGGTCACGATCCTCAACGGCGACGGTTCCGGTTCCACCACCTGGTCGCAGGCCATCCAGAAGATGGCCACCGCGGATGTGGTCCTCATGGGCGAGGTCCACGGGCACGAGCTCGGCAACGCGATCCAGCAGGAGATGTTCGAGGACATCCTCATCGCGAACCCAAATGCCCTGCTGGCGATGGAGTTTTACGAACGCGACGAACAGATCGCGCTCGACGATTTCCTCGCGGGGATCACCGATCGCGAAGCGTTCGAGAAGGCCGCGGATCGCAACGAGGGCAACAACCCCTGGGCGCACGCACGCATGATCGACGCGGCGAAGGAAGCCGGTCGTCCCGTGATCGCGGCCAACGCCCCGCGCCGATATGTTCGCCTCGCCCGCACCGATGGGTTCGATCTTCTGCGTGAACTCAACGACAACCAGCGTGCGTTGGTGGAGATCCCGGACCAGACACCTCAGGGCGCGTATCGCGACCGGTTCATCAATGCCATGGGCGGCATGGCCTCCCACGGCGGCGAAGAGATGATCGAGGGGTTCCTTCGATCACAATCCACCTGGGACGCGACGATGGCCCAGAGCATGGTCGATGGATTCGACGATGGCACCCCCGTCGTCCTCATCGTCGGCTACTTCCACGCCCAGTTCCCCTTCGAGCCCGGCAGCTCCGAGCTGGTCGACCAGCTCCGCGCCCGCGCCGGACGCGAGATCAACATCGTCACCTGCATCACCCTCCCGGCGACGCACGACGAGATCCAAGAAGACGATCGCAACATCGCGGACTTCGTGGTGTATGTGGGCTCGCCCGACGCGAGCAACTGACACGGGTGGCTATTAAACCGACCCGATCACTCGGGCGACATGCAGCGTGTCGGCATACTGCTGGAAGCGCGTGGCCTTGCCATCGCTGACCCGCCATACATGGACGATCTGTGTGCGCTGGGGCTTGCCGGTTGCTTTGTAGGTGCCGGTGTAGTGCCCGAGCGCGACGATGGTCTCGCCCGCATCGAGCAACTCGTCCATCTCGACCCCGAAGCCATCCCACTCGTCGATAAAGCGTGCGAACACGCCGTTGAGCACCGCCTCGGGCCCGATGTACGGGTTCCCGTCGGCGTAGGGAAAGTTGTTCGCTTCGTTCCATTCGATCTGATCGTCCATGCGTCCAAGCACCGCGGGCACATCACCCGCGCTAAACGCGTCGTAGATGCCCTGCACGGCCTGCATTGGTGACTCGCTCATGTGTGTCCCTCTCGATCAGTGCTCACTCGCGGGCAGGTCCGAGTTCCACGCGTCGCGTGCGACCCGCCAGACGCCGTCGTTATCGTAGTGGTAGATGATGATCCCCTTGCCCGTGTCCTGCAGGCGTGGCCCGCCGGCTTTGGGGGTGTCGTCTTCCCGGTAGCTGTAGAGCGAATAGGCCCAGTCGCCGTTGACCACCAGCTCCAGTTCTGTCTTCTCCCAGCCCACGGTGTAGGCGTCGAGATAGGGCGTGGCCCATGCCCGGAGCTCGTCCTTGCCGACCATGATCGGGGCGTTGGGGGCCATGAAGAC
>DDGE01000056.1:6751-13173 GCA_002337545.1 Phycisphaerales bacterium UBA1910 | reverse complement strand
GCGTCGCGATCTCGCGTGTTCGTGGTGGTGCATCCCCAGAGCAGCCCCGCACCGGCAAAGGCGCACAATAGTTGGATCGTTTTCATTTGGTTCGGTCCCATGCATGGAAGAGCAGGGAGTCAAACCGTGGCCCCCTCTACAGGGGTATGGTATAGGATTTTGGATCGGCTTGCATGCTAACGCAACCGGCGCATCCGCCACGCCCATCGGGCGTACTCCATCGCCAGATGCATTCGCGCGAGCTTGCCCTCGGGCGCACCCTTCGCGTCGAGCGCGGTCTTCGTCCGCCAGTCCCAGTATTCGCCGTTGAATCGGAAATCGTCGATTCACTCCGCGCCCGCGCCGATCGCGACATCAACATCGTCACCTGCATCACCCTGCCCTCGACACACGAGCAGATCCAGGATGAGGACCGCAACATCGCGGACTTCGTGGTGTACGTGGGTGAACCGGGGGAGTGATCAGGGGTCTTGGGTCAGTACCCAGTCGCCGTCCCATCGCTCCAGTTGATCCTCGTCAAACCCTTCGTACTCATCGCGGAGCACAAACCTGTGCGCACGGATCTCGCGCCCTTGATCGTCATCGCGATCGGGGCCGACGGAGTAGATGACAACGCGGCCTTCTTCAATCCGGAGTCGGAGCGGGTCGCCCGTGTACGGGTCTATTGGGATCCGGTCGAGCAGATCATCATCGATAGCGGCGGTTGAATCTGGCCACGCGCCGTGACGATCACGGTGCTGGTATGTTGCGATTTTCAGCCTGGCTGCGTCGCGATATGCTCGCCCCTCATGAGCGAGTGAAACGAACTTGCCGTACGCTGGAACGATCAAGCCGACGGGTAGGAAACTCAGTTTTGATTGGTAAGACAGCTGCGCGAGAGATTCTTCTGCTTCTGTCGTCAGCAAGGAGCGGGTGTTATAGATGGGAGTAGATAAATCTGCTCGTGCGGCTTGTGTAAACTGCTCAAAATTCTGCTCTTGCTCCGCGCGAGGGTGAACAGACTCTGAGGCGATTTGGATCATCATCTTCCTGGGTTCGTCTTGCTCTGCAATCGACAACAACCGCTTTGCCCCTCTGTTCGACAGTTGCATCCCGTTGGAGTCAACATAGATCCAGTCAAGAAAGTTCTCCTGAAGTGCGCGTTCAGACTGGATGAACCGAGTCGCTGGTTCAGATGCGAGCGTTTTATCATAGATGCTTGAGAGCTCATCGAGCGATCTACGATCCCAACCATCGATTTCCAGCCCATTGTCAAGCACTAAACCAGACATCATCGATTCGAGTCTGACAATAACTGTGCCCTCGATCAATGTGTCTGCAACTGAATGGTGCTGGATGATCCATTGTATCGATCGGAGATCTTTGAGAACGCGCTCTGCTTCGTCGGCTTCTTGGGCATCCATCGCCAAGAGGATCGCGCTGTCCCGGAGCACGCTGACATGCGGGAGCAACAAGCCCAGGAGGATTTCTGTTTCTTCGGGGTCATCGTCCGCGTCTACGCCAAGTTCAGTTGTGGGCATCCCAAGAGAAGGGAACATCGTGATCTGGTGTAGCCGATCAACAAACTCAGGGTGTGTCTCAAGCAGCTCTAAATCTGGGAGCCAGTCAGTATAAGTTTCTGCTGCTTCTACCGAGCCGAGTTGTACGACCGCCATGTCGTCATAGACTGACTTGATGATCGACCATGCGCGATCCGTCTCTGGTATCGACTCAAGCCAATCGTCGTACCGCTGCGAATAGCTCACCCGGTTCTCACCTATACGGAGAGCCGTAGGCGGTGCCGACGATTCGTCGATGATCACACCAGCATCGCAGTTTGCAACTGCGCATAGGAAGTAGATACCCACGAGCTTCATCATGACATCACCTCAGCCGTCGCATCCGCCATGCCCATCGGGCGTACTCCATCGCCAGATGCATCCGCGCGAGCCTGCCCTCGGGTGCGCCCTTCGCGTCCAGCGCAGTCTTCGTGCGCCATTCCCAGTAGTCGCCGTTGAAGCGGAACTTCGTCGCCACGCCCAGCGTGAGCAGGACCCAGAGCGCACCAACCGTGTCGATGCAGCGACCGATCATCACGCTGCCCCCTCGCGCTCGTCGCGAAGGGCCTGGTTGTACCAGTCCACCGTCGTCGCCAGTCCGTCTTCGAGGTTCGTGATCGGTTCGTACCCGATGAGTTCCTTCGCACGCGTGATGTCCGCGACGGAATCACGCACCTCGCCGATACGCTCGGGCGCGTGTTCGGGGTTGAGCCCCTCGATGCCCATGCGGGCGTGGATCATGGAGGCGAGCTCACTGACGCTCGTACGGACACCGGCGCCGATGTTGACGACTTCGCCGTTGAGATTGGTTGTGCTTGCTCCCGCGAGCAGGTTCGCGAGGACCGCGTTGCTCACATGGGTGAAGTCGCGGGTCTGCCCGCCGTCGCCGAAGATGGTGGGGGACTCGTTGTGGACCCAGCGCTTGATGAACGCGGGGATGACCGCCGCGTAGGCGGAGTCCGCCGCCTGGCGTGTGCCGAAGATGTTGAAGTAGCGCAGGCAGATCGTGTCGATCCCGTAGCATTTGGCCCACGATCGGCAGAGCGATTCGCCCGCATACTTGGCCGCCGCGTAGGGCGATTCGGGCTCTGGCGCCATGTCCTCACGCTTGGGCAGCGTCGGGTTGTTGCCGTAGGCGCTCGATGATGCGGAATAGATCACCCGCGACGCGCCCGCCTGTTGTGCTGCTTTGAGCACCCGCATGGTTCCCGTGGCGTTGACGAGCCAGGTCCGTTCTGGTTGTTCGACGCTCTTTGGCACCGAGCCCAGTGCCGCAAGGTGGAAGACCCGAGACACGCCGTCCATCGCCTCGCTCAGGGCGCTGGGATCGAGGATTGAGCCCTGAATGAATCGAACATGCTCCGGGGCACGGTCAATCAGCGTGCCGACATGGCGTGCGTCCGCATTGGAAAGATCGTCAAGGATGGTCACGCGAGCACCGAGCGCTACGAGGGCATCGCAGAGGTGCCCGCCGATGAAGCCCGCACCGCCGGTGACACAGACGGCGAGGTCCTGATACGCGTCTTGAACGCGATCTCGATACGCATCCGGGCTGATCTCGGGTTGTGTGCGTGGGTCGCTCATCCTTCGGGTCATCTTATCGCACCCTTTCGTCCGAAACCGCCCTTTGTTTCGCGAAAGTCCGGAACTCGGGGGATTTCGTCAGGCGAGCTTCTCCATCGTTGTGATATGCAAAGCGGCCCGATTTGACCGGGCCGCCTGCTGAATCTCTCTCTCCGTTCAATCGTTACCGATCGAGTTCGATCCGGAGCGCCTCACCCAATCGTTCATAGTCCTCGATCCGGTTATACAGCTGCGCACTGATACGGATCATCCGATCGCACACGCCGGGCAGATCCCACACGGGGACCTGGAGCCCATGATTGAGGTACAACCGATCCCACAATCCCTCGCCGAGCAAGTCGCTCGGCTCGCACATGCCGGGCAGGGGAATCGAGACCATGGTGCCGATCATGGAATCGGGGACATGCTGATCGATTCCGATCGAATCGCACACGATCTTTGCGCCCTCAACGATCAGATCGTGATTGCGCAGGCGGAGTTCGTTCCAACCGCCGGGCAGCTGCGCACCCATGTGCTCGATCGCGACGGGGATGACCAGGTTCCCCGTGTAATCGTTCGTCCCGGTGTAGTCGAAATCGCACAGATAGGCGTTTCGTTCGGGGCGGGTCTCATGCACCCGGCACGACAGCACGATGGGCTTGAACCCGTCCTTGCGATTGGGTGATGTATAGATGAACCCGGTCCCCTTCGGGCACATCAACCACTTATGACAACTCGCCGCGTACCAGGTCGGGTCGAGTTCGCCGATGTTCAGGTCGATCTGCCCCGGGGTGTGTGCGCCGTCGAGGAACGATTCGATCCCGCGCTGCTTGGCCGCGTCCACGATCTCCTTTACTGGCATGATCAACGAGCTGGCGCTCGCGATGTGCGAGATCATAACGATCTTCGTCCGATCCGTCATCGAACCCACAACCGAATCGATCACCTGTTCCGGTGAAACATCGGGGAAAGGGATCTTCGCGACGACGACCTCTGCGCCCGTTGCCCGGCAGATCTTCCCGAGCTCGTTGAAGGAGGCCATGTACTCGTGATCAGTGACGAGGATCTCGTCACCTGGTTCAAGATCGAGATTGTTGAGCACCGTTGCGACGGCGAAGGTCCCGTTGGGCACCAGCGCAATGTCCTGGGGGTTCGTGTTTGTGAACGACGCGATCGCGCTGCGCGCGTCATCGCAATAGTCCTCGAGGTCCGCTTTGAAGAACCGGACGGGGTCGGCTTCCATGCGGCAGCGGAGTTCCCGCTGCGCATCGCGGACCACTTCGGGGGTTAACCCGTATGACCCGTTGTTGAGCATCGTGAGCCCCGGTTTGATCGGGAATCGCGCCGGCTCGGAGATCCGATGACGAACAAACTCGATGATCGGGTCAGGCCTGCCGGGATTCGGCAACCCCGCCTGAGAGGACGGGCTGTCGTTCGCGGGTTGGTCAACGGAAAACACTGATGAGTCGGGCATATCCAAGCGTATCGGGATCGGGTCACACTTTCCCGCAATGGATAACAGGCGGACCTGCAGATTGTGGGGAACTCGCCGTCTTCGTGTATAGTCTGTGCATGAATTTGATCCAGACCCTCGCAGTGTGTGCCATCGCCGCCCCCTCGTTCGTCGTCTCGCCCGCGATCGCGCAGGAGAAGACGCAGCCGACACTTGAACAGATCACCCAAGAGCCCGATTGGATCGCGATGTCGCCCTCCAATCCCCGATGGCTTGTGGACGGTTCTGGGATTCTGTATCGGGCCCGCAGGCCCGGGCGGGTGGGGCGAGATTTTTCGGACGACTACATGATCTTTACGCGCACGATCGATGCGACCGATCGACCCATTGCGCACAGGATCACCCCGGAAAACCCCGGCCCGTACTTCACAGCCCGCGGCGACTGGAGCGAGGACGGATCCCGGCGCCTGCTCAACCACAACGGGGACCTGTTCCTCTTCGATACGCAACGCGGAAATACCACCCAGCTCACCCGCACGAGCGATCGCGAATCCAGTGCGATGTTCATGGCCAATAACACCCAGATCGCGTTCTCGCGCGGCGGGAACTGGTACATCCGTCCCCTCTCGGGGCCAATCGAAGTTCAGGCCGCGGACATCCGTTTCAGCGATGAGCCCAAAGATCCAAAGGAGAAACGCGAGAAGGACATCGAAAAGCGAGACGGTCTGCAGAATCAGCAGCGTGAACTCTTCGAGATCATCGTGCTCGATGACAAGCGCGAAGCGATGCGAGAAGACGATCGTTATGCGTGGGATCAGGCCGAGGACCCGACCGAGACGCCCGGCCCCTTCTACATGGGCAAAGATCGACGCTCGCAAGGGGCCTGGTTGTCCCCTTCGGGCTCACACATGCTCATCGCGACCGCACCCTCCAAGCGTCCCAGCGACAAGCGCGACATGATGCCCGACTACATCAACGAGGATGGGTATGTATCCACCCGTTCTGTGCGCACAAAGGTGGGATTGCAGACGGAAACCCCCGTCGCGTTCCACCTGCTCGATCTGATCAACGAGAAGGTTTTCGATCTCTCGTTTGATGATCTCCCCCTGATCACGGACGACCCGCTCGCGTGGCTCAAGGAGAAGGAAGAGGACGAGCCGAGCGATTCGATTGAGCAGGCTGAGCAGGACAAGGCGAAGGAAGCCGAGAAAAAGAACGCCAAGCCCCGCCCGGTCTCCTCACTCGGAACTCGCTGGTCCGACTCGGGTCGTTACGGCGCGTTCATGATCAAGTCGCACGACAACAAGGACCGCTGGATCGTCCTCATTGATACCCAGACCCTCGACGAAGAGGGCAACCCCAGCGTTACCTGTGCCCATCACTTGCGTGATGAGGCATGGATCAACTGGAGCTTCAATGAGTTCGGGTTCATCCCCGGCACCGATACCCTCTGGTATGTCTCCGAGGAGTCGAACTATGCCCAGCTATATACCTACGACACCGAATCGGGGGAAGCCGAGGCCCGCACGGGTGATCTGCATGAGGTGCGAGGTGTGACTTTCACGCGCGACGGCTCGGCCGTGTACTTCCGATCCAACCGCAAGCACCCGGGCGTGCAGGAGATCGAACGCCTCCACCTGGCCACCGGTGCCCTCTCGCCCATGACCAAGATGGAGGGCACCGTCTCTGGTTTCGCACTCTCACCCGATGAGACCAAGGTGGTGTTCACATATTCCAATCTCACCACACCGCCCGAGCTCTATCTCGCCGATGTGACGACACCCGACGCGACACCCAAGCGTCTCACGCACACCATCACCGAGGAGTTCCTCAACACCGAGTTCAACACGCCCGAGATTGTGCCGATC
>DDGE01000056.1:1646-6608 GCA_002337545.1 Phycisphaerales bacterium UBA1910 | reverse complement strand
GTCTTCTCACACGGCGCGGGCTACCTCCAGTTTGCCAACTACGAGTGGAAGAACTACACCCGCGAGCACATGTTCCACACCATCCTCAACAACGAGGGCTTCATCGTCCTCGCGCCCGATTTCCGTGCCAGCTCGGGCTACGGCAGAGACTGGCGCACCGCGATCTATCGAAAGATGGGTTACCCCGAACTGGAGGACTTCAAGGACACGATCGACTGGGCCGTCGAAAACCACAACGGGGACATCGACCGCGTCGGGATCTACGGCGGTTCCTACGGCGGGTTCATGACCCTCATGGCCATGTTCCTCGAGCCCGAGACCTACAAGGCCGGTGCCGCGCTCCGGAGCGTCACCGATTGGCGCCACTACAACCACGGCTACACCAGCAACATCCTCAACACCCCCGACATCGACCCCGAGGCCTTCGACATCTCCTCACCCATCAACCACGCTGAGGGTTTGCAGGGCCACCTGCTCATGCTCCACGGCCTGCTCGACGACAATGTCGTCGCCCAGGACATCATCCGCCTGAGCCAGCGATTGATCGAACTGGAAAAGGAGAACTGGGAACTGGCCCTGCACCCGATCGAGCCGCACGGGTACAAGGAACCGAGCTCGTGGTTGGATCAACTGCGCCGGATTCACAAACTGTTCGAAGAGCAACTGCTTGTCGAGTAGAGCGTCACGGACACCCAGCAAGATATGTTTCGAGAAAACTCGATACATCGAAGAAGTTGAGCAGCCCATCACCATTGAAGTCGGCATCGACCGACTGGGTCGTGAACGCTTCGATGAAGATCGTCACATCAAAGAAGTTGAGCACCCGGTCATCGTTCAGATCGGCGAGGCATTCGCCGCATGTTTCTGTGACATCAAGCATGTACACGCTGCCATATTCATCAGACAGGAATGCAACTTCACTCGTTGCTGAGGTGTACCGTCCGTAGTCGTGGTTTCTAAATCGACCTATCTCGTGGATGTCAGTCAGGTCAGATATGTCGTAAACACCAAGGCCATGATCGTATTGGGCAACGAAGGCACGATCTCCTACGACATGCATGTCGCGAGAAGTGATGTCGTCTTCGACTGGAAAGTTGGCTATAACGGTCGGGGAGCTCAAGTCATGAATATCAATGACATGAAGACCCGAGTACCAGCCGCTGATGAGTGCTTTGTCGCCCATGATCGCCAATCCGGTTGCAAGTGCACTCACGGGTGTTCTTCCAACAACATAGGGCTGGGCTTCGTGAGTAAGCCGGAAGATAAAGAACCCGTCTCGGAATGTCGTGGCAAACACGGTGTCATCGATGGCTTGGACACTCGTCAACTCGCTATCAGTATCGAAAAAGGCCATCCATACAGGATGATGCGGATCACGAATGTCCACAACATTGAGGCCCGCAGTCCCAGCGATGTAGGCATAGTTCCCGTCGACAGAGACTCTCTTGCAGTAGCCGAAGACTTCAACCGAGGACACATGTTCGGGATTGTCTAGGTCAGTGATGTCGTAGATCTCAAAGTACTCTCTTCCATCCGCAATGTACGCATATCCGTCGCGAACAACGACTTGCTCGGCTTCGTTCGGAGTTAAGAAGCTGCCAGTCTGTATTGGCGTTGCGGGATTCGAGATGTCGAATGACTGAACGCCCCAGCCACCTGTCGCAAGGAATGCGGTGTCGCCGTAGATGCTCACCTTCCGATTTGATCCAAGCGGATCGAATCGAGTTATGACCGGAAACCGGTTTGGATTTGATACATCGTACACAGAAAGGGTGTCGTTCCATCCGGACACATAGGCCAAGTTGTCGATGACAATCGAACTGTCAGCGCCATTCAGCGCAGCGTGGTTTGATAAGCGGATGGGATTGGCCGGATCGGTGTAATCAAGAATGTTGAACCCATTTGAATAGCCGGAGGTGTAGACATAGTTTCCAGAGACAGAAACATGATACACGAATCCCAACTCTCCCTCATTGTCGTCGCCGCTGTTTCCAAGGTTGCTAACGAGGACCATGTTGCTGGGGTCCGAGATGTCATAGGCCGCAACTCCTTCGCGACCGTTCGCGATATATGCGAAACGCCCTTCCACAGTGAGGTCCCAGGGGGCTTGCGGGCCGTCGACATAGCCAAGGTAGACGAGGTTGAGTGGATCTCGTACATCGTACGATCGCAAGCCGCCGTGGTAGTTCGCAATATATGCGATGCCATCCTGGATATCGAAACCCTCCATGGACGCCAAGTCGAACTCAGAGATGAGCTGGGGGTCTTCAGGATCTGAAATGTCAACAATCTGCAGGTCATCTCCGACATCGATGACATACATCAACCCGTCTTCAATTTCGACGAGCTTGCCAATGCTCCCTTCGCGGTAAGTGGTCACGAGTTGAGGGGAGAAAATGTTGCTGAAGTCGACGATGTGCACGCCTTCCGAGCTGTCGACGATATACACATAATCGTCTTTCACAGCGAAGTCGAGGAAGAGCCCTTCGGTTTCATATGAGTACTCGCCGTTCAGGAATGGGAGCTCGGGGTAATAGAGGTTGTACACCTGGATCGATCCAGCAAGACTCATCGAATACAGACGGTCTTCGATCACCAGCAGGCCCTGGGCGGACTCGGACGCGGGGACCGTGTTGAGCAAAGCCCGGCTTTCACATATGACACCATCGGTTGGATGAGTTGATGCAGCGGCAAAGGGGGCAAAGATGGCAGCCATGACGCCAAGCAGCGATGGGAGCAATCGGTTGTCTCTTCTTGGGGAGGTACAGTCTTGCATGAAATGTTCTCGATTCTAAATATAGATTGTATGGCAGACATGCTTGCCAGCAATGAAAATATGCGAGCTGTCGCGAGGAGGTCATCGGAAGAACGATTGTCGATCGGCTAGGGGGTGATAACCCTCGAACCCAAGGCGCAAGTATACTCAAGCATGCGAACTCTACTCTGTATCCTCGTCCTAACCCTGCTCGCACCCCTCGCCCACGCCCAGGGCACCCGCGCCGATTACGAACGCGCCGACGCCCTTCCCGGCGATTGGAACGCCCTTGTCCGCAACGCCGAGGTCCGGGTCCGATGGCTCACGCCTACCTACCCCGTCTACCAGTACGACCTGCCCGACGGCTCGTCCGAGTGGCGGACGGTGGATCTGGAGACGGGCGACATCACTCCGGCGCTGGACATGGACCGCATCGCCGCGCAGCTCCGGTCGCTGGGTATCACCGATCCGCCCCGCGTGACCTGGTTCGATGCTGCCCAAGAGGACGGGCAGCCCCTGACGATCATCTTCACCCTCGCCGGGCACGGCGGGCTGTGGAGTGTCCACGCCGACGCGAGCAACCTGCGTGAACTCTCGCCGGAGGACTTCCCCGAACAACTCGGGCTCAAGCGGGTCGAGACCGATCGGTCCAACGGCGGCGGTCCGCGCACTTCGATCTTCGTCCTCAATGCTCATAACGAGCTCGTCGAGTTCCAATGGCTCGACAGTTCCGGCGATGCGAAGACCTACGCCACCCTCGAGCCCGGCCAGTCGCACCGGCAGGGGACCTACACCAATCACGCCTGGCGGGTGATCACGACGAATGGGAAGAACCTCGGAGTCTACCTCGCGAGCGAAACACCCGGGGTGATCATTGCAACGGAGCCGCCTGAGACTCCATTCTTACAATACGGGATACTCCCTCCCAGCCCGTTGCCTCATGGGATGGTTCTCTCTCCCTCTGGTTCCTTTTCTGTTGACCTGAGAGAAGATCAACTGGTTCTCAATGACATTGCCACAGGTGAACGCACCCTACTCGGTGAGTTGCTCGATGAATCGTTCATGTATGACGGCGTCCACTGGTCCCCTGACTCCACCAAGTTCGTCACGATGCGCGTCGAGCGCGCCCCGCGTCGCCAGGTCCACATCGTTGAGTCCACTCCAGATGATCGCTTGCCCGACGATCTCCAGCCAGAGCTAGTGACTTTCAACTACACCAAGCCCGGCGACCCCATCGATCAGCCCAAGCCCGCCCTCTTCTCAGCAGAACGCCTCGGCGAGATCAAGCTCGGCAACGCGCCCATCGGCGACACCTGGAGCATCAACCGCATCCAGTGGGCACCCGATTCCAGCGCCTTCTACTACCTCTACAACGAGCGCGGCCACCAGGCGCTGCGCGTCGTGCGAGTCGATGCCGAGACAGGCGAGTCCAGGGTCATCATCGAGGAAACGAGCGACACATTCATCAACTACTCCAACAAGACCTACCTGAACATCCTCCACGATCGGGGCGAGATCATCTGGATGTCCGAGCGCTCCGGATACAATCACCTCTACCGCTTCGACGCGACCACGGGCGAGTTGATCAGCCCGGTCACCGAGGGTGACTGGGTCGTGCGGGCCGTCGATCATTTCGATGCAGAAACCGGCGACCTGCGACTGCGCATCATGGGCTACCACAAGGATCAGGACCCGTATCACATCCATTTCGCCCGCGTCAATATCGACGGCTCCGGTTTCACGCTCCTGACCCAAGGCGACGGCACCCACGATATCGACTTCTCACCCGATGGGGCGTATTACTGCGACCGCTACTCACGCGTAGACCTGCCGCCGGTTGTCGAGCTCCGACGCACCATCGACGGCTCCAAGATCGCCACCCTCGCCGAGGCGGACTGGTCGCAACTGCGCAGCGCAGGATGGAACCCGCCCGAGCGATTCGTCGCCAAGGGGCGTGACGGAAAGACCGACATCTGGGGCTTCATCCAGAAGCCGACCAACTTTGATCCGGGCACCAGGTACCCCGTCATCGAGTCCATCTACGCCGGGCCGCACGGGCAGCATGTGCCCAAGTCGTTCAGCGTCTGGCGCGGGTCACGCTCGATCAGCGAACTCGGCTTCATCACCGTGCACATCGACGGCATGGGCACCAACTGGCGCTCCAAGGCCTTCCATGATGTCGCGTGGAAGAACATCAAGGACGCCGG
>DDGE01000056.1:0-1540 GCA_002337545.1 Phycisphaerales bacterium UBA1910 | reverse complement strand
GATGGACATCACCCGCGTCGGGATCTACGGCGTCTCCGCCGGCGGGCAGAACGCGATGGCCGCGTTGTTGTGGCACAACGACTTCTACAAAGCCGCCGTCGCCGACTGCGGCTGCCACGACAACCGCATGGACAAGATCTGGTGGAACGAGGCCTGGATGGGCTACCCGATCGACGCGTCCTACTCCGCCAGCTCCAACCGCGACAACGCGCACCTTCTTCAGGGTGATCTGTTATTGACGGTGGGGGAGCTCGACCAGAATGTCGACCCCGCCAGCACGATGCAGGTCGTCGACGCGCTGATCAAAGCCGACAAGGACTTCGAGTTCATCAACTTCCCGGGACTCGGGCACGGCACCATCGGCTCGCCCTACGGCAAACGCCGCATGCGGGACTTCTTCATGCGTTCGCTCTGGGGTGTTGAGCCGCGGGGGGAGTGATGAAGAGAGCCGCACTCACGGATGGGTGCATGAACAACAATCGCGACGACTCGAATCAAGTTCTGTTAATCGTGATTCAAGATCCTCAATACGATCGGTGAGCACCTGAATCGCGCGCAGCGAGACCCCGGCCATATCGGTTGCAGCGATGTGACGATCATCTGATCCGAGCCCAAACTGCGCATAGAAGTCTTGGGCGTACGGCCCGATGTGGCGACCATCATCACCCTCGACCTTGTATGTCCAGTTATAGATCGGGAGATCAGAAACCCGCGCGAGCAGATCATCACCATCAATCTCTCGTGCATCCTCCTTCGCATCCCGGTCAGAGATCGAGATCCAAATGCCACCGAGACTCAGGAATGCGCCGGTCGAAGTTGCAATATGAGCACTGAGCGGGAAACTCACCAAGCTGTTGTCACCCAGCCAGATACCACCACGAGCGCGGATGATGAACTGATCGGCACCGATACACGAGATGTCCGAGTTCTGAGAATCACCCCAGACGAAACTTCCGTCGTAAGCAGCCACAGCGCGATACCCCGCGGCCATGGAGTAGTTTCCAGATACATAGTTGTCTCGGCCGCCAGGAATGATTCCGCCCGTTGATGCAGAATCAATGGTGTTCCCCCATCCGCCTCCGATTGTGCCATAAAGACCCGCGGCGTCGTTATTCAGACCGCCTCCCACGCTCGCGTACCCATGCAGTGTGGGGTCCGAGTCGTTCAGCCCTGCGAAGTTTCCTGCACCACCAGCGATGACACTGAACGCGTCATAGATCGCGTTCGATTGTCCGCTCTGACCGCCTCCCGCGATGACACTCCCGCTCGCGTCGGCATGTACAGAGTTGCTCGAGTGTCCCCCCAAGATGATCGGGCTTGTTGCATCAGGCAAGAGTTGCAACGCAACTTCGTTGTTCGCATGGATCTCCAGCCCCGCATCCAAGCCGTTGTCGATCGTGCCGGACACCACGATACTTCCATCGACTTCGAGCGCTTCAGTCGGGCCTGCCACACCGATCCCAACAGATACATCTACTGTGATGTCACTCCCGTTGTCATCCCATGGACTTGATCCAGCCGGTCCTTGCGGTCCTGTGGC
>DDGE01000034.1:3264-33508 GCA_002337545.1 Phycisphaerales bacterium UBA1910 | reverse complement strand
GCTTCGAGGTCGGACTTGTAGATCATCTGGATGGAGTCGATGACGCAGACATCGGGCTTGAGCTTGCGGGCCTGCTCCATGATTCTTGCGAGGTTGGTGTCGGAGAGGACGAAGAGGTTGTCGCTGTCGGCGACGCCGAGGCGCGATGCGCGCATCTGGACCTGCTGGGACGATTCCTCGGAGGAGACATAGAGGACCTTGCTGGTCCAGTCGGGGTCGGTGTGGTTGAGCTTGACGGGTGCGGCCCATGCGCCGGCGGCCTGGAGGAGGAGGGTGGACTTGCCGATGCCCGGCTCGCCGCCGACGAGGACGACGGAGCCGGGGACGAGGCCCTTGGTTGGGTCGTTCTCAGTGCCGCCGAGCACGCGATCGAGCTCGCCGATGTTGGTCGGCAGGCGTCGGACGGCGATGCTGTTGTCCATGACCTGCGTGATGGCGGTGGCGACGGGTGTATCTGATCCGATTGATGCGCCGCCCTTGGCTTCGACGAACCCGCCACCGCCGCGGTGGGGGTCGGAGGCCGCGGATTTATCAAATGTGGATTCTTCGAGGGTGTCCCAGCTGCCGCAGTCGGGGCACTTGCCCATCCATCGCGAGTGGGTTGAGCCGCAGGATGTGCAGACGAAGATGGTGCGGGTCTTGGCCATGGATCGAGTATAGCCGATGGCGAGGTTTGGGTGGGTTGTGTTTGGGTTGATGTCGGGGCGATTCATCCCTTTGCGCTATGATGATGATCCCACGAACCCTCGATGGAACCCGCTGTGCCCAAGACTGACCCGACGAAGACATCTGTGAAGCCCAAACGCAAGCGCCGATGGGTGCGTCGGGTGATCATCGCGCTGATGGCAATCCCGGTGATCTTCTTTGGGGTTGTTCTGATCGTGGGTCAGACGAGCGTGATCAAGAAGTTTGTGGAGCCCGCGCTGGAGTCGCAGCTTGGCGTGGATGTCGAGACGCGATCCATCAAGCTCGGTGCCGATGGCACGATCATCATCAGAGACGCCGTGTTCACGACGGACACGATTGATCACAAGGCGGGCGAGCTGATCGAAGTTGATCGAGCGGTGATCAATGTCGATTGGGGCGCGATCGCTCGTGGGCGGGGTGTGCAGATCAGATCGATCGTCATTGATGAGCCCACGCTCCGGGTGAGTCAGGATTCTGAGAGCGGGAAGCTGAACCTTGCGCAGCTTGATTTCAAGTCGGACGATGGTGGGGGGCCTACGCCGAGCATCGAGCTTCTCAATGGCATCATTGAGATCGGTGAGCATGACAGCGGCTCGTACACCATGCTGAAGCGGCTGTCGATGGAGGGTCGTATTGATCCGGCGGATGCGCAGGGCGTGTCTCGTTTCGCGTTTATCGCGCTTCCGGTTGAGCCGGGGATACGGGGCGCAATCGTAACTCGTGATGGCGGGGTGATCAGTCTGAATGGTGAGCTGACCCGGGAGGGTGTGAGCGCACGGTTGGACGGGCTCCGTCTTCAGGATTGGCCTGGCGACTATGTGCCCTCGCGATCGCGTGAGATTTATGAGCGTCTCGCGCTTCGCGGGGAGTTGGCGCCCACGACACTGACGATCGACGATCAGGGCGAGGTCGAGGTTGTCCTGACGCTTGACGGGGTGTCATTGAATCTGCCGTTCAATGAGGACGGGTCGATGACGGGTGATGGGGATCTGCTCCGGATGCGCCAGACTCGGGGGCGCGTGGTGTTTGGAACGCGCGGGCTTCGTGCGGACCTTTCGGGGCTGATCGACGAGCTTGAGTACGATGTCGAGTTGGATTACAAGGGGCTTGATGCCCAGAGTGCTTTCGAGGCCGTTCTCTCGACGGAGTTTCGTCTGGACGAGCGGTTCAAGCCGGCCAAGTTTCTGCCTGAGAATGTGATTTCGAAGCTTGAGCGGTTCGAGAATCCGCGTGCGGATGTTGCGGCTCGTGTGCGGGTCCAGCGTGAGGAGGGTGCCCCGGTTCGGGTTTCGGGTCGTGCGAGACTGAGCAATGGGAGCGCGGTCTATAAGAAGTTTCGTTACCCGTTCCATGATCTGGAAGGATCGGTTTCGTTTGAGCCCGACAAGCTTGTGGTGGAAGGGATCACGGGGATTGGGCCGACCGGAGCGACACTCGCCGCGGAGGGGTTGTTCTCGCCGTTGGGTGAGGAGTCCGTGGTGACTCTGAACCTCGAGGTGGACGGCGTCCCGATCGATCAGCACCTGCTGGATGCGATGGATGACGATCAGCGAGAGCTGATATCCGCGTTGTTCAATCGTGAGGATTACGAGAACCTGCTGAGCGAGGGGTTGCTGCTGAGCGACGAAGAGCGGGCGTCGATGTTGGCTGACCGGAACGAGCTGCGGCGTCGCTTGGATACATGGGTCGATGCGATTGATGGTGATCAGGATGCGCGGGACTCGATCGCGGCGCAGATGTTTGCGATCGATCGTGCGCTTCAGGTGCCGGAGTTTTCGTTCGGCGGGAGTGCGAATGTCGATGTGGTGCTTCGTCGGCATCCTGAGCGACCCGAAGACAATCGTTGGACGACTGATGTGGTCGTTGATCTCCCGCATGCGGGCATGGTTCCGGGGCATTTTCCCCTGCCGATCATCGCGCACGGGATCGAGATCACGATTACGGAAGAGAAGGTCGAGCTGACTGGGGGTGAGTACACCGGGATCGGCGGGGGCACCGCGACCGTCTCGGCGCTCATCGACCGCACGCGTCCGGACACGAAGCCCGTTGTTCGGATCAGCGCGAACGAGATCCCGATCGACCCGCGGCTGGTTTCGGCGATCCCTGGGTATTACGAGGAGCAGAGCGAGAATCCCGACGATATTTCTTTGCGGCGAATCCTGGATCGTCTTCGTCTGGGCGGGGTTGTGGATTGCGATGCGGTTATTGGGCCGCGTTCGGATAATCGGATGGGGTTCGATGTTGAGGCGAACATCAGGAATGGTTCGGCGCGTCCCATCTATCAGGGCCTTGACAATCCTGAGGATCCGTTGTCAGTCCAGATCGGTGCAGACCCGCTGGCGCTCGATGATCTCTACGGCACGGTGTATGTGACGGAAGAGCTCATCATCGTTGATCTGTCCGCGATGCTCTCGTCGCCCGAGCTTCCGCTTGCGCCGACGCCGGTGTCTGTGCTGACCCAGCTCACTCTTCCCGCGAAATCGCGTGGGGATGACGGCATGCGTCGTTCTGACGGGCTGCTTCCGATCGAGTTTGGTCCGCCTGTTCCTGGGCCGGAGCTGTATGCCATCGCGCAGATCGATGGTCTTGATTTCGCGATGCCGCTGCATCATGCGGTAGCGGTGGTGTCGCCGAGGATTGCGCGGGATCTGCTGGCGTATGAAGAGGAGTTCAGTCCCGACGGGGTTATCGCGATCGATGCGCGTCTTGAAGGGATTGTCGGCGGTGCGATCTCGAGCACCTTTTCACTCAACCGTGTCGAATCGCTCGAGTTTGATTACGACGGGATCCGCTACGGGCTGGGAGCGTCATGGGGGATCGCGGAGTTCAGACTCTCGCACGCACCGTCCATCGGTTTTGATGGGTTCCTGATCCCCATCAGTGCGGATGGACGCGATGCGGGGACGCTCAATATTCACGGCGATGTTCCGCTTTCACGCCCGGGGCAGGTGGTCGAGATCGAGTCTCCTTCGCCCGTGCAGGTGCGGTACACCGACGCGACACTTGAGTCGCCGCTTTCGCGTCTTGTAATCGATCGTTTCGGATCCGAGCGTGCGCAGGCGTGGGTGCGGGAGAACCAGTTGCGTGGCGCGTTTGACCTCGATGTGACGCTGATTCCTTCGGCGGGCATGCACCGGATCCCGAGCGATGCGCCCTCGATGGGGGTGCTGCCCATGGGGATCCATGGTGAGCTGCTCCCTCAGACTTTGGCGCTGACGATGCATGATCGGGAGGCCCGTTTCGATTCCATCGAGGGCGAGCTTCTGTTCGATGGTTACGAGGGCCGATTCGATCAGATCCGAGCGACGAGCGAAGATTCTTCTATCTATGTTGATGGGCCGTGGAGTTTGCGAACCGGCGAGGGGCTGGGCATGGACCTGCGTGTCGATGCGCGCGGATCGTTGCTCGATGGTCCGGCCCGGGCGATATTGCCTGAGCCGGTCAATAGTGTGATCGATCAGCTAGAGATCAGGGCCGAGGGTGGCGTTGCGATCGACGGGATGCGGATTCTTGTGGAGTCCTGGGGGACGCCCGAGGGGGTGTATGACATCCGCGGGAGTGCCAAGATCAATCGTGGCAATGCGCTGATCGGCCTGCCCATCACCGAGATGAGCGGCGATCTGGGCTTTGCCGTTCGTGGGACGAACGAACTGCTCGGTTACGAGCTGGACCTCGAGGCGTCCAGACTCCGCGCGGGGCTGCTGCGTGTTTTCGATGCGAAGGTTGGGATCATCGGGGATGCGACGAATCCAGGAGTCGTTCTGATTCCTGAGATCATTGCGGGCATGCACGGCGGTCGGATCGCCGGGAGTGCTCAGGTCTTGCCAGGCAGGGACGATTTGCCGGCGCATTACTGGATGGACCTGCACGCCTCGGGTGTGCGGGCTGCTCCTGTGTTTGATGATCTGCTGCTTCCGCCGGAAGGTCTCGTGGGGCCGCCGTTGCCGGGGCAGACGGCCGTGCTCTCGGGCTGGTCCAAGGCCGATGATCTTTCCCGGGGTTCTCTGCTTGGTGATCTGACGCTGACTGGGCCGGTTGGTGTTGCCGATCGGCGCATCGGTCGCGGGACTGTCGAGATCAAGGGCGGCTCGGTGCTGGCGCTGCCGGGGCTCATCAATCTGATCGAGGCGAGCAACCTGTCCTTCCCGCTGGGCGCGACGATTGATCTGGCGGAGGCGGATTTCTTCATCGATGGCTCAACCCTTGCATTCGAGAAGCTCAGCGCCTCTTCCAAGCGGATCGAGATTCTGGGATATGGTACTCTGAGCTGGCCTGCACGCGAGCTTGATCTGCGGTTCAGTTCCCGTGCCATCAATCCGATCCCGGTCATTTCCTCGTTGCTTGAATCGTTGCGAGATGAGCTGATCACGATCAGCGTGACCGGTACGGTTGAGGACCCGGTGTACTCTGCGAATCAGTTCGGAGAGACCCGCCGGCTGGTAAACGCCCTTTTGGGCAAGCCCCTGAGCGAACAGCAGCAGCGTTTGCGCGAAGTGGAGTCTCAGGTTCAGCGCGATCGCAGGCGTGTTCGGAGCTCGACAAGCGATCATGTGCATCGCCCGAGCGAGCGCGAACCGAGCGGCGAGTCGTGGGATCCGCAGGCCTTGGTCCCTGCTGACGGGGATTGAGGGTGGGATTGCCCGAGGAGTTCGCATAGAGTTGGGTCGCGCGCAGATCACGGATCAGCCGCGTGAAAGGGAAGAAAGCACGCATATGGACAATGAACACAACAGAGTCGAACTGGATCCGCCGAGCAGCACCCAGCCGGTGAATGAGACCGCCGCGCCGCCGGAGCAGCCCGAGGTTCGGCGTGCGGACGACGGCGAAGTCCAGGACCGGATCATCGAGTTGCTCGAGATGGTTGCCGGGAAGGCGGATGACTACGACACGAAGCTGGTGCGGGAACTCATCACGGCGGCGCTCAAGCTCATCCCCGACGGACGCGATACGGGTGAGCTGAAGCTCATGACCGCGTCGATGAAGGAGCTGCGCTACGCGTACCGCGTGTTTGCGCAGTATCCGGATTCGCACAAGGTGACGATTTTCGGGAGTGCCCGCACGCCTGAGGATCACCCTGACTATCGCGCCGCGGTGGATTTCTCGAAGATCATGGCCGAGGCGGGGTGGATGTCCATCACGGGCGCAGGCGATGGGATCATGAAGGCCGGGCACGAGGGGCCCGGACGCGAAGCCAGCTTCGGCGTCGCGATCCGTCTCCCGTTCGAGACAACCGCGAACGAGCACATCATCGGCGACGAGAAACTGATCAACTTCCGGTACTTCTTCACACGCAAGCTCATGTTCCTCTCCCAGTGCGAGGCGGTCGTCTGTTTCCCCGGCGGGTTCGGTACGCTCGATGAGACATTCGAGACGCTGACGCTCGTACAGACCGGGAAGGCGAGCATGGTGCCCATCGTCTTTGTCGATGGTGATTTCGATGGCGAGCACGGTTCATACTGGGAAGGGTGGGACAGGTATGTCCGCCAGCAGCTCGCGGATCGCGGGTGGATCAGCCCTGAGGATTTCCATCTGTACCACATCGCGAAGGACCCGCAGGATGCGGCGGACCACATCTTCAACTTCTATAAGAACTACCATTCTTCGCGCTATGTCCGTGATGATCTGGTCATCCGTATCAAGCACCGGCTCCGCGAAGAGGACATCGCGACGCTGAACGATGAGTTCGGGATCCTTGTCAAGTCTGGCACCATCCATCAGTGCGACGCGTACCCGCAGGAACGCGATCACCTGTCTCTGCCACGCATCGCGTTCACGCATACCCGGCACAAGTTCGGGCTTGTGCGGTCGCTGATCGATCGCATCAACTCCTTTGATCCCGCGGATGGGTAATGGATCTTGCCAACGCGTGATCGTTGCGTGCGGGCTTTCGCTCGCGTGTCTGCCCGCGCTCTGGGGGTGCAAGGTCGTCCGGAAGTGGTTCGCGCCCGCGGATGAGATCGAACTCAGCAGCATCGAGACCCTGGACGCGGATGAATCACTCGATCGGCAGGGGCTCGGCATTCGATTGCTCGTCGTGGACGACACCAACTATGATGCGCCGCGAGCGCTGCGTGCTTACCCGGCGTTGCGGGATGATCGGGTCGCGTCGGCGTGGTCCCGTTGGGGGTTTCGTGCTGTCGAGGTGCCGATCGGGGACATCGATCCGTTGCTCGCGGGGCTGCGCCCTGTGCAGCCGGTGAGTGTCCAGTTTCTCGGCGAGTTCGGGGAGTGGCGTCCGCTCGTGCGTTCTGGATCGATCCGGGAACAACGGGTCATGGTGGGCGATTCGCTCCGTGAAGTGGACGGCGGGCGTCCTCGGTTGATTGCGCGATCATGGACCGAGCCGGTTCTCGACGATCAGGGGGTAGATCGGCGGCTGCGGGTTGATCTGGGCATGCAGATCGAGTCCACCCGCGGCAGTTCATTCGAGCTGATCCCCGAGCATCGCGAGCCGGTGCTTGATGATGCGGGGATGGTCATCGACGAGCTTCTGAGTTCGATCCACCTCGATGGGTCGCGAGCGATCGTGATCGTCGGTGAGGTGCCGGGGAAAGATTGGGATAGCCTGCCCGAGGCGCAGGGGCTTGCGGACATCGAGACGCGGGATCCGACGCTGGGCCCAAGTGCGGAGGACGAGGCCACACCCGATTCGGGTGGTGGAACGCCGCCCCCGATCAGCTCCGGTGGTTCGAGATCAACGATCGAGCCCAGCGCCCCGCGTACCCGCTCGCTGGGAGAGCTCATGCTCATGTCCCCCGGTTCGCGCGTCATGCGGGCGAATGAAACGCGCATCATCCCCAAGCGTGTTGTGATCGTTCTTGTTCCCGAGCTGCCCGAGCGTGCCCAAGCGGGCAATGAAGAGCGGGGTGAGAACTGATGGATGTGTTTCTTCAGGTCCTCGCGCTGATCGGTGGTCTCGCGGTGCTCATCGCGGGTGCTGACCTGCTGGTCCGTGGCGCGGCGCAGCTTGCGCGGGTCTTTGGCTTGTCTCCGTTCGCGATCGGTGTGACCGTTGTTGCGTTTGGCACCAGTGCGCCCGAGCTGTTCGCTTCCATCGGGTCTGCCCTGCAGAATGAGGATGAGCTCGCGATCGCCAATGTTGTGGGATCGAATGTCGCGAATATCCTGCTGATCCTTGGCGCGGGTGCGATCATGGCACCGATCGCGATTCACCGCCGTGTACGCTTGGTCGAACTCCCGATCATGCTCGGCATTACTCTGGCTTCCGCGGCGCTGCTCAATGATTCGGCTCTCTCACGGACCGACGGCATCATCCTGTTCGCCGGGCTCATCGCGTATGTGATCTTCATTGTCCGCACGCACAAGGTTGAGATCGAGCACGAGGGCGAGGAGGTCGTCACGCACCCCAAGTCCGCGTGGCTGGATGTGATGATGGTCGTGCTGGGCATCTTGGCGCTGGGGCTTGGTGCCAAGGCGTTGGTCTATGGCGCGACGGGCGTGGCGACCCGAATGGGTGTTTCGAGCGGGGTTATCGGCATGACGGTTGTTGCATTGGGCACCAGCTTGCCCGAGCTCGCCGCCACCATCCGCGCCGCGGTTGGGAAATCGTCCGATATCGCCGTCGGCAATGTTGTGGGATCCAATATCTTCAACCTGCTGAGCGTCCTCGGGGTGACGGCGATCGTCCATCCGCTCACGATGCCCGATGCCCAGTTCAAGGGGATCTGGATCATGCTGGGCGTCAGCGTTGGTATGGTGATCCTGGCGCTGGTGAAACCCGCGATGGGACGCCTGATTGGCGGCGCTTTCCTGCTGCTGTACGCGGTCTACACGCTGTATGTGTTTATGGGGTGATACCTTGCTTGTGCGGGTTCTTTGGATCCCGCTGAACCCTTCGCAACATTCGCCCGATCTTCCAATGGGTCAGTCGTTTGGTCCCGATGGGAGAGCTCTTTTCGTGCTACGCGTTCCGATATCACATGCCGAGGCGGGGATGGAGATCGCGATGCCGGTTCTTCATCCACGGAGCAACACGCGATTGCTCTTGCGTCCGGGTGCCCTGCTTGAGAAGAGCACGATCGAGCGGTTGATCGAGCTGGGGCTGCCTGAGATCTGGATCAAGTACCCGAATATGGAGATGGTCGCGAAGTTCATCTCGCCCAAGATCCATACATCCCGGGCGCAGGTCGCGTCACAGGTGGCGGCGGCATTCGATACGGCCGGCAAGAACATGCACGCACGGATGGACTTCCCGAGTTATTCTTCGGCGATGAGCACCCTGATGGCGCGTCTGATCGAGGATCCTGACGCCGCGCTGTTTATCGGCGAGATATCTGATACCGGCTCGCCTGCGATCCGGCACGGTGCCAATGTTGGGTTCCTGGCAATGCTGATGGGGCTGAAACTCGATTTCTACTTGCTCCGTGAGCGATCGCGTCTGAATCCTCGGCTCGCGAAGGATGTGACAAGTCTGGGTGTCGCGGCCATGCTGCACGACATCGGGATGACGCGGTTGCGTGCATCTGTCTTGAAGCGATGGAGCGAGCATCACGACGATACAGATCCCGAATGGCGCAGGCATGTCCGGCTTGGATACCAGCTCATCCGTGGGCATGTCGAGCCGTCCGCGGCTGCCGCGGTTTTGCACCATCATCAGCGTTTCGATGGTTCGGGCTTTCCGACCAAGGTGATCGATGGTGAGGAGCGCGGGCTTGAGGGGTCACAGATCCATATCTTCGCGCGGATCCTGATCGCGGCGGATCTTTACGATCGCATGGTTCACCCGGCGTACACGATCGGGGATTCTGAGGAAACGCGCAAATCGCGTCCGCCGGTCTTCGCGCTCAACCGAATCATCCACGAGCCCTACAAGTCGTGGCTCGATCCGATCGTGCTGCAGGCGCTCATCGCCGTCTGCCCGGCCTATGCGCCAGGGAGTATCGTGCGATTGAGTGATGGTCGCCAGTGTGCCGTGATCGATTGGGACCCGAGAGATACATGCCGCCCGACGGTCAGAGAGCTGACGCATTTCGAGGATGAAGAGCACGGCGAGGTGATCGATCTTCGACGCAACACGCATTTGCAAATCGTTGAGTGTGATGGCTTTGATGTCAGCGCATACAACTTCTATCCATGCCATGAGCACGCGTTCGATCTGCGTCAGATGGAGCGGTCGCTTTCCAACGGCATCTATCGCATCGATCCTTCGCACCTGATCTCGTTCGAGACGGAGCGGGATGCGAATGTTGATGCCGAAGCGGACTCGGACAGCGATGAGTTTGGCGATGACCTCGCGGCCTGAACATCGCTAGGATTCACCGTGTCTCAATCGCAGACGATCCCGACCGGGAACGATCGCACCCTGATCGTCGTAGCCGCACCCCGCGAGTGCCGATCGGTTCTTGATGCGCTCGGCGGTCGCGATATGGAACTGCCCAAACTGTGGGACTTGGTCCGTCTTGATCATTGTGATCTGGTGATGTCCGGTGTGGGCAAGAGCAATGCCGCGGGGGCGACGGCACGGGTGCTCGATCCTGTGGTGCACGGGCGGGTCTGGGGCGTGGGGATCGCGGGGGCGTTGCCTGGCTCCGGGCTGGGGCTCGCGGATGTGGTGATCGGCACGCGATCCGTGTTTGCGGACGAGGGGATCGGTTCTGACACGGGGTTCATCCCCATGAACGATGCCGGGTTCGGCGCGTTTCCGGACGGCACGATGCACGCGGATCATGACGCGGACGCGATTGTCCTGCCGGGTGCGCGGCGCGGCGCGATCGCGACGGTTTCGTGGTGTTCGGGGAGCGATGGGTGCGCCCGGGGTGTTGTGGATCGGACGGGTGCGATCTGTGAAGCGATGGAGGGTGCGAGTGTGGCGCTCGCGGCGCTTCGTGTATCTCCATCGATCCAGACGGGCGAGATCCGGGTGATCTCCAACACAACTGGTGATCGCGCTTCGCAGCGATGGGCGCTGGACGAGTCGTTGGATCGTCTGCGCGAGGTTCTCGGACGCGTCACAGGCTCGTGTGAATGAGAAGGTGTTGGGGTCGTGCGGGATGGGTGGACAAGGCACGCACACCTATCTCCCTGATTCGCGTGTGATCCTCCCTTGCTGAACTGATGATCCTGTTCGGTCGATCCCCTTCGCATGGGCGTTTTCTGCCCCAGCGCTTGCTGGGTCTGGAAATCGTCCGCCCGACGCCGGGTGGGAAGGAATCGTCTTCATGAAACGCAAGGCACAGTTTGGACAGCTCGGGAAAAAGTTGGGTAAAGGCAAACTCGGAACATCATTGTCAAGCGTGAACGCGATACGCTCCGGTGCGATCCCACTGATGATCGATTTTGGGATCTCGGGGATCAAGGCGCTCCAGCTCTCGGGGAACAACCCGAGCTCGATCAGCGCGGCGGCGTTTATGCCGACGCCCGATGATCTGCTCGATAACCCCTCGAAGCGATTGCTGTTCCAGATGGATGCGCTTCCCAAGTTTCTCAAGGGTGCCAAGATCAATGCGACACGCGCCGCGTGTCTGATCCCGTCGGGGCAGATGGTGTGCAAGCACCTCCAGCTCATCCCCGCCGAGGGCGTGCCCAACGAGCAGATCGCGGGTGCGCAGCTCAGCTCTCAGCTCGGGTGCGACCAGGGATCGTTGCTTGTTCGGACGCGCGAGGTCGAGGGTGCCAATCGGCAGGGGAAACAGGAGATCATCTGCTTTGGTGCCTCACGCGAGTTCGTGGGTCGGCTGATGGGCACACTCAAATCCGCGAAGCTCGATCCGGTCGGGATTCACACCGAGTTCGATGCGTTGGCACGATCGATACAGCTCCGCGATGAGAGCGCTGGCGGTGTAAGCAACTCCAAGCCGCGGCTGGTGCTCGATCTTGGAACCGGAAGCACCAAGGTTCTGATTATGCACGGCTCATCGCTCGTGTTTGCTCGCTCGATCGAGATCGGTGCGCGGCACTTCGACGAGACAATCTGCCGGCAGCTGCGCTGCACAATGTACGAGGCCCGTGAGATGCGGCACGAGCTGAAAGAGCTCTGCGCCGCCCAGCCGGTGGGTGCCGCGGGTGCTGGTTTGGCGGGCATGCCTCCACCACCAGAGCAGGATGCCGCGGTTTCGGAGGGTAAATCGCGCGGGCCTCAGATCGATCTGAGCGAGCCGATCGAGATCATCTGTGATGAGATCTCGATGTGCCTCCGCTACCACGATGCGCTGTTCCCGGGCAGCCGCGTCGAGGGGATGATTTTCATGGGCGGTCAATCCAAGCATCAGGCGCTTTGTGCCGACATGGCTCGGCGTTTGCATCTCGAGGCACAGATGTTCGATCCGCTGGCGTGTCTTGCACGCAGCGGCAAGATCCCTGTAAGCGGGGTCGACCTGCGTGAACCCCAGCCGGGGTGGGCCGCGATCGTCGGCGGGGCGTTGAGCCCGATGGATCTTTAAGTTTCTTGCGGAGTGAATTCGATGAGCCAAGCGAACAAACAATCCGGCGGCAGCTTCCTCCCCAAGGAGTATGTAAAAGGACGCAGCCAGTTCCGCGCCAATGTGATGGCGTTGCTGCTCTTCGTCCTCGTGATCGCCGGTGTCGTCGGTGCTTTCGTGGTGAATCATCAGCGTTGGCGCCGAGTGCATCAGGAACAGCAACAGGTCGCGGTGGCGTTCAAGGAAGAAGCGGCCAAGATCGAGCAGCTCAAGCAGCTCGAGACCCAGCGCATCGAACTGATCGAGCGTGCGGAGGTCGTCACGGCGCTCAAGGATCGAATCCCGCGATCGGTGTTGATGGGCGAGGTTGTCCGCTCGATCCCGAAGGGATTGACACTCACCGAGGTGAAGATGGAGGGCGAGCGGATCAAACCCCCGCCGCCCAAGGTCGACCCGAAGGACAAGGCCAAGACCCGCTCGTTGAACAACAAGAGTGTGGGTGCGGGCAAGGATGAAGAGGAAGAGAAGCCGAAGGTCCTTCCTCCCCGATTCAAGTTCACTCTCGAGATCGAGGGCATCGCGGTTGAGAACGATCAGGTTGCGGACTTCCTCAGCTCGATCAAGGCGTCGCCGTTGTTCATGCATGTGGAACTGCCGCTGATTGACGAAACGATCATCGATAAGCAGGCGTACCGGAAGTTCAAGATCACGATGACACTTCGTGAGCAAGCGGACGCGCGATTGGTGGACGGGACCCAAGAGTACAAGATCGGTCGTGTCGATTTCGGCATCGCCGAGGTTGATTCGGAAAGCGAGTAAGGAGATCTATCCATGAAGTTCACATCACGCGAACTGATCCTGTTTCTCGCGGTCCTGATGGTCCCGATCCTGAGCTACTTCGTCGTCTTCAAGCCACAGAGCGAGAAGATCGATCAGGCGAAGACGGAGATCGAGCATCGCCAGGAGCGTCTTGCGACACTCCGCACCGAGACATCCCGCAATGATGATCTCCGCGCCGCGAACGAGGATATCGGCAACCGGATTGAGGAGATGGAATCGCTCCTCCCCTCGGGCAAGGAGATCGATCTGATCGTGCGCCAGGTTTCTGCGCTCGCGGTTGAATCGGGTCTGTCCCCGCCCACGCTCAAGAGCGAGAAGCCGGTCGCTGCGGCGCGTTTCCGCGAGCAGCCGCTGAAGATGAGCACCTCGGGCAGTTTCGAAGGGTTCTATGAGTTCCTGCTTGCGTTGGAGCGTCTTCCACGCCTGACACGGGTGGTCGATCTGATGCTCAAGGACAGCAACGACGAGGGTGTCGAGGTCGATGCGGACTTCACGCTCAGCATCTACTTCCAGACTGACGAGGGAGAAGCATCGTGAGTGAGCACATCGATCAGAATACATCAGAGCAGTCTCCCGAGGGTGCGAGCAACATCTTCCTGAACCTGCATCAGGAAGACTCGACCGGGATCCCGTCGCTGAAAGCGGTGCCAGAATCGGCGATCGCCTCTTCGGAGAGCGAATCGAGAATGAGCGTTCATATGGTGGTCGCGTTGGGCGTGGTTGCCGTGGGGGCCGGCGTGATTTATGCGATGCGGTACATCGGCATGAAGGCCGGTCTCGACGAAGAGATCGCACAGATCGATTACACCTCTCAATCAGAGAACGCGGATTTCAACTCGCGATTCGGGCAGGTGATCGGTGAACTCGATGAGTCCACGATCGCTGTTCAACTCAGCGATCATGAGTCCTTCATCGATGCTCCCTTCGCGAGACCCAGCGCGATGGGCTCAACTCCGGAGCCCGTTCAGGTGGATCCGGGGATGAGTGAAGAGGAACGCTATGCGTTGCAGCGTGAGCGTGAACTTGAGCTTGAACGCCAGCGCCGGTACGACTCGGTGTATTCCGAGGCGATGAGCTTCCGGATCCAGGGTGTTGTGGGCGGATCCCGCCCGGCGGCACGCATCTCGGGGCAGCCCGTCTCCGTGGGCTCACAACTGGGTGAGTATTTCAAGGTCATCGAAATCACCGGCCGCAGTGTGGTCATCGAGGCGGACGGGATGCGCTTTGAGCTCGCACTGGGAGAAGACACGAAGCAGCTCGATTAAAACGCAGCAGTAAGGACTGGGACTTGGCGAACATCGATGACATCCTGAGTGATCTCGGCGTCGGAAGCGAAGACGCACCGAAGCGTGCGCCGCGCAAGCCCCGCCTCGATCAAAAGAACGCGGATCGGCACACGCTCGATCGGCGTGCGGGATCGTTCTCGCCATTGCCATCGATGCCGAGCTCGCAGACGCGGTACGGCGGTGACGACACCCCGAGTGTGGACGAGGACCCCGCGGTTCTTCAGAAGCGTGCCGCGGCGCCCCAGGTTGATATCTCCAAAGCCGTCAGCGAGGTCTACAGCCCCGAAGCGGTCGGCGAGTCGGGTGAGATTTCAACCCAGCTCAGTGAGATGCTCATCGAGCAGGGTGGCGTGAGCGCCGAGCAGGTCACGAACGCGGAAAAAATCATTGCGCAGACACCGGGCAAGTCGCTCGTTGAGGTGCTGCTGGATCAGGGCGCGGACGAAGAGGCGGTCCTGAGCGTTGTCGCGCGATCAGCCGGCGTCGCGTTCGAACGCATCGATCTGGAGAAAGGGCTCGACGGCGGATTCGACGGCAAGCTCCTCCAACGCCTCACGCTTGAGTTCTGTCAGAGCAACCAGGTCGTTCCGCTCCGCACGGAGGGCTCCCGCGTGGTCGTGGGGACGCTCAACCCGAGCGATGTCTTCACGATCGACGAAATCAGATCGCGTCTGCGCGTCGCGAGTGTGAAGGTCGTCATCGTCACCCCGGGCGATATCTACGGGGCCTTGGAAATGGTCGGCGGCGAGGGTGCCGCGGACATGGATCTTTCTGAGATTCTCGCGGATGTTGATGAATCGGATGTTGAGGTGACGACGACCCAGTCGACCGAGGCGGTCGATCTTGAGTCGCAGGCGGGCGAATCTCCCGTTATCCGCTATGTGAACTACATCATCCAGAACGCCGTCAAAGAGGGTGCGTCGGATATCCATATCGAGCCGGGCGAGAAGAAGATCAAAGTTCGTCTGCGCGTGGATGGCGTGCTCTTTGAGTCGATGAATCCGCCGCCGCAGATGTCCGCGGCGATCGTGTCACGCCTGAAGATCATGGCGGACCTGGATATCTCTGAGCGTCGTGTTCCGCAGGACGGGCGTATCCGGTGTGTGGTTGGCGGTCGCAAGCTCGACCTTCGTGTCTCGACGCTGCCGTCGGGGTATGGCGAGAAGGTTGTGATGCGTATCCTGGATACGAAATCGATCAATGTGCAGCTCGAGGACCTGGGGTTCGATGAGCACACGCTCGATATCTGGAAGGGACAGATCCACCAGCCGCACGGGATCGTGCTTGTCACGGGTCCGACCGGTTCGGGTAAGACGACGACGCTGTACTCGTCGCTGCGTCAGATCGACAAGGCAAAGCTCAATGTTTCCACGGTTGAGGATCCGATCGAGTATCACCTCGAGGGGATCACGCAGACGCAGACGCACGAGAAAATCGGGATGACCTTTGCCAAGGCGCTCAAGGCGCTTCTGCGTCAGGACCCCGATGTCATCATGCTTGGTGAAATCCGTGACCATGAGACTGCGCACACGGCGGTGCAGGCTGCACTCACGGGTCACCTTGTGTTATCCACATTGCACACCAACGATGCGCCGAGCTCCGTGACCCGCTTGGTGAACATCGGTTTGGAGCCATTCCTCGTCGGTGCTGCGGTCAACGGCGTGCTCGCCCAGCGACTCCTGCGCCGTCTGTGCCAGCATTGCAAAGCCCAGGAAGCCCCCTCCGAGGAAATGGCGGAGTTCCTGGAGATGCAGGGGTTGCCCAGCAACGAGCTCTGGGTCCCCAAAGGGTGCGATAAATGCCGAAATACGGGGTATTCCGGGCGTGTGGGTATCTATGAGATGCTCGCCGTGGATGATGAACTGCGTGACATCATCGCGCGGAATCCGAATGTCTCCGAGTTCCGGCGCATGTGTCTGGAGCGGGGGATGTGCTCACTGCGTCAGGACGGGATCAACAAGGCGAGCTCGGGTATGACGAGCGTGCAGGAAGTCCTCCGCGTCACCAGCGCGCACTGACTCAATCTCTACAACATCGATAGGGTGTTCTCCTATATCCGCGCATACCTGCGTGTGCTGGTTTGTGTTATGAAACTGTTTCCAGTATGGTGATCGAGGCAAAGGGGACCCGTGAGTCTCTTGAATCGTCAGTCTGGAGAAGATTATGATCGGCAACACCATCGGTTGTCGGTGGGGTGCGTTTACCTCTGCCTTCCTCGTCGCATTGGCATCCAATCAACCACTGCTCGCATCGGATGAGACCTCGCTCTCACTGCGGGATCAGGTGATCGCAGATGCGAGCGAATACGACACCCTCATGGTCAGTCACTCCGCGGTTTCCATCGACCCGATCGCGTTCGTGCAGTTTCGATACATCGCGGATGTCCAGGATCAACAGGACACCCAAGACGAGCTGACCGTGGGGTTTGTGAACTCGCGCACCCGTGTCGGGCTCAAAGGTAACCTCGCAGAACCCAACATGGACTTCTTCGTCTGGTTCGGATTCACCGGTTCGGGCAGTTCGTTGCTCCTCGATGCGTGGGCAAACTGGCACATTGACGAAAACTTTTCGTTGCGGATGGGGCAGTTCAAGCTCCATACATGGAACGAGTGGACCGTGTCCGAGACCAAGCAAACCTTCGTCGAGCGTTCGATCCTCGACGCACGATTCGCTTCGCTCTATGGGCAGGGTGTTGAGGCAACATGGAAGAATGACAACCTCAAGCTTGTCGGTTCGTTGAACGACGGGCTGCGTTCTTGGAACGACTAATCGCCGGGGAACAAATGGGCCGCTTCAGCGCGTGCCGAGGTGTTGCTCGAGGGCGACTGGTCGCAGCGTGCGGACTTCAACAGCTTCCGCGACGAGGAGCCATTCATGCTGATTGGCGTTGCCGGGCACATACAGGACGGGGATACGCTTGCGGGAGCGGGCGGCGCAAACATCTACACGAATGACACGAAGATCTCGCAATGGACCGCGGATTTCCAGTGGGGTCTGGGCGGATCGGCGATCTACGCCGCCGTCATAGGTAACTACGAAGAGCGTCCCGGTGGCATCGAGTACGACCAATACGGCGTGCTCGTACAAGGGCAGGTGTTCATCACCGATGACATCGAGCTGTTCGCTCGTTATGAGTGGGGTGATCTCGATGGTCAGGCCGCGGCTTTCGCGACCGCCAATCCTGGGGCGACGATGGAGGACACGCTGAGCGTGCTGACTGTCGGTGCGACCAAGTACCTCGCGGGTCATGCGATGAAGTTCACCGCTGATGCGGGGGTTGCGTTCGATGAGCTCTCCGGCGCCTGGGGCGGCGGCGGACGCGGCTGGCAAGGCGACGACGCGGGGGCAAACTCGCAGTTCGTGTTCCGAGCCCAGATGCAGGCGATCTTCTAAACCAGGTTTTTCCAGCACACACACTCGCCCCGGGAAATGGGGCGACCATCACAATGGGGTGCCAACATGTCAGAGCATGAACAGGATGCCAGAAAGAAATACTGGCGAACGAATCTTACCTATCTCGCGATCCTTCTCTCGATCTGGTTCATTGTGAGCTACGGCTGCGGGATCATCCTCGTTGATTACCTCAATCAGTTCCGGATCGGGCAGGCCAAGCTCGGCTTCTGGTTCGCACAGCAGGGGTCGATCTACACCTTTGTCATCCTGATCGCGGTGTATGTCGTGCTCATGAACAAGCTCGATCGCAAGTTCGGCTTCCGGGAGGATGACTGATCATGGGTATGGACGCACAAACATGGACCTTTCTGATTGTCGGGCTGAGTTTCGCGCTCTATCTGGGCATTGCCTGGTGGAGCCGCGCGGGCTCTTCGAGTGAGTTTTATGTCGCCGGTGGGGGGGTGCCCCCGCTCGCCAACGGCATGGCGACGGGCGCGGACTGGATGTCGGCGGCTTCGTTTATCTCGATGGCGGGGATTATCTCGTTCGCCGGGTACGACGGCAGCGTGTATCTCATGGGCTGGACCGGCGGGTATGTGCTGCTGGCACTCCTGCTGGCACCGTATCTGCGCAAGTTCGGCAAGTTCACCGTGCCCGACTTCGTCGGCGATCGTTGCTACTCGCAGTTCGCTCGCGTGGTCGCCGTCATCTGTGCGATCTTTGTGAGCTTCACCTATGTCGCGGGCCAGATGCGTGGCGTTGGCGTGGTGTTCTCGCAGTTCCTCAGCGTGGACATCAACCTCGGCGTGATCATCGGCATGGCGATTGTCTTTGTCTACGCCGTGCTGGGCGGGATGAAGGGCATCACCTACACCCAGGTGGCGCAGTACTGCGTGCTGATCTTCGCCTTCATGGTTCCCGCGATCTTCATGGCCATGCTGCTCACGGGCAATGTCGTGCCTCAGCTCGGCTTCATCAGCACATTGGGCGGCGATGTGGGTTCCCAGCTCGCGGGCGGCGAGACGGTCGGTATGCTCGACAAGCTCGATGCGATCAACACCGAACTCGGATTCAACGCCTTCACGGACGGGACAAAGACCAAGCTCGACATATTCATGATCACGCTGGCGTTGATGGTCGGCACGGCGGGGCTGCCGCATGTCATCATCCGTTTCTACACGGTGCCCAAGGTGCGCGACGCACGCAAGAGCGCGTTCTATGCGTTGTTCTTCATCGCGATTCTGTACACCGCGGCGCCCGCCGTCGGTGCGTTCGGTCGCACAAACCTGATCGCGACGGTTAACGATGCCTACTACAACCCCGAGGCGGCTGGCGAGGGTGACCTGACCATCCCCGAGTGGTTCATGGAGTGGGAGGACACCGGGCTGCTGGCGTGGGTGGATAAGAACGGCAACGGCAAGGTGGACTACCGTGCCGGCGACGCGTTCGTTGGCAAGCCCACCTTTGCAACGCCTTCCGATGATCCCGCTGGTCGGACCGTGCACGGCAACAGGCAGGTGACCAATACTGTGAGCGACGGGCCCAACGAGCTGTATGTCGATCGTGACATCATGGTGCTCGCCAACCCGCAGATCGCCAACCTGCCCAACTGGGTGATCGGTCTGATCGCGGCGGGCGGACTGGCCGCGGCGCTCTCGACGGCCGCGGGTCTGCTGCTTGTGATCTCGACCGCGGTCTCGCATGACTTGATGAAGCGGGTCATCAAGCCCGACATCACCGAGAAGAATGAGCTCTGGGTCGCACGCGCGGCCGCGGGTGTTGGCGTGATCTGCGCCGGCTACTTCGGGATCTTCCCTCCCGGCTTCGTGGCCGAGGTCGTGGCGCTGGCGTTCGGGCTGGCGGCGTCGAGCTTCTTCCCGTGCATCATGCTGGGCATCTTCTCCAAGCGTGCCAACCGTGAGGGCATCGTGGTGGGGATGATCACCGGTATTGTGTTCACCGGTGTCTACATCGCGATGTTCAAGTTCAGCTGGGCCAACGGGCTGCTGAGCGCCATCACTTCATGGGCGCCCGGCAGTGACAAGTCGGACTACTGGCTCTTTGGGATCTCGCCAGAGGGCATCGGCTCGGTCGGCATGGTCATCAACTTCATCGTCGCGATCGTGATCAGCATGTTCACCAAGGCGCCCCCTCAAGAGATCCAGGATCTCATCGAGGACATCCGCGTGCCCAAGGGTGCCGGCGAAGCGCATGAGATGAATGTGCCGCCACCTGTACAGGGCGAGTGATCCTCAAGCTCAACTCGTATCACCTCACAGGCCGAGCATCACGCTCGGCCTGTTTTCTGTTCGCGTTGACCCGGTATTCATTCAGCCGATCGCGTGCGGTCCTTTATTGCCCGTGCGGATCTGGTAGCACTGCATCATGGGGATGACAAAGATCTTTCCATCGCCGTCCTCGCCGGTGCGTCCGCCTTCAAGGATCGCATCGACCGCGCGTTGGATGAACGATTCGTTGACGGCGATCTCCAGACGGACGCGTTTGAGCAGGTCGATCTCTACATCGGCACCGCGGTAGCGTTCGTGATAGACTTCTTCATCACCCGCGCCCAGCGCGTTGGTGATGGACATCTTGAATACCTCATTCTTGATGAGGGTCTTCTTCACATCTGAGAGCTTTTCGGGTCGGATGTACGCGATTACGAGGTGCATGCTGAGTCCTTGTTGAGACGGTTCGACTGATGATGCGTCAGATCACTGGACCGTAAAGATCTGGAATCCTGTGTACGCTTCCATCCCGTGCTCGGAGATGTCGAGCCCGCGCAGTTCATCCGTGCGCGAGACGCGGATGCCCACGCTGAGCTTCAATGCGAAAAAGAGCAAAAGCGCCGCGGGAAGGCAAACACCCCCGACAACCCCGATCCCGATGAGCTGGGTCAGGACGCTTTTCTCAGCGACGAACAGCCCGACCGCGAGTGTGCCCCAGATCCCACACACGAGATGCACCGAGATCGCGCCGACCGGGTCATCGATTCGAACTCGATCCAGCGCCACGACCGAGAGCACGACGATGGCCCCGGCCACGGCACCGATGACGACAGCGTCCATGACGCCAACAACATCCGCGCCGGCGGTGATGCCCACCAGCCCCGCAAGGATCCCGTTCAGGATCATCGAGAGATCGGGTTCCTTCTGAACGATCCAGCTCGTGAACATCGCGCCGAAGATACCCGCGGCTGCAGCGAGCGTTGTGGTGACCAGTACATAGCTGATCGATTCCGGATCGGCGCTAAGCACCGACCCGCCGTTGAATCCAAACCAACCGAACCAGAGCAGGAACACCCCGATCGCCGCGAGCGGCATCGAATGGCCCATGTACGGTCGAACGACGGTCTTCCCGTCGCCGCTCTGCACATACTTCCCGATGCGCGGCCCGAGCACGATCACGCCGGCGAGGGCGCCCCAGCCCCCGACGCTATGCACGATGGTTGAGCCCGCGAAATCGTGGAAGCCCTTGGCCGCGAGCCACCCCCCGCCCCAATGCCACATCCCGACGATCGGGTAGATCAGCGCGACATAGACCGCGCTGAACACGAGGAATGGCCCGAGCTTGATTCGCTCCGCGACGGCACCGGACACGATGGTCGCAGCCGTCGCAGCAAACATCCCCTGGAACAGGAATTCGGCCCAGTAGGTGTACGCACCGTCGGCGTAGGTCAGTGTGTCGTAGTTCTCCGGGAGTCCGATCCCGAACCCACCAAATCCGAACCACGCGCCCGCGAAGTCCTCGCCCGGGTACATCAGATTGAAGCCGACGAACGCGTAGGTCAGGATCCCGATCCCAACGATCGCGACATTCTTAAAGAGGATGTTCACGGTGTTCTTGGCGCGGGTCAGCCCAGTCTCCAGACACGCGAAGCCCAGATGCATCAGAAAGACGAGCGCCGTCGCGATGATCAACCAGAGATTGTTCGCGATGTCGTACCCGGCTTGCTCGGCCACGATGGTGGGGGAGCTCGCAACCTGCTCCTGGGCAAGGACTTGGGGCACAAAGCCCGCCAGAACAGCCCAGAGAAGGAACCACTTTGTGTTCAGAGAAAGTGCTTTCATGAATCCAGCATAGAGTCAGTATGGCAGCCGCTCAAACCGGATTGAGAAGAAAATAGCAAGAATCCTGACCCCTTTGAATGATCAGAATCATCGATTGTAACCGCTCCAAAAGTACTGGAGTGTCATAATCCACCCCCGCGATACGAGTCGCTTCTGGCTGAATAATGCCCTATTGAGACGGTTATGGAGGGTTTGATGAAAAAAGTGACAGGAGATTTCTTGTGGCTGGAATATACTGACTAGTCAGTAGGTATGCAAGGGTGTGGGGATGATCGTCGTCCTCAGACCGTCTTCTACACCACGCACGAAGGAGCTCACACATGGCACGAATCGAAGCACTAACCGTTGAAAACGCATCACCCGAGGGCGCTCAGATCCTCCGTGCGATCCAGGAGAAGATCGGGATGATCCCGAACCTGTACGCCACGATGGCCCATTCACCTGCGGCACTGTCCGCAGCACTCGCATTCGGCGACGCGATGGGCACATCGGTGCTCTCCGCGCAGGTCAAGGAACAGCTGGCCCTCGCGATTGCCGGTGCCAACAGCTGTGATTACTGCGCTTCTGCGCACACCGCGATTGGCAAGATGACCGGTGTGGATGCCGACGAACTCTCGAAGAATGTCTCAGGAAATGCGAGTGATCCCAAGGTCCAGGCACTGCTGACTTTCGCGACCACCGTGGTGAATACCCGCGGCGATGTCGCCGATTCGGACATCGAAAAGGCACGCAGCGCAGGCGTCACGGATGCGGAGCTCGTCGAGGTCGTTGCGAGCGTTGCCATCAATACATACACGAACTACTTCAACCATATCGCCCAGACGAAGATCGACTTCCCCGTGGTCGAGACATCGTGCTCGGCATGCTGAATCCCTCTCACAGAGCGCTTCGCGAGAGCGGGGCGTTTCTGATTTCTTCTATTTCCAAACGCGAGAAGCGAGGGGTGCACGATGAACACGAAGCCCATGATGGTGGGGGGGCGGGTACGCTACGAGACGGAGCGGATCGACGGCATGGAGATCTTCTATCGTGAGGCCGGCACTCCCGGTCAGCCCCAGCTCGTGCTCTTGCACGGTTTCCCGACATCATCGCATATGTTCCGCGACCTGATCCGTGAGCTGGGAGACGATTTCCATATCATCGCGCCCGATTTCCCAGGGTATGGCATGAGCAGTGCCCCGGCGCATGACGAGTATGAGTACACCTTTGACAACCTCGCGGCGGTGGTGAACGAACTGCTTGAGCGCAAGGGCTTCGATAACTATGTGCTCTATGTCATGGACTACGGTGCGCCGGTCGGGTATCGGATCGCCACGACGCACCCAGATCGCGTGGCGGGATTCGTGGTGCAGAACGGGAACGCGTATGTTGAGGGACTCTCGGATTTCTGGGACCCGATCAAGGCATATTGGGCGTCGGGTGGGCAGGAGGAACGCGACGCATTGCGTGCGTTCCTGACGATCGATGCGACGAAGTGGCAATACCTCACGGGCGTACGCAACGACGAGGTGATCTCCCCTGACAACTGGCAGGTGGTGCAGCCGCTTCTTGATCGTCCGGGCAATCAGGAGATCCAGCTTGATCTGTTCTACGACTACCGCACCAATCCTGAGCTCTATCCCCAGTGGCAGGCCTATTTCCGTCAGTATCAGCCCCCGATGCTGATCGCATGGGGCGCGAACGACCCGATCTTCCCCGAATCCGGCGCACACCCGTACCTTCGTGACCTGCCCAACGCGGAGTTGCATGTCCTCGACACGGGTCACTTTGCGCTCGAAGAGGATGGCGAGCTGATCGCTTCTCTCATCCGTGATTTCATGCGGCGTCACTCCTCGGCGACCGCAGAGCAGCAATGAAACTCTCTTCCCGGGTCAATCGAGAGATCGATGGGCTCGGATTCAGGCTGAGACCAAGGAATGGATAACTGGGAATACCCCGCGACTGACGCGGGTTGGGTATCCTCAGGTATGGGATCAGAACGCATCACCTTTGAGAACGACGAGGGGCAGACTCTTGCGGGAAGGCTGGATACCCCTGGCGGCGATCCGAGAGGGCTGGCGCTGTTCGCCCATTGTTTCACCTGCTCCAAGGACACGCTGGCCGCGTCTCGGATTGCCCGAGGACTTGTCGATCGTGGGGTCGCGGTCCTCCGGTTCGATTTCACCGGGCTCGGCGAGAGCGAGGGCGACTTTGATGCGACAAGCTTCGCGAGCAATGTCCGCGATCTGCTCAGCGCCTGCGATTGGTTGACGGCACATCATGCCCCAGTGGATCTGCTGATCGGACATTCGCTTGGTGGGGCCGCGGTTGTCAGTGCCGCGGGCCAGATGGCTTCTGTCAAAGGGGTTGCGACAATCGGTGCCCCTGCAGATCCGGCGCATGTGCGTCATCTGTTCGAAGCGCATGTCCAAGAGATCGAGCGAGAGGGGTCGGCGGAGGTTTCGATCGGCGGGCGACCGTTCCGGATCGGCAAGGCCTTCATCGACGATCTCGACGCGCACGATCCGAAGGATGTGCTCAGGAGTCTGAAGCGTCCGCTGATGATTTTTCACTCGCCGCTCGATTCGATCGTGGGAGTGGAGAACGCGGCCCAGATGTTCGAATGGGCCATGCACCCCAAGAGCTTCATCTCGCTCGATCGGGCCGATCACATGCTGAGTGATCGGAAGGATGCGGACTTCGTCGCGACCATGATCGCGGCCTGGTCGGAGCGGGTGCTTAACGACTAGGGGGATTCACCCTGAAGAATATGTTTTTGAAGAACATTCCGCACATGGTTGTATGGAATTGGTTTCTCTGTAGAATAGACATCCCAGATCTGAAACAGTTCCAATTCGACACCAGGAGTCATCGGTATGAGTAGCGACGGGAATGCGCAGGGGATCGAGTCAACACTGCACGAGAATCGCATCTTCCAGCCGCCCAAGCCCGCAGAGGTCGGTGCCAGCAAATGGCTGGTGAACTCATTCGAAGAGTACAAGGAGATGTACGACCGGTCGATCAACGACCCCAAGGGCTTCTGGGACGGGGTTGCTCGCGAGCTGCACTGGTTCAAGGGCTGGGACGAGGTGGTGAGCTGGGACGACCCTGATGTCGAATGGTTTGTCGGGGCCAAGACCAATGTCTGTTACAACTGTGTCGATCGACAAGTCGATCAGGGCCACGGCGATGACATCGCGATCATCTGGGAGGGCGAGCCGGTCGATGATTCGGGATCGCCCGTTGATGTCCGCCGCATCACCTACAAGGAACTCCAGACCGAGGTGAGCAAGCTCGCCAATGTGCTCAAAGACAACGGCATCAAGAAGGGCGATGTCGTCACGATCTACATGGGCATGGTGCCCGAGCTGGCCATCGCTATGCTTGCCTGTGCCCGCATCGGTGCGCCGCACTCGGTGATCTTCGGCGGCTTCAGTGCTCACGCCATCACCGACCGCGTGCAGGACGCCAAGTCCAAGATGATCATCACCTGCGACGGCTCGTGGCGTCGCGGCAAGGTCGTGCCGCTCAAGGACAATGTCGACGAGGCCATCGCGCTCATGAAAGAATCGGGCGACCAGCCCGTCGAGCATGTGCTCTGCTATGGGCGGTGCCACAACGACATCAAGTGGGGCGAACTGGACCGCTGCTGGGAAGAGGAAATGAGCAAGGCCTCGCCCGAGTGTGCGTGCGAGGAGCTCGACAGCGAGGACATGCTGTTCCTGCTCTACACCTCGGGCTCGACCGGTAAGCCCAAGGGCATCGTCCATACCACGGGCGGGTACATGGTCTTTACCTACATGACCAGCAAGTACAGCTTTAACCTGATCCCCGATCAGAATCAGGTCTACTGGTGCACCGCCGACTGCGGGTGGATCACCGGGCACTCCTACATCGTCTACGGCGTGCTGCCCAACCGCGTCCCCAGTGTCATGTACGAGGGCGGGCCGGACTACCCGAACGCGGCACGGTTCTGGCAGATGTGTGATCGCCACAAGGTCACGCAGTTCTACACCGCCCCGACCGCGATCCGCGCGTTCATGAAGTGGGGCGATGAGCATCCCAAGTCGTGCAAGCTCGACTCGCTGCAGGTGCTGGGCACCGTGGGCGAGCCGATTAACCCCGAGGCGTGGATGTGGTACCGCGATCACATCGGGCGCGGCGTGTGCCCAATTGTGGACACCTACTGGCAGACCGAGACCGGCGGACATGTCATCACGCCCCTCCCAGGCGCGACGCCCACGACGCCCGGCAGCTGCACATTCCCCGTGTTTGGGGTCGACGCGGCCGTCGTTAATACAGATGGCGAAGAGCAGGACCCGAATGTGGGCGGGCTGATGGTCATCCGCAAGCCTTGGCCCGGCATGCTTCGCGGCGTGTACGGCGATCGCAAGCGCTTCATCGATACCTACTGGAGCACCGTCAAGATCGACGGCCAAGCCGTCTACACCGCCGGCGACGGCGCCCGGCGTGATGAGCACGGCAACTTCTGGATCATGGGCCGCATCGACGATGTGATCAATGTCTCGGGTCATCGCATGGGCACGATGGAAGTCGAGAGTGCGCTGGTCTCGCACGAGAGCGTGGTCGAGGCCGCGGTTGTGGGCATGCCCCACGAGATCAAGGGCACCGGCATCGCGGCCTTCGTGACGCCCGCCCCGGGGTTTGAGGCGAGCGAGGAGCTGATCCAGGATCTCCGCAAGCATGTCGGCGAAGAGATCGGCGCCATCGCCAAGCCGGACATGATCCGGTTTACGGCCGCGTTGCCAAAGACCCGCAGTGGCAAGATCATGCGCCGCCTGCTCCGTTCGATCGCAGCGGGTGACACCGAGATCACGCAGGATGTGACGACGCTTGAGGACTTCTCTGTGGTTGCGAAACTCTCGGAGAAGGACGAGGGTTGAAATCTGATCACCCCTACGCCCATAGAATAAGCGTGATGAACCGATTGATGTGTCTACTCGTGACCCCGTTGCTGCTGGGCGGCGGGGTTGTTTCTGCGCAGCCGAGCTGGGACGAGGGAGAGTCGTTTGATGATTTCCGGGAGGAGTGGAATGTATGGGCTGAATCACTCCCCGCAGAACACCGCATGCAGCCCGATCTGCGTGATGCGGTTGAACGATTCAATGATGATCGTGATATTGAGTTGAACGAAGTGCTCAGCGATTATCCGATATTTATTTTCTCAGATGCCCGGCCATGGGGTCAGGATTGGGAGCACATCAAGAGCGTGCGTGAGGCGTACCAGAAGGATCTCGATCGGCTGCTCGGAGTCGTGCGGCGTCCGTATCTTGGAGCGCCGATACCGACCTTCGATGATGATGGGCGTTCTGGTCTCGGGTTGCCCAGCGATTGGGTCACGACACACAGCCTCGATTCGGTGTCGCCGCTGCGGAAGGCATCGATCTATCTTCGTGCCGATGCGGTCTATCTTGCGTTCAACGGTGAGCAGAAACAGGCCATCGATCGTTTCAGGCTGCTCGAGCATCTCCGACAAGGCACGCTCGAGCTACCCGGAAAGATCCAGTGCCTCGTTGAGTTCGCAATGCGTGCGATGCAGGAAGAGACAATGGTCGAGCTGGTTGAGTACGACCCCGACCTGTTCAGCGACACACAGCTTGCTGAGATGCAGTCGATCATGCAGGGGCATCTCGCCGCCGACTACGGGCATGTCTTCGCGTTTCAGCAGCTCCTGACGCACGAAGACTGGCGTTTGCAGTTTCACAGCGTGGAGTTTGCGCGCACGAACGCGGAGTTGCGCAATCTCTATCACCTAGCCGCCAAGACATATACCGATGGATACTTCGGTGAGTTGCTCCCGATGGTCATGAAGCCCGAGCTCGATACTGATATACCGCTCGCAACGCTTAAACGACAGATCAAAGTGCAATCGCGGATCTTCGATGCGATGATGATCGATCTTGCCGCGGATCCCGCTATCCAGCGTATGCCTGAAATCAACACGGCAATGGTCAAGCACCTGAGCGGACGGGATGCCAGCCGCTTTGTGCCGGTGTTTGTTGATACCGGTCTGTGGCGATCGCACCTCGGGTTGATGCACAGGTATGACTACCAAACTACGAATCGCATCGTTGTGCTCTCGATCTATCGCCATCGCGCACGACACGATGAATGGCCAGCATCTCTCGCTGAGATCGATCCGGAAGTTCTCCCGATCCCCGCGATTGACCTCTACAGCGGCGAGCCGCTGCGCTACGCGCTGGTCAATAACAAACCGCGACTCTGGGCCCTGGGCGTCGACCGCGACGACGACGGCGGACGGCCTGTGCCGCGAGAGGAAGACGCATCAAACCCGGGCTGGAACTGGTTCGCCCTCGGCGAGTGGGACGCTATGAGCGACGAACAGCGAGCCGAGTATGACGGCGATATCCCCATCCTCTACTGATACGAAACCCCTTTGTTCGCATCCTGCTCGCACGAACATGCTGCGAGCTTGTCTGTGTGACCGTAATTCTCTTGGTGATGCACCCGTGCGCAGGTAGACTGTGAGTCTACAGACCATACAACGCGATTCTCAGAGAGGGCACAACATGAGACGCACACACGCATGGCTCACCACCGGTACGCTTGTATTTCTTGCGGGCGCTGCCAGCGCCGGGGTGATCGAAGTCGACTCGTTCCACACCGGCGGGTTCTATGGGCTCGACGGGATGGGCATGCCGACGGCCACGCCGGACAATGACATGTCGTTCCAGAACTACTTCATGGGGCACTCGACCGTTTCGGGGTTCACCACGCCCGAACGGCGCTCGTTCTTCTCGTTTGATATGACCGGTGCGGTCCCCGACGGCGAAGAGATCGTCTCGATGTCGCTCGTGCTTGAGAATGTCTTCGGCGGCACCATCGCAAACTCCACCGGCGGTTTCGAGGTTGTCGAGTTCACATCCACGAGCTCCGCATACGACGAGATCGCCGACCCGGACGGCGCGATGGTTTCCCCGATCGAGATCTTCGATTCGTTTGGGACCGGCGCGTTCTACGGTGATGTCGTCTTCGACATGGACGGGCCGTTGCCCGGCCCGGTCGAGATCATGCTGAGCCCCGACGCGATCGCCGACGCGTTCGACGCGATGATGTTTGACGAGGTCTTCATGATCTCGGGCGCGTTGGCAACATACGACCCCGAACCCGATGCGATGTTCGAGTTTGCCTTCGGGTTAACGGATGTCGTTGTGGACAGCACCCCCACGGGGTTCCCGGTGCCCAAGCTCGTCATAACCACGGCGCCCATCCCGGCACCGTCGAGTTTGCTCGTGCTCTCAGGGTTGGGGTTGGTGACGACCCGACGGCGTCGCTGAACGGGATCGAAATATTGCATCTGCAGGGAAGTGGGGTGAGAACCAGCCGACGGGCGCGCCAAGCCCGTCGGTTGTCGATATTGTGGGTGCATGAAGATGCGATCCTGGACGATGATGGCCATGCTTCCCCTGTTCCCCGCTGGGCTCACCCACGCGCAGAGCGTGCCCGAGCCCGCAGATGAGATCCAGTCGATCGCGCAGTCAGAGTCGTGGTCGCTCCGCGACATGCGTATGCGCGATTCAACAGTCTACTGGGACAACGACGGCACATTCGCGAACATTGTTGACAACACCGATCGGTTCTATACCAACGGGTTCGGGATCGAGCTTTCATTCGATCCGAATCTGACAAGTTCGCTCAAAGAGAAGTTCGCGCCCGCCGGCGAATGGGACGATCCACGCTTCGGCTTCGGGCTCGCGCTCAAGCAGCGCATCTACACGAGCGAGCAGATCACCCAGGCCAACCCGCCCGCGGACGACCACCCCTACGGCGGCTATCTCTACTTCGCGTTCTCCTTCCAGCGTGCGGACGACGCCAAGCACGACCACTTCGGGCTGGATCTTGGGGTCGTAGGGGACTGGTCGGGTGCGCAGAACATGCAGGAGTTCATTCACCGCCTCTACCCCGGGCAGGACGACCCGGAAGGGTGGGACACCCAGCTGGCCAACGAGCTGGCGATCAACTTCAACTACGAGCGGACCTGGCGGTCGGAGAAGGCGGAGTTGTGGGGCATCGAGATGGAGATGCTCCCTGCCCTGGGCTTCGAGCTTGGTAATGTCGCGATCATGGGGCACGCCCGGATGACCCTGCGGGGCGGGCACAACCTCCCCAACGACTTCGGCCCCGCGACCTTCCTGGGTCACAAGGACCATACGGTGCAGGGCAACGACTGGGGCGAGGGCGATTTCTCGTTCTATCTGTACGGTACAGTGGGGGCCGACGCGGTCGGGCGGGACATCTTCCTCGACGGCAACACCTTCGCCAGTTCACGCTCCACCGATTCCGAACCCTTCGTCGCCCGCGCCAGCGTCGGGATCGTGCTGCGATACAGGCAGCTCTACGCGGGTTGGGCCCAGACCTTCCTGACCGAACGCTTCGAGTCCCAACCCAGCGGGCAGACATTCGGCAGCGTGGTGCTCGGATACTCGTACCAGTTCTGATATAGACGATGATGATGAAGGCAGGGGATGATGAGTGATATGAATGAATGGGTGAGCGAGCCGAGCCCGCAGGGCGATTATTACGAACACCCTGAGAAATACGAGCAGGATCATCGGTTCTCTCAGGAAGC
>DDGE01000034.1:0-3041 GCA_002337545.1 Phycisphaerales bacterium UBA1910 | reverse complement strand
TGGCTGTTGACACCTGGGCATTCCTGTGGGGCCTGGGCATCGTTGGGGGGATACTGCGCGGATTGGTGGTGCATGGGCTCGGCGGGCTCTGGTATCGATTGCGACTGAAAATGTGCGGGCTGCAAAGTGCCGAGTGGAAGCTGACCGGGCGAGTCTACATGGTTTCCGGAATCGCGAAGCAACTCGCCTACATCCTCAATATCGCCTATGCCACGACCGTATTCGCGAGCTTCGAGGCCTATGTGCAGGATGACGGGTCCGATCTCGTCTGGACATTCGGCTATTTGGCAATCGCCATGATCCTGCAGATCAGCTCGTCCATCACGCTTTTCTGTGGCTCGGTCGCGGTCTTCCAACTCAAGAAGCTATGGGCCGTAGTTTGGCTGCTGGTGTTGCCGATCCTGCTCCGCGTTGTTGCAACGAGTGCGATCTTTGCGGTTTCATGGATCGGGACATTTACGCCACGCCCCCAGATCACCACTCCTTCTCAGTACGAAGGAAGCATGATTGAGATGGAGTACCCGCGCAACTGGATGATCTACGAGGACGAGACCAACCCCGGGCCGCAGTTCTGGGTTCAGTCTGTGCCCCTCATCGGTGACGCAATCATCGAGATCGAGCTTGTGTATCAGGGGGAATCACTTGAGATGTTCTCGTATGCCGAGGAGGGGTGGCTCGACCGGGTCGACTATGAACTCGGCGAGATCCGTGAGGAGGGTGACACCCGGTACGCGGGGAAACTGTGTTCCTATCGCGATCGGACAGTCACCCTGTCCGGCACCAACTATGTGATGAAGCTGCTGCACTGGGAACTCAGCGACCGATCCGGGGTCCTCGTTTCCATGATCGCTCCGAGCTCCGCATGGGACACCGCGGAAATCGGATTCGAGCACATTGTGCAAACCCTCAAGGTGCAGGATCCGATCACGACCCCGCCGGACCTGAAGCAGACATACACCGCCAGGCTGGAGGAGATCCAGTTCGTGATGCCGGGAAACTGGTGGCTCGATCGCGAGTTGTATGACGACACAACCCACGAAGACGGAACGGTTTCCAAGGGCACGAGGTACCTCGAGGCCGAATCGTCCGGCAACGCAGTCTTCAGGACATATCTCTACGAATCCGGTCTCGGGCCAAGGTCAGAACTGGCAAACTCGATCGAGGGCTATACCCAGGACGGGCGTCTGGAAAACGAGCAGACATTCGGAGATTGGAACGGGATGAGTGGATTCGGCGCACACGGTCACGCGACCCTCGGCGATATCTACTACCACATCACGGTCTTCGTCACGGAGCTCGACGACGGCCGCATCCTGGAAATCCGCGAGCTGATCGCTGCAGATCAGGAATCGATCCACTCCTCAGGGATCAAGCTGATCGAAGATACCTTTGAGCTGCGGATGCCCGAGCCGGAATCCGAGCCCGAGTCGCCCTGAGCGGGATACGATCCACCATGAGCAACCCACTCGTCAGCGTGATCATGGGATCGAAATCGGACTGGCCTGATGTCATGGAGCACGCCGCCGCGGCGCTCGAGGAGTTGGGCGTGCCGCACGAGGTCAAGGTCGTCTCCGCGCATCGCACGCCCGATCTGCTCGTGTCCCATGCGAAAGAAGCCAAATCCCGTGGGATCGAGGTCATCATCGCCGGCGCGGGGGGCGCTGCCCATCTGCCCGGCATGGTCGCGTCGATGACGACGATCCCTGTCATCGGGGTCCCCGTGATGAGCAAGGCGCTCAAGGGGATGGACTCGTTGCTGTCGATCGTGCAGATGCCCGCGGGCATCCCTGTCGCGACAGTCGCGATTGGAAAGGCGGGCGCACGCAACGCGGGCCTGCTCGCGGCGTCGATCGTCGGGAACAAGCACCCCGAGATCAGTGACAAGCTCGAATCGTTCCGTGCGAATCAGACGCAGGCGGTGCTCGATCACCCCGACCCGCGGGAGCAGGCATGAGCGATTCATCCGCGCCGGTGCAACGCGTCGGGATCATCGGCGGCGGGCAGCTCGCGCTGATGCTCGCCCAATCCGTCGAAAAACTCGGTGTCCGCTGCACCGTGCTTGATCCCAACGAGCGCTGCTGTGCCCGCGCTGTGTGCGAGCAGATTGTGGGGGAGTACGACGACCCGGACGCGCTCAAACAACTCGCCGCGTGTTCGGATGTCGTGACCTACGAGTTCGAGAATGTCCCCGCCGCGGCGGGCGAGGTCATCAAACCCATCAAGCCGATCCATCCCAACCCCGACGCGCTCGGGTACGCCCAGGATCGGCACCTCGAACGCACGATGTTCAAGGATCTCGATATCGCGATCCCCAACTATCGCGCGGTCGATGATGTCGAATCGTTGGAGTCGGCGCTCGCAGAGCTGGGGACACCCGCGATCCTCAAGGCCCGATCGCTCGGGTACGACGGGAAGGGGCAGGTCCTGATCAACGACGCGTCCACCGCAGCCGAAGCGTTCGCAACGATCGGGTCCGTCCCCGCGATCCTCGACCAGTTCGTCGAGTTCGAGCGCGAGCTGTCCATTGTCGCGACCCGCTCGATCGAGGGCAACATCGCCTACTACCCCCTCAGCGCCAATGTGCACCGCGGCGGAATCCTGCGTGTTTCCAAGGCACCCGCGCGGGATGTCAACGAGCACCTCATCGAGCAGGCCCAACATGCAGCCCGTCAGATCCTCAACCGGTTCGATTATGTCGGGACAATCGCGGTGGAGTTCTTCCAGATCGGGACGGGCACGGACGCGACACTCGTCGCCAACGAGATCGCGCCGCGTGTGCACAACACGGGGCACTGGACGATCGAGGGCGCGAAGACATCGCAGTTCGAGAACCACATGCGCGCCGTGATGGGGATGCAACTCGGCTCAGCAGACCCGATCGGGCACAGCGCGATGGTCAACATCATCGGCGACGAGCCCCGACCCGGCGCGCTCGAATCCATGCCCGAAGCGCATGTGCACATGTACGGCAAGTCCCCCCGCGCCGGACGCAAGATCGGGCATGTGACGCTCAACGCGCCGAGCGCTGACGAGCTCGACGC
>DDGE01000047.1:175279-176023 GCA_002337545.1 Phycisphaerales bacterium UBA1910 | reverse complement strand
ACCGGATCTGTGCGCAGAATTCTGTACATGCGCCGCTTTCATCTTGCCACAATCACGCCGCGTGCGAACATGACCGCATGCACACCGACACGCACACAACCGACGCGCTTCTCGATGACATCCTCGATCCCAACCTCAGCGCCCCGGCCATCTGCCGCGCACACAACATCACCCTCTCCCAGCTCATCGAGTTCCTCCAGGGCCCCGACTTTCAGCAGCTCACCGAGGCCACGCACCTGCTCTCCCAATCCCGCACAAAGCTCCTCGCGCTCGACATCGCACCACGCGCCATGCAGGCCCTCGACCAGAGCACCAAAACAAACGAAGAGTCCCGCCTGCTCAACGAGACCATCCGAAAGTCCGCCACCAAGCTCCTCACAATCGCCCGCCAATCAACGAAGGGCACCCATCGCTTCCCCCAAGTGACTGACGGCGACATCAACGCAGCCAACGGTGGGACGCACCATCAATCCCCTGCAAACGAAACGATCCATCCCTGCCAAAGCGAAGCAGCCCATCCCCCAATCCCCTCCCCCGCATGTCGAAGATCCGCCGAAGGAGGAGCGAAGCCGGCGGCCCGTCACAGACCGAACGGAGGGGTTGCTCCAACCACCCAGCCGCCCACATACGCACCGCACCCCTCACCCGCAATCTCAATCGCGCTGCGCAACACGCCCGTCAATGCCATCACATCCATCGCTGGTTCAGCCCGGCCAGCCAATCCAGCCGCCTCGCACACCCAGG
>DDGE01000047.1:129102-175044 GCA_002337545.1 Phycisphaerales bacterium UBA1910 | reverse complement strand
GCTCCCGTTTTGCAGTAACAGTTCCAGATCAACCGCCCCTGAACACACGATTACCGGTGAAAGGGATGAAATTCAGGTCAATTGAGGCGAATTCTCATGATGAGCCCCTTGTGCCAATCATCCGTAACAGTTACATTCTGTGGGCTGTCACTACAGCAATCATGTCAACCGCTGCCGCACAACGCAGCTTAAGAGAGAGAAGAGGATACTCATGAAGACCACAACCACGATCGCAATCATCGCTGCCGCTGCATCATTCGCATCGGCTGACATCCTAAACGCGGGCTTCGAGTCAGGCACAGGCACTGACGCCGCAGACTGGGCAGAGATCATCGGCGGCCCCTCAGGCTCCGTTGAACGCAGCGCCGCAATGCCCAACTCCGGTGACTACAGCGCCTACATGTACTTCGATCACATCAACAACGCACCCGCAGGCGGCGCATACTTCATCGAGCAGAACCAGCCCGTTGGCAGCATCACCGCAGAAACCGACTACAACCTCTCCTTCTACGCAGCTGTCGATTCGACAGACTTCGTCGGCATGGACACATTTGTCCAGATCCTCTGGCTCGATCAGGACGGGAGCGACGGCGGCGGTGTTCGCGGTGAAACGCTCACCTCACTCATCGGTCTGGGTATCAGCGACAGCTACCAGCAGTTCTCGCTCGATCTGACATCCGCAGCGGGCGCGGACTCCTTCCTCCTCCGCTTCCAGCTCTCCGCAGGCGCTGTCAACGGCATCGCCAACGGCCTCTATGTTGACGATGTCGCACTCACCCCGGCACCCGGAGCGATCGCACTGCTCGGTCTCGGTGGTCTCGCAGCAGGTCGTCGTCGCCGCTGATCCATTCAAAAATCGCAATCGCACAGCGAACTCCACGCACGCTCAGACACCCGTCTGAGCGTGTTTTTCGTATCAGGCATGAAAAGTTCGGTTGATGCATCGCGTGCAAGTAGCCGATAAGTCCAATATGGATACCAACGCACCCACACTCCGACTCGTCGGCGACATCGAGATCAAGACCTGCCCAGAGTGCAGCGGACGCGGGCATGTGCCCTGCCCGATGACCGTCGCGGTGCGGACCCTCGGCTTCAACGCCGTCCCCTCCCTCCAGCCCAGCACCGGCCACCCCATCCCCTGCCCGAGCTGCCGCGGCAAGAAGATCGTCACCAACGCCTGATCAGGACGATCTGCATACCCTTCACCATGCCCACACGCACGCGAAGGGAGCCGATCGAGGTGTCGATCTCCAACCCAAATCCAAACCCCGACCAGAGCAACGACGAACTCCAGTTCATCCAGCGCGTCTACGCGCACGAATCCAACGCCATCAACACGATCGCGGAAGGCGTCGATGAACGCTACACACAGGCCATCGATCTGATCGTCAAGACCGCCGACGCCGGCGGCACGGTCCTTATCTCCGGTCTCGGCAAGAGCGGCCACATCGGGGCCAAGATCTCCGCGACCATGGCCTCGCTCGGCATCACCAGCCACGCCGTCCACCCCACCGAAGCCGCCCACGGCGACCTCGGCCGCTTCCGCAAGAACGACCTCGCCATCTGCCTGAGCCACTCGGGCGAGACACAGGAACTCGTCGCACTCGCCTCGATCCTGCGTCAGGACAAGCTCCCCATCATCGCCATCACCCGCGGCCCCAAGGACGGCAAGGTCTCCTCCCTCCAGCGCGTCGCGGATGTCACACTCGAAGTCGGCGTCACCGAAGAGGCGGGCGACGGTGCCTACCTCGCCCCGACCAGCTCGACCACCGGCGCCCTCGCTATCGGCGATGCCCTCGCCCTCGCCGTGGCCCGCCGTCGCTCGTTCACCAACGAGGACTTCCACGCTCGCCACCCGGGCGGCACGCTCGGCTCCCTGCTCAAGCCCGTGAGCGAGCTCATCCGCTTCGTCGCCGGCAAGAACCTGCCCATCGCACGCGAGTCCGACACCGTCGCCGATGCCCTGTCCGAGGCGTCCAAGGTCGTCCGCCGACCCGGCGCCCTGCTCGTTGTCAATGCGGACGGCAGGCTCGCCGGGATCTTTACCGACTCGGACCTGCGCCGCCTGATCCTCCGCAACCCGGACGAGCTCCGCAAGCCCATCGCGGAGGTCATGACGCGTGACCCCAAGGCGCTGTCCATCGACGCGTTGACGCGGGAAGCGGTCGCCCTGTTCCGTGAATACCGCGCGGACGAACTCCCGATCGTGGATGCGGATCACAAGCCCGTCGGGCTGCTGGATGTGCAGGACCTGATCGCGATGAAGCTCGTAGAGGACGACGCGTGAGCGACAAGCCCACCAAACCCATCGCCCGCACCTTCAGCGATCCCGCATCGATCGAGCTGCTCGTCCTCGATGTCGACGGTGTCATGACCGACGGCTCCATCAACATCGACGACGACGGGCGCGAGACCAAGCGGTTCCATGTCCGCGATGGCTACGCCATGAAGCTCTGGATGAGGCAGGGGCACCATCTGGCCATCATCACCGGGCGATCGGGCATGGCGCTCAAGCATCGCCTTGATTCATTGGGCGTGCCCGAGGACATGGTGATCCAGGGGAGCAAGGACAAGTCCGCGGACCTGGACCTGATCATGCAGCGGTGCGGGGTCAGCGAGGAACACGCGGCGTGCATGGGCGACGACTGGCCCGACCTGCCCATGATTCGTCGGGTCGGCTACCCGATGTGCCCCGCGGACGCTGAGCCCGAGGTGCGGTCCCGATGCGCCTACACCGCGATGCGAGCGGGTGGGCATGCCTGCGTCCGAGAAGCGATCGCGCACCTGCTTGGTGCCCGCGACGCCTACGCACCTCCGGCTTGATGTAGCGTCTGTTCTGGTTGTATCGGCGATCGCCTCAGTTTCGGGGGCGATGCGCTTGCTCTTTTCTGGGCTGAAATGGAACCTTTCTCGGAGAGGCCAAAGCCGGCCTTGCGGAGAGGAACACCAGCATGCACAGCACACACATCGCCATCATTGCCTCGGTCGTCGCGGTCTCAGGGACCGTTGCGAACGCGGATATTGTCCGGGTAGACGAGTTTCGTTCTGATCAGACTGAGAGCTTCGAGCAGCTGCGGATGGATGTCTTCCATCACGGCGATGTCGAGTCCTTCGGCGGCATGGGCACGCTGTTCAGTGTCGGCGAGTCGGGCTACTTGCACACGACCGGGTCATGGTCATTCCATCAGCGTGTAGCGGCGTTCGACGGCGAACGCCTGCTCGGCTCCAACGCGGGGATCGGCTATCGGTTCAACGAAGCGCAGCGGTCCTTTGGCGGTTTCTTCTCGTCGATTACGAGTGACGCTGATGGTGAGATCCGTTTTTATTCCGGTGAGGATCTGATTGGCACCGACACGCTCGATGCCCCGATCGACACCTCCTGGGCGTGGAACGGGTGGTCGAGCGATCAGGAGTTCGATCGTGTTGAGATCGAATCGAGCTACATCTCCAAGGGGTACCTGCTGCACGACGCGATCCGTGTCTTGAGCAGTGCGGTCCCCGCGCCCGGCGGCGCGGTGCTTGCCTTCGGTGGCTTGCTCGTCATCGCCCGTCGGAAACGGTAAACAAGGAACTGATCTCCGGTGTTGCAACGATCAGCCCGCCTTGTGCGGGCTGATCGTGTTTCTCATTTTTTGGGAACGCCGAGCGGGGCTCGCTTGGGCTCGCCATCTCGTCGCGGGTAGTCCCGGGGCGTGCGGCGGAGCTTCTCGATCACGACGATGCGTCCGGTTGGTGTGTCGACCATTCCGGCGTGTGCGGCGTGGAGCAGGTGCAGCGCCTGCTTTGCGTTCGCGAGTTCTTCTTCTGCTCGTTTTCCCTTGGTCATCAGGACGAGCCCGCCGACCTTGGCGAGCGGGACCGTGAGCTCTGCGAGCATGGGGATTTGCCCGACGCCCCGTGCCATGACGATGTCGTAGTGTTCGCGGTGCACATTGTCACGACCGGTTGCGGTCTTCTCGCCGCGGTCCTGCCCGAGTGTTTCGGCGCGTGCGCAGATCACCCTGACATTGGTGAGGCCGAGTGCCATCGCGGTCTGATAGAGGTAGTCGCATTTCTTCTTGGTCGCGTCCATCAGGGTGAAGCGCAGTTTGGGCAGGGCGATCGCGAGCGGGATCCCGGGGAGCCCGCCACCGGAGCCGATGTCGATGATGGTTGATCCTTCCTCGAGCTCGGCGAGCAGTGGGATGAGGGTCAGCGAATCGAAGATGTGCTTCGACCATGCTTCGTCAGACTCGCGGATGGATGTGAGGTTCATCCGCGTGTTGGCGTGCATGAGCATGGCGAGGAACCGCCCGAGGTTATTGATCTCGGCGGGCTCGAAGGAGATGCCGTATTCGGCGCATTGTTCGACCCATCCGCTCGGTGGGGCGATGGTGGAGATTGAGTCGAGTTCGAGATCGAGCGTCCCGCGATCAGCGGGTGATTGCTCGCCCGCTGAACCCGGTTGATCGTCCGAACGGCTTGCTTGGTTTGAGTAGGTCTGGTCCTTCATCGTCATCAGCGTATTCAAACGAACTGCGGTAGGGGGGCTTTGGGCGATGAAATGCGACATTCATGATCAAACCGGTCATTAACCAGCAGGTAATCAGTGAAGAACCACCTGCGCTGAGGAATGGGAGGGTGATCCCGATGATTGGCAGTACCCCCAGATTCATGCCCACATTGATGACGACCTGCGTGGCGATGAACGCGGGGAGGCCTACGGCGATCAGCCTGCCGATCGGCTCGCGGCAGCTGGCGGCGACGATGAGTGCGCCGATGACCCAGAGCGCGTAGAGCATGAGCATGAAGATTCCGCCGACGAGTCCGAATCGTGCGACGACGACCGCGAAGATCATGTCGTTCTCTCGTTCGGGCAGTGCGTTGTAGTGCACGAGTGCGCGTGCGGTGGGCTCGGGTGTTCCGGTGATCTGGCCGGCGGCGATCAGCATCTGGGCGCGTGAGGATTGGAAGTTGATGTCGTAGTTGGTTGACTCGTCGCCCTGGAACTGCTTGACGATCGCGACGATCCGGTCTTTCTGGTGTGGTCTGAGGAATGGGTACGCGATTGGCGCGCTCATCGCGGCACATAGCACGATGAGGATCAGGTGGCGGAGTCTTGCGCCGGCGGCGATCAGCATTGCGAACAGGGCTGGGACAAACAACGAGGCGGTGCCCAGGTCTGGCTGCACGGTGATGAGCCCGACGGGTACTGCGGCGATGATGCCGGGGATGATGAGTCCCATGAACCTGCGGTGTTGGGTGCGGAAGCGGAGGTATTGTGCGACGGCGAGGACGAAGGCGATCTTGGTGATCTCGCTTGGCTGGAAGTCGGTGATGCCGAGGTTGATCCATGATCGTGCGCCGTTGCGTGGTGTCACGATGCTTGATGGGATGCCGGGCACGAGCAGGAAGACGAGCAGTGCGATGCAGACGGCGAAGTAGAACCAGGCGAACGCGCTGACGATTTTGTAGTGCGGGAGCATGATCACGAGGCATGAAACGAGTCCCATGACCATGAAGATGAGTTGCTTGAGCGCGGTCGTGGAGAGCTCCATGAATCCGGGGTCGAGATCCTTGTTGAGCCCGATATCGATCGAGTAGATCCCGAGGAGGGAAAGGAGCAGGGATGCGAGGACGGTGATCCATCCCCAGTTCACGGGGCGGAGCACGCGCGAGATGGGTTCCGGATTGCGTCCGCCGCCTTTGATCAGGCGCATGATCGGATGGATGTTGATCCCCTGGCTCATGCGTCTGGCTCCGATCCGTCATCGACGCGAGGCAGGTAGCCTTCTTCAATCAGTGCGCTGATGATCTCGTTGTTGATCGGTCCTGAGACTTTGCCGCCGGAACCGGCGTACTCGACGATGACGGCGATGGCGTACTTGGGCGATTCGCCCTCGGGGGCGACGAGGGTGACATACCACGAGTGATCGCCCATGCGGACGATGCGGGGTTCGAGTGGTCCGTTGTGTTCTGGTGTTTCGTCGGGGTCGAAGAGCAGTGGGGGCGCGGTGGCGGTGCCGGTTTTTCCCCAGACGGTGATGCCCTGATGATTGAATATCGCTACGCCTTCGGGGCCGAGCTCCTGGTATGTGATTGCTCGCCCGGTGCCGAACTGACGGTTCTCGACGACCTGGCGCAAGCCCTGGAGCGCATCGCGGACGGCCCACGAGGGGATGGCGATGTCGCGTACATCGGGGGCGAATCCGTCGCGGACGATGCTTGGAGTGATGCTGACACCGGCGCGGGCGATTGTGGCCATCGCGTCTGCGGCGTGCAGTGGGGTCCATGTGATGGGCCCTTGTCCAATTCCCATGAGTGTTGCTTCGTCGAGGTTGATGTCCGAGCCGTCGTTTGGGCCGTTGAACTTCCCGATTGACCCTGGCCATTCTGTTCCGATGCCGAGTTCGTATGGGCGTCCGACATGGAAGTCCTGGTAGGCGAGCGCGATTCGTTCCGGGCCGAGCTGCCTGCCGAGGGTGTAGAAGAAGACATTGCTGGAGACCATGAGCGCATCGACGCCGTCGAGGTCGCGTCCGAGCTGGTCGGAGTGCCCGCCGTACATCCCGTCGTACTTTTTGTAGATCCACGATCGGAACTTGTTGGGCTGGCCGTCGAGGAGGTAGCCGCGGTCGTGGATGCGTTTGCCTTGCTGGTATACGCCTCGCTTGGCGGCTTCGGTGAGGATGAGGGCCTTGGCGACGGAGCCGGGGGGGTAGGGCTTGGCGATGGCCTTGTTGACCCATGGGGCGTGGATTGTGTTGTAGAGTCGGCGGTCGGTCTCGTTGCGCACACCCAGCGACTTCCATTCCGACTCGGAGATCGGTGGGTTGGGTGTGGACACCATCGCGAGCACCTCGCCCGTGGCGATGTCGAGCACCACCACGCCCGCATCGAGTTCCGTTCCGACGGGGGTGTATTGTGGCTGCTCGTTCTGGTGCCATGGTTGCACGCGTGTGAGTCCGACGCTCGGGTCGAGTATGGCTCGAACGCGGGCTTGGAGCATGATGTCGATGCTCAGGTGCACATCCCGTCCGTGTTCACGCTCGATCTCTTCGACCTCACCGGTCTGGAGATTTTCGATGCGCACGCCCCGCAGGCCTCGGAGGGTGTGCTCGAAGGCCTGCTCGATTCCTGTTCTGCCGACACGATCGCCCGGGAAATACTGCCCGCGGTCGGTGCCCCTGCTTGTGAGGGATCGGTTGCGGAGTGTGTCGTCTCGCTGCAGGGCGTCCTTGCGGCGTTGTATGTCTTCGAGGTATAGGCCGTCGTCGATACGGCCCAGGAGTTGGCGTCCGATGCCGTCCACTCGGACAACGGCCGGTTCTGTGGAACGGAGTGGGGGCGGGAAGCTTGATCGGTCGATCGCGACTGGCATGAGCTCGTATGGTGTGAGTCTTGCTGTTGCGTCGACGACCTTGACTCCGGGGTAGAGTGGTACGGTGAGTGATTCGAGCACGCTGGGGTCGACTCCCTCGGAGACGATTGGTGCCCGCTTTGAGATCATGCGCAGGACGGCGAAGCCGAGTTCATCGGAGATATCCGGGATGATGGTGTGGGCCGCGTGTTCTTCGGCGATGGGTTCGTTTGCGATGCTGCGGAACCTTTTGAGATCGCTTTCTTCCGGGACGCGTCCTGTGCGTTCGAACTTCTCGAGTTCGCGCGTGTAGACGCGTGCGGAGTATTGCTCTTTCATCGCGCTGACGCGATCGATGATCTCCTGTTTGCGTTGTGCAAAGTCGTCCGGGTCGATGCCGGAGACCATGATGAGGTCGCGTTCCATGCGTGTGATTCGCGAGCTGAGTGCTGCCTCGAATCTGTCGATGAGGCGCTGCTGCTCGTTCTCTGGCAGTGTTTCCCAGATGCTTGGGTTTGCTCGTTGTGCGAGTCTTGTTGCGTAGTTGCGGATGCTCGTGCTTGCGGTGCGTCCGTTGCGTGTTTCGTAGACCCAATCTCCGGCGAGCACGCGGTAGTCGATTGCGATGTTGTAGGATGCTCGATCCCCGGCGATCACGCGTCCTTTGCGATCGAGGATCCTGCCCCGTGTTGTGGGGAGCCATGTTGTGGTCACGAGGCGTTTTTCGGCTTGTGCGCGTGCGTCTGCGCCCTCGACGACGGTCATGTATCCCAGGCGTGCTGAGAGGCTGCATATCGCGACGATGCAGAGGAAGACGAGCAGGAGGACCCGCCGATGGAACATGCTCGGGATGTAGTGTCGGAACTTACTCATTGGCGCACACGATCGCCTCCCATGTGGAGGGTACTCACCCTGTATCGACGAGGTGCGGTGATGTTGCCCACAATGAAAAACGCCCGCGTTTGCGGGCGTGGTGGGGTCTGTGTTGTTCGCGATCAGCGGTCGCTGATGGGTGTGTAGGGGGCGTCGTGGGGGCCGACATAGTCTGTTGTGGGGCGGAAGAGTCGGTTGTCGCCGAGCTGTTCGATGACATGGCCTGCCCAGCCGGCGATACGCGAGAGTGCGAACATTGGTGTGAAGAGGTCGAGCTTGAGCCCGATGCAGTGGTAGGTGGTTGCGGAGTAGAAGTCGACATTTGGGTAGATGCCCTTGGCGGCGTACTCGCGCTCCATGATCTGCTCGATCTTGTGTGATTTTTCGTAGAGGTCGGAGTTGCCAGTGTCGTCTGCGAGCTGCTTGGCGAGGGTCATGAGCTCTGCGGCTCGTGGGTCCTTGGCCTTGTAGACGCGGTGGCCGAAGCCCATGATGCGTTCTTTGTTGGCGATCTTGTTCATGATGTAGGGCTCTACATCGTCAACGGTGGGGATCTCGTTGAGCATCCGCATGACGCCCTCGTTGGCGCCGCCGTGGAGTGGGCCACGGAGTGATCCGATTGCTCCGGTGATTGCGGAGTACATATCGCTCATGGTGGAGATGATGACGCGGGCGGTGAAGGTTGAGTTGTTGAGCCCGTGGTCTGCGTGGGTGATCATGCAGATGTCGAATGCTCGCTCCATGGCCTCTGTGGGCTTTTCGCCGTTGAGCATGTAGAGGAAGTTTGCGGAGAATCCGAGGCTTGGGTCTGCGTCGACGATTTCGAGGCCGCGGCGGTGGCGATCGAAAGCGGCGACGATCGCAGGAGTGGTCGCGAGGATTTTGAGCGACTTGTGTCTTGCTGCGTCGACGCTGTTCTCGTTTGGTGAGCTGTCGTCCATGGCCATGGAACTGACGAGCGTGCGGAGAACATGCATCGGCTCTGCGTCGACGGGGCAGTTTGTGATGCGCTGCTTCATGGCGTCGCAGAGTGCGTAATCCTCGCGGAGTTCTTTGTTGAATGCCTCGAGTTCGGATTGTGTTGGGAGACGCTTGTTCCAGAGCAGGAAGACAGTCTCCTCGAACGAACTGTTCGATGCGAGGTCGCCGATCGCGATCCCAACATACTCCAGAACGCCCTCGGTGCCGTTGATGAACGACATCTCGGTCTGAGCGGCGATGACGCCCTCAAGTCCTTTGGAGTAGGTCTTTTCTGCGGTACTCATGGATTCAATCCTTCGGTTGTGTCGACGAAATCCGAGACAGATCGTCGGCTGATGGTGTACGAACAAGCGATGGGGACCCGCTGAAATCATTGATAGTTGGGTGAAATGAGCGGGACAGGATCATAGGCACGATCCGATTGGTGGGCGTACCATGCCCCCGTGTTGATCCCACTGGGCACAGACCGACCGAATCGTCGCAAGCCGGTGGTGACGCACGCCCTGATTGCCCTGAATCTGGGGGTGTTTGTTGCGATGGCGATCCTCGGCGCGATGGATGCGGACCTCGCTGAGCAGGTCAATGCCTGGGGGGCCGTCGGTCGCGACTTCGAGTATATGGGCGAGGTGTACCACAGGTTCGGGATTTGGCAGCCGATCACATCCGCGTTCCTGCATGGCGGGTTCATGCATATCTTCGGGAACATGATCTTCCTGCTTGTCTTCGGCCCGAGTGTTGAGGATCGTTTTGGGCGGCTGGGGTTTACCCTGTTCTACTTTGGTGGGGCGGTGATGTCCGGGCTGGCGCATATGGCGGTGGAGATGAACCCGGCGATCGGTGCTTCTGGTGCGGTTGCGGCGGTTTCGGGGGCGTATCTTGTGCTCTTCCCGCGGACCCGGATCAAGTGCTTTGTGATCTTCTTCATCATCGGGGTGTTCATGATCCCGTCGTGGTGGCTGATCGGGCTGTACATCATTCTGGACCTGTTCAGTCATCTCATTACCCCGGAGAACGGGATCGCGAATGTCGCGCACCTTGGGGGGTATGCGATGGGGATCGCTGTGGCGTTCTTCCTGCTGGGGACCAAGATCCTGAAGCATGAGCCGTATGACATGCTTGCGATTCTGAAACAACGGAAGCGTCGGCGTGAGTTTGCGAACGCGACGCGGATCCATGATCAGCAGATGTCGCGTATCCGTGCGGATGCGCGGGAGATGACGCCGATTGATCCACGGGCGGAGCAGATTGCGAGGTCTCGTGCGGAGATCGGTTCGCTGCTGGGGCAGGGCGAGCAGGGTCGGGCCGCGGATGCGTATGTGCGGATGCTCGAGGAGTTTGGTCATGACGAGCAAGCGCCGTTGACGCTTCATCGTGATGCGCAGTATCAGATTGCGAACACGCTGTATCAGCGTGAGGATCGGGTGACTGCGGCGGAGGCCTTTGAGCGGTTGCTCAGGAGCTATCCGGCTGACCCTGAGCGGCACATCATTCGAGTGCTGATCGCGAGAACGCGTGCGTGGGATCAGGGGGATGTTGCGGGCGCAATTGAGATGCTCGAGGCGCAGCTCGAAGAATCGATCGACAAAGAGTCTGAGAATCTTGTGCGTGACGAGCTTGAGAAGTTTCGCGAGCACACCCCGTCAACTGAGCAGGAGTCGAACACATGAGCAGCCATCGCACGCGAGTCAAAGTCTGCGGGATCACGAGTTATGACGATGCGATGTACGCGGTTGATGCGGGCGCTGACGCGATTGGTTTTATCTTTGTCGCGGGCACTCCGCGGTTCATCGAGCCGGAGCAGGCCGCGGGGATTATGTTCTCGCTCCCTCCGTTCGTGAGCACGGTGGGTGTTGTTCGTGATCTTGATGTGGACGCGTTCTGTGATCTTGAGCAGATGTGCCCTGCGCATTCGATGCAACTGCACGGGAAGGAGCCCGTTGATGTTGTGCGTCAGTGCGGGCCGGGCGTGATCAAGGCGTTCAAGTATGAGGACGCGACGATTAACTCGCAGTTGACCCGGTGGGGCAAGGTCGAAGAGGTTGATGCGTTGTTGATCGATGGTTCTGATGGTGGAGAGGGGAGGGCGTTCGATTGGTCGAATCTTCGGTCGCACATCGAGAACTACGCCAAGCCGATCATCATCGCGGGGGGGATTGATCCTGAGAATGTGACGCGTGTGATCGAGACGCTCCGCCCGTATGGGGTGGATGTGTCGACGGGGGTTGAGGACGAGCCGGGCAAGAAGAACGCGGAGAAGATCGCGAAGTTGTGTGCGGCTGTTCGTGCTGCCGACGGTGCCTGATCAGATCCCGAGCGTCTGAACTATTGATTCGAAGACGGCGCGTGTGCGGTTTTCCGTTGCGGGGTCGATGTTGACCTGCATGAGGACGCCGCCGCCTTCGTATCGGGTAGTGACCTTGATTTTTTCGTATGAGCTTGAGCCGTTGGAGAGCGCGACGATCCGCCCGTCGGATGGGGATACTGCGTATTCCTCGATGATGTGTCCCTGGCGATGGAGCATGGCGCGGGTTGCGGCGTTTACCGTTTCGATGGCGTATCCCGGGGGGAGTTCGGCGTTGAGCTTGCCGAACCGGTATGTGGCATAAATTGGGGTTTCGCCGTGCCATGCGCGGGTCTCTCTGACCGCGGGTACGGTTTCGCAGGCGCTGGTGAGCAGCAGGAATGTGATTGGGAGCGCGATGATTGTGAGCCGTTTGAGATGCCGCATGGGCTTGATTATCGGCCTCTGGGGGTTGTTGCGGCCATGTTTTTGGGTGAGCATCGACAATTCTCGTTGTGACTTGACCTTGTGGTGATTCGCGCCTTGAATCGCAACCCGACCCACGCTGTGTGGGCGGTATCGATGTCCCCTGTACGACCCAAACGCTCAAAGGAGAGCTCATGGCGATTCGGATCAAATCTCGCGGCAACGAGAGCGCGGAGCAGCTCATGCGCCGTTTCAAGAAACTCTGCGAGAAGGAAGGTCTGACCAAGGACATCCGCAAGAAGGAATACTACGAGAAGCCTTCTGAGCGCAAGAACCGCCTGAAGCGTAAAGCCGCGCCTCGGCGTCCATAACGCTGCACTGTCTGACTGTTGATGACCCACCATCCTGGTGGGTTTTTTTGTCCTGCTGATTGTCTGGATCCCGAGCTCGTAGTGGGGCTGGGAGTGGACTGGAGTCTGTGTTCAAGAAAGCCCTTTCATTCTTGTTTCATCGGATTCTGTCCAGTATGCCGAACTATAGTTGCAGCCCTTTCGAGGGTGGTATTGAATCCTTTTTCACGCACGCACCCCTTGCCCCGGGTGTCCAAGAGAGTTCACGCTGCGGAATGCAGTGGCGGGTTCACAGCCGATCGATCGTGGGGCTGATCCTCGGTTCAGAATCCGTAAAACACACGCTGCTTTGATGATGCAGCATCAGTAGAGGTTAAACACGATGAGTATGCAACTCATGCCCACGCTCGCATCGATGTCTGATGTGTCACCGGCGTACTTCCTTGCACCGATCGGCGGCATCCTTGCCCTGATCATGGCCAAGATGTTCCAGATGTCGGTCATGAAGAAGTCCGAGGGTGACGAGAACATGATCGAGATCGCTCAGGCGGTCCGTGATGGTGCGATGGCGTACCTCACTCGCCAGTACAAGGTGGTCGCGGGCGTCTTCGTTCTGCTGATCGTCTTCCTCGGCATCATGTACGCCATGAACCTGCAGTCGGCCTTCACCATGATCGGTGTACCGATCGCGGGTTTGTTCTCCGGTCTGTGTGGCTGGTTCGGCATGAAGATGGCAACCAACGCTTCGGCACGGACCACTTGGGCGGCCAAGCAGTCGCTCAACGAGGGCCTCACTGTTGCGTTCCGTTCCGGTGCGGTCATGGGCCTCAATGTTGTGGGCTTTGCGCTCATCGATATCTCGGCGTGGTTCTTCATCTTCAACCAGTTCGATCTGGTTGGCGGGGGGATCACTGAGATCACGACCATCATGCTGAGCTTCGGCATGGGTGCATCGACGCAGGCGCTGTTCGCACGCGTCGGCGGTGGTATCTACACCAAGGCCGCCGATGTTGGTGCCGACCTTGTTGGTAAGGTCGAAGCCGGTATCCCTGAAGACGACGCGCGTAACCCCGCGACCATCGCCGACAATGTCGGTGACAATGTTGGTGATGTTGCGGGTATGGGTGCCGACCTCTACGAGTCGTACTACGGCTCGATCCTGGCGACCATGGCACTGGGTGCCGCGGCCGCGATGACCCTCGCCAACGGTGTTGAAGCGGGTGCTTTCGGGCTCAAGCTCGCCGTCACCCCGATGGCTCTGGCGGGTCTGGGCATTTTCTGCTCGATCCTCGGTGTCTTCACCGTCAAGGCCAAGGAAAACGCGTCCTTCGCGCAGCTGCTCAAGGGCCTGCACAAGGGTGTCTATGTTGCTTCGGCGCTGATCATCCTCGGCTCGTTCGGGCTCCTGTGGTACATCCTTAAGGACGCGACCGAACTCCAAGGGATCACCACCTGGTGGCGTCTTGGGCTCTCGATTGTTTCCGGTCTGATTTCGGGCCTCGTGATCGCACACGCGACCGAGTACTACACCAGCTACGAGCACGCGCCGACACGACGCATCGCTGAGCAGGCACTGACCGGCCCGGCGACCGTGATCATCGCGGGTATCGCGGAAGGCATGAAGTCCACATGGGCGTCGCTGCTGACCGTCGTTATTGCCATTATCGCGGCCTTCGGCTTTGCCGGTGGTACCGAATCGTTCCTGATGGGTCTCTACGGCGTGGGTATCGCGGCCGTGGGTATGCTCAGCACGCTAGGTATTACTCTGGCGACCGATGCGTACGGCCCGATCGCTGACAACGCGGGCGGTAACGCCGAGATGACCGGGCAGCCCCCGATCGTTCGTGAGCGTACCGACATGCTCGACTCGCTGGGTAACACCACTGCGGCGACCGGTAAGGGCTTCGCGATCGGTTCGGCGGCGTTGACGGCCATGGCGCTGTTCGCGGCGTACATCCAGATCGTCCAGACCCAGATCACGACGCAGGCGGAAGCTTTCGAGCAGAAGTCGGCTGAGGTCGTCAATGCTCCGGTCGATGCCCCGATGGGGTACGCGATCTACCAGGGCTACAACAAGTTCGCGGTCGTCACCGGCGAGGGCGAGACCGCCAATGTCGACGGCGGCATGCTGCTCGATGTGACCCTGGACAGCGGGCGGCACGGCGACAAGATCAGCGACATCGCCAAGCACGACGTGTTCCCTCTGACGGGCGATCACGATGCTCGTTACGAGATCGGCGGGGCCGGCTGGACCGCGACGCTCGCATCGTCTGAGCGTGGCATGATCAAGGATGTGCTCAGCTTCTACAACGTCACGCTGGCGAACCCGAAGCTGCTCGGCGGCGTGTTCATCGGTGTGCTCCTTGCGTTCCTCTTCTGTGCTCTGACCATGAACGCTGTGGGTCGTGCGGCCTACGCCATGATGGGCGAGTGCCGACGCCAGTTCGGGTTCATCCGACAGGCACTTCGGAACCAGGGCATGAGCGAAGAAGAAGTTGCTGATCCGGACAACTGGCCCATGAAGGGTGTGGACCTCGACGGTCACCACTACCCCGACTACGCCAACTGTGTTGCGATTTCGACGACCGGTGCACAGAAGGAGATGGTCATCCCATCGCTTCTGGCGATTCTGGTTCCCATCGCGGTCGGCCTGACCCTGTCGGTCCCCGGCGTGATGGGTCTGCTGGTGGGTGGTCTGACCTCGGGCTTCGCCCTGGCGGTCTTCATGGCCAACGCCGGTGGTGCCTGGGACAACGCCAAGAAGCTCCTCGAGTCGTACGGTGCGACCACGGCGGACGAGATGGTTGCCGGTACGGGCAACTCGTCCAAGATCCCCGCGACCGTTCGCGATGCGATCATGGCTCGTGCGCAGGAAGCCGTCGCAGCCGGCCATGGCGACGAGATCGTCTACGGCAAGGGCAGCGACGACCACAAGGCGACCGTTGTCGGTGACACCGTTGGTGACCCGTTTAAGGACACCTCGGGCCCGGCGCTCAACATTCTCATCAAGCTGATCTCGATCGTCTCGGTCGTGTTCGCTGGGCTGATCGTCGCGTACGGCGATATCCTCGGCGGCGTCCTCGGGTTCTGATCCCGGCTTGAGATTGTGATTTTCGACCGGCCTCGGGATTCCCGGGGCCGGTTTTTTGTGTGCTGAGATCTTGTGCCGCAACCGGTTCACACGCGATGCGGATCGGGTTAGGATCTGATTGAACTGAAACGGAGATGTTTAGATGATTCGAATGACACGATTGGTCCTGATGTCGCTGCTGGCGATGATGCTGTTTGCGACGCATGCTCTGGCGCAACGGGAATCGTTTGTGACGCAGGTTCATGATCGCGTTGACGCGTTGATGAGCTTCGAGGAGGGTGAAGCGAGCCGGAAGGTGATCGAGAGCCGCATGGGGGAGCTTGCGAGCTTTGCGGATACGGTTGTGTCTCGTGCCGGTGTGCGTCAGAGCGAAGCGATGGTTCGATGTGAAGCGGCGATGGGGATCTTTGAGCTTGTGTTTCGTGCTCGGCCAGAAGATTATGGGCAGGCGATTGAGCAGTTTCGCGTGCACCCGGAGTTCATGGATGAGCTCGGCTTGCTTGTTCATGAGAAGGATGATGCTCGGGGCGTGATCGCGCTTGCGTCGAGACTCATCGAGGAGCGTCCGGATCAGGTTGATGAGTTCCCAGCGCTTGCTGCCGCGTTGTGCGTTGTGCATGATGCGCAGGAGGGTAAGGCGTTCACGATTCGGATCAACGAGCACAATCCCGTGAGCGTTGATCCGGTCTCGATCTTTGATTACTTCGTATCCAATGCGGGCGTGTTGACGATTCATCCCAACGCGCTGCCGGCGTTGGCGTTGGTCTATGTTGTGGATACAACTGAAACACCTGAGCAGATGCAATGGGCGTTGAATCGATTCCGTACGAACCCGGCGATCGACAATCGCTTCTTTGAGATCGAGTACGATTCGCTTCATTTTCAGCAGAACCGTCCGAAGCGAGTAACGAGTGAGCCGGGCGAGTACAACATCCAGAAGATCAATCAGTATGGCGGGGTATGTGCGGATCAGGCGTACTACGCGATGAGCGTTGCGAAGGCGTGCGGGCTTCCTTCGGCCTATGTGACTGCGCGTGGTGCAGATGTGGCGCACGCGTGGGTTGGGTATGTTGAGAAGCGTGGGCGCCGGGCGGCGTGGAACTTTGATGCGGGTCGGTATGAGGCGTATCAGGATCTGCGTGGGAATATTTATAACCCGCAGACACGGCAGCGGGTCTCTGACGGGCGCGTTGGGATTCTTGGCGATGCGATGAGCAGCACCAATGATCAGGTTCTGGCGTCGCTTGCTGCGGGTCACGCGGTCGCTCGGATGAATGAGGGGCACTGGGGGCTGGATGAGTCTGTTGAGCTGGATGATCGTGGCAATCTCCGCAAGCCAAGATCCAACAGTGTTGAGGACCGGCTCGATCTGCTCAAGGCGTCGTTGAGCCAGTGTGCGGGTGTGCCGCGGGCGTGGGATCGGGTAGTGGATCTCGCATCATCGGGTGAGATGGACGAGAAGCAGATGGATGTCTGGTCTCGTGCCGTGATGCAGCTTGCGGGTCGTCAGCATCAGGATTTCGCTTTCGACTTTCTTGCTCAGTTGATTTCAACTCAGGATGACGCTGCGCGTCGGCATGAGATGTGGGAGTGGGCGTTCGGTCAGTTCCGCAAGCGTCCGGATCTCGCTTCGGCGGTTCGCTTTGAGCAGGGCGTGTTGTGGGCGGAGAATGAGAATCTTGAGTATGCTTGGCTCGCGTACAACGATGTCGTGAACCAGTTCATCAATGATGGGCCTATGGCTGTTTCTGCGCTTTCGATGATGTCGCAGATGCTGAGTGAGCAGGGGAAGGCCGATCAGATCATTCCTGTTCTTGAGAGTGCGTCGCGGCGTGTGAAACAGCCCGGTGACATGAGCAGTCAGTTCGCGGTTCAGTCCAACTACTACAAAGTCCACAAGATGCTCTCGGATGCTTATCGTCGTGCGGGTCGCAACGCGGATGCGCAGCGTGTGCGAACGAAGATCGGTTTGTGATGGTTGTGTGATTGGCGCGTAAAAAAGCTGCCTCCAGTGTTTGGAGGCAGCCGTAGGATGCAGATGCATCGGTTTCGTATTGCGAGTTGCGCCAACGGCAACACCGTCGAGCCGCCGCTCTTACGGGCGCAACCCCTTCATACAGTCATACTTAGTCACTGAATCACCTCCTTGAAGAAAATGCCAGCCCAGCCGTCGCGGTGTATTGCCGCCGCCGGAGTTTCTTTCCCCGCGCCGTCGCTCGGGGCTCAACGCTCGTCAACTTTCGTTGACGCTCGTCGCGGTGCGTTTCGATGTGTTCGTGCGTGGTTTTCACGCTCGTCTTCATCGTTCGCGTTCCCGCGATGGTTTTATCTTCGACATTTTCGGGCACTTTGCAAGAGCGGATGCGTGATATCGCGATTTTCCGGGCGAAATGACGCGATCCATCCACATCATGGCTGGAGTCTGGTGGCACACCATGTTGCTGGGGTGTATGCGTCCGCTCCGCGCTGGATCGAATCGTTGCGGGTCAACACTCGTTCCCATCGCGCTCGATCATGGATGCGACCCACGCCGCCGTTCCAGAGTTCGACGGATTGGGCGTGGATGCGGAAGCCGCCCCAGTGGGGGGGGCGTGGGATTTCGACCTCGCGCTCACCCATGAGGTCCGCGGGCGAGAGGCCGAGTTTGTCCATGACCTCGCTGACTTTCTCGAGGAGGGCTTCGCGTGATTCGATGGGCTGGGATTGGTCGCTCACCCATGCGCCGAGGCGGGACTCGAGGCGGCGGGAGGCGAAGTAGGCGTTTGATTCTTCTTCGCTCGCGTGCGTGATCGGGCCTCGGATTCGGACCTGGCGTTCGTCGTGGTCCCAGTGGAATACGGCGCTGGCGAAGGGGTGCTTGTCGATCTGTTGGCCCTTGGCGCCGTTGTAGTTGGTGTAGAAGAGGATGTTGCCTGGGTCGACCTCGATGGCTTTGCAGAGCACGATTCTGGCATCCGGGTAGCCGTCCGGGTGGAGGGTGCTCAGGGTCATGGCGTTGGTGTTGGGGGTTTTCCGTTCTTGCCAGGCCTTGTCGAACCAGGATTTGAAGATGGGGAACGGAGACTCGGGGAGTGACTCTGGGAGCCCTCCCTCGGCGTCGTAGAACTCTGCGCCAACGGTTTCTGTGGACATGCTATAGGGTATCCTCCACAATCTTCGCGGATGTGGTTCCGCCAATGCGGATTCGCTCAGAGCAACCTGTCGGTTGCGCGATCTCGCCCGAAATCACTCGAGATTCCGCGTACACTCTGCACTGTGAGTGATTCCACGATGTTCGAACCCAAGTCCGGCAAACGGCGCGGCGATCAACGCCCGCAGACCCTTGATATGGGTCGGTTGTTTGATCGCACCCCACCCCATCACATCGATGCGGAGCGATCCCTCATCGGGTCGATCCTGCTTGATCCTGCGGTGCTGAATGATGTCGTTGAACTCATCCCCAACGGGGAGATGTTCTATCAGGAATCGCACGGGACGATCTATCAGACGCTTGTGGAAACCTATGAGGCGCACCAGACGGGCGATCTGGTCCAACTGACGGAATCGTTGCGGGCGAAGGGTGTCTTTGATCAGGTCGGGGGTGCTTCGTACCTGATGGAACTCGCGGAGGCGGTGCCGAGCGCGGCCAACGCGGTGTATTACGCGAAGCGGATCGCGGATAGTGCGCGTCTGCGGAAACTCATCGATGCGGCTGGGCAGATCCTGTACGACGCGTATAACCAGGGCGGCGGTGGGGTAGACGCGGCCAAGGGCGTGATCGATCTGGCGGAGAAGCGGATCTTTGATATCGCGTCTGAGGATGTGAACGCCGAGCCGGAGACGCTGCGTGAGCTGCTGCTTGCGGAGATGGAGCGGATTGAGCAGGCGGACGGGAAATCGGTCTCGGGGATCTCGACGGGTTTCAGCGATCTCGATGAGATGCTCTCTGGGTTGCAGCCCGAGGAGATGGTGATCCTTGCGGCGCGTCCCTCGATGGGGAAGACGGCGATCGCGCTGAACATCGCGGAGCAGATCGCGTTCGGCGGGGCGACGCCCTGGTCTCCTCGTCAGATCAACAACCCGACCGCGGTGGGGGTGTTCTCGCTGGAAATGGCGCGAGGCTCGCTTGTGCAGCGTTTGCTTTCTGCTCGATCGGGTGTTGATTCGAATCAGCTGCGGACGGGGCGGGTGAGCGATTCGGAATGGGATAAGCTCCATCGCGCCAGCGCCGAGCTGGCGGAGGCGCCGATCTATATTGATGACACGCCGGGCATGACGGTGTTGACGATGCGGGCGAAGGCGCGCCGGATGAAGCAGCGCCACAACATCGGGTGCATCGTGATTGACTATCTGCAGTTGCTTTCTTCGCCGAGCAGTGCGCGAGAATCGCGACAGGCGGAGGTTGGTGAGATCTCCCGATCCGTGAAGGCGCTTGCGCGTGAGCTCAAGGTCCCTGTGATCTGTCTCGCGCAGCTCAATCGTGGTGCGGAGCAGCGTGAGGGCAATCGCCCGAAGATGTCCGATCTGCGTGAATCGGGCTCGATCGAGCAGGATGCGGATGTGGTGATGCTGCTGCACCGCGAGTCGTACTACCACCGCGGCGAGCCCGCTTGGGATCCGACGAGCCCGGAGTTTGATGAGGATAATCGTGAGAAGCTCAACCTGACGGAGCTCATCATCGCCAAGCAGCGTAACGGCCCGACCGGGACTGTGAAGCTGACCTGGGATGCGGGGACGGTGCGGTTCAAGACGCACGATGGGATGCATACGGGCGGCTCGTATGGGTTTGCGAAGGAGATGGAGGGCGGGTCGTACGGGTTCGATGGCCCGGACTTCGACCCCGCGCCCGCGCAGGGTGGCCCCGACTTTGGCGACCCGCCGCCTGTGCCCAAGCACACCTTTGCGCCGGGGAAGAAATCAGGGCCCGAGGCCGACTTCCGGGACGGGTCAGGGAACGATGTCAGCTTTGATGACGAAGAGTTGCCGCCGTTTTAAGGGGTTTACTCTGGTGGGGACTTCTGGTATATTTGCGCTTCGGTTTCACGAAGAGAGGGAATGTACCATGAAGAACTATTTGGTTGCCGGGGCGTTTGTTGCGTCCGCATGTCACACGCTTGTCGCTCAGGTTACTCCGAGTTATTCGAGTATCACCAGCGAGGCCAGTATTTCGCTCACTGGTGACAATGGGTCAGATGTCGATGAGGTCATCGACGATCAGGGCGCGATGCTCGGCCCACTGACTGCCGATGCGGTCGCGGGCTTCAGCAACGCGAACGGCGTGTTCGATGGCTCTGTCAGCGGGAGCGCATCTTTCATAGACGCGTCGAGCGGTTCGTTCTTCGCGAGCTCATCGTTCATGGGATCGGATTCGGGGTTGCCTGGTGCGATGGGATCATTCGGACACACGCTCTCGAGCGAGTTCGAGTATCAGTTCTTCATCGACGGCGATGGAACGCTCGAGATCGATGGCGTGCTCACGAACAGCAGCACGGTATTCGAGTCGTTCATCCTGCTGAGCATGAGCAGCGAGAGCACCATCGGCGGCGGCTTCTTTGGGTTTTTCTATAGCGAGAGCATCACCGATGCCGCCAATACCGGGTCCGTACCGTTTACGCGGTCGATCCCGCTCGAGGCTCCATCGGGGAGCTACCGGCTGCGGGTTCTGATTTCATCGAGTGGAAGCGGGCAACGCGACCAAGAGCAGATCAACGCATCGGTCGATGCCTCATTCCAGATCTTTACGGACGCCGCGTGCCCCGCGGATCTCAACGGGGACGGCATGCTGGACTTCTTCGATGTGAGCGCGTTTCTGACGGCGTTCAACTCGATGGACCCGATCGCGGACTTGACGGGCGATGGTGCATTCGATTTCTTCGATGTGAGCGCGTTCCTGAGTGCGTACGGCAGCGGATGCCCCTGAAGCGATGATTCATCAATGCCCAAGGTCCCGCGTGACGCGGTCGTTGACGCGTGCGTGACGCATCTGGTCGCGGTACTCGGCGCGTTCGGTCATGCCGGGGATGAGGAACAGGTCGACGATCTGTCCGATGAGGAGCAGGCCGCCGGTGAAGAGCCAGATGAGCCCGGTGATCCACTTTCCGTTGTAGAAGCGATGAATGCCGCAGAAGCCGATAAAGCAGCAGCACCAGAGCAGGTATGCGACGCCGGTTGATTTCATGGTTGAGACCTCCAGTACGATTGTATTGGTGAAAGCGTGGTTTCGATTTCTTTCAGTATCACCCGAAACTGCACAGGCGTGACGCCTGTGCCACCGGCAAACGGATTAGTCGCCGAAGCAGGTGTAGACGCTTCGGGCGGCGGCGATGAGGGGGTGGTCGGTTGGCACCAGTCGCTGTTTGTTGGCGGCGGACTGGATGTCGACATCTCCGAGGATGCCGCCCTGCATGACGACGAGGCGGTTTTCCTTGCCGAGTTTGAGGAGTTCCATCGCGTGGTGCCCGAACTGGGTTGCGAGGACGCGATCGCCGGCGACGGGGGTGCCGCCGCGCTGGGTGTGGCCGAGGACGACATAGCGTGATTCGATCTCGGTGCGCTGCTCGATTTGGTCCGCGAGCCACTTTGCGATGCCTCCAAGGCGTATGGCCTCTGGTGAGTCTTCGACGACGCGGTCGACGATCTGCTCTCCGCCTTTGGGTTTGGCGCCCTCCGCTGCCGCTATGATCGTGAACCGTTTTCCTCGCTGAGACCGTTGGATGCATTGGTCGCACACGATATCGAGATCGAACTCGATTTCTGGGATCAGGATGACATCGGCGCCGGAGGCGAGGCCTGCGTGGAGGGTGATCCAGCCGGCGTTGCGGCCCATGAGCTCGACGACCATGACACGGTGATGAGAGGCGGCGGTGGAGTGCACTCGATCGAGCGCTTCGGTCGCGACATGTACCGCGGTCTGGAACCCGAAGGTGATGTCGGTGCCGTGGAGGTCGTTATCGATTGTTTTGGGCACGCCGATGCAGTTGATGCCCTGCTTGGAGAATGGCTCGGCAACGGACATGGTTCCATCGCCACCGATGACGATGAGTGCCTCGATTTTTCGGATCTGCAGGTGAGTGACGCAGACATCGGTGAGGTCCCTGAAGACCGTGTTCCCGTTTTCATCGGTTCCCATGGGGTATCGCTGCGGGTCGGACTTGTTGTTGGACCCGAGGATGGTGCCGCCCATGGTGAGGATGTTGGACACCTCATCGAGGTCGAGGCGTTTGATTCGGTCCTCGATGAGGCCGAGGAATCCGTCTTCGATACCGAAGACCTCGATCCCGTTGTTGATGGCGTCTTTGACGACCGCGCGGATGACGGCGTTGAGCCCCGGGCAGTCGCCGCCGCCGGTGAGGACGGCGATTCGTTTTACATTTGACACGGGTACTCGATCGTTGATTGTGGCCATGGTGGAGATGATATAGGAGATTCGGTCGCTCTGGGTCACCCCCGGGTGCCTGAAATCGTGAAACTTCTAGTCGAGCCGTCTGGGATTGTGAGCGGCTAGACTCAGTGAATTGGTGCATGCCGCGTGCATGCATATGGAATCGTTTTTTGTATCAGATTGAGGAGAAACTGATGTCAATCATCCTTGCAGCAGGGGCCCTTTGCCTTGCGCTCACATCGTCGTTTTCAGGGGTGCTCGAGCCTGAGAAGGTTGAGCTCGCGTACACATTCAGAACAGGGGAGGCCCTCCCATACACTCTGACAAGCGAAAGCACGATGACCCAGATCATGCCGGGGCATGTCGTGTCGATGAGTGATGAAACCGTCTCGCAGATCACACGCGAACATGTCGGTACTAAGGATGATGGCTCCCTGATCATTCGCCAGCGTGTATCTTCGTTCACCATGACGGAGAACTCGCCCAGCGGGCAGTTCACTTTCGATTCAGAGAACGATGAGGATGCGGGCAAACGCAGCGACCCGCGCGTGCAATCACTGGTTGTGACACAGCCTTGGGAGACCCAGTATGTACTGACGCCCAGCGGTGATGTGGTGGGAGTTGAGAATCTCGATGAGATACAGGCCAAGATCAATGCGGTTGCCGCCGCGGGACTCCGCGCCGAGATCGAGGAAAGCTTCTCGGAGATGGCGCTGATCCGTGAGGTCGAGCCGTTCATCGATGTGCTCCCCGAGTCGCCCGTCGGCAAGGGCGACACCTGGGTCAAGGTCTTCAAGGTGAATGACGACGAGATGAAGATGACCGCGACCCAGAACATGGAAGTTGTGTCGCTGCTCGATTGGAAGGACGGGCACTATGTCCATGTCAAGTTTGAAGGCCAGCTCGACATGACCTTGCCCGAAGAGTTCCCACCCTTCATGAAGGTGACCGAGCAGACGATCAAGGGTTTCTATATTTTCAACACCCACTACGGGACGGTGACCGAGTACTCGGGCAATATGAGCTTTCGGTTTGAGGGCTCGCCGGGCGAGGGGCTCGGGGACATCCTCATGACGCTGAACATGGGTATGAGCTACGAACTGAACAACTGATCAGGTGGAGGACAACCGAACCACACTTCAGGCGGCACCGGGATCTCCCGGTGCCGCCGTCGTATCGGGTGGAAAAACACGGAATCCAAGATGGGAGGAATCATCCGTGTTGCTCGATCGTTGTGAAGCGTGTGAAACTTGCGGTTCTGACCCCTGATTCGGGCACAAACAGGCAGCCGGAACCGCCCTTTCCGGTACCATATAAGCGTTCATGGACGAGCACACGCCCCAACCCGCCGAGTCGAACCAGATGCCCGCTGTCGCGGCGTCCGAGCGGTTCGATCCGCACCTCTATCTCCATCCCCAGACTCTTTCGCGTCTGTCCACGATGGAGCTGCGTGCGAAGATGATTGTGGAGGGGGTGATGGCGGGGCAGCATCGGTCGCCGTATACCGGGGTGTCGATCGAGTTTGCCCAGCATCGCCCGTATGTTGCGGGTGATGACATCCGTCATCTGGACTGGAAGGTCTACGCGCGAACGGACAAGCTGCAGGTCAAGCAGTATCAGCAGGAGACGACCCTCGACCTGGTGCTGCTCGTGGACTCGTCGGGCTCGATGCGGTTTGGGTCGCGATTGTTTTCGGATGCGTCGGGGTCGGCCCAGGATGTGGCGCCCGATGGGCGTCCGAACTGGTCGAAGTTTGACCACGCGACCGCGACAGCCGCCGCGATGGCGTATATCACAATCAATCAGGGCGACCGGGTCGGGCTTGCGGTGTATGCGGATGAGCTTCGCGCGATGGTCGAGCGTTCTGCACGCAAGTCGAGCTGGAAGCAGATCGTCGATGCGCTGGCGACGCACCCGATCGATCGGGAGACGAACATCGTTCGTGTGATGGATCAGACCCTTGCGAAGATCTCCAACAAGTGTCTCATCGTTGTTGTGTCTGATTTCTTCGAGGACCCGGATCAGATCCGGTCGGCGTTCGCGAAGGTGAAGCACCGCGGTCACGATCTGATCGCGTTGCAGGTTTTGGACAAGGCGGAGCTGAGCTTTGAGTTCGACGACCCGGCGGCGTTTGAGGGGCTCGAGTCTGAACCGACCATACGGATCGATCCTCGTGCGTTACGCAAGGCGTATCTCGAGTCGATCAATACACACATCGACCTTGTTTCGCATCACGCTCGCTCGTTCGGGTTCGATCACAAGGTTGTTTCTACGCACAAATGGCTGGGTCCGACGCTTGCCAAGTTTGTCGCACGCCGCAATGCGGCCTCGACCCTGAGGGGGTCTTAGCCGGTGCCTTTCTCCTTTCTCCATCCGATGCTTTTCGCGATCGGGGCCGCGTGTGTCTCGATCCCGATCATGATCCACCTGCTGAAACGCCGGCGGCGGGTGATCACATGGGGTGCGATGCGTTTTCTTGAGGAGGCCTACCGCAAGCGGCGTCGCATCATCACGCTTGAGCAGTTGATCCTGCTCTCGATGCGGTGCCTATTGGTGCTGCTCATCGCGTTGGGGGTCGGGGCGCTGGTGTTGGGTGGCGGCGGGGCGTCTCGCGTTGCTCGGACACTGATTATCGTTCTCGATGACTCGATTGCATCTGCGCGAGTGGTGAATAACGAGACGATGCTTGATCGGAACATCGAAGCCGCGATCGATCAGATCGATGACCTCGATCCCTCGATGGGTGATCGTGTGGTGCTGATTTCCGCATCGGCGCCTGCCAGCCCTGTCGTTCTGCCCGCGAGTGACGACCTCGGTGCCGTGCGGGCCTTGGTCGAGCAGTCCGCATCGACTGATGCCGCCTTCGACCTGGATGGGGTGCTGGGGCTGATGGCGCAGTTCGAAACCGATCCGGATCGTCCGAGCGAGACCTCGCTCCTGATAGCGAGCGATTCGCGGGCATTCGATCATGCGTTTGAGCAGGTCCGGTCTGATCCGACGCGTGTTCCGGTGGATTCGGTCTTGATTCCGGATCCGGGGCAGGAGACGGCGGTCAATGTTGGGATTGTGAAGGCGACACCAACGCGTTCGCTTGTCGTTCGTGATGGGCTCTCGCTGCCTGAGTCAGTGCAGGTCGAGCTTGTCCGCACGGGCGAGGTTGTATCTGCGAGCGACACGCAAATCGAGATCGTTGACATGGACGGTGCCCGGCGGGGCACGGGAGTCCTGGCATGGCGTGCCGGTGAGAGGGAGGCGGCTGTCAATATTGCGATCGACACGAGCGGACTTGAGGCGTCTGCAGCCACCAGCGCTTTGCTTCAAGTCCGGACGGGTGAGGATGCAAACCCGCGTGACAATGAGGCATTGATCGCGCTTCCTACCCGGAACACCCTTCGTGTAGCGGTTGTTGATCGGCCGCGTGCGGCTTCAGGTTCGGCCCGCAATGACATCCAGCCCTCCCGTTGGGTTCGGGCCGCGCTGGCGCCCCGCTCGGACATGGGGGTCCAGATCACGAGTATTGATGTGTCGCGTGCGGCGGCCCGTTTGGCATCGAGCGTGGACGCGATCTTTGTGCTTGCGCCGGCCGAGTTGAACGATGCTGCGTGGGATCGGATCTCGCGCCTGCGTGATCAGGGGGTGATGCTGGTCATCACGCCGGATTCACAGTCCGAATCGCTCGCCTGGTTTGATCGGGTGCAGCAACTCGCCGCAGACAGCTTTGCGCCGCTTCAGCAGATTGTCATGCACGAGGTCCCCGTGCGGGTTGACCCTTCTCTCTCCGAGCGGAGTCTGCTTTCGGGTGTTTCGAGCGAATGGGATGAGCTTGCGGGGGCGGTTGAGATTCATCGATCTCTCGCGCTGGGTTCGAATGCCACGCCGATCGCGACCCTTTCTGATGGTTCCCCGCTGGGTGTTCAGGTTGTCTCGGGCGATGGCTCGGGTGTGCTTGTCTTCCTCGCCGTGCCTTTCGATCTGGGTTGGTCCAATCTGCCGGCGCGTCCTCTGTTCGTTGCCATGATGCAGGAGTTGGTCCGCCAGGGCGTCGGTATCGGGGAAACGCGTTCGCCGGTCATCGCGGGAGCGCCGATCAACAGTCCCGATTGGTTCGAGAGTGCCCGTCGTATTGAACTGCGGGCCCAGCCGCTGCGAGTTGATCCCGATCGCAGCGCCGGGGCGATTGCATTCCGCGATGCCCAGGGTCAGGCTCGTGCGATTCAAATTATTCAGCCAGATGCCTTGGGTGCGAGCGCCGATCGGGTGGATCCGACCGTGATCGATGAGCAGCTCGCCCGTTTCATCGATTCGGACGGTATCCGATGGCTCGGCTCTGCTGATGAATCGTCGGCGTCCTCCGAGCTTGCAACGAGACGCAGCTCGAATGCGCACAAGATCGCGTTGTGGATTCTTTGGGCCGCGCTTTTCATTGGCGTGCTCGAGTTCATTCTTGCTCGTCTCTTTACTCAACGCCTCATCGCGAGCGAGCAGGCGATGGGGGCCGAGGGGCGGGGGGCGCGAGCATGAACGATCTGCTCAACTTCCTGTTTGGGCTCGGAGCTTCGGGTGATGGTCAATCGCTCGGCTTTGGCACGCCGGATGCGCAGCTCGTCTTCGTTCACGCGATTCCTTCGTGGGCGATTGTGCTCGTGATCATTCTGCTTGCGAGTGTCTCTGTCTGGTCGTACAGGGCCATCCCGGGGGGCAAGGCCGTCCGTGCGATGCTCGCGTTCTCTCGCGCGGTGGTGCTTGGCATTCTCCTGCTGCTTGCGCTCGGTCCCCGGATCGAGCAAACGATCATTGAAACCGAACCTGATTGGGTGCTTGTTCTTCTGGATCGATCCGGGTCGTTGGAGATCCCCGATGCGCCTGGTGCGTCCGTCACGCGTGAGGAGCAGCTCCGCTCCATGCTCGCGAGCGCCTCGGATGAGTGGGGGAGGCTTGGGGAAGACAAGCGCGTTCTCTGGATCGGTTTTGATGATCAACGCCGAACACTGAGTGAGGATCCACGGCTGGATCCGGAAACGCTCGAATCCCCAAGTGGGCAGGGTACAGACATTGATGCTGCAATCCGCGACGCGCTGCGTCGGGTTGCGGCGCGTCCGATCTCCGCGATCGTTCTCGTTTCGGATGGGCGTTCGACTCGACCGATTGACCCGGAGTTGATTGAATCGCTCGCCGATAGGCAGATCCCGATCATCTCGGTACCTCTGGGTGATGCTGATCCGATCCGCGATCTTGCGATCGAGCGCGTCGAGCACCCGGATGCCGTGTTCGCCAAAGACCTTGCGCCTATCCGTGTGCACCTGAGCGGGCGGGGGATGCGGGAGGAGGACCTGACACGCGATCCGATCTTTGTAGAGCTCGTCGATCACGAGCGGAACGAGGTTCTTGATCGCGTTCCGGTGACGCCTGATCAGCTCGGTCTTGGCACGGACGAAGCAGCCCCGATCACCCTGATGCACACGCCCGTAGGGGACGGCGAGCGCCGCCTTGATCTTCGCATCGTGTCGGATGGGGCTGTCTTGGACCTGAACGCGGGTAACGATGCGCAGTCGATCTCGATGCGGGTCGTCGAGCGGCCGCTGCGGGTTCTGTACATTGATGGGTATCCGCGTTGGGAACACAGGTACCTCAAGTTCATGCTGCTTCGCGAGCCATCGATCGTGAGCTCGTCGATGTTGCTCTCCGCGACGCGTCGGTACATTCAGGAGGGCGATGAGCTGATCGCGAGTTTGCCCGGGACGCTTGAGGAATGGGAACCGTTTGATGTCATTATCCTCGGGGATGTTCGTGCTGAGCTCTTTTCATCGCAGCAGCTCGAAACTCTGCGCGAGCATATTCTGACTCGTGGCGCCGGGCTGCTTTGGATCGCGGGCCCCAGCGCCGTCCCTGACGCGTACCTCGGCACGCCGCTCTCCTCGCTGCTCCCCATGCGTTCGGACGCGGGAGGATCCCAGTCTGTTTCTCAGGCGTGGGGTGAACCGGTCACCATGCGCGCTACACCCGAGGCGACTCGTTTGGGCGTGCTCCGACTGAGTGATGATGGCGACGGATGGCTTGAACGCCTCAGCAGCCCTGATACCGGTTGGTCCAAGCTCCAGTGGGCGCAGGCGCTCGATCCTTCGAGTTTCAAGCCTGGAGTGAGTGTCCTCGCGCACGCGCGTGCTGTTGATTCGGGTGAGCAAGCCCCGATCATGACCATGATGCGATATGGAGCCGGTGTCAGCGCGTATGTCGCGACTGATGAGATCTGGCGATGGCGATATGGGCGTGGTGAGGATCTTCCAGAGCGTTTCTGGCTCCCGATCGTCCGAGCGCTTGGTCGGGGCACGGTTGCCCGGCGCGCCGCTCCGGCACAGCTGGTCGTCACGCCATCGGAACCCGGCGTGGCACAGGCAACCCAGATTACGCTCCGCGTGTTCGATCAACAACGCATCGAAGCACTGCCTGAACGGGTCCGTGTCCGGATTGGTTCGCTCGCCGATCGTGGTGAGCCCGTCGAGATCGAACTCGCCGGCGTGGGAGATACGCGTACGGGGGTGTGGGTTCCCGGGCGTCCTGGAAACTTTGAGATCCGGCCGCTTGGGCTCGATGCGGATATGGTCGCGATCAGTCAGCGCACGCGCGTTTTCGATCATGCCGACGAACGACGCACGCTGGACGCGGATCACACAACACTCGTTCATCTCGCGACGGAGACTGACGGTTGGGTGGCAGAGCCGGACTCATTTGCGGCGATCCCAGATCAGCTACCGAATCGCGCACGAACCCTTGTGACGCCTCCGCGGCGGGCATCCTTGTGGGATCGTCCGATCGTGCTGATTGTGTTGATCTCGCTCCTCACTTTTGAATGGATCGGACGCCGTGCACTGCGTCTTGCATAAAGGAAGTTCAGCCTCGCTATGAGCAACGCGCCCACAAACCTGAGCACCGTACCCACGCTTCGACGAAGGATGCGGTCGATCGCGTCGCGTGTGCGTTTGCTCATGGTGCTTCGGGCGCTCATCGTGACGATTGCGATCGTGAGCTTGTCTGTGCTGGTGCTGGCGGGCGCGGACTATTTGCTCCGATTGCCCAGCGATGTTCGCCTCGTTGTGCTGATTGGTCTCTTCCTGTTCGTCATGTATCTGTTCTGGACACGAGTCCGGCCCGCGTGGTGTGCTCGGCTGGGTGAGACAGAGACGGCGTTGATCATCGAGCGTCACAATCCTGCGATGCGCGGATTGCTCGCGAGTGTGATCGATCTGAGCAAAAACGATCCGCAAACGGACGATGAAACCCAGAACAGCCTTCGGGATGCTGCCATCCGCACCGCGACCCGCCGCCTTGAGCAGGTTCGCATGCCACCTGTCCTTCGTGTGGGGGTACTCGCGAGAGCTGGATCGGCCCTGGGCGTGATCGCTCTTGTTGTTGTGAGCATCGCGATGCTCAATCCCCCCTTGTTTCAGGCCGGTGTTGGGCGAATCCTGACGCCTTGGTCCGATGTGCGATGGCCCGTGCGGTATGCCATCTGGGATGTGACCTCGCGTGATACTCGGGCGGTGGATGTTCCGCTCCCGCTGCGTGCTCTTGTCGGAACGGCCGCGAGTGATCTTGAGAATCCCACGCGTGCACTCGTGAACTGGCGCGTGCTTGATGAGGACGGTGATCCGATCGGGGACTGGTCGCGGACACTCCTGATGCCCCAGCGCAGACGAGATGCGGAGAAGAGCATCCCCATCTATGAACAACTGATCGATCCACGCGATCGCGCCTCGCGTCGTCCAGATGATCAGCGGTTCACGCTCGAATATCGGATCAACACCCGTGACGATCGCACGGAGACGCGTCGAGTTGTGCTCGTGCGTCCTCCCAAGCTTCTGAAGACCGAGATCGAGATCGAGCTTCCTCAATACGCGGCTGCGATTGCGGGGACGGGTGTCGTGGAATCGGGGCTCTTCTCGCCGGAGGGGGCAGAGACCCGTGTGGCACCAGTCCTTCAAGGCTCACGCGTCCGGATTCAATGGGTGTTCTCGAAGCCCATCGCTGCGGACTCCACGCGCCCGGTGTGGATCGAGCGTGTTCTCGCGGATGGATTGGTTGAGTCATTTTCACGACCCGACGATCGGGGTATGGAGCTTGTTTTCACGGCGGATGAGCCGCTGTTGTTCGAGCCGGTCGTTGCGGATCGATCTGGTGTGCAGGTGCGAGATCGGATCACCTTCGCGTTGGATGTGATTGAGGACCTTTCGCCGAGCGTGCGACTGATCGAACCCACTCGCGATGAGAATCTGACAGTCAATGCGCGTATCACGATCGCGGCGGAAATCAGCGACGACCTTGGGCTTGCTCGCGCCGCGCTGCGTGTGCAGCGGTACTCAGCCCCCGTTGGTTCGAGCGGAGCGCCCGCAGAGCCCGTGGGCGATCCCGTTGCCGTGGAAACGGTTGAGCTGGATATGCCACTGCAAGCATCGCCATCGAAGCTGTTTGAGTTGACGCCGCTCAATCTCAGCCCGGGAGACGAGATCCATGTCTGGGCGGAAGGATGGGACCTTCGCGCCGATGCTGACCAACCCGAGCTCGGTTACGCACGGTCGGGCGAGCGGGTCTTACGCATCGTGAGTCAGGAAGAGCTGGTCGAGCAGGTACGCCGATCGCTCGATCCTCTCCGCGAGAATCTTCGTTCTCTCGATGAGCGTCAGGGCCAGGTCCAAGACCTGCTTCGAGACGCGAGCCCCCGAGCCGCGGATGAACAACGATCCCTGAGCGAGCGTCTCCGTGCAAATCAGAATGCGCTTGATCAACTCAAGCGAACGATCCAACGCAACGCGATCGAGGACGAGACTCTGCGCCAGACGATTGAGGATGCTTCGAGCGTGATCGATGAGGCCGCAAAGCAGAGTGAGCTTGCCGACGATCAGATCCGACGCGGTGAGACAGAATCCGGTGAGGAGAGCCAACGCCAGGTGCGCAATCGGTTGGGCGAGCTTTTATCCATGCTCGATCAGGGGCAGGACGCGTGGCTCGCGCTCCGCGATGTCCAGCAACTCCGGGCTGAACTGGAGGCCATTCGCGAGCAGACACAGGAGCTCGCCCAACGCACGGCCGGCCAGTCGTTGGATGAGATGAGTTCTGAGGATCGCAGCGCTCTTGAGCAGATCCTTGAACGGCAGACTGAGAATGCGGAGGACGCCCGAGACGCCATCAACCAGCTCGATCAGCGTGCGCAAGAGCTGCAGGAGAACGATCCAACGCAGGCGGAGGCGCTGCGACGGGCCGCCGAGCAGGCGCGGGCGGCGCAGATTGAGCAGAAGCTTCGCGAGGCGGGCGAGCAGATCGAGCAGAACCAGACGAGCAGCGCAACGCAGACACAGGAAGAAGTGCTCGAAGAGCTTGAGGAACTTCTTGAAGAGCTTGAGAACACCATCCAGAACCGGGACAACGCGTTGCGGCGCGAGCTCGCATCGATCATGGATTCGCTCAAGCGGCTTATCGATGCGCAGGAGCAAGAGATCATACGACTCGATGTCATGGTGGCGGAGAATAACTACGAGGGGATGGATCAGCGGCTGATCGCGTTGGTCCGCAATACCCTGAGTGTTCGCGATGAGGCGCTCGGTGCGTTCCCTGAGACTCGATCGATTGCGGATCACATTACCCGAGCAGGCAACGCCCAGAGCGGTGCTGTCAATGCACTTCGAAGCGATCCCATTGCGCCCGATCAGGCCCAGGCCGGTCAGAACAGCGCTCTCGCTCATCTGCGGAACGCGTTGGAAGAAGCGCAGAAGCTGGATGACGAGGCGGCGCAACGCCAGATGGAGCGGGCTCGTGAGGAACTGCGTGAGCAGTACGCACAGATCATGGATATCCAGACCCGGATCCATGATGAGACTCTCGCTTTGGGGGATGAGAACCTGTCTCGACGGGCGAGATCACAGGCACGAGCATTGGGGGCAGAGCAGCGGGAACTCGCGGATGAACTACGGTCCATGCTCGATGAACAAGATGGTTTGAACGATGCTCCGGTGTTTACATTGGCACACGACCAGCTGGACCAGCTCATGACTCGAAGTGCGGTCGGGCTCGACGATCGCCGTATCGAGGACTTGACGCGTGCGAGTCAACGCAGCGCCATGACTGTGCTTGCCTCGCTGATTGATGTTCTGGATGAGCAACAGCAACAGCAGGAAGACTTCGAGGATGGGCAGTCGCAGGGGCAGCAGGGTAATGGTGGGTCTCAGAGTGGTGGCGATGAGCCATTGATACCACCTGTCGCGCAACTCAAGCTTCTCCGCTCGATGCAGCAGCTGGTGATGGACCAGACCCGGTCCCTCGCCGAGTCGGCGGATGCCGACCCTGCACAGATCGAATCGGTTGGGAAACTTCAGAAACAGCTGTACGAGCAGGGTGCTGCTTTGATCGAATCGATGAATCCGGCGCCCTCAGAACCGGAAACTCCGCTTCCCGATGGAGATTCCGGGAACTCTGAGCCGATCGAACCGGTAGAGACTGATAGCCCATGAGTGTGCGTTTCCAAGCCATCCCGATCGCGTTTGTGCTCGCTGTGTTTGCCGGGGGGGCATTCTCGCAACCCGAAAGCGAGCCCGTGGGTGCTGATCCGTTGCCTACGCTCGACGAACTGCTCGGGCTTGAGGAGCAATCCTCCGCGATCGATCCAAACGACGACGCGCTCGATGAGGTCCTGTCTCCGGCGGAGGCGGGCGAGGCACTCGGGCAGGCGATCAGCCTGATGGATCGGGTCGCGCAGCGGATCGATGAGGGCAATGATGTTTCCATCGCGACCCAGCGTCTGCAGGAGGACATCCTTCGAAAGCTCGATCAGGTGATCGAGTCTGCGCAGAACAATCAACAGGGCGGTGGGGGTGGTTCGTCCAGTGCGCAATCCTCGTCCTCCAATAATCAACAGCAACCCAACCAGCAGCAGCAACAGGGCAACACCCAGCAGCAGGGTGCTCCCGGAAACGAATCCGGGCAGGAGTCCATGCCGGGTGGGTCTTCCGACGCAAGCCCCGGTGATGCCCTCGCACCCGACGGTGTGAGCTGGGGGGCACTCCCGCAGCGCGTGCGCGATGCGCTCTCCCAGGGGTTCTCCGATAAGTACTCCGAGTTGTATCGAACACTCACGGAAGAGTACTACCGCGCGCTCGCGGAGGATGAGAACCCATGATCCGTTCGGTGTCACTCCCGATTGCGTTGTTCGCCTGCACGCTCGCTGCCCAGCCGAGTGAATCAGGTGGTGGAGCGCAGAATAATCCGTTGACACAGGAAATTACCCCGGCGCTCGATGAGGCGGTCAGCGCGGGGATTGCGTACCTCGCGCAGACACAACAGCCCGACGGCGCGTGGGAATCAGGGCGCTACGGAAAAAATGTCGCGATCACATCGCTCGCGTGTCTCGCGTTGATGAGTGACGGGCACATGCCCGGACGCGGTGAGCTCGGCGATGTCGTCGACCGCGGCGTGGATTTCATCTTGAGCACCTCCAAGGAGTCGGGGCTCATTACATCAGAGGCGAACAATGGTCCTATGTACGGGCACGGCTTCGCGACCCTGTTTCTCGGCGAGGTCTACGGGATGACACCCGGCGGCGACAACAGCCGCGCTGATCGGGTTCACGAGGCGCTCGTGAAAGCGGTTCGTCTGATCGAGCAGACACAAAACGAGGAGGGTGGATGGCGTTACAACCCGGTCCCGTACGACGCGGATGTGTCCGTCACGATTTGCCAGATCATGGCCCTTCGGAGTGCTCGGAATGCTGGTATTGAGGTCAACGCGCAGGTCATCGACCGTGCGGTTGAGTATGTTCGTCTTTGCCAGAATCCCGACGGCGGCTTCAAGTATCAGCTGGGTTCGGGCAACAGCGCTTGGCCCAGGACCGCTGCGGGTGTGGCTTCGCTGTTCTACGCCGGGATTTATGAGGACGACGCGATCGATAATGGGCTCGAGTATCTGAATAAGAACGCATTGCCCGGCAGCACGAGCCCATCGCGATCGCACTATTTTTACGGTCAGTACTACGCTGTCCAGGCGATGTATCTGGCCGGCGGGGAGTCGTGGGAGATATGGTGGCCGGCGGTGCGTGCTGAACTGATCGCGGCACAGAACGATGATGGCTCATGGGATGACCGATCCGTTGGGCCTCCTTATGGCACGGCGATGGCGTTGATTGTTTTGCAGATGCCCAAGCGATACCTTCCGATTTTCCAGAAATGAACTCACTGACAACCATCATCCCGATCTCGATCATTGCTCTCGCGGGCTCGGTTTCGCATGCGCAATCGATCAAGGGCGGATGGACTATCTGTACGCGTGATCTGCAGCTCCGTGATACGCTCATCGAAAACGCAAACGAGCGGGAACTGACCCTGATCAACGCGTACGGAATCCGATCGGTTGTCCCGATGGACCAGGTGCTGTTTATTGTGAAGTCTGAATCAATCAGCAGCATCGATGGCGATGAGCTGGTCGGAGCGCCCCTGCCCGAGCCGAGCCCAGTGCGTCTGATCTCGCTCGTAGATGGGCAGACAATCCGCGGGAGTATTCAAGAATCCAGCATGCCTGAGCAGCTCGCGATCTCGCTCATCGCGGGCACGAGCATCCACGGTGATGCGAACATTCCACTCGAGCAACTCCTTCAGATCCGCGATCAGACGAGCTCCGCGATCACCCTCGATGAGGAACTCATCGACGATCTCGTGATCATGCGGAACGCGGACCGTGTATCAGGATTCATTGAGTCGATCGGGCCGAAGATTCTGGTTTCTGTCGATGATGCCCTCGTTGAGCTCGATCTTGAGCGTGTGGAGCAGATGTTCATCGCAAACGATCCGGAGCCGGTCGGCGGTACCTATTTACGATTCTCGGATCGTGAGATCCTCCGCGTCATTGGGTTTGACTACGCCCCTCAAACTCCGATCGGGATCAGCATCGATCCGACCTCACTCGGGCTCAACGATACCGGTACGACAGATTGGCGATTCGACCCGGGCACTTTGGAAGCCCTTTGGGTGGATGATCCTTCGCGGCGTGTGTTTGCATTGAGTGAGATCGAACCCGAGTCGATCGAACCGATGGGAGATCGCGTGTGGGTGCCGGCCCCGGTTGTGATCAATCAGGACGCCTCGCATGAGGCGTTGCGATCAGTCGATTTCCATTCGCCCGCACGGGTACGGTATCCGATGCCCGAGGGGGCATCGCGGTTCGCGTGCTCGATCGAAGCACCCATCGAGATTTGGACGGATTGTGTCGTCCGGATCATCGCGGATCGAAACGGGCGAGAGCGTCAGCTTTTCGAGCAACGCCTGAACGCGGATTCCCCCGATGCAGGGATCAATGTCCAGCTGCCAAGCGGGACGGACACACTGATTGTTGAGATCGACCCGGGTGAGCACGGCCCGATCCAGGATCGTGTATTGATGCATCAGCCACGCATTCTCGGGCTCAACTAAGCTGGATCAAAAAATGTCGTAGCGTTCCAGGATCTTCGCGATCTGCGCTGCGGTGTCTTCGGAGTGATCGACCTGTTCCGCACACCAACCGAAGTCCTTTGCGCCTTGGATGTTCTCGCTTGTATCGTCAAGGAACAGGATCTGGTTACCTGCTGCACCGACTCGACGCTCAAAGGCCGCGAATGCCTTCTCATCGGGTTTCGCGAGCCCGAACAGGTGACTCGCGTGCTTGTGCTCGATCAAGGACGCGACGGGGAAGTCTTCTTCCATCCGTGCCCAGTGCGATGCGTTTGTATTGGAGAACAATGCTGTGGAGAGATCCGCGAAGTTGTTGAGCTCTTCGATGATTTCATCGACCCCTGGATACTCTTCGAGCAGCCACGCGTGATGAACCGCGGCGACATCGTCGATCGTGTGGAAGTCATCTGACTCCTTTGCGATCGCGCGGAAGAAGGCCTTGTCACTCATCTGCCCGGTCTGGAATCGTTTGGATAACGCTTCCTGCTTTGCAAGGCATTTGGATGCGATCGATTTGCTGGGGGCGTTGATCCCCGCGGCGGCGCATCCTTCTTCCCACGACCGACAGATTTTGAGGATCACCCCGCCCCAATCAAAGCAGACGAGTCGTATGTCATGATCCATGCGCGTTCTCCATGTCCTGCATCGCCGAGGTCTTCATCACCTCGTCCATCACCGTTGTCGCGAACGACCCGCGTGGGAGTTCGAAGGCACAGCGGATGTACGCCCCGTGCTCATCGATTCCGCCTTCGACTTCCGGATCGATGACGGGAATCCGCAGCGGGCGACGATCACCCCCGATCATGGGGTACGCGTCGCGTTGCTCGCATAACTCCATATCTTTCGGCGAGATACCCGCTCGGGCAAGGGCTTCGAGCTCTCGGGCACCAACTTCTCCATCCGGGCGTGGCATCGTTGTGCCCCACATGGGGCCTGAGGGGGCGATCTCGAAGCGATCCATCCGCTCACGGAGGGCCTCGGCGTCGGAATCGAGATCCTCGGGGGTGATGCGAAAGCTCGTCCGATTCTTGAACCGGAATGCGAGATCCCCGGGCTCGAGGGTGTCGAGGGTTCCCGATTCCACCCGATGATTGAGGACCTGATTGAAGATCGCGGATTGGAACGAGGAGATGAAGAAACCCGCGGCCGTCGGATCAATCGCCCGGATTGCCTTTGGTGGGGCATCGCCTCGCGCGAGTGCACGCAGGGTGTGATACTCGGCTTTGAACACCTTGGGCATCATTTCAGCTGCGTCAGCGAACTTCCCGATTGAGTATGCCTCTCGTGCATCGCGGCTGCCCTCTGGAGCAAGCGGGTGAGGCGAGAGGAGGAGATCCAATGCTGATTGATAATCGGCGAGGATGAGCGCCCGTCCGACCAGATGATTGTTCATCTGGTTTCCGAACCGCTGCACCCCAAACCGGTTGGGCACACCGACGCGGGCGAGCATATCGAGCGATGCCTTGGCGTTCCGGACGCTCAGGGGGTCGACATCGCGAACCTTGATGGAGAACCTGTTCCCCGCTAGATGCCCCCGCTGGAGCTTGTTTGTGTGCAGATCAACCCAGAGCACGCGTGCGCGATCATGCTGAAAGCTCGGGAAATCCTCCGGGTTCCTACCTGGCGCGTGGATCGAGATCACCTGGCGTGTGACCGCGTGCTTGTCTTTGAGGCCCGCGTGCCCAACGGCCTTACGGCTCACACCGAAGTGCCTCGCGAGTGTGTCACGGAGCTGGAGCGTCGACAGCCCGCGTTTCTCAACAAACAGGTAGATGTGCTCGCCTTCACCCGCTGGGGCGTAGAGGGGGATTTCCTCGACGAGGAAATCATCGGGACGCTGCTTGAGCGTTCCTTCGATCCCTTGAATCTTGTGTGTGAGATAGACGGGCGATGCAACCCCCGTGGTGAACGAGCCGGGTTCGAACATATCGTTGCTCATGGGATTACTCAAAGTCGTCTAGAGGGGGCATGATCGCATTCTCGATCACTGCGTCGCTCACATAGATTGGGACATCTCCCGTGATGCCGAGCGCGATTGCATCGCTCGGGCGTGCATCGATCTCGATCCGTTGCCCATCACGATCACTGAGGACAAGCACCGCGAAGAAGGTACCTTCGACGATATCCGTGATCGCGATCGATTCCAAAGTCGCTCCGAGCTGCTCGATGGTGTGGGCGAGCAGGTCGTGTGTCATCGGGCGTCCGACTTCAAAGCCAGACAATCGCCGGTCGATCGCGATCGCTTCGGAGGTTCCGATGACGATGGGAAACGAGCGGGGTTCATCATCGATCGGGTGGGATTCACGGAGCTCGATGAGCTGGGCACTCGTTGATTCACGGATGAGAATCCGTGCAAGGTGCATTTCGATCAGCATGCCTGAGTGGCCGGGGAGTGACATGGGCAATTGTAGGGACGAATTCACCTCAGGGTCTGGATCGAATCGTCCGTTGGCATCGAAGTCATGGATCAGCACAAAGGAGGATCGATGCTTCAACAAAGGAAAGCCGTCGTTGTGGGCTCAGCGGGTGGAATCGGGACCCGGCTCTGCGAAATGCTCAGCGATTCGGGATGGACACTTGTTCTAGCCGGTCGAAACACTGAGAACATCGAGGCACAGCGCCGGACACTTGGGGGGGGCGTCGATTCATCCCACACGCTCGATGCGAGTGACTTTGACAGCTTCGATGACCTGCTGGCCCAGCATCAGGACGCGACCGCTCTGGTCAATCTCGCTGGCTCAATCTTGCTCAAGCCGTCCTCGTCTACGAGCCGTGAGGATTTCGATCGGACCGTGTCCCAGAACCTCACGACGGCCTTCGCCTGTGTCCGTGCAGCGGGCAAGCACATGCGAAAAAATGGCGGGAGTGTTGTTCTGATGTCGAGTTGTGCCGCCCAGATCGGGTTGAGCAATCATGAAGCAATCAGCGCGGCGAAAGCAGGGGTGGAGGGGCTCGTGCGTTCCGCAGCCGCCAGTTATGCCAGCAACGGTATCCGATTCAACGCGGTTGCGCCCGGTCTCGTCGAGACCCCACTCGCATCCGGGATCCTGTCGAGCGATCCCGCACGCAAAGCGAGCGAGTCCATGCACCCACTCAAGCGCATCGGGCAGCCAGAGGAGATCGCGCGCGTGATCAGGATGCTCATGGAACCCGAGAGTTCATGGATCACGGGGCAGGTCATCGGTGTCGATGGTGGGATGGCGACTGTGCGTCCCAAATAAGGCAACTTTTATGCCTCTCTGGATTCGATCCTTCGTCCGAGTTCTTCCATCAACTCGATCGGTGCGCCGATCGAAACGACATGCACCTCGCCGAGGAACTCGATCGCTTCCATGCGTGCCATGCCCGGCTTCAGCCCGGCAAAGGTTACTGTCCGATCCGCGTGCACAATGCACGACCCGATTGGTTTTCCGTTCTGGGCATCGAGCCCGCTGGGTGAATCAACAGCGAGAATCTGCACGCCGCTTCGTGTCCCTGCGGCGTTGATCCATTGCACGAGTTTTCCCGTTTGCCCTTCGATGGATCGTCCGAGCCCGGTACCGAACAGGGCGTCGACGATCAATGCGACATTCGGGTGTGTCTCCCGATCGAGGAACGCATCGATCCCGAGTATCTCGATCCCCATTTTTTCGATGATGTGCAGGTTTGATCCTGCATCCCCGGAGTAATCTTCCGCGCTGATTGTTCGCACAACGCTGATTGGGATGCCGTGGTTGTGCAGATGGCGAGCGAGCGCGAAGCCGTCCCCTCCGTTGTTGCCCGGTCCGCAGCAGATGAGCACACGCGGTTCCATCACTTCCGAGAGCATGTCCAGAACATGACCACACAGCCCGATCGCGGCGTTCTCCATCAGCACGATCGATTCCATTCCGTATTCCTCAACCGCTCGGCGATCGATTTCGCGGGTTTGTGCGACGCTGAGTTCGTAGATCGCTGGGGCCGGGCGTGGATCATGGGAAGGGACAGGCCCTTGGACTCGGAATCGATCGGGTTCACGCGCGTTCATGGGGCATGATAGGTTCACGGGTTCGGGGTATAGAATCTGGCATGCTTCTCGAAGTTGCCATGATGGTCCTGGTCGTCAGTGCGGTGCTCTGCACGATCTACTGGATCACCGTGACAGTCCAGGTGCAGCGAACCCGATCAATCCTCCCAACGGCACGAGACGGGATCATCCTGGCGGAACGCACTCCACCGACCCAGCGGGTGTGTGTGATCGTCCCCTGCCATAACGAAGCCGGGAATATCGGGACACTGGTCGCGTCATTGAAGGAACAGGATTATGACCGTTTGCGTGTGGTGCTCGCGCTCGATCGGTGCACCGATGACACGCTCGGTGTGGCGACTCACGCCATCGGTGACGACGATCGTTTCGAGGTTATCGAGATCACCCAATGCCCCGACGATTGGGCAGGAAAAGTCCATGCCGCCTACTCTGGGTTTACCAGATCATCACACGCCCGCAGCGCGGAAATCCTGATCTTTACGGACGCGGATACTTCGATGGACCCATCGTGCGTCCGCGCTTGCATCGCGATCATGCGTGATCGCAAGCTCGATTTTTTAAGTCTCCTCTCCACCCTGAGCACGGATGCGTGGTACGAACGCATCGTTCAGCCCGTGACCGCCTTCGAGCTGGCGCGTCAGTTCCCGCTCCTGCGTGTGAATCGCACGGATGAGGGACGGCGTGCGTTCGCGAATGGGCAGTTCATGATGTTCGATAAGAAGGTCTATGACGAGATCGGTGGGCACGAAGCCGTCAAGCACGCGATCCTGGAAGACATCGCGTTCTCGCGCCGGGTGAAGGCGAACGGCTCGATCGGTGGGCTTCTGATGGCGGATACCATGCTCCGCTGCCGCATGTATGACAACTGGGGTGAGTACACGCGCGGTTGGAAGCGGATCTACACCGAATCAGCGAATCGTGAGATCAAACGCCTGCGACGCTACGCGCTTCGCACCCCGATCGTCACAAGCATTTTTCCGATGTTCGCCTTGGTGCTCGTGATCCTCGCATTGCTCAACGATGTTGATCTCATCGGGGTCACGATCGGTATCGTCGCGCTGCTGAGTTGGTTTGTGGGGCTCATCGCGGTGTACCGGATGAGCCACGCGCCCGTTCGTGATATCCCGATGTCGGTCGTGGGAGCGATGCTGACCGGGCGGATCTTCTGGCAGGCCGCATCCGATCTCGCCACAGGGCGTCCTACGCTCTGGGGCGGTCGGAGCTATGTTCGCAAGGCGGAGGGATAACCCATGTCCATCCCAAGGCTCGGACGGCGGGTGCGACGCATGGGCGACGATGCCCGCGTCGAACTCACACCGATGATCGATGTGGTCTTCCTGCTGCTCACCTTCTTTGTGTTTTCGATCGTGCTGATGATTCGAGCGGATGTGCTCGATGTGCAGCTCCCGGAGTTGACTGCGGGTGAGAATGCCGAAAGGGTCACACCGATTACAATCGCGATCGACGCGGAGGGGAGCGTGTTCGTGAACTCCGAGCAGGTCGCGCAGGATCAGATCATTCCAGTTGTCAGCACACTTCGCGATGAATCCCCGGGTTCCCCGATCCTCCTTGCCGTCGATGTTCGTTCAGACGCTGGCGTGCTGATCGAGCTTGCGGATGCGCTCGTAGGCGCAGATATGGGGGATTTTTCGATCGTGGGACGCGAGGCAGCCCCGGATCAACCCACGGAATCTGAACCCCGGCAGGGTGATCAGCCGTAGAACCTGATATGGCCACGCAGACCGGCCCATCCCAATCTTCGTTCACCAGCATCTCAGTGCCGGTGCTTTTGGCGTGCCTCGTACTGAGTCTGCTCGTACATCTGTTCACCGTGGGTGGTTTCGCGTCATATGCGAAGGCGCTTGAGGGATCGGACCTCGAGGCTCCCGAGAACATCTCGATCCCAGACATGCCCGTGCCGCCTCAACCTGAGGAAGACCCTCTGCGGCTTGGGCGCGAGGACGCGAAGTCCGCGTCGATCACCTGGCTGGGTGTGCTCGAGAACCCGATCGAAGGCGAAGCGCCCGAATCCGAAGTCGAGCAGGCCGAACTGGCGATCAATACCGGGGTGCAGGACATCACCCAGCCGACCCCCACGCCGAGTACGCCAGTTGTCGAAACCATCCCTGATCCCCAGTCAATCCCAGAGCAGACCCCTGAGCCTGTCACTGAACCCGAACCGGTTCAATCGCAGGACCCCGTCGAGCAGCCCGAGCAGACGACGCCGATCGAGCCCATCGAGATCGAGCCGATCGAAGAACCCGTGATTGAGATCACCGATTCGACCACGATCGACCCCGAGCCCCAGCCCGAGCCGATCGAAGAACCCGTACCCGTTGAACCAGCACCTGTTGAGCCAGCACCCGATGTGCCGGCTGAGGAATCAACAGAATCTCAGGAACAACAACCCGAGCCCACGCCAGCGGCAACGAGTGATTCTGAACCAACGCAGCCCGAGCAGCCCACGCCTACCTCAGTAACGGAGCAGGGAAAACCCGGTGAGGAAGATGATCGCGAGTCCGTCGCGTCCAAGATCAAACGCGCCGAGACCCACGATGTCAGTGCCCTGAATCGCCCGTTGTCATCTGCGGGTCTTGAGATTAAACCCGTAGAGCCGCGATACCCCGCGACTGTTCGTTTTACCCAACTCCCGCGGAACCCGATCCTGATCATCCGGTTTAATGCACAGGGCAGGGTTGTTTTCGTTGACTTCATCCGCGATGAGGAGAAGAAGAAAGTGTACGACACGGGGAGCCGGGCTGTGGACGAGCCCCTGCTCAGCGCGGTGTACAAGTGGCGTGCCTCGGGTGAGCCCCTCAAGAAGCTTGACCCCGATGATCCGAAATCGTTCATCGAGATATCGATGAAGATACTCTTCCGTGACGAGAAGGATTAAGCGCGATCGCGTTCATCCTCGATACACGCTATCAAATAGGTCATCGCAATCGACTCGTCGTTGAGTTGGGCGAACCAGTTCGCGAATGAGCGGATTCGTTCACAGTTTTCTTCGCCGAGACGCTGTTCGAATCGGGATTGCTCCGCCCGGTCGGATCTGAGTCGCACAAGCTCAAGCTGATATTCGGGAGAACAGATCAGGTGCAGCTCATCGTGCAGATTGTGACTCCTGAGTGAATCAAACTCGCCCTGATCAAGCCAGAACCCGCTGCTTGGTTCGAAATCTATGCGAAACCCGAGCCCCGAACCCGCCCTGCACTTGCGCATGATCCGACCCGTCCGGGGGGAGAGGACGGTGCCCTCATGGTCGTCTTCGATGTCGACAGGTATCGGTGACTCGAATGAAGCGATGGGTTTCGGGAATCCGGGTTGTGCGCGGAACCACTCCCAATATTTGATCAGATCAATCCAGACCCCCCAGTGGAGGGGCACCTGTGCCCGACCAATCCAGGCAGAAGCTCAGTGGGTGTGAGATCAGATTGCGGGTCGCGTGGTGATTTCATATGTTGAGTTCTTCGGGAAGATTTGGAGTTGCTTTCAATCACTCCACGCGAACACGATGAGTGCCGCAAGCGCGAGCAGCGCAAAGGTCCACATCGCGAGTGCTTTGATGCTCGCTTTCTTGGCTTTGTCTTCATCCGTCCAGGCGCTGCTGCTTGGGCGGACGCCCTGGATGAAGAAGACGCTCGTCGCGCTGAGGTTGATACACACGATGTTCGTCGCGACGAGCGTCGCCGCTTCCCCGGCTTTCAGCCATCCCCCTGCGCCCGCGAGCATGCCCGTCGCCGCGGTGGGAGGCAGAAGCGCTACCGCGACCATCACGCCGACGATTGTCGCGGGTGCACCCGAGGTAAACGCGATCGCACCCGCAGCACCCGACGCGAGCGCGACAAGGATGTCTCCCAGATCGACGATGGTGCGCGCTGTCAGCTCATCTGTCATATTGTCCGGTTGGATAAAGAACCCGAACGCCGCGGAGCACGCGATCGCGATGCTCAACCCGACGAGGTTCGATCGGATCGCGCGTCTGATCATCTTCAACTCGCCCAGCGTCGTCCCGAGCGCGAGCGCCATGTTCGGGCCGAGCAGCGGCGCGATCACCATCGCGCCGATAATGATCGCGGGCGAGTCCTTGATGAGTCCCACACTCGAGACGACCGCCGCGATCCCGACCATGATCATGAAGATCGGCGTCGTTTTCGCGGAGTCCTCAATGTCCTCCATGAGTTCCTCACGCGATACCCGCCCGAACTTCGGTGTCCACGATTTCTCTTCGATGAGATCCGGGTCCTCTTCTTCTTCAGGCTCGGGGAGCTTGGGATGCGTTGCCTCAACAGGCAACAGCACGATTCGGAACTGGTCGCAATCCCCGAACTCGTCCTGCAACGCATCGGAGATCGGCTCGACGAGCTCCGCTCGCAGCAGCACGCTTGTCAGGCGTTTCTCGTCTTCAAGATCGGTGTACCACACACAAGGCGGGTTCGCCTCATTCAGCAGTTCGAGCAGCCGCGGATGATCGTCGCATGTGGTCACAACCTGAAGGAGGCGTGTAGGCATGCCGCGAGTATATCTTGATTGCGTTCACCGCGTATGAAAACGGGTTTACTTGTCGCTCTCGCCAATCGTGACCGTGACTGTTTCGGTCTTCTCTGCGTCGTTTTCGATGTGTAGACGCTTGGTCCGATGCTGCGACCAGTCCGTGACCCGCAGGTCTGGCGATTCCGGTCCCGTGTGGGTCTTGATCACATCGTACACCGTGTCGCGTTGCGCCGGGATGAACCCCGCGTTGCGAATGAGCCGGCAGAGCACCGCCTCGTCGAGGCAGTAGGTCGTCCCCGCGGAGGACACAACATTCTCCTCCATCATCACGGAGCCCATGTCATTGGCGCCGAATCGCAGCGCGACCTGCCCGATGTGCGGGCCCATCGTGACCCACGACGACCCGATCGAGTAGATGTTGTCCATCATCAGGCGGCTGACCGCCTGAGTACGCAGGTACTCCGTAGACCCCGCGAGTCGTAATCGACGCCCGAACCGCGTGTCCATGTCCTTGGTGCCGCTGCCGTCGAGCTGGGCGACGACATCACCCGGGAATGGAAGGGGCTCGTCTGTTTCCGGATCGATATCGTCCTGCGTCGGCCAGTGGGGGAGACGCCCAAGCGCCGTGTTGTCCGGCTGGAACGGCCATGAAATAAACCCAAGGTAATGCCCGCCCGTCTCCGGGTTCTTCACCGTCGGATCGCTCGCGACCTGTGTGGGCACCTCGCCCGTGCCGAAGTCGCGGATCGCTTTGTCCTGCCAGTGCCGCACCGAGCGCATGTGGTGGATGCGGTCGGCGTAGCCCTCGATGTGCCCGTACATCATCGATGCGCTGGTGAACATCCCGAGCGAATGGGCGGCGTACATCACCTGCAGCCAGGCGTCCATATCGCACTTGCCCAGCCCGATCTTGGTCCGCACCGCGGGGGCGAAGATCTCGCCGCCGCCGCCCGGGAGCGATCCCATGCCGGCCTCCTTGAGACGGATCAGCACCCACTGGACCTTCTCGACCAGCGTCTTGCCGGGCGGGTTAAAGAAATGCACGAACTCGATCAGTTCCGGAGGCGAGAACGCGTGGATCTTCACATGCGGGAACCGTTCGCGGATCCCGTTGAGCAGCTCGAGATACCAATCCAGAGGCAGGTTCGGGTTCATCCCGCCCTGCATCAGGATCTGCGTCCCGCCGATGTCCGAGAGCTCCTGTACTTTTTCATACAGTTCTTCGTGCTCAAGCGTGTACGCATCGTGCTCGTCGCCCTTGCGCTTGAACGCACAGAA
>DDGE01000047.1:124909-128879 GCA_002337545.1 Phycisphaerales bacterium UBA1910 | reverse complement strand
AGCGTGTGCAGCGGTGCGTTGATTAAGAGATCGAGACCCTGCTCGGGGGTTAATCGGGCCTGTCCCTCGGAGACCGCACGCAACAACCCATGGTCCTGCGCGTCCAGATGGGCAAACTCGGGCAACGGTTGATAGATGGTGCTCATGCGGGCCTCGTACCTTGCGTACTTTCAAGAATATCTGAAATCATAGCGGCCAAATCGGCCCGCATCAAACCCACACGGGCGTTCAAGACGCCGGGCGGGATCCGGGCTACGCTCGCAGGAACAGGAGATTGCCATGAAGATCGCGTATGTGAGCTGCCAGAACCTGCCCGAGCCCGATATCGACGAGATCCCCCTCGTGGAGGGGCTCAAAGCCGCTGGGCATGACGCCTGCGTTGCGGGTTGGGACGACGAATCCGTCGATTGGGCGAGCTTTGACGCGATCCTGATCCGCGCCACCTGGAACTACGCGCAGCACCTCGACGCGTTCCGCGCGTGGATCGCCCGCGCCAACGAGCATACGACCCTCATCAACCCGATCGAGACGCTCGAGTGGAACCTGCACAAGGGGTACCTTAAGGAACTGCAAGCCGCGGGTATTCCCATTATCCCGACAGCGTTCTTCGATCAGGGCGATTCCGCATCGATCATGGAACTGTGCGAATCACGCGGCTGGTCTCGCATCGTCATCAAACCCACCGTGTCCGCGGGGTCATTTGGCACGCGTGCCTTCGATCTCTGCAAGGGCGAAGCGTCCGCTGCCCAAGCGTTCTTCGACGAGATGATCGCGCAGCGGGAGATGATGATCCAGCGCTTTGTCCCCGCGGTCGAAACCGTCGGCGAGACCGCCCTCATCGTCATCGACGGCGAGCTCACCCACGCGATCGAGAAACGCCCACGCTTCGACGATCAGGACGAGCAGGTGTTCCTGCGTGAATCGATCACCGATGAGATGCGTTCCATGGCCGACCTGGTCCTCAAGACCGCGGACAAGGACCACCTGTATGCGCGGGTGGATGTGATCCCCGACGATGATGGATCGCTGATGCTCTCGGAGCTGGAGTTGCTCGAGCCGTCGTTGTTCCTTCCCTATTGCAAGCGAGCAAGAGACTTATTTGTGCTCAGTGTAGAACGTGCTGTGGTTCAGAGTCGATGAAGAATGTCCCGATCGGAGTTGACTACTCTGTCTGAAATAGATGGTATACGTAAAGGCGTGTACCCCGATGAGAAGCACGATCCGGGAGAACATGGAGTCTGCGCTGAGAGAAGCGAGGTCTCCGAGACAGCCGCAGGTCTGTGCCTCTGTGGGCGGAACTGCGATTACAACCATCGAGAACACGGCCAATAAGCCGATACCCATCCCTAGGCCGTAAGGAAAAGGCTTTGCGATCAAGGCAACCGCGGTGAGCGTCTCGAGTAGCACGACGAACAGGATAAGCGTGAAAGGGAACTGTGACGCCCATGAGTCTAAGCCAGGGGCGATCTCTGGTGACGTAAGCACCTCTATCAACTTTGATACTGCGGCAATAGACCAGAGCAGCGCCAGTACCATGCTCAGTATTCGAGATAAGAAGAAAGTCATGCGGATTGACCACTTTTTCTTCTAGCAAGAATAAAGCCTGAGAAAACGATCAAGCCAACACCGCCAATCATGATGACTCGATCAGACGTAAGGAATCGCTTCGTGGATGGGGGAGCGCCGCTACTTCGGAGGTCTCCGAGCGAATTTCCTTTGCTGTCAAAGGACTGCATCTTGTTGAAGTCATGAAGTATGTGGCCATCGCCAACTTGCCGTGGTGGCGGAGGATTCGGGCTTATGAGTTGAGCTGAGTCGATCCGGACACGCATTCTCCCGGCGGTTATTGAGTCAAACTCAATCAATGTTGGAATCATATACTCGTCGCCGATGTTGTTCCATTCGTTGTATTCGAATCGTTCCCTGGAGGACTGGTCCGAGTTCCGGGTTTCCATCCAGCGGATTTGATTTGATTCTGTATCGAACCCGATGTAAAGAGGGCCGCTGGTCTGTGTGGAGATGTCTGATACCGTAATGGTAATAGTAGAGCCGTCGGCTTCGCCGAGTTTCTGCGGGCGTTGTTGCTGTAAGAGTTCGTATCCCACTCTAGGTGTCAGAAACCTATCACGGTCTATGACCCCTTGGGGCAAGTAGCCGATGCTCTTGGCTCCTGAAGTGTAGTCGTAACGAAATGTCTCGTCGGGGGTTGAGTATATGTATGTAGTTAGTGTGGTTCCAAGATCCTCGCTGTGATATAAGCTGGAGGCAATTACCTCCCAGTCCAATCCAGATTGAAAGGATTTCAGCGAACCAGTGACCCATCCATCAGCTTGGCTGTAGTCGTGCTGGAGGGTTGCTTCTCCCCCATAAGCTGGTGGCAGCGGAGTACTGAAGTCTTGTGCAAGAGCAAGAGGACTACTTATGGTACAAATGGCGATGCAGCAAAGTGCACGGCGATGAGGTTTTGGCATCATGTGGTGTTTCCATCTCATCACTCTGGGGCGCCAATCAGGCATGGGTCAAAGGGGTTTGGGAATGTGGCGTAAGGTTGAGTGCATGTGGCACCGGCGGGTGCGAATCCGCCTGGTGTTCCGTTCACACAGCATCCGCCGATAGAAGTTCCATTTGTTGCCCGGATGGCCCGGACGACCTTTGTTCCATTCGTGCAGTTGTCCGCTCCGCCAAGGATGTACATCGAGTCGCATACGGTGCCTTGGGGACACATGTTGTATGCAAAGCAGTTCCCGGTGCAGGGTGGGACTTCATTATTTGCATATGGTGTTTCGGGGATAATTCTCCAGCATGCAACGGCAGCTGGTGCAACCGCAGCTAGAGCAATCACTTTCGTGAAAAATGAGGCGTTCATTGTCATTGGGCTCTCCTTATTCTGGTATACTGACTATAACACAGGAGTGGCTTGTGCAGCGTATAATAAAACCAAAATTTTTCAATCGTGGTTTTTCCATCGTAGAACTTCTGGTTGTTCTAGGTATTGCAATGATACTGCTATCAATTGTGTTGCCGATGCTGCATAATGCGCACAAGGCAAAGCATGAAGTTCAATGTATCGCTCAGTTGCGTGACAGTATGGTCGCCATTAAGCTGTATTCTCTGGATCAGAGAGACTTCTGGCCAGTGAGTTTTTCACCTTTGGGCAACTCCGGCCAATGGGAAGGGCCGGGTGGTATATCGATCCGCGGTGAAGGAACATTAGGGGCGCTCGCAACCTACTGGGCATTCGTGCTCGATGAGCGTACCGTTGGTTCTTATCCGCTTGTCGCCTGCCCCGCAAACACTGAAGCAGCGGTTCGTATCGAAGAGTATGCGGACGAACTGGGCTTGAGCCCGAATGGGTTGGTGTATCCCTTAGATAGAGCTCTGTCACATGCATTTTTTGTTACACCATCTTGGTGTAGCAGCGATCAGGATCAATGGGATCCTAGCGTGTTGCAGGCTGGTACAGTGGCTAGTGTGCGATATCCATCAGCAAAGGCCGCGATATTCGATAAGAGCCCATTTCATGATGGAAGGTGGATCTCCGCACAGTTTCCAAACCCGCTACCGCCATACAGAGTGCCAGTTGCGGCTGTAGATGGGGCTGCGTCTTTCAGGTACACGAGCGAATCCAATCCCCCGATACTCATCGGTGAACCATTCGTGGGTGAACTGAGTGATTTGCGAAGATCGATTTCATACTATCGGTTGTCAAAGAATGGTTGGCTTGGTCGGGATTGGTAGTGTAATCGCCAGCGTACTTCTTGTTTATCAATCCCGACCAGTCTTCGCAAAGCGCAGATCATCCTCGACGCCTTCGAGCTTGGCCTGTCCCTTCTTGTCGACGAGTGAAACGACCACCGCGACGACGAACCCGATCACGAAGCTCGGCAGGAGCACATCCAAGTCTCCGAGATATCCCGCCATGTCCGCAAAGAAGGTCGAGGACATCTCAGCGCCCGCCGCGAGTTCCTCC
>DDGE01000047.1:124262-124678 GCA_002337545.1 Phycisphaerales bacterium UBA1910 | reverse complement strand
GCCACGAGCGACAGCGCGATCGTCACCTTGCGCGACAGCGAAACGAGCGTTTCGTCGCTCATATCCGGGTGGCGGGTCTTCTGCCAGTAGTCGCGCACCCCGGCCGACGATGCAACGACGAGTAACGAGTCGATCGTGGACATGATTGCGGACAAGACCATCGCGATAAACACACCCGAGAAGAACGCCGGGAGCAGTTCAAGTGAGGCGTAGGGGAGGATCGCTTCGTGATCGCCACCCAGTGCTTCGGGCGTAAATACCGCCCGCCCAAACAACCCTACGAGGACCGCACCCGAGTCCGCGAGAAGCGTCCAAAAAAGCGCGAGTGTGGCGCCGGGCACGATCTGCTGCTCGTTCTTCATCGAGATGTATCGCACAAAGACCTGCGGCGACCCCCAGAACCCGATCCCGATCGC
>DDGE01000047.1:98693-124038 GCA_002337545.1 Phycisphaerales bacterium UBA1910 | reverse complement strand
GGGCCGTGCAGCGTGAGCAGGTGCGGGTCGATCGATCGCAGGGACTCCATGATGTTCGTGTACCCGCCGGCCTCGAGCAGGATCACGATCGGCAGTCCGACGAGCCCGAGGAACATCAGTGAGCCCTGGAAGACATCGGACCAGACGACGGCCGTGAAACCACCCTGCGTGATGTAGAGCATGACAACCGCGAACCCAACGCTCGCGCCGAGCAGGTGATCCCACCCGAGGAAGCTATTGAACGCGTCGCCCGTCGCGAAGACCTGGGCCCCCGCGTAGATCGGCACGAAGATGACCAGCGCACCGGCGGCGATCAAGCGCAGCCAATGCCCTGAATCGCGGAACCGTGATTCGAGATAATCCGGCACCGTGATCGAGTCGTAGCGATCGGTCAATCGTTTGAACCGGCGCGACATCAGCAGCCACGCACCGCCCACACCGATCATCTCGCCCAGCACCACCCAGAACGCCTTGGCACCAAGCGCATAGCCCATGCCGGTCAGCCCGATGAGCAGCCACGCGCTCTCGCCCGTCGCACGGGCGCTGAAAGCCACATGGAAGAATCCGAGGTTTTTGCCTGATGCGAAGTAGTCACGGATGTCATGCATCCGCTTGGACGCGAAGTACCCGATCGCGAGCAGGATCCCTGCATAGATCACGATGGCCAGGATCTTCATGATGGCTTCAGTATCGATGGTGCACCTCCAGTGTGTGGAGTCCCACCATAACCGCGATCACCCCTGATCCGCAACCCTACCCGCGCGGGTGCAGTGTACGCACGGTTTTATGCAGCGAAGATCGGTCCACATGCGTGTATATCTGCGTCGTTGTGATGTCCGAGTGCCCCAGCAGTTCCTGCACGATCCGTAGGTCTGCACCGCCCGCGAGCAGGTGCGTCGCGAAGCTGTGACGCAGCATGTGCGGGTAGGTCTTGGGCAGACCCGCCCGTTTCGCCCAGTGTTTTACGATCTGCCAGACCCGAACCCGCTCGATTGGTTTGCCGGTTCGTGAGAGGAAGAGCTTGCCTTTGTCACGCCGCTCGGCTGCTCGCTCCGCAGTAATCAGCATTGGGCGGCACTCCTTAAGATACCGCTCCAGAGCACGCTGCGCCGGTTTGCCCATCGGGACCAGCCGTTGCTTATCGCCCTTGCCCAGCACGCGGACCACACCGATCTTCTCCATGATGTCGATCAGGCCGATCTGTCCGACCTCACTGGCGCGCAGCCCCGAGGCGTACATCAGTTCCAGGATCGCCCGATCCCTCATCCACAGCGGTGGCATGCCTTTCGTGGGCTTCTCAGGTGCTTGGGGCGCTTCGAGCAGCTTGCGCACCTGTGATGGTGTGAGCACGCCAGGCAGGCGTTTCCACTTTGTTGGTTGGTCGAGGTAATCCGCCGGGTTGTCGTCGATCTGACCCGTCGCGAGCATCCAGCGGAAGAACACCTTGATCGTGGCGAGATGGCGCGAGATAGTCGATGCGTTGTATCCGCGTTCGCTCGACATCGTCCTGACATGTCCGATGAGCGTTTCAGGAGTTGTCGCGGTCGGAGCCGAGATGTCCTGCTCATTGAGTTCGATCATCAAGTGCTCAAGATCGCGTGCATACGCCTCGATCGTTGCGGGAAGCAGCCCGCACTCGATCCGCAGGTAGTTAATAAACCCGCGCCTCGCCCGCTGCATGGGCTCGCTTAATGTATCGACGCGTTGTTGGGATGCACTCCGCACACAGGATCATCGGCCAACCGATCCCGGCGCGCACACAAACGCCCCGGGCGAGTCAGCCCGGGGCGTGGAGTGTCAGCTTACGATTTCAGCTGGTCTTACCCGAGGAGGGAAAGGACCTGCTGCGGCTGCTGGTTCGCGAGAGCGAGCGTGTTGGTCGATGCCTGGACCAGGATCTGGTTCCGGGTAAGCGACGCGGTCTCGGCTGCGAAGTCGGTATCACGGATGATCGATTCAGCCGCGGTGGTGTTCTCAAGTGCAACACCGAGCGAGCGGATGGTCGCGCCGACCGTGTTCTTCTGGAATGCACCCAGACGCCCACGGGTCGAAGAAACCTGCTCGATTGCTTCTGCAACGATCTTCTGAGCATCCTCAAGGTTGTTGCCGTCAACAACATTGAAGGACTTGCCCGATCCGAGGTCATCGAGGTACCCGAGCGCGGTGTTGCCGAGCTTACGGGTCGAGATGTCACCGATACCGAGCGAGGTCTTGCCGGAGATATCGATGTTGGATGCGAGCTGGAAGTCAGCCCCGCCGCCGTCAATCTGGAAGGCGGTGATGCCGCCGAGTGTCTGCGACGCGGTAGTGGTCGCAGTAAACTCGAGATCGATGAAGTCCGAGGTGACGGAAAGGGTCTTGCCACGACCGACGGCCTGAAGACCGTTGATCGTACCGCCGATGTCCTGCCCGTCGTCGCGAACGCCGTTGGCTGCCGCGGTCGAATCCCATGCACCCTCTGTGGTGAGGCTGGATGTGTCTTCGAAGTCGGCGGTATAGCTCGCGATGTTGCCACCACCGCCGTTTGCCAGGTCCGCATCGTCAACAACGGTAACCGAGACGAACTCGTTTGAGCCGAAGTCGGACGATTCAAGTGCGATGGTGTTTGTCGCGCCAGATGCGGTCACGCCGGTAACATCGGAGACGGCGTTGATCGCGTCTTCGATCTGTGCAACGGTCGTGCCGGATGAGAACTGGAGTTCGCGGCTGCCGAGGGAGCCGGAGATCTCGATGGTGAAGTTGTCACCACTGCCGTTGAGGTCGAGCGTAGTGCCGCCGACGGACAAGAGCAGACCTGCCTGCTGTGCAGACTGGGTGATGATGGTTTCGACAGACTGCGATGCACCGTCGAACTTCGCGCCGCGAACATTGATGTCGGTGACACCAGCGTTCACATTCGAGACATTGTAATCAAAGTTGCCGTTCAGGAGCTTGGTGCCCTGGAACGAGGTTGCGCCTGCAACACGGTCGATGGTCTGAAGGATCGAGTCGATCTGGAGCTGGTTTGCTTCCTTCTCCGACTCGCTCAGACCCGCGTCGTTGGCAGATGTGGTCAGAAGACCCTGGAGTTCGGTCAGGAGGTTCGAGACTTCCTGAAGACCGCCTTCCGCGATGTTGACGACCTGGTCAGCACGCTCGGAGTTCTTGAGTGCGGCGTTGATACCGCTCTTCTCCGAACGCAGATTCTCACTGGCGATCAGACCCGCGGGGTCATCCTTACCACGGTTAATCCGAAGACCCGTCGACAGACGCGAAAGCGACTGGCCGAGCGAGTTGTTGTTCTGACCAAGCACGCGCTGTGCGGTCAACGATGTGACATTGGTGTTAATGCGACTCATTTGCTGACAACCTCCGTGTTACTGCCGGGGAGTTTGTCGATCCCCGACTGGTGCACAAGGTCTTGCCCTTTGCACCTGCCTCGCTGCTCCTTCGCACAAGGCATGGTCCACCTGAACTCTGATGGACGCATTGCTGATCGTCGCGCAGGGGGGGCGAGTGAAGTCGCACACTCATTTTTCTGGCCTCTTTTTCGTACTCCTGTTATCCGGACGCAAGCTGCTCATCGCAGCGGGCGCATGAAAAAGCCCCCGTTGAAGGGGGCTTTTGTGGTGTTAAGCTCTTGTATTGTGGTGCCTTAGCCGAGCAACTGCAGGACCTGCTGGGATTGCTGATTTGCGAGGGCCAGCACACTCGTGCCCGCACTCTGAAGGATCTGAGCTCGGGTTAGCTCGCTCGTCTCCTTCGCAAAGTCAGCATCTCGGATGATCGATCGGCTGGCGCTGAGATTCTCATACGCTGCCTGCAACGAGCGATTGTTCGTGTCGAGCACATTCCGCTCGAACGCACCCAATCGCCCTCGAAGGATCGAGACCTCATCAATCGCCGCGTCCACGATGTCCTCGATTGCCGAGAAGTCATTCCGGGACGCCGCGTTGTCCAGTGAGTTGGTCTGCCCCTTGGTCAGGGATGACAGGAACTGGAGTTCGCCGTTGACGAGGGTCCCGCCGAGCGATTCAGATGCCGTTGATTGCACACCGATGTTCGCCTGCTGCAGCGCGGAGATCTCCGGGCCAAGCTGGAAGAGCGAACCACCGCCGGTAATGTCGAACGCTGCCGCCGTAAGGCTTGGGTCCGTCGCGAATGTCTCGTTGAGCAGGAGCTCCATCCCCAGCGAAGGCGAGTTGATCGATACATTCAACCCCTCACCCGTGGCGAGGATCCCGTTGATCAGGGCCGAAACATCAGCGCCCGAATCGCGATCCACACCAGAGAGCAGGTTCGAATCGCCCCAGGGAACACCATTTGCGGGGATCTCGGAGTTCGAGTCGAGCTTGTAAAGCGTCCAGTTATCATCAGCCGGTGTAGATGGACTATCGATGCGTTCAACACTCACGAACGCGTCCGATCCGTATTCCGCCGAGCTGAAGACGATACCGGAGTTCGCGTCGCCGTTGATCAGCGCTGCCTCGACCCCGGTGAGCTCTGAGAGCTGGTTCACGGAGTCCACGACCTGGGCGTATGTCTGCCCGGACTCGATCACGAGCTCGCGAGAACCGAGCGGTCCACGGACCTGGATCGTAGTGCGAGAAAGGATCGTACCGTCCGTCCCGCCGACGGCTGAGTGGTCACCGCTCAGGTACAGGTTACCCTTCTGGGCGGATGAGATGACATCGACATCAACATTGATGCTGGTGCTGCCGACAAAGCTCGCGGCGGTGATCTTCGCGTTGCTGATCTCGGTGTTGCTGATCCCCGATGTGATGTAATCGAGAGACCCGTCGAGGAGCTTGAGCCCCCCGAATGTGGCGGTGTTGCTGATCCGGGTGATGGACTGGATCGCGGAATCGATCTGCAACTGATTCGCATCGCGTTCCTCATCGGAGAGCGCACCGGTATTGGCCGCCTCCACCGCGAGCGCCTTGATCGAGTTGAGCAGATCGGTGATCTCCGTGAGGGCGCCTTCCGTTGTCGCGATGACAGCACTGGCCCGCTCGCCGTTTTTGATCGCCTGCTCGATATTCGAGATGTCGGTACCGAGCCGTTCCGAGATAATCAGACCCGCGGGGTCGTCCTTGCCTCGGTTGATCCGTAAACCTGTAGAGAGACGCTCGAGTCTGGTGGACAGATCAGCCCCAGATTGGTTGAGGCGCTGCTGCGCGATCAGACTCGGGATATTTGAGTTAATGCGTGTCATGGCAATCCTCCGTGATTGCGAGTGAAACCCCTCTCTGGGGGCACCTGGTTATGCAGTGTCCTTGTCCTGATTCGTGACGCTCGTTGCACCAACGCCGGGCTTGACGCGTGTTGCACCGAGCATGGAATCGGGCAGGCCCTGCTCACGCACTTCGCGTCGAGCGGGACCGGGCTTGATCGTCTGCGCCAGCGAGTCGAGGTCGCTCGCACCCAGTCTGGCCGCCTGGGTGTTCTCTCGCTTGATCGCGTCGTACACCTCTTTGCGGTGCACAGCGATCCGAGTGGGGGCGTTGATCCCGAGACGGACCTTGTCGCCCCGGATATCGACGACCGAGATCTCGATCTCGTCCCCGATCATAATGGTTTCATCACGCTGCCTTGAGAGCACAAGCATGCGTTGACTCCTTGCTCTCTTCCGCGTGCCGAGTGTGCTCTCGGCCCGCGGTGTGGTTTTCGTTCATCGATCGAGGGGTTCGTTCGACCCGACGATGTCGTATAGACAGATGGATCACGCCGCGCTCTCCGAGCGCGTACACACGAACGATTCGCGTGATCAGTCCTCTCGCGGACAGAAGATCAGGCGGAAGCGGTTTGGGTTGCACCCGAGGCGACCCGCATCAGCGGATGACGGGTTGTCCATCGCTTCTCCGCCATGACGATCTGCTGTCCAACCTTGGTCAGCGTGTTGATCAGCAGCGGGCCTTGGAAGTTGCCCGTCAGCTGATCTCCGATCTTGTTGACAATAACGAACACCTGCGCGTCCTCGAGCTTCTCAAGACTCAGATCCGACATCTGCTCTGGGCGGATGGGGACAGAGTAATCCTGCTCGAAGAAGGTCGGATCCGTGACCACGAAGGCCAGGTCCGCGTCCTCAACGCACTGGAGCCAAAAGAAACATGCGTCGTCACCAGGCTGCAGCAGACAGAATCGCTTCCTGTCGCCAAACCCGAGTAACCCTTCAGGGAAGGTGATCACGCGATCCTCCGCGATCTCGATCACCCCAAATCGTGTGGTCCGCACTTCCATGTGTGCGCTCCGATCAATTCGGCCGGTCCAGTTCAGATCGACGCCGGCGTCCTCGCCGGGCGACATCCTGTCTTGATCCCATGCCTGGCCGAAAGAGCATGGGATCTCGATCCAATCCGCGTCGCCGGGTTTTCACCCGACGCGCCATCTCTCCTGAGTTACCCCAGGAAGTCCAAGAGTGTCCGTGACTGCGATTGCGCAATCACGCTCATCGTGGCCTGCATCTGCAACTGAAGTTGCGCGAACCGTGACGATGCTTGCGCGTAGTCCAGGTCCCGCAGCTGTGATCGCATCGCCTCATCGAGCACGCTCTTGTCCTCTTGACGAAGCACTTCCTCGTCAACCCGTCTTGCGTATCCCCCGACCAGTGCCTGCGACTGGATCAAGTCCTCAAGGGATCCCTTCAGGTTTTCGGACGCAATCTGGATGCCAAGCGTGTCGTCGCTCCGCAATGCCTGAGATAAATCCATTAAATGGGTGAACAGGTTGTTCACGCGAACGCTCGCACGGTCACTCGATGTCAGCGTGTTGCCGCCCGGGCTCAAATCCGCATCGAGCAGCCCGAGCTGCTCAGCAGCGGCGGACCGTTGAGGCGAGATTGAAATCGCGCCCGATGCCCCGATCGCGGCATCCTGTGTGAACTCAAGCCCGTTCGTGGTCGCCGACAACGAGACCGCGAAATCCGTCGTCGGACGCCCGGCTGCTGTCAGCTGTGTATCCGCCTGCGAGTTGATCGCGTTCACGAGGGTCCCAACCGTCGCGATATCGCTGGAACTCAGATCGATCGTGATCTCGAAACCATCCCCGAGTGTGATCGAGAAATCCTCATTCTCTGTCGCGACGCCGCTCCCCTCCGCGATGTCGATCCCTCGCCCATCATTAAACACACTGAGCGGCGTGTCGAGCGCATATGAGCGGATCCCGAGCAGGGTCGCGGTATCGTTGCCGCCGGCAACCTCCGCGATCGAGAGCGCCAGATCCCGTGTGCCGGCAGTTTCTGTGAACACATTGAGTGAGGTGCCATCATCACTGATCCGCACGCGGATCCCGTCGCTGGCTGCTTCAATTGCGCTTTTCACATCGCCAAGCGTGGTGGCACCGGAAAGATCGACTTCCATGGTCTGCCCATTGTTGCTCAACGAGATCTGATCCAAAGCCGAGCCGCCGAGCCCCTGTAGCGATGAGATCGGTGTCGTCCAACTCAGCTTGGCGTCCAGATCAAGTCCGGTCCCGCTCGCGGTCGTAAACGAGACCGCGGGATCCTGAACGAGCCCCAGGTCCGCGCCGACATACGAGCCCTGCTGGTCTGTGAAGTCGAGTGTCCCGCCGCCAGCGATATCAAAGTCGAGTGCGCCGCCGGAGATGCTTACCCCACCGGGCCCGAGGATCGAAACGCTGTTGTCCGTTTCGTACTCAATAATCGCCGCTTCGAGCGTGTCTGCGACATCGCCGATGGTGTCGGCACCACTGAGATCCACCGTGACCGTTGGGCCGCCGTTGTAGCTGAACTCAACGATTCCCTGCTCGATTCCCAGATCGCGAGCTCCGTTGAGATCACTCAATCGCGTGTCGAGTGTCAGGTCCGGATCGAGATCGACGGTTCCTTCAATTCGGCTGCTCAGCGCACCGATCGCGTTATCTGCACCAAGGGTGATGGGGATATCCGAGATCGCACCCAATGCCGCGGTGAGCCCGCCGCGTTCACCCGTGAATCGATACCCGCCTCCAAAGGCGCTCACAGGCGCTCCAGTGGGATTGGTCCCGCCGAAGACATACCCCACGAGTGATTCGGTATTCGCGATGTTGAAGAGCGAGCTGACAAGCGAATCGATAATCGTGGCCTGCCCGGATCGTGATTCCGAATCTGAGGGGCTCGAGAGCTGTTCGGATGCGATCGAGATCGCCTCATCGATAAGTGACTTTGCATCACCGAGCGCGTTATCGATGATTCCGAGCGAGTTGCCCGCAAACTCCAGGTTCTTGAGAATCTGTTCGGTATTCTCAAGACGCCCATCGAGGATCGACACGGTCGCGCTGCGGATCGGGTCGTCACTCGGTCGCAGGATGTTGAGCCCCGTGGCGAGCTGTTCGTTGAGACGAGCGAGCGAATAGCTCGTCCGCCCCAGCGAGTTCAGCGAACTCTGCGAGAAAATGAGGGTTGGTGCCCGTGAATAACTGGTCGGGAAACTTGTCATGTCGAAGCCTCCGTCTTTCTTAGAGCAGCGCGAGCAGCGTATCGAACATCTCTTGCGCGGTGGTGATGACCTGGGCCGCGCCCTGGTACTGTCGCTGATAACTCAGCAGGTTGATCGATTCCTCATCGATGCTGACGCCCGACACGCTGGCACGCTGGGCATCCAGCGACTCTCGGATCAGGGTGTCTGCGTTGGTCTTGTTGCGTGCCGAAGCGCTCTGGGTCGCGATGTCTGTGCCATGCTGAGCCCAGAACTTCTTTATCCCCAGCCCGTTGAGCCCGTCGACCGCTTCCTCACCGAGTGAACCGATGAGCTTCGCGGTCCCGTTCGCAACGAACTGGTCGCCCTCCATGCGTCCGAGCATGACCTCGACATCCTCGATCACATCAATGTCCGATGCGTTATCGCCGGTGAAGAAGGAGTTGACACCCATGACCGCGAGCGCGCCCGATGTGTCCTCGCTGAATGAGAACGAGTATCCCGCGTCGCCAGTGATCTGAAGTTTCCCGGACGAGTCGAAACTCGCATTGATCCCGTCGATGGCGTCGAGCGCCGCGCGGATGTCCTCCGCGCTCGTATCGTCACCAAATCCCGCGGCTCCGGTGCTATCGATGCCATCGAGATCGATATCGATCCGGCGCGTTTCTATAGACCCGTTCTCATTTCGGACCGTGATATTAAACCCGCCGTTGACCGCCGCAAACGGGAGGTCCGCGAAGGTGTCGTTGTTCGGGTCGTTCAGCGCAAGGGTCTGATCGCCAGTCGGGATTTGCAGCGTCGCCCCGGTGCTTGAGAGCCAGTCGGCATTGATGCCTGTCGAGTGGAGCTTGTTGACTTCAAAGATCAGCTGCGAGGCGAGTGTGTCGAGCTTTTCGAGCGTCTCATCGATCGCACCATCGCGAGATGCGAGCAGCCCGCCGATCGAACCCCCGGTAACCGGCAGCGGGGTCGAATCAGCGGCGATCTCGACACGCACGCTGAGTTCGCCGTTTTCATCTGTAGCCCGGGTGATCTCGATCCCGCGATTCCGCCCGCCCTGAATAATCGGCGTCGAGCCCGAGTAGATGTCATACGCACCGGAGTTCGTCTCGACGACTGTCACATCGATGAGCTGCGCGAGCTCGGTCACGAGCGTATCGCGTTGATCGCGGAGACCGCTGGCTTCTGCATCGCCGATCTCACTCTCCGAGATCGTGTTGTTGATCGATGCGATCTCATCAAGAATCGCGTCCGCGCGGACTACCTGCGCATCGATCTGATCTTCGATCTGTTGGCGCTGAACGGTCAGATCCGACCGCATGTTCCGGATAAACGAAGCGATCGCCTCCCCCTGGTTCCGGATGGTTGCCGCGGAATCGAGCAGGGTGGTCGCTTCGGTCCAGGTGTTGAAGAATCCCGAAAGCTGCGACGACATATCAAACTCGGTCCCCTCGTTGAGGATCGTTTCGAGCTGGGAGAGGACGCCGTATTGCTGGGCGCTTGCGTGCTCGGCGGAGTTGCCCTCCCAAAGTCGTCGCTGGAGCGCCTCGTCAATCTGCCGGCGCACTTCCGTTACCGCGACACCCTGTCCGATCTGGTATGGATCGCTCACACGCCCACGGATCGCCTGCAGCATCGCAATCTGACGCGTGTACGCAGGGTTGGCAGCGTTCGCCATGTTCATTGACGCGACCTGCAGCCCGAGCTGCGAGGTTGTGAGCGCCGAACGGGCGATATTGATGCTTGATGTCAGACTCATCGCATATCCCCTTTGTTCAGCTCACAGTGTCCAGCCCGCTGACGACCTGCGTCCGTCCAGCATCAACAGAGCCCGCACGCGAGTAGGTCCCGGAGTGCGAAAGCGAAGCGCTCACCTGTTTCATCAGGCCTTTCATGTGCATCGCGAGCTGCTCGGAAGCATGCTTGACGGCTTCCTGCTCCTCACGCACCCGCTGGATCAGTTCCTTCATGCGTGTGCGGCGTTCGTTGATCCGAGTGCGATCATCATCACCAAATCTGTTGAGGAGTTGGTCGAGCGTGTCGACCGGCTCATCCCGCTTGGCGATCATTGCTTGGCGCTGTTGTTCAATCTTCGCGATCCGCATGAGCGTCTCGCTTGTTCGCATCGTTATCCGCTGCAACGCGTGCACATCGGCGTGCGTCAGCGCTTCCTTGTGCTCATGTGCGAGCCCGAGGAGGACGCCGTGTTCATCTTCCAACTGCGAGAGTATGGCATCGAGGCGATCCGGGTCGATCGCGCCCTGTTCTCTCTTTGCCGGACTCATGGTTGCTGTGGTATTCATGGCGTGCTGCTCCGATCAGGCGTTCAGGTCCATGCCGACGGGTTGCGTCTCGGTGTCGAGCTGAGGAAGATGCTTCGTAAACTCCTGGACCAACCGATCCACAAGCGGAAACTGAGATGCCCGGGTGATCTCGTCCGCCATCCGGTTGTCGAGCAGCGAGCCAAACTGCTTCTCCGCCTGAGTGGGGCCGAAGGGTGGGGGGGCGTTGTTGCTCTCCCGCAGTTGGGCAAGGATGGGCTTGATGAAGCTGGTCGCGACCAGCCCCTCTGCTGCTGTTCTGGCCTCAGCGTATTTCGATTCGGTCGAGACGCCGTCGCGGGCGTTGATCCCGGACTGAACCTGCGCGATGCTCTTGGGGCGGGACAGGAGGTCGAGCGAGGTGGAGTTCATGGTTGTGCTGATCGTGCTCATGGCTCCTCCTTACTCACGCCCATCGATGATGAGCTTCGCGTGCAGATTGCCCGAGTCATGCAGCATCTTGAGGATGTTGATCTGTTCCGACGGGGGGATATCCAGCTGGTCAAACGCGGCGATCAAGTCCTCCAGACGCATCGTGTCGACCTGCTCATCTCCCGCGTAGATGGCTGTGAACTCGTTCGTGGTCTCGACCGGCTCTCCCGGGAGAGGCGGGAGGGTTGTCGTGATTCTCAGGTCCTTGTGTGTGATGACACTCGGGGATACCTGCACATCACCAGTGATGACGATGATCCCGGTGCTCGTATCGCAACGCACCTGTGCCGGCAGCTTGCGAAGAGCGCTGGAGATATCCGTTTGCATGATGTCGCCGAAGAATGCGGCTGGGCGTGCCCGTTCAGTGGGGGGAACGAGCACACGGATCGTGCGCCCATCTACGGCCGTAGCAATCGCGTTATTCATGCTCGACGCGGTGAGCAGATACTGCTGATTGATCTCAGCACTGATCGTGGAAGCGGCTCCCAAACCCGAGAAGCCCTGATCGATGATGATGTCGAAGGAGCCGTTGATGCTGGGTGTCGTGTTGATGTCGCGCACCATCTGCGCACCACGCACAACCCGCGCACTTGTGGGAATGTCTTCATCCGGGATCGTGATGTCACCCTCGGCGAACGCATAGACAACGCGTTCACGCCGTGGCCCGACGAGCGGGGTGATGAGCAATCTGCCCCCCTCAAGACTCTTCGCGGAGTTCAGCACGGAGATCGTGACATCGTACGCATCGTCACTTTTCGCACCATCTCTTGGGATGCGGCAGCTGACCATCACCAATGCCACCGACTTGCCGCTGCTCAAATCATCGACCGGAACTGGGTTACCGAGGTTCTTCAGGGTCTCCGCGAGCGGTCGTGCCATGACGAGCTCCGCAGCCGAATCGCCCGTGTTGTTGAGCCCGACCACGAGCCCGAGTCCCTGTATGACCGAAGCACCCTGGCCCTTGACGCGAGAAATCTCACGCAGCGTCTTGCCCGCGTGTGTCGGCGACGCGATCAGGGCCAGTGAAACGATGAGTATGATGTTGACGATCCTTCGTCGCATAAGTGGATTCCTTCCGTTGCCAAGTACGCGAATCGCGTGCCAATCAGTAAGGTCTTCATGCACAACGAAAAAGCACGCGTGAGCGGGTCGCTGCACGCGTGCCGGTGGTGGGCGAGGTGATGTCTAAATCGTGACTCAGAACGCGAAGACAGCGTCAAGAACTCTGGTGATGAGCCCCTTCTCGGCGGCCTCTTTCAGATCCCCTTGATTCTCGAGGATGATCCGCAGATCCGCCATTTGGCTTGAAAGAACCGTGTTCTGAAGGGTGATGTCCTCTTCGCGAACCATCCCTGAGAGAACGAGCTCAGAGATCTCGTTATCGCGTGCGATCGTCTTGCGCGCTTCAACAAGCATTGTGCCGTTGGGCTTGATCTCCCGGACAATGGCGCTGATACGGGCCGTGAACTTATCCTTCCGCTCGTAGTCACCCTCCCCGGAAAACTCTCGCGATGTTGCCAGATCGATCAGGTCGACATTGTTGATGTCCCCTTGCTCGACACGCAACTCAAGCAGCTTCAGCCAGCTCACCATGGCGTCTATGTTCGCAGTGCTCCGCGATTCCTTTTCGGTTTCGAGTTTCTGCGAGCTCGTGGTGCTCGAGTTCTCATCGATGATGATCGTAATGATGTCATGCTTCTGGATGACCCGTGTTTCGGGTTCCTCGATGAAGTGAATCGAGACATCGCTCAGCAGAATCGTGGGTTCATTCGATTGGGAATCGCTCGCGGATGAAATGAACAGGCTCTGTGCCTGAGCGTTTCCAGTGATGAGCAGTGCCGGGATCAGCGAGAAGATCTTGCGTTTCATGGGTATACCCTGCGGGCTGTGCCCGATCTGGAGCTTTGGTGATCTGGTTGCAGAATCACGACCTGGCGAGGACCAGCGACGCGTGCATGGAACTGTTGGGTTCTGTCCTTCGACTCAAGCTCGATGATGTCGCCCAGGCGTCCATTCTGTTTCGAGCGGGCAAGCATGGACACACTGACGCTTCCGGCGAGCGATCGGGCGTTGACGAGCTGGCCCCGTTCGACCAGAATCGGCGCTTCAAGGTTTGTTGTCAGGATCATGCGTCCGCTGTCGATTGTGGAGATCGTAATCATCCCGATCGCACGATCTGGGTCGGCGATCTGCTCCGCGACACTCAACCAGCGCTGCTCGATCTTCGAGTTCTCGTGAGAAATCACGCTCGATCGGCGGATCTGCTGGGTGCTGACGCGGACCGGCCGCTGGATGAGCACCTCAAATCGGAAAGAGCGATTGAGCACAACCCGCTCATCTTTATAGATCACAACGCCCAAGAGCATCTGTTCGGATCGCCCGATCTCACGGACCTCAACGATGCACCCGTTGATCGGGGTGTTGAGATCATCCATGTCTTTTTCATGGAATCGGATACGAGATTGCTCTGGAGTCGTGTCCAATCGATCGATGGTCCAACGCTCGAGCTGCTGACGAAGAGTGGGGTAGTCTGGGGCGGTGCTTTTCTTCTCGAGCACCGTTGGCTGACTTTGAACGCTTTCGCGTGTGCGGACTTGGGTGATCCGCACATCCGGGCCGACAATCACGATACCGCCCTCGTTGATCCCCTGTGCGTCCTTGATCAGTGACCTGATGGTGGTGTGTCGGATGATCGACCAAGCCCCTTTTTCGATCGGCTTGTCGAGTTCGATCGCCAGTTCGCTGAGTTTGGCCGCCTGCTCGCCATTGATCCGGGCTACATCCCCAAGTGTGGGGGTATTGCTGGTTTCATCAAGTCGCACCGTGGATCGCAGCTCAACGCGTGTCACACGCGATGATGCTTCATCCGCATGAGCAAAGGTTGCGATCAGGGAGATCAGGATGAATATGGCAATGAGGCGAAACATGTTATTCCTCAGGGGTTTACGGTTTACCGGCGGAGCTGGGCGACGGACTGGAGCGTTTCGTCTGCCGCACGGATGGCCTGGGAGTTCATCTCGAACGCCCGCTGGGTTCGGATGAGTTCTATCAGTTCACGCGACGGATCGACATTGGAGCCCTCGAGTGTCGAGCTTCGTATCTTCCCGAAGTTTTCCGTGCTCGGCTCGCCATCAATGGGTGGACCGGATGCCGCGGATTCGACCCAGAGGTTCGAACCGATCGAACTCAACCCCTCCGGGTTCACGAATATACTGATTGCCAGTTGCCCGGCTTCCTGTACATTTGGATCGCCGCCTGTCGTGTAGGTCACTCTCCCGTCAGCACTTACGGAAATATTTTCTGCCTCTGGAGGGATGGTAATTGCGGGATCGAGATAGCGCCCATCGGAGTTTGCAAGGACCAGATCGCCTTCTGAGTTCCGGACAAAGTTCCCGTTGCGGGTATACGCGATGCCGCCGTTGCCCAGGGAGTCTTCGACGCGAACCTTGAAGAATCCTCGCCCCTCGATCATCATGTCTGTTGGCGAGGTGGTGCTGATCGGTGTGCCGATTGTAAAGTCCTGCTGCGTCCCGCTCACCGCAACGCCAAGCCCCACATACAGACCCGTTGGGCGTTGATCACCGATCGCGTTCTCGACGCCCGGCTGAGCCCTCTCCAGATACAGGAGGTCTTCGAAGTTCACGCGTGAACTCTTGAATCCCTCCGTGTTCACATTCGCCAGGTTATTGGCAATGACATCGAGTCGTGTGTCGAGCGCACGGAGCCCTGTTGCTGCGGATTGCATCGCGATGATGGCCATGGTTCTATGTCCTTGTCAGTTCAGGGCTTAGGAGAGCCGTCCGAATGTGTTGATTGCTTGGGAGATCAAGCGGTTCTGCATGTCGATCATCCCGATATTGCTCTGGGCGCTGCGAGATGCACTCTGGATCTTCATCAGTGCGTCGATCTCGTTTGCACCGGAACCCTCGAGCATGTACTGGCGGATACTCCCGCTGCCTTCAATGGTTTGCAGAGCTGAACCATCTTTGCTCGCGTACTGACCGCCTCCGATCGGTCGAAGGATGTCGCGGCTGGGCACATCGGCAAACGCGAGCTTCGCAACGGGCTGCCCGTTCTGAAGGATCCGCCCATCGCTCCAGACTTCGAGGATGCCCTGCGTCGGATCGATCTGGATCGGATCGCCCTTTTCTGAGAGGACCGGGGTGCCGGTCGCGGTCATCACAAGTTGGTTCTCTGCGTTGAGCGTGAAGCGTCCATCGCGGGTGAACGCGGGGTTGTTGGGGTCGCCGACGAGGAAGAACCCGTCGCCTTCAATCGCGAGATCGAACTCGCTGTCGGAAGAAATCAGCTCACCCTGCGCAAAGTTGATTGTTTCGGGCGCAGAAAGTACGCCAGACCCAAGGCGTTCGAGCAGGGTGTTCGAACTGAACTGGGGGAGTTGATCCTCAATCCGAGCGGCTTCTCGGAACATGGTCCCCGCGAGCAAGGGCTTGAAACCTGTGGTGTTGATGTTCGCAAGATTATTCGTGAGCGTATCTTGCGCATGAATACTCGCGAGTGCGCCCGACGCGGAGATCTGCAGCCCATAGTCCATAGCAATACCCCGAAACACGCGGCGTGACCCTGTTCATCCGTGAACAGCAGCCACCCGTTGGGGAGGTATGCACAAATGGCGTGCCAATCTGAAGTGCGCTACGGGCATCCGTTGTTGAACGCGATGAGGAAGGCGCTGACATCAAAGAAGTTGAATGTCCCGAAGGGAGCCGCAAAGTCTGCGACAGGGTCCATCGCGATGAACGCGCTGAGAAAGGCGCTGACATCGAAAAAATCGAGCGAGCCGCAAGGAGCGGCGAGGTCTGCCGGATTGCAGCCGCAGAAGTTGGGTGGACACTGGTTGAGGTAGATATAGAGGTCGTTGCTGGCCGAATGGACGGCCGCGACATCGGGTCCCGAGTCGTTGTCAAAGTCGGCGATGACGATTGAGACGGGCCCGTTGCCCGAGGGAAAGTCGTTCTGGGAACTGAAGGTTCCGTCGCCGTTGCCCCGAACCATCGCGATGGCCTGCGGGAAGGTCCCGAAGGTTGCGGCCATAAGATCAAGGTTCCCGTCGCCGTCCATGTCGGCGGGCTGAACCTCAAGGAGCCCCGTGCCGAGCGTGGAGTTGATCGCGGGTGCGAAGACCCCGGTGCTGTTGCCAAGGTGCACGCCCACGAGATCATCGAAAGTGTGCGCTACGACCAGGTCCATGTGCCCGTCGTCGTTGATGTCTGCGATCTGCACATCGCGCGGGCCGTTGCTTGTGTCGAACGCAACGGGCGCTGAGAAGGCGCCGTTGCCCAGCCCCAACAGCACGAACACCTCATTTGTGGTCAGCCCCGTTGCAACGATGTCAGGTATGGAGTCGTTGTTCAGCAATCCAACAGCCACCGAGTTCACGCTGGAGAGTATGTTCACGAACACCGGCAAAGCGAAGCTGCCATCGCCGTTGTTGAGCATCACCCGCACCGAGTTGCCCTGGCTGCTGGTCACGATGTCGATGTCATTGTCGCCATCGAAATCGGCGCAGGCCAGATCATCCGGCGTGACAAAGAATCCCGCGTCGTAGTTGCCGCCTGAAACAAAGCCCCCCATCCCGTCGCCCAGCAGGATGGTGACCGATGAGTCGTTCTGGTTGCCGGTTGCGATATCGAGGTGAGAATCGCCGTCGAAATCCACGATCGCGAGCCCGACGGGCTGGTCGCCGGTGCTGAAGTGGGAAGCGGGTGCGAATGTTCCATCGCCCAGCCCGAGATGCACAGAAACACGATCGGCGAACTTCTCGGCAACGATCAGGTCGGCGTTCCCGTCGGCGTCCAAATCTTCGGTCACGATTCGCGCAGGCTCGCTGCTTGACCCCAGGAACCGGGTACTTGCGGGCCCGAGCAGCACCGCGGGGTCGCAGGGACCGGCGATCAAGGGCGAGGAGCATAACAACGACACGAAGTAAATCGAGCGAGACGGGCGCATGGTTTCCCTCCCATAGCACGGCGTGCGATACAGGAAAGGTACCAGATTGGGCAGTCCACTCAAAGCGCGGGCTTTGAAATCACACGACGAACGGCGTCTCACCCAGCGTGTCATTCACCTTACTCAACCAATCGCTGTACCCATCGCGTCCCATGAGCCCGAAGGTGGCCTTTTTTCCGGTTTCCACCGCGGGCTGGTCGTATGCGTCGATGCCGAGCATCAACCCCGCGTAGGCCGTCGCGATTTCCCACAGGGCGATGAACTCGCCGACATGGTGCGCGTCGACCTTGGGGAATTTGATGGTGTAGTTGGGACGCTGTGATTCGACGAGCGCGTACTCGGTGGCCCGTTTTTCCGCGTTCAGCAGGTCGACCATTCGCTTACCCTCGAGGTACTCGATCGCATCGACGCCCATGCCGGTGGGGATGGTGAGGGATTGGTCGTCGCCGAAGTCCTCGACCTCGCAGAAGCCGATGACCTTGTCGTTGGGGCCCTCGCGGTAGAGCTGGACCTGCGAGTGCTGGTCGGTGGTGCCCAGGGCGCTGATGGGTGTGAAGCCCGCGAAAACCTCGTTGCCTTGCGTGTTGAACTTCTTGCCCAATGACTCGGCCCAGAGCTGCGCGTACCAGTCGCCCATGAGCTTGAGACTGTTGGCGTAGGGCATCATGACATGATTGGGCTTGCTCTGATCGACGCCCAGTCGCACGAGCAGGTGGGCGAGCACCGCTGCGGGGTTCTTGGATGCGTCCTCGTTCGAGCATCGTTCGTCCATGGCCTTGGCACCATCGAGCAGCGCGTCGATGTCGATACCTGCGATAGCCGCGGAAAAGAGCCCGACTGGTGAGAGCACGGAGAATCGCCCGCCGACGCCCTCGGGGACGGGGAGGGTGGTGATGCCCGCGTCGTCGCAGATCGAACGCATCGTGCCCTTCTCAGGGTCCGTGATCGCGACAACATGATCCGCCCAGCGCGATCCGACCGAATCTTGGAGGATCTTGCGGACGATCATGAACTGGGACGCCGTCTCCGCGGTTTCGCCGGACTTTGAGATGACATTGAAGAGTGTCTCTTTGGGATCACAGATCGAAAGAATCGCGTTGAGGTTCGCCGGATCAACATTGTCCACGACAAAGAGGCGGGGCCCGGGGCGTTCCGAATCGGAGAGCAGGTTATAGCTGGGTGAGTTCAGTGCCGATTGAATCGCGATATTACCAAGGGCCGAGCCGCCGATGCCGAGGACGATCACATTCTTGAATCGTCCCTCACTATCGTTGGCAACTGCATGGGCCTGGTTGAGGTGGGTGTCGCGCATCGGCGCGTTCCAGAGCTCACGCCAGCGTTCCCATCCTGTCCCACGCGAATCGTTCAGTGAACGGGTGAGTTCCGTGAGTTTCTCTGCATGCGCTGAGATGGTGTCGTCGACGAGCCCGTGTTCACCGACACGAGAACGGAGGCAGTTGGCGTAGTCGATTCTGAGCATGGATATAGGGTATGCCCCGGGGATGGATGTCGGTTGTGATCGGGTTCAAAGAACAATCGTTTATGAACAGTCAACGAGCGTCGTGCTGGGCAGGTAGTGAAGGGCTACCCTTGACTATGGAGCACCCTTGGCATGATGTACGACCGGGGCTGAAGGAGAAAAGTCTCCCAAGCCATTTCCGCGCCATTATCGAGATCCCGAAGGGATCGAGCAACAAGTATGAGCTCGATAAGCCCACCGGAATGCTCAGATTGGACCGGGTGCTATCCAGCGCCGTCTACTACCCCGCGAACTACGGGTTCATCCCCCAGACGCTGGCGGAGGACGATGACCCATTGGATGTGCTGGTGTTCTGTACCGAGAAGGTGCCGACCATGTGCATCTGTGAGGCTCGCGCGATCGGGGTGATGACGATGATCGACGACGGCGCCCCCGATCACAAGATCATCGCGGTGCTCATCAACGACCATGAGTTCGAGGACTACCAGACCATCCAGGACTTCCCCAAGCACACCTTCAAGATGCTCAAGCGGTTCTTCGAGGACTACAAGCAACTCGAGGGCAAAAGCGTGGAGGTGGACGAGATCCAGCCGGCAGCCCTGGCGCACGAGATCATCGACGCGTCGCTGGTGCGGTACTCGGAGGCGAGGCAATCCGGCGAGCTATGAAAAAAGCCGCCCCTTGGGGCGGCTGTTGTGATCCTGAGTAAGCGATGCTTAGTTTGAACCCATCTCGTTGAGGACGCGTTCCAGGTCGTGTATGTCGACGGCTCCGTCTTCGTTCATGTCCAGGCCACGGTGGTCATTCCTGACAAACTGCTCGATGAACCGCTGGGCATCGGCCGCGGTAGTGGTGCCGTCACCGTTGAGATCGGTCGCGAGCGTCATGGACGCGTAGTTGTCGTTTGCCGAGTCGATCTCGTAGAGCTGCTGGAGATCGATCCGCAGCGGATCGGCTTCTGTGATCTTGCCCGACACGATGCGCGCCGTAAGGAGCTGGATGTTCATCTTGCCAGAGGAGATGTAGTCGGAGGGCGTGCTGAGCTTGAAATCCCACCGGTGGATCGTCTTGCGATCGATCACATCGGACACATCGCCTTGGTTGTCGTGATCGCGGGTGTACCAGTCCGAGTAGTCGTTCGAATCGGAATCGTCGAACACGGCCCGTCGGGTGCTGGTGCTCATCGGCTCACTGTGGGTCACGGAGAGCGTTTCGTAAGCCGAAGTTGAGTAGTTGTAAATGGAGATCGTGAAGGTCGCGGCATCCCAAGGGCCGTTCCCATCAATGATCTCGGCGATGAAGGCGTAGTCGGTCGCGTTTGTTGCGACATTCGTGATCGTAAACTCCGCCTGTGTCGATGCGTGCACGATGGTGTTGGCACCGAAGTATGTCGTCTGCGCGGCGACATCGTGCGCGTGCTCCTCACCGAACATCATCGCATCGAGCGCCGTTCTGCTCGGCGATGTGCTGACGTCCGGGTTGACGACGACGGATGTCAGGTTGTAGTCGTACACCTGGCTGAGCGCATCGTTTGTGGCGTCCCAGTCGTTCTGTTTGCCGTTCTGGAACCCGCTCGAGCCGGGATTCGCCCAGAAAATGAGTTCGTTGGCACCTCTGGATTTGCAAAGCGCGATGATGTCTCGGACAGCAGTCTTGGTTGTGATACTTGCCCGGTGCATATCGTTCGGCACATAAACTGCGGTTCCAACTTGGGGTACCCAAGGAGAGAACCGTTTCGGCGAGAGCCCGGATTCGAGTGTATCGAACTCGTCGAATGAGAAAATGGCGTGGTCGAGCTGCATGCGAGCGGTGCGCAACCATGCTTCTGCATGAGTCTCCGGGGCTGTGGCGGGGCAGGAATCCGTATCGCTCAGGGTATCAAACTGGTGCTCCTGATACGGCGGATAGAGCACCGGTGCGTGCATATCCGCGCTTCCGGAGCTCGCGCCTTGGTGGTACCCATACCTCTGGTCGGTCCGATCCGTGCACATCCGAGCACCGCGGTCACCCCTGGAGATTGACGGGTAAGTTTCCGAGTACCACACAGAGGTGCCATAGTTGCTCCAGAGCACATCGCTGCCCCACATGCTGTCGATCGCATCACCGAAACCTGCTTGGATCAGTCCGTCTCGGCAGGATTTGAGCATCCCACCGACACGATTTCCGATGGGGTAGTACTCGTGGTCCCAGCACGGGTTCGGGCACGAGCCGCAGCTGCCACCGTGGTAGAGAACCTGAGCGGTGTAGTCATCAAAGTATGTCGGCAGCCAGCTCGCGACATCGACGAGGTCCGCGTCATAGAAGAGCTCGTCCGCGGTCGTAGACGAAGGTGTCGGGTCCCAGAGGTGGAAGTTGCCGTAGAGTGTTTCGGTGCTGAATCGTGTGTCGTTCGTCATGGATTGGAGCATGGCGATTGGTTCAAGGCTGCATGCGGCTCCGGGAGCGAACTCCTCATCAAAGAAAACACGGGCCGGCTTCGGGAATGTTGTGTATGCCGGATCTGCGACGACATTGATTTCGATCTGGTTGATGAGCGATGAAGCGAGGTTGTCGCCATACGTATCCGCCAGGCCTTCGCTCCGCCACGGTGTGCCGGTGTTTCCGGTATTTCTGCCGTGATCCTGGTCATCCCAACCGTTCACCAACGGATCCCCGGGGGCGGTATCGAACGGGTCGCCGTTTGAATCGAGGGGCAGAACGAGATCATCCCCTGAGCTCTGGGAGAGCTTTGATTCTCGGATCCAGTTCTGGATGAAGATCGCGTAATCACCGCCTGTGTACCCATTGGCGATGATCCTGTCGGAGATGTACGATGCAATATCCGCGAGCACAGTCGTATCGATTGTTCCTGAGCCGTCTACAAGGCCCGATGTCACATGCGGCGGCACATGGATCCATTGATTCATATTTGGAGAGGTTTTAGAAAAATCCGTGATCGAGCTGCTCAGCTCCCAGGTCCAGAACCGAGGCGTGGTCTGTGTGCTCAGCCACCCGTCGGTGCTCGATGCGTAGCTTTGCAGCTTCGTGCGTTGGATGTTGATGGTGCCCTCGCTGTATGTGGTCTGGGCGAGTGTGCTGCCCGAGCACGCGGCAATCAGGGCGATACGGTAACTGTTCATTATGTCCATGTCATTCTCCTTTCAATGTATGGCATGTCCATTCGAATGTAACTGCGATCGTTGGCGTGGAATGTGAGCGTTGTGCTATTTGCAGGGACGACCATAGAGTTGGGGAGAGTCGCGCAAGAATGTGTATACAAAACCACAGAGCGGAGACGGCTCCCCCCGATCCGGTTGCGAGTTATCCACTTGGGATCACGGATCGTGCGGTGGATCCCCAGAACCGGGACGGGGCTATCATGACCCGTGTTCCCCGAGATCGATCGCATCCTTGTGACCCGTGCCCAGATCGCCCAACGCGTGCAAGCGATGGCGGAGGAGATCGTGCACGATCTCCGCGCCGATCTGGCAAAGGACGGGCACACGGAGCTCGACGAGGATCAGATTGTCATCATCCCCATCATGACCGGGGCCATGATCTTTGTAGCGGATCTGGTTCGTGAGCTGCCCATGAAGCTCTCGCTCGGGCTGGTGGCCGTTTCTAGCTACCCGGGCGAGTCGGTGACCAGCAAGGGGGCCCACCTCGCTTCTGAGTTGCCGGCGGACTTGGAGGGCAAGCACATCATCGTGCTCGACGACATCCTCGACTCCGGGCAGACGCTCGCGACCGTGAAGGGGCTCCTCGAGGCCCAGAACCCTGCGTCGCTCCGGATGGGGGTCATGCTCGACAAAAAAACCAACCGCACGATCGATGTCGATGTGGACTATGTGGGCTTCGAGATCCCCGACGAGTTCGTGGTCGGCTACGGGCTGGACTTCAACGGCTACTACCGCAACTACCCCGAGATCGCGGTCCTCAAGCCCGACATGATCCCCTCGCGTTGAATCGTTCCAGCCACGCAATGAAAAGAGACCGCTCCCTCTCGGAGCGGTCTCTCAGTTGATATTCAATGATGAAACGGATCAGCGCTGACGGAGCTTGCGGACACCCGCGAAACCTGCGAGCATCCCGAGCCCGGCGAGTGCTGCCGGGGGAAGCGGGACGACATTGAGCATGACATCATCAACATTAATACCGCCGGCGATATCGATGTTATTAAACCAGCCGTAGCGGTTCCCGCCAGCGACACTGCCGAGCAAATCGCCCGCGTTGTTGCGGATTTCCTGGAAGATCAGGTTGCCGCCAGCATCATACAGATTGAGCGCGACCGCGAGCGAGCCATCGCCCGCTTCAAAGAAGCTATGCTCGAAGGTGTACCAGCCCGAATCAGTGATCACGGCGTGGTTGATAGTGTCCAGATCTTCACGGGGTTCGAAGTTGGTGTTATTGCTGCCACCCACGAGCAGTTCACCAGTGGAGGAATCCATTGCGACATGGAAGATGAAGTCACGGAGATGATCGCCACTCGCGTTGTTCGAGGCCACCGAGTAGTCAAAGCCCTCGCCCGCGGCCCAGCTAGTATCAAGATAGATCGCGACACTCGCTTGGTATGGGCCAGACCAGTTGTCCCGGTATCCATCGAAACGGGTGAAGCCGCCGGTGTCGCTGGATTGGGTAAACTGTGCGTGGTACGATCCCGAAGCAGAGCTGATGCCATCGGTGCCGCTGGCAACGCGATTCACGCCGCCATACCAGCCGTTGGAGCTGTCAAACCAGCCAGCGGTGTCGGATTCGAATCCTTGATTAAAAACTTCTCCTGCGAACGCTGGGGCAGAGAGCCCGATCAGCGCAGCGATACACACTGCTTTCTTCATGTTGTCATCTCTCCAGATTCAATCAGTCGATAAACCAGTCAAAGCCCCCGCGAACTCCGAAAGGGTGTCACTCTGAGTTGGTTCGGACTCTCTATCATCGCTGTTTCAGCACCTGAATCAAGAGAAGCGCGGATAGAAATATAAAGAAATGTACCTAAAGGGTTTACCTGTTTTAACATCTCGCGTATTGACTGTGTGGTCTGTGTCTGTTTTCATAGTTTTGCAAAGTTTGGATCGTCGATGAACTCCGTGAAACAATCAGCATCTGAGCGTGTGCTCATCGACGATCGGCCGCATATCGCGTTTGTTTTCACGCAGATGTGGCGACTGATTGTGGTGATGCTTGTGGCGTGGGGCGGGTTTCGTTGGTTGAGTATGCTCACGGGGCAAAGTGTTTACTTGCAACTGAGCTGGGTTCCGCTTGTCATCCTGTGCGTGCGCTTTATATTTGGTTGGATCGACTGGATCGCGCGTCGGCATGTGCTGACGGAATCATCGATCCTCGTGACTTCCGGGATCCTGCGCCGGGTGCGGGTGGAACTCCCACTCCGGCGTGTCCAGCACACCATCCTCGTCAGACCAGTTGGTGAGCAGGTCATGGGGCTCGGATCGATCGGGGTCACAACCGCAGGGACGGGCAGTATCGATCTCGTTTGGCGCGGTGTCGAGCACCCTGAGCGGGTACTTGGTACGATCAGGGCACAGGTGGATCGCATGTCAGCACAGGGCCCGGGCAAACACATCACGCCCGTAATTGGGATCGTCGGCGGGATCGGTTCTGGGAAATCGACTGTGGCTCGGGTCTTTGAGGAGCTCGGTTGTGTGATCTCGGATTCCGACGCGTGCGTGCGAGAGTTGCTACTGAGTGATCCGGTCAAAGCACAGCTGCACGAGTGGTGGGGAGAGCGGGTCTTTGCTTCAGATGGTTCAATTGATCGATCGCGTGTGGCACAAATCGTGTTCGAATCCGATGAAGAGCGGCGAAGACTCGAGGGCTACATCCATCCGCTGGTGCATACACAACGGCACGAGTTGATCAGAAGGGCCCGCGAGAATGGGGCTTCTGGGGTGATCGTGGACGCCCCGTTGCTCTTTGAGGCCGGGGTCGATAGCGAGTGCGATGCAATCGTCTTTGTGGATACTCCGCGTGAAATTCGCCTCTCAAGGGTCAAAAGCACCCGCGGTTGGGATGAATCCGAGCTGGATCGACGAGAAAATGCGCAGATGGGACTTGAAGAGAAGCGGAATAGATCCGATTATATAGTCAGCAATACCGGCATGCCCGATGAGCTTCACGGGCGGGTCGCTCGGGTGCTCGCGTCGATTCAGAAGGATCTTCGTCAAAGGCAACCGCACGATTGACTGCCGACTCGATACACATTGACAACCCGGGCCCCGATTCGATGCGTATTGTGTGCGTCGTCAGGTTCACCGGCACACCATGATCCTTGTTGTGCCTATGCAAGCTCTGGGTTGCGTCTGAATCCGGGACTGAATCCCAACCACTGAAGTACAGAACCAATCACAACTCCGCTCGTTCTGAGCGCAACTCCAAATCGGGTGCAGACGCGCCCAATCCACATGGCACGCACAGGTGATCGAACGAACCGATCTGCGACGCCGCCCTGAAAAGGACCATCGATATGGCCAAGTCGTCCGAGGTTGTTGAGCAAGAGCCCAAAACCACCAAAAAGAAACGAACGACCAAGAAAAAGGTCACCAAGAAGGTCAGCGCCGAACCGAAAACGGCACCCAAGCCCAAGGGCGAGGAGTCCTCAGCGCCCAAGAGTAAGAGCGAGGGATCAAAGCCGACCTCGACGGCAGAGCCAAAGAGCAAAGGCGGATCTGACTCCCAGAACTCTGGTGGCGGTCAGCACTCCGGCGGGCAGGGCTCATCAAGCCAGAACTCGTCCAACCAGAACTCGGGTGGCCAGAACT
>DDGE01000047.1:84548-98574 GCA_002337545.1 Phycisphaerales bacterium UBA1910 | reverse complement strand
CAGAACTCGGGTGGCCAGAACTCAGGGGGCCAGAACAACGACAACGACGGAGGCGGACGCCGGCGTAAGCGCAAGAAGCGGCGCGGATCCGGCGGCGGCGGCGGTGGGGGACGCCCAAAGAGCTCCTCGAGCGCCTACCCCTCGCATGTACTCCCGAGCGACGAGCAGCTCGAGCGCGAGGCGGAGGAGCTCGAACGCATCGTTGCGGCCTCCGGCGGGAAGATGGTCGACGACGGATTGACGATCTCTGATTTCCAGAAGATGGACCTCAAAGAGATCATCGAGATCGCAGACAAGGAAGGGCTTGAAGAGTTTCACCAGCTCCCCAAACAGGATCTGATTTTCAAGATCCTCAAGGCCCGCGCCGCGAAACAGGGAATCATGTTTGGTGAGGGGACCCTGCAGATCATGTCCGACGGGTTTGGGTTCCTCCGGAGCCCTGAGCTCAGCTACCTGCCCGGTCCCGATGACATCTATGTCTCGCCGAGCCAGATCCGTCGATTCGGTCTTCGCCGCGGCATGACGGTACGCGGCGCGATCCGCCCGCCCAAGGAGAGCGAGCGATACTTCGCGCTGCTCAAGGTCGAGAAGATCAACGGGCAGGAGCCGCAGGTCGTCCACGATCTGGTCAACTTCGAGGACTTGGTCCCGATGCATCCCGAGAAGCGATTGCTCCTCGAGACTTCGCCCGAGTCGATCGAGATGCGGATCGTGGATCTTGTTGCTCCGATCGGTATGGGACAGCGTGCGCTGATTGTTGCGCCGCCTCGTACGGGTAAGACGGTGCTCATGCAGAAGATGACACAGTCAATCACCCAGAACTACCCCGAGGTGAACATGATCGTCCTGCTTGTGGACGAACGCCCCGAGGAAGTCACGGACTTTAAACGCAATGTTGGCAAGGATGTCGAGGTCGTCGCAAGCACCTTTGATGAGCAGTCCAACCGGCATGTCGCTGTCGCAGAGATGGTGATCGAGAAGGCGAAGCGGATGGTCGAGTTCGGGCAGGATGTTGTCATTCTTCTTGACTCGATCACGCGTCTGGCTCGTGCTTATAACTCGGAGATCCCGCATTCGGGCAAGATCATGTCCGGCGGTCTCGATTCCAACGCGCTCCAGCGCCCCAAGAAGTTCTTCGGTGCCGCGCGTGCGATCGAGGGTGGCGGGTCATTGACCATCATCGGCACGGCGCTCGTCGATACCGGATCCAAGATGGACGAGGTGATCTTCGAAGAGTTCAAGGGCACGGGTAACTCCGAGCTGCACCTCGATCGTCGACTCGTCGAGAAGCGGATCTATCCCGCGATCGATGTCGCGGCTTCTGGCACGCGTCGCGAGGAGTTGCTTATGGATCCCAAGGAGCTCGAGCTGGTGTATCGACTCCGCAAGGTTCTCGCAGACATGAATGTCGTGGAATCGATGGAGCTGCTCAAGTCCCGACTCGGGAAGCACAAGACGAACGCCGAGTTCCTGATTTCGATGGCGATGGGATAACCAAGGATGCAGCAGCGCTGGTTCACATTGGCGTTGCTCACTCTCATCGCGGGGGCATGGAGTCTCGCGTTGGGGGTGCTCGGCGTCTGGCTGATCATGGAAACCCACGCTGGCGTACTCTCGAGCACCTGGGTTTCGATGAGTGCCGGGCTGGTCTCATTGTGTGCCGCTCAGCTCGTGTTCCTGATGTGTGTCGTGGATCGCGTGTTCCCACGCCCGCACGGGCTGATTCGTGTATTGCTCGAATCGGGGAATGCATTGATCCTTGCGGGCTCCACACTCGTACTCATCCCGGCGGCACTCATCGCGAGCGTATGATCACCATAAGCGTGTATAGTGGACTCGTCTGATCGCCGTACCCGTTGCAGGAACTCAATCTCTCATGAAATCACACATCTGTTCGGCTCTGATTCTTGTTGCCAGCTCCGGAGGGGTGCGTTCGTTGCACGCTCAGGACGCGCAGCCGAGCACCTCGCCCACATTCGCTCAGCCGGGCGATGTCAATCGTTCCCGGGTTACCTTCAAGCAGGAGCTCCCTTGGTTGCTCAAGCGTGCGGCGATTCTCGATCTACGCCTCCATGAATCTCCGAGCCCGATCGATTACGAGTTTTCCGCGATCCTCATGGAGATGGCGTTGTCGCTCGATCCTCAGGATGCCGAGTTGGCGCGAGATCTCGCACAGGCCGCGTGGCTTGCGGGTGATGAACAGCGGATGCTCGATGCGACTCGTCAGGTCATCCGTATTGATCCCGGAGATACGGTTGCGCAGCTCCGTTTGATCAGCGCAAAGATCAACGAAAAGCAAACGCTCGAAGAACGCAAGGCGCTGTACGATCGGTTCCTTGGCGATGCGGGCAGTTCGCTCGACGCAGCAGTGCGGTCACGGCTCGCGCTCGACGCAGCATTGCTTGAACGCGAAGCGGGGAATACCGCGGGATTCCTTGAACGATTGCACCAGGCAACCCGACTCGATCCCTCGCACAAATCGGCCGCCTCGCTCGCGGCACAGTATTACGCAAGCGTCCGAAACGATCATGTGACCAATCTGGATTACCAGATCCGTCTGCTCAAGGCGGACCCGCTCGACGCGAATGTGCACATGACGATCGCGAAGATGCTTGCTCGTCAGGGCGCGATCGAGGAGTGTAAGCGATTTCTGTACAACGCAATCAAGCTCTTTTCGCTTGAAACCGGGAGCATCCCAGAACAGATCGAAGAGATCCGAATCTCGATCGAGTGGCAGGCGGATGGGGCCGAGGTTCCGATGGGCCCGCTCGATGCAGCGATCTCCGATCAGCGTGCTGCCGCGCAGGCTCGGATCGACGCGTACATCGAAGCGCAGCTCCCAACCGACGGGCTGCTCAAGCCCTCGGACCTGAGATACACACTCGGGATCAACAAAATGCGGATCTTCGCGGCCCACGCGAACGATGAGCACGAAAAAGTCCGCTCGGTCCTCGATGACATCGAACTCACGATTACAGAAGATATCGCTCGCTTTGCACAGATGGCCTCGGCGCCGGGCGCGAATGTCAACGCCCTTCTCTCGCAGGTCGTTGTTCGAATGCTCGATCTCAATACCATCCGTGCGATCGTGGGACTCGATGCGGATCGGATTCGTGAAGAGCTTCAGGCGATGCGTGAGCAACTCCCGGGTTCTGCGGACCAACTCGACCGGATCGAGCCCATGGCCCTCTTCGCCGAGGGGCGATACGAGGAATGCCTGCAAGCGACCAGTTCGTCACGCGGCGTCGCGGCGATCGACCTCATTCGGGCGCAGAGCTACGAACGCCTGGGACGCAAAGACGAAGCGATTGAGCTGTACATGAAGCTCGCTCACAATAATGTGATGCAGGCGATAGGTGCGTACTGCTATACCCGCCTCCAGCACCTCGGTGTGGAGGATCAGGTCCTGACAGATGCCGGGCGCGAGATGATTATCCTTGCGGAGCGGGTGCCGGGATGGATCGAGAAGATGCTCGAACGGCCCAGTTCCTTCCAGTACCTGTCCGTTGAGCACGAAAAAGGCGTATACCATGAGGGCGATCGGCCTCGGCTTACGATCCGTCTGCAGAATACAGCTCCGGTTCCGTTGGCGGTTGGGCCCAACGCACCGATCAACTCACGCGTGCTCGTCGAGCCCGTGGGAGTGGCGACACAAAACAATAACTTTGCCGGGACTCCCAGATCCAAGGTGATACAGCTCGATACCCGTCTGAGACTCGAACCGCGTGAATCACTCAGCGTGTCGATCTATGCGGATTCCGAGAGCACGGACTGGTTAATAGAGCAGCAGCCGGGAACTTCGATGCGACAGCGCTGGCGTTTGATCCAGGGGTTCCGTGCGCGTCTCACTGATACCGCGGCCATGCAACAGCAGGCCTCACCAGACCAGAACATCTTTGGCATCGTGAACTCACCGCTCGGGTTGACGGCGGAGACCTCGCTCGTTCAGCGGCCAGGTTTGCTCGTCACCGATGTCGAGGCCGGAGAGCTCATCACGATGCTACAGAGCCCGGACAAGGACGCTCATCGCCGTGCGATCAGCGCAATCAGTGCTCGGATCGTGAATCCCGCGGCGGGCGGTGCTTTCGATGATGACGAGCTCGATCGTCTGATCAGCGCGATAAACGACCTGTACACCCGTTCGGACGAACAGACACGCGCAGCGATGATGCTCACCCTCCCGCAGCGTCACCAGCATGCCGCGATGATGGGCTTCGATGATCATGTTGCGTCTTCGCTATTGAGTGATTCACTCATCGAATCGAGTGTTGATCCGATCACGCTCGCCTGCGCACTCCTAACCCGTACGGACGCTCCGGATTCTCCAATCTTCGAGACCATCGTGCATGTCTCAGACCCGAATGTGAAACGCATCGCAGAAATCGTGCATGGGCGTCTTCGTTCGGGCATACCGATACTCGGAACCGTAGGTCCGGGAGTCGATGCGATGACACCGAGCTTCGACGGGCTCGGAAACTGATCCACCGCGAGGATCGTGATGTCCGATGAACTCCCATCCAGTCCGCGTCGATCGTCATTGGTTCGACGCTCCGGGTATGTGGTAGGAGGGATTCTGCTCTGTGCAGCCGCGGTGTATTTCGTGGCGAACCCGAGCGAACTGGGCTCTTTCTTCGATCAGATGTTGCGAGCGCCTGTCTGGGCCATTGTGTTGGTATTGCTCGGGCCGATCCTGAACTGGATATTCGTATCTCAATGCCTGTGGGCATTGAACCGGCGTCACGGGGAGATCGCCCGACTGGAGATGCTCGCGTTGGTGGGGAGCGCGTGGTTGCTCAACCATCTTCCGATGAGGCCCGGGCTTGTCGGGCGCATCGGGTACCATGCCAAGGTCAACCAGATCAGGGTCCGCGATAGTGTTGAGGCGAGTGTCTGGTCCCTGGTCCATGCGATCATTGCTAACGCGATCGGGCTTGGGCTTGCCTTGCTCATCAGTCCAGGTGTCGGTATCGCCCAGATCGCGCTCATCCTGAGCATCCCGATCTATGTCCTCGTCATCGCGGCAATGCTTGCTGAAACAAAGAGCGATCAACTCGGATTGATGATCCGCGGGTTAATGTGGCGATATGCGGATCTGCTTGTGTGGATGCTGCGATACGCGGCGGCATTCGCCATGCTGGGGGTCGAGATCACGCCCTTGCAGATCGTGCTGGTTACGGCAGTCTCACAAGCCGCGCAGGTCATACCCATCACTGGTGGCGGGATCGGATTCCGCGAGTGGGGGGTTGGGCTCGCAGCGACGATGTCGAAAGGTACCGCCGTCATCGATATGAGGACGGCCATCGGTGCGGATCTGATTAATCGTGTCGCGGAGACGATTATCGTCGTTCCGCTCGGGCTCTGGTGCACCACGATCGTGACGCGTCGGTTCCGCGCGGCGATGAAAGAGCGTGGATTACCCGAAGATGAGCCGGTACGCCATCCCGAGCAGGAGGATGACGCCGGGCATCCCCGCGAGCAACACCCAACGGATGACTGAGAACTGACGCGCATCGAGTGGTTCGATCGTTGCGATCGGGCGGGCGTCTGTCCCCGCGCCGATCAGATCGTCCATGCCCGCGAGCCATGCGATGGATGAATCGAACAGGGTCCGATTCCCAGCCCATCGCCTGGTGACGCGTCCATCGATGACCCGCTCGGTACCGGAGAAGACGGCATCACCGGACCATCCGTTCGACCCAATGACGATCAGGCGTTGTTCCTGTCCCCTGAGGGTTCGTTTCGCGGAAGCACCGAGTGTCCATGCGTCGCGTTTGATATCGTCTGTCTCGTTATAGACAGGCTGGTTGGGCATGACCTGTCGCGATTGAGTCGGACGGCGCCAGAGTGTGATCCAGTTGCTCTCGCCCCAGGTTTCGTCGTTCCCGAGCGTTGTGAGAAGTGCGGCGTTGTCGACACCTTCCGATTCGTTGATTTCCAACGGAATCGCCCATGTCAGCACGGTGTTGAGCCCGGCGATCGCACCTGCGATCGGGTGCGAACCAGATTCGGGGATGAGTGTCGTCACCGGGTCAGCCATGCGTCCCACTGGGCCCATCCGCTCGTGCAATATCGGGTGGCCCGGGTCGGGGACGATCCCGAATGGTTCTATTGCTCGTGCGATCGGATCGGTGCGTCCTGCATTGGGGAAGATCGAGGGTGCGAGGGAGACGAGGACATCCTCGCCCGATTGGAGCAGTCGATCAACGACCTCCCCCATCGCCTCAGTTCGTTTCACGCCGCTGAGCCCGCTCTGCGAGCTCTGGGTTGTGGAATCGGGTGCGATGATCGCGTACACGCGTGGGCGGTTTCCGAGAGGATCGACGGCATCCAGACGCGGATGCTCTGGCGATTCGACAGCGGCCCAATCGACACAATCGATCCCGCGTTCGCGGAGTTCGAGGACGGTATCCGTGTAGAGCTGGGAGGCACCGAGCAGTTCGCCGGGCATCCCGGAATGTACGAAAACAAGGACAGGTTGTGTAGGTGCAACGAGTCTGGCGATGGCACTCGCGATGTGATCCTGTGTGCGTGGGCCGACGAAACCAACGACGGAGAGCCCGGCCTGTTCTATCGCGGCGCTGGGGAGGAGAAGAGATTCAAGATCGACCGCCGCTACCCCTTGTTCTGGCGGGCCGACGATGAGCAGGGTTTCGCCCGTTTCCAGCGCCCGTCCAACCCGGACGGCGTCGATGCGATTCAAGCGTGCGACTCGATCGAGCGCCTGTGCGAGACGATCGCGAATCGATTCTGTCTGGTTGACGAGCGGGCGTGCCATATTGCGAGGCCCCGCATCGAGTTCTTCTGCATTCGCAAACGCATCGAGCTGGGCCGCGAGGTCGTCGAGTTGGTTCACCTGCTGGAGGAGGACCTGTTCGATCGGCTGTGCATAGGTATCGAAAGGGAAGATGTCGTCTGGGCTCGTGTCGCCATTGATATACGGGGCGAGTTGGGTGAGCATATTCTCGCTTTGGGCACTGATATCCCGCGCCGCGATACGGACGAGGGCCGCGCGTTGCTCGAAGACCGCACGGTTATTCATGTTTGTAGAGGTTGTTGCCGGGATCGCATCGCGCAAAGCCCCCAGCGTTGTGCTGAGGGCGGAGAGCTCGGTGCCAACCCCTTGCATGAGTGTCGCGGATTCGCGAAGCGCACTGAGGTTGGCGTCGATCGTGCCTCGCTCGCGTTCTGCGAGTTCACGCAGGAGCGATCGCGTCTCATCGATGCCCTGCGGCGAATCGAGATCGATCAGCTGAGAACGGATCAGTTCACTCGACTCGTCGTAGGCCTCGATAACATCGGCTACCAGATCGAGGGATTGTGAGTCCGCGTTGCCATGAGAGACCGCGAGGATGATCCGGGTTTCGTCTGTCAGACGATCCACGATTCGCTCAGCACGATCCGAGAGCTTGTGCACGCTCGTCGAGGTGACATCGAACCGGGCATGTTGGAGGTGCGCGATATATCCGGAGAATCCCGCTGCGGCGCCGGTGAGGAGGACAAAGATCGCCGTGGTGAGGATGGTGTACGAGCGAGGGCGACCCAATCGTCGGATCTCGAGCGAGCCCGCACCAAGCACGAGCATCCAGAACGATCCGATCAGGAAGAAGGCGATCGTGGAGGTGTCGATGACGCCCTTCGCGAGTTCCGAAACACGCTCAGTAATCGAAATCGAACGCAGGATCTGTGCCCAGAACACCCCCAGTTGGTTCGCGATGACACTCGTGAGGACCATCAGGAGGATCAGGGACATCACCGTCCCGAGAAACGCGAGGGTCTGCGATGCGGTCAGCGTGGATGCCAGCATCCCGATCGCGAGATAGAGCATCCCGACGAGAAGGAGCATGAGATATCCCGCGCCGATCGGACCCCAGTCCGGCGAAGGGTCTGAGACGAGAAAAAGCACGATCGGGTACACGATCGAGGGCACGAGCATCAGAATCAGGTACGCGACTGATCCGAGGTATTTGCCCAGCGTTACGCTCCAGTCTCCCGCGGGCGCGGTGCGGAGGGCTTCAAAGCTCCCGGATCGGTATTCTTCGCTCATCAGACGCATAGAAACAGCCGGGGCGATGGGGATAAGCAGCCAGCCGGCGTACATGAAGAAGTACCGCAGCGATCCCGGCTGTCCCGGAATCAGGGTCTGGTTGACGAACAGGACCCCGGTAAGGAATGCGAAGAGCGCAATAATGATCCATCCCGCAGGAACGCGGAACATGGAACTGAGTTCGCGCTGGGCGATCGTCAGCGTACGACTCATGACGCACCCCCGATCTGTTTCGTATCCGATGCGGTATCAACGAGTTGCACGAAAAGCGACTCAAGGGTCGGCATCTGAGTGCGAAGCTCGCGAATGAACAGGCCGTTATCTTCAGCCGCGGCGGCGATTGCCTCGCGCAGATCCACCTCCCCGGGCTCGGCTTCGAGTTCGATGATGGACCATCCCTTATTCGCGTCGAGAGGCTGATTCGGCCCGGGTTTGCTCATCGCGACACCAGGGACAGTTGCAAGTGTTCGTAGTGCGTGATCGATGCCGGCGCTGGGGTTGGTGCGGACCTCAATGATGTACTTGGGGCTTCTCTGGGCGCTGTGGATCAACTCTGACGGGGTGCCGTCCGCCCGGATCTGTCCCCCGGCCATGATGATCACCCGATCGCAGGTCCGCTCGACTTCGGGGAGGATGTGTGAGCATAGGAGCGTTGTGCGATGCTCGGAAAGTTCGCGGATCAGGGATCGTGCCTCGCGGATCTGGGTCGGGTCGAGTCCGTTGGTGGGCTCATCGAGGATCAGCACTTTGGGGTCGTGGACGAGAGCCGCGGCAAGCCCGACACGCTGGCGGTACCCCTTGGACAGCTGCCCGACTCGGCGCCTGGCGACATCCGTGATCCGGGTCTGCCCCATCGAATGCTCAATCCGTGAGGAGATATCTCGGCCCGCGACGCCGTACAACTTTGCGCGGTGCTTGAGATAGCCCCTCACGCTCATTTCCGGGTATATCGGAGCTGATTCTGGCAGATACCCGATGACGGACTTGGCCTTTGTCGATTCGCGCTGAATATCGTGCCCGGCAATGGCAATTCGCCCTGAATCCGGGGTTAAAAAACCCGTGATCATACGGATACTTGTGCTTTTTCCAGCACCGTTAGGGCCCAATAATCCAGCGATCTGTCCGCTCGGAAGCTCGAATGAGACCTCGCGGACGGCTTTGAGTGAGCCGAAGGACTTGGAGATGCGATCCACCAGAATCATGCGTGTTTCACAGCCTTTACTGGCACATGGCCGATATGGGGTCGATACTGCCTGTGTGTCTCAATGCATTCCTGAGTTGCGTATCTGGATTTGTCACAGGCACAAGTCGAACCGTAGTGGGGTCTGGTGCGAACAATACATAGGGTATACGCAGGAGCCCCTCGTTGCTGATTCAGGCAACGGATTGATCTGAGCTGCCGCGTCATGGTAGAAGTCCAACCCAAGATCGTCATCGTCGGCGGAGGTCCACAGGAAGCGAAAGAGCTCAAAGAGCTCGTCGGCGATCGCTACGAGATCGTCCATCAGCCGGATGATCAGGGGTTGCAGTCTGTCCTCCGTGCTCTGGGCGAGGGGATCTGCATCTTAGACACAAACGGACGCATGGCGTGGAGTAATGAGTATTACAACGCACTCGATGAATCCATCCGCCGCGAGGTCCGATCGCTCTGTGTTCAGGCAGCGGACTCGGTCAGCTCACTCCATCACGATGCCCGTGGGTCGCTCGTCACCAAGCACGAGATCCAGAGCGCGGACGGAAATCGAATCTTCGATGTCTACATAACAGGAATTGCGGAACGCGATGACGAGGGGCTTCATGCGGGACGGGTCGCGGCGATCGTTCGCGATGTCACGCTCAACAAGCTCGCACAACGCAAAATGAACGCGATCGACCGCGCGGGGTTCGAGCTTGTCCGCTTGGATGTGGATGAAATCCGCGAGATGAACGCGATGCAGCGTCTCGGGCTACTGGAATCTCGGATCATCCGATGCGCGAAGGAACTGCTCAAGTTCGACCACTTTGCGATCTTCCTGATCGACGAGCGTGACGAGCGTCTGCGTTTGGTGATGCAGTCCGGTCTTCCCGAGGAGATCCAGGATCTGGATCTCTACCTTGAGAACGAGGGCTCCGGAATCTCGGGTCATGTTGCGGCAACGGGCGAGAGCTATATCTGCAATGATGTCACGGTCGACGATCGGTTCCTCCCGGGTTTGAGTGGGGCCCGCTCCAGTCTCACGGTCCCGTTGCGGGTGTGGGACCGGGTCATCGGGATTATGGATGTCGAGTCCGTGCATCCCGGCGCGTTTGATGAGCAGGACCGCATGTACTCGGAGATCTTCGGGCGCTACATCGCCATGGCCATGCACATGCTGCAGATGCTCGTGACGGAACGCACGGCCACCAACATGTCCGCATGTGACCGCGTCTCGGGCGAGATTAATGAACCGCTAGAGGACATCGAGCACGAGATCAACTGGCTCACCGAGCGTGAAAAACACGCCGACCCAGAGACCAAGGACCACATCAAACGGATCCTGATGGATGTTGAATCGATCCGCAATCGTGTGCGTTCCGTTGCGTCTGGCCCGCAGACCCTTCTGGGTGTGGATCAGGCGATGCTTGAGCGTGAAAAAGACCCGGGTCTGCTCGGTAAGCGCATCCTCATTGCGGATGATAACAAGAAAATCCGCAAGATCATCGGCGAGGTGCTCCAGCATCGCGGGTGTGAAACAATCGTGGTCAAAGACGGTGTCGAGGCGATCGCGAAGCTCAAGCAGGTCAAAGACGATCCCTCTGCGGCTTTCGATCTCGTGATCTCCGATATCCAGATGCCCGATCGCAATGGCTATGAGGTTTTCAGCACCGCCCGCAAGCATTGCCCGGGTGTGCCGGTGATTCTGATGACCGGCTTCGGGTACGACCCGCACCACTCGATTGTGCGTGCGTCGCAGGACGGGCTCCAGAGTGTGCTGTTCAAGCCGTTCGAGATCCAGTTGCTCCTGACGCAAGTGCGCGAGGCGCTGGGTGTGAGTTCAGAGTCCGATTGACCCGTCAATCAAACCCGCTCCGCAATCAGAATCCGATCGAAACCGTCGCTGTCCTTCGCGATCCGTGCGCGGGTGAGCATGTCGTGATCCGTCGCGAGCGCCAGAGACTTGGCCGCGTTGCAGGCCGCGATCTCGATGAGGATCATCCCGTTCTTGGAGAGCAGCTCTGGGCCATGCTCGATGAGCGGTTTCACGAACTCCATCCCGTCGTCGTCCGCTCGCAGCGCCATCGTCGGCTCGTGGTTCTTTACATTGGGCTCGACGGCGTCCCACTCATGATCCGGGATGTACGGCGGGTTCGAGCACAGGTAATGCAGCGACCCCTTCTGCCCCGCGACGGGGTGCGCGAAGATCGGTTCGAGCAGGTCGCCCTCTACAAGGTCGACGCGATCGTCGAGATCGTGGCGAGTGATGTTCATCTGCGCGACCTCGAGTGCGTCGGGTGATTTGTCGCTCGCGATGACGCGGGCGCCGGGAAGGTTCTTGGCGAGCGCCGCCGCGATGCAACCCGACCCGGTGCACACATCAGCGATCATCATCCCGACCCCCGCGTCGGATTCGCGGAGTGTGCGATCGTCCGGGTTCTTCCGCGCGTGGTTGAGGACTTCATCGATCAGTGTCTGCGTCGACGGGCGGGGGATGAGCACGCGCTTGTCGACATGGAACGACATCCCGAAGAACGATTCCTCGCCCACGAGGTACTGGATCGGCTCGTGATCGAGTGCCCGGCGCACCAGATCCCGCAGGGTTTCCCGCTCGATCGGGGATGCGGGGCGGTCGTTATCCATGTACAGACGCAACCGATCGCACCCGATGATGTGGGCCAGCAGCATCTCGGCCATCCGACGCGGCGAATCGAGGTCCTTGGACTCGAAGGCCTTGGTCATCCACCCGAGCAGTTCACGGGTCGTCCAGGTTTTGGGGGCGGTGGGGGGCATCGTTCAATTCTATCAGGTTCGTCCGAGCAGCGTCACTTCCCGTCGTACCAGTTGCTCGACACATGGGCATCGACTTGCAGCGGGACCTTGAGCTCCATCGCCGCCTCCATCCGCTCCACGATCAGGTCCTTGGCCCGCTTGGCGTGGTCGTAGGGGGTCTCGAAGACCAGCTCGTCGTGGATCTGGAGGATCATCTTCGTGCCCTCCAGGGGCTCGTCGGGCTTGGCCTCGCGGATCAGCTCGTGCAGGTCGATCATCGCGAGCTTGATCAGGTCCGCAGCGGAACCCTGCACGACGGAGTTGATGGCCATGCGCTCCGCGAGGGCCTTGCGTTGCGGGTTGCGGTCGTCGATGTCGCGGATCGGGCGGCGTCGCCCGAGCATGGTTTTGACATACCCGTGCTCGCGTGCGAAGTGCACGCACTCGTCGAGGAAGCTCGTGATGTTCGCGAACCGGGCCTTGTAGTTGTCGATGATCTCCGCGGCTTCGTTGTTGCCGATGTTGAGTCGTCGCGCGAGCCCCCACGGGGTGACGCCGTAGACGATCCCGAAGTTGACCATCTTCGCGCCGGAGCGCTGCTCGCTCGTGACCTGATCGAGCGGTACCTCGTTGATCTGTGCCGCGACGGCCTGGTGGATGTCCTCGCCCGCGTGGAAGGCCTCGATGAGTGCGGGGTCGTCGGAGAGGTGCGCGAGGATGCGCAGCTCGATCTGCGAATAGTCGGCCGTGATCAGCTGGTGCCCCTCGTGCGCGACAAAGGCCTTGCGAATCTCGCGCCCGATGTCCGTGCGGATCGGGATGTTCTGCAGGTTCGGGTCCGACGAGCTCAATCGACCCGTCGCCGCGACGGTCTGGTTGAAGCTCGCGTGGATGCGCCCCGTGTCGGGGTGGATGTCCTCCGCGAGCGATTTGAGGTAGGTTGAGACAAGCTTGGTGAGCTGGCGGTATTCCAAGATCAACGATGGGATCGGCGTCTCGATCTCCGGGTCCTGCGCGAGTTTTTCGAGGACCTCCGCGTTGGTTGAGTATCCGGTCTTGGTCTTCTTGATGGGTTTGATGCCCAGCCCCTCGACCTCGTCGTCGGGTTTGTTGAAGAGGGCTTCGGAGAGCTGCTTGGGTGAGTTGAGATCGAAGGTCCGCGCGATCGAGTTTTTCGACTCGGTGTTGATCTCTTCGACAAGCTCATCGATGCGTTTCTGCAGGCGTTGCTCTTGGTTGTTGAGCTCGGCTTTGTCGACGACGACGCCGTTGATCTCGAGCTGGGCGAGCACATCAACGAGCGGCATCTCGATCTCGCGGTAGAGCTGCTCAAGCTCCGGCTCGGCGTGGATCATCGGCGCGAGCTTGTCGTTGAGTTGCAGCGTGATGTCCGCGTCCTCGGCGGCGTACGGGCCCGCGAGCGACAGGGCGACCTCGTCGAAACGCTTCTGGTTCTTGCCCGTGCCGATCAGGTCCTTAATCGAGATCGGGTTGCGTTCAAGGAACGCGAGCGACAGCGCGTCCATCGAATGACTCGATCGCGACGCGTCGAGCACATACGACGCGATCATGGTGTCCCCAGCCATCGACTTGGTAGCGATGGGCACCACACCCGCGAGGGTGATCCCGCAGTTGTGGAAGATGATCTGGTCGTACTTGATGTTCTGCCCGACCTTCTCGATCGTCGGGTCTTCGAGGATCGGTCGCAGCGCATTGACAACCGTTTCTTCGTCGAGATGTGTGTCGCCCTTGGGGGCGCGCGTGGGGATGTAGTACCCAACGCCCGACTCGATCGACACCGACACCCCCGCGAGCGATGCCCACATCGGGCGGATGTGCGTCGTCTCGGTATCGACGGCGATCAGCTTGACCTTCTTGAGCTTCTTGACGAGCGCGTCGAGGTCCTTCTTGGTCGTGACGGTGTGGTACTCGCCCTCGACGCCTTCGATCGCACTCGGTGTATCGCTGGGTTGATCAAACAAACCGAACCCATCGTTGCTGTTGACCTTGGGCTTGGTCTTCTTCGGGGTCGTCTC
>DDGE01000047.1:50011-84318 GCA_002337545.1 Phycisphaerales bacterium UBA1910 | reverse complement strand
ACTTCCATCGCGACGGGCACATCGTGACGCAGGGTGACGAGCTCTTTGCTCAGGGGGAGTCGTTCTTCTGCTTCGAGGATGTTCTCGCGGCGTTTGCCCTTGATCGCGCCGTCCTTGGCCGCCTGCACGATCGCGTCGAGGTTCCCGTGCTCTGCCAGCAGCTTGGCGGCCGTCTTGATCCCGATGCCGTTCACGCCCGGGATGTTGTCCGCCGTGTCGCCCATCAGGGTCAACAGATCGATGACCTGATCCGGGCGGATCCCCAAATCCTCCATCAGGTCGTCCTCGGTGATCAGCTCGTCCTTGTGCAGGTCGTACATCTGCGTCGCGGGGGTGCCCAATCCGAGCAGTTGCTTGAGGTCCTTGTCCTTGGAGATGATCCGCACACGCAGGTCCGGGTGGGCCTCGGAGTAACTCGTCGCGAGCGTCGCCAGCACATCGTCGGCCTCGAACCCCTCGCACCCGATCACTGGGACACCGATCGCCTCGAGCGTCTTGATCGCCCGCTCGACCTGCGGCATCAGGTCCTCGGGCGGCGCGTCGCGGTTGGCCTTGTACTCCGGGAAGAGCTGCGAGCGGAAGGTGCCGTGATCCCCGCCGACATCCAGCGCGACGGCGACATGCGTCACCCGCCCCTGATCGTCCGCGAGGTGCGTGCCATCGTTCTTGAGCAGCTTGATCAGCATCCCAATAAACCCATAGGTCATATTCGTCGGCTCGCCCGTAACCGGCGAGGTCATGGGCGTGCGGATCGCGTGGTATGCCCGGAAGAACTGGGCGAAGCCGTCGATGAGGTAGAGTGTTTTCATCACCCCAAGGATAGGGCGGGTTCGGGTATGATTCGGGGATGGATGAACGATCCCACAATGATCTCCAACTCCTGCTCGAGAAGAAGTGGGACCCCGTGCGAGGCGTGGGCAAAACGCTCGGAAAGATCCGGGCGTTCTGTGTGACGCTGTTCATGATTTCGATCTTTGTGTCGTGCCTCGTGCCCTATGTCGCGGGGCTCTACTACATCATGGCGATCCCGCTGATCCTTTGCGCGATCCAACCCGCCCTCACCGCACGCCGGACCCAAGCACGCGCCAAGAAGCACGGGTGGTTCCTGTGCCCGTGGTGCCGATACACCCTGACCGGGCTCGACGACACGGGCACCTGCCCCGAGTGCGGCAATCCCTATGAGAAGCAGGCGTGCGTGGTGTTGTTCGAGAGCGCGTATCGGGGGTACAAGCCCGATCCGATCATTCTCAAACAACGCGAATCGAAGGCGTGGAAGCGGATGATTGAGTTGCGCGATGGGTCTACTGACTCTTCCACCAACGAGCCCCAACGGGGCTCAGGCCTGTAGCCACGGGTAGAGCGCAGCGGAACCCGTGGCTTCATCCCGCTGCCCCTTCGGGGCATATTGGATGCTGCTCATTCACTCTTCCCCGCCAGATGACTCACATCCTTCCCCGGCCAACTGAACGCCTCCTGCCCGGTCACCGTCTCGTGCAGGATCGTCAGACGCCGCGAGTACGCCTGCGACTGCTTGATGCCGCGTCGCCCCATCGCCGTCATCGAGACCTCGACGAACTTGCCCAGGCGGTAGTGCTTCACGCCCGCGTCGGTGTGCCAGCTGAAGGGCTCGGTGGTGCCGGCCAGCGCGGTGCTGGCGGCGAACATCGTCCCGGTGCCGACGATTGCGCCGGTCATGATGCGTGTGCCGATCGCGGTCTTGGTGTGGTCGCCCATGGTCACGCCGAGGAATATCTCGCCGGTCTTTTCCATGCTGCCGCCGGGTGCGGGGCGGGCGGCGACCTCGCCGTAGGTGTTGAGCAGGTTCGAGTTGGTGGTGTCGGCCCCGAGGTTGGCCCACTCGCCGACCCAGCTGTCGCCCAGGTGCCCCGCATGGCCCTTGTTGGCATAGCCCTGGAACACGCTGCCCCCGACCTCGCCCGCGACCTTACAGACCGGGCCAACGGCGGTGTTTGGCTTGATGTTTGCTTGTTCGAGCACGGTCGTTCCTGGGCCGATGTATGCCGGGCCGGTGATGATCGCGCCGGGGCGGATGGTGGCGTTCTCCTCGATGACGATTGGGCCCGCGGTGGCGTTGAGGATCACGCCGGGCATGACGATGGCCTCGCGTGAGATCGCGATGCCCTCGGTGCCGATGAGCGTGACCCCGATGGGCTCGGCCTCGACCTTGATCATGTTCTGCCCGATGACCTGCAGGTCGAACTCCAGCGACGCATCGCGGAAGTGACGCCAGTCCCATGGGCGAGAGATCAGGTGCTTGCCTTCGATCGCGATGGGCATCAACTCAGGCTGGTTTCCGCTGAGCAGGTCCCGCACGCCAGACTGGGTCAGGCGGACGGCGATCATGTCTTGCGTGTCTTCTTCGACGATGGCCTGACCGACTTGGATCTCGCCTATTGCGCGTAAGGGCAGCGGGCATCGAGCGTTAATCAGCAGCACCTCGTCGTCGCCCTCTTCAGGAGGGGTATTCACTGGGAGGGTCGTGAGTTCACTGGTGAGCTCGACCATGGGCTGGGGGACTACGACGCCGATGGGCTCAAGATCAAACGCTTGTGTGAGGCGTTCGGAAATCGTCATCGCGCCCGTGCGGATCGCGAAGGTGGGGCGGAGATCATTGAGAGGCGAGAGGACGCCCTTGCCGTCGTCGAACAGGATCGCTTTGGTTTGGTCAGCCATAACAACAGATGCCCTGGTTTCAAGTCGAATCGGTGGCACAGGTGTCTCGCCTGTGCATGCTCAGATTACCCACAGACGAGACGCCCGTGCAAAAAGTGTATGGCCGGTTCAGATATGACGCGCAAACCGGGTCGGAACGGTGCTTGCGAACCCAAAGAAAGGTCCGAGCGCAAAAAACAGGAAGGACAATAACAGGGCGCTGATCCCGGTGTAGAGCGACGAGAAGAGCCCCTGCTGGAGCTTGGTCCCTGCGTCCCAAACGAGTGAGGAATCTCCGATTCCTCGTGCCGTGAAGATCGCGATGACGACGATCTGGGCGATCAGCATGACGAGGATCGACATCACCACCATTGTCAACGGGTTACGCCGGATGAGCATGCCTCGGACCGCCATGATGAAGTGCACACCCAGCAGGTACCCCAGCGCGTGCGGGCCGATGACGGTCAAGGTCCCCCCGTCCACGGCGGGGATGGGTTTCAGCAGATCCATGACGATCCCGAGCAGGATTGCGCACCAGAGCGTTGGTTTTCGCGGCGCGTTGATCGCGACAAAGACCAACAACGGGACCACCATGCTCGGATGCACCCCGCCCGATCCCGCATCGAATACGGGGAGCAGCGCGAGCTCCAACCCAAAGCACACCCAGCCCATCAGGATGAAAACAATCCAGTTCATGGCCGATCCCCCTGATCGCCGGTATCGGGGATGCGGAGGGTGACCTCGGGCAATCGACGCAGATCCTCGAAGGTGGGGCGCACAACGATCTGCGGACGAAGTGGTTGCTCCGGGTCGGGTTCGACGCGTTCGATCGTCCCGATCATCAGCATCTGGGCGCTCGTCGGCCATTGACTGTCAAGGAGGCGGACTTCCTGCCCGATCTCGATGCTGAGCGATTCCTCGAGCGCGGGGCGTGCGACTTCGCCCCTGAGCGTGCCGTTGCCTGTGGGTCGGAGGAAGCAGCGAACCTGATTTTCGACTTCGTCGTTGAGCAGCACAACGCCCATGATCGGTTGCGCTCCTGGTGCGGTGATCGGCAGCACCTGGGCGGTCTTGCGATCCACGCGGCTCACACGCCCAACGAGCTGGGTGGCTTCAGAAACAACCACGGTGCCTTGCGTCAGCCCCTCCAGATTGCCCGTCCGGATCAGGAGAATATCGCCAGCCAAGTTGCCCACACGAGGGCGGGTGGCCTGCTTGATCCGATCGTTGCTCAGGGCCGCACCAAGGATGTACTGGTCCATTTGTCGCGCCAATCGCGCGTTCTCCTCGCGCGTCTGGAGCAGTTCGACCTTGGTGCGTTCGAGTTCGTTGAGCAGCGCCCGCTCGCGTTCGCTCGCGGCGGGGTTTGAGATGCGTGCGGGCACGATCGTATCGACTGCGATGGTCAGCGGATGCGTGATGGGGACAATCGCGACTTGGACCTGTGCAGAGAACCAGTCCGTCCATTTAAGCATTCGCGCCGGTAGGAACGAGAGGATGAACAGCACCCCGACCGTGATCGGCATCGACCATCGCACGATCAGGGATTGCTGGTGCATGTGCTGCCTCGTCTTGAGCGTGGGAATCAGACCCGAGCCGAGCTGGAGTGCCCGGATCAGATGTCCGAGTTGTTCTCGAGGGTTTCCTTCCACTCCTCGATATTCTCGAGGTAGATCGCTGTGCCTCGGGCAACACAGGTCAATGGATCTTCCGCGAGGGTCACTTCGAGCCCCGTTGCCTTGTTGATCTCGATGGAGAGTCCTCGGAGGAGCGAGCCACCGCCCGCCAGCATGATCCCGTTGTCCACGAGGTCCGCCGCGAGTTCGGGCTCTGCCCGTTCGAGCGTGCGTGTGACCGCTTCGATGATGTTGTACACCGGCTCGTGGAGCGCCTCGCGGATCTCTTCGCTGGTGATCTCGCATTTGCGAGGAAGTCCCGACACCATATCGCGTCCTCGGACTTCCATCTTGGTCTCTTCGCCGACGGGTGCCGCGGACCCGATTTGGATTTTGATCCGCTCGGCGGTCTGCTCACCGATCATCAGCGAGTAGTTCCGTTTCATGTGCGCGATGATGGCTTCGTCCATGTCATCACCCGCGACGCGGACCGATTCGCAGTTGGCGATGTCCGCGAGGGTCATGATGGCGACCTCGGTCGTACCGCCGCCGATATCCACGATCATGGACGCGGTGGGCTCGGCGAAGGGCAGTCCCGCACCGATCGCCGCCGCGATGGGTTCTTCGAGGAGGTAGGTCTTGCGAGCGCCCGCGTGCTCGGCGGAATCGAACACCGCTCGTTTCTCGACGGCCGTGATGCCCGAGGGGATCGAGATCACCACGCGCGGGCCAAGCATGCGAACGCGACCGGTGACCTTGGTAATAAAGTAGTTGAGCATCGCCTCGGTAATCTCGAAGTCCGAGATCACGCCGTCCTTGAGGGGGCGGATGGCGGTAATCGACCCGGGGGTCTTGCCAAGCATTTCCTTGGCGACCCACCCAACGGCCTGTCCGTTCTTGAGAACCTGATTGGTGCCTTTGCGCACGGCCACTACGGAGGGTTCGTTCAGAACGATTCCCTGTCCACGCACAGCGACGAGGGTGTTGCATGTCCCCAGGTCGATGCCCATGTCCACGCCGAACGGTCCAAGTAGGCGCTCATACCACACTGGTTCTAGGTCTCCTTGGGGTGCCCCCCGCAAGATGATGGGGTCCGACCCCATCGCGTGTGAATATAGGATAGCCGTCAGGATACCCCATGATGCGATTCAGGGTGGGGTCGATCGGGCGAATTCTCGATGCGTTTCACGCTCTGCGCAAATCCGGCGTGTCATCCAACAGGATCAATCCCTTCTCGACAGGTTCTCCCTTGAGATCATCACCTCAAGCGTTTGGGCCACCAGATCCACATCGTGCGGGGTCATTGTGGTCGAAAACGGGAGCGCGATCGTCCGCTGACTCACGCTCTCCGCGATCGGGAAACTCCCCTCCTGATACCCCATCGCTCGTTTGTATATCGGTTGCAGGTGGATGCAGGGGAAGTAGTCCCCCGCACCGATCTCATGCATGCGCAAGCCGGCGATCACCCGATCCCGCTCCTCGCGTGTGTATCCTGCCGCGAGCCGCACCACGAACACAAACCAGCTCATGATCGAGCACTCGGGATCGATCGTCGGGAGGGTGATCTCGGACACATCAAGGAGCCGCTCGATGTACCGATTCGCTGTGTCGTTGCGGAGTTCGATGAGCTCGTCGAGGCGTTCCATCTGTGCGACGCCCAGTGCGGCGTTGATCTCCGACATGCGATAGTTGAAGCCCAGCCGCTCATGGTGAAGCCAGGATCCCGCGGTCGATCCGCCGGCGATGGAGCCGCGACCTGCGACGGCGCGCCCCTGATTTCTCAACGAGCGGCAAACATTGGCAAGCCGATCGTCGTTTGTGACAATCATGCCACCCTCGCCTGTCGTGATTTGCTTGTTGGGGTAAAACCCGAAGACTCCGGCGCGGCCGAAGCTGCCCGCCCGGGTTCCCTTATACACGGTACCCAGTGCTTCGCAGGAATCCTCGATGAGGGGGATCTCATGGCGTGCGGCGATTTTTTCGTATGTATCGAAATGCGTGGGGTTTCCGAACGCCTCAACCGCGAGTATCGCCTTGGTTCGGGGCGTGATCGCTTTCTCGATCAGTTCCGGATTCGCGTTCAGACTCGTCGGGCAGATGTCCACAAACACGGGCTTGGCACCCACATAGAGGATGGCGTTCGCTGATGCGATGAAGCTGAATGGGGTCGTGATCACCTCATCGCCGGGCCCGATCCCCAAACCCACGAGCACCATGTGCAGTCCCGCGGTACCGGATGAGCACGCGATCGCGTGAGTCGTTCCGCATCGTTTCGCGACCAGCGCCTCGAACTGCTCCTGCATAGGACCGATCGAGAGCCGGCCCGAGCGGAGGACCTCCAAGACAAGGTCTTCTTCGTGTTTCGTGATGTCCGGTGAACTCAGCGGTATCTCATGATGCGACATACGCGCATTGTCGGCGCTATGTGCCTCGCTTGGCAAGGCGCAGACGCGAGAATCTCGTTTTCCTTATGCCTGTTGCACATTCCGGGTCAGACGCTGGGTCAGTTCGCACAAGGGAAGCCCATCGAAGGGACAGTCCGCCTCGACCGAGATCTGAGCCCCGAGTCGATCCTTGAACCGCTTGGCGGCCGTGATGACCGTGGAGTGGTTCGGACGCCCGATCGCGTGGGCGATCTCGGGGAAGCTCTTGCTCGTGAGCTGGCGTGCGAGGTGGATGATGAGCTCGCGAGCCAGAACGACCTTTTTGCGACGCCCTTTGCCCTTGAGGTCGCAGATCGAGACGCTCAGCTCGTCGCAGACTGTCCGGATAATCAGATCAAGCGAGAGCGGCGCGCTGGAGGCGGAGGTTTCATCCCCGCATCGCAGGGCCAGAGCCTTGCGGATATGCCCGGCGGTTGGGGAGATCATCCCCCCTTGGCATGATTCACGATCGAGCAGTTGGGCCACGGCTTGGATCTGGACCAATGCCCCCTCGATATCCCGCACGCTCGCGCCGCGACCGATTCCGATGCGATCACAGATCACTCGGGCACACGCGTCATCGACGATCATTCCACGCTTGTGGGCAACGACATGGACGAGCCGGTGTGCAAGATCCATGTCGGGCTCATCAACACGGACGACGAGTCCCGCGCTGAATCTAGAGGAAAGGGACTGGTCAAATCTCGCGATCGTGCGTGGGTGCGCGTCGGATGCGAGGATGATGCGTGCCCCGCCGAGCGACAGCATATTGAAGATCTGGAGCAGCTCATGCTGCGTGGCCTGTTTCCCAGCCATCAGGTGGATGTCGTCAATGCACAGCAGATCGAGATTGCGGTACTTCTTCTGAAACGCATCCACGGTGCGGTTGCGGATCGCTTTGACGAATCCGTTGGTAAATGCCTCACCGGTGGTGTAGCGGACCTTAGCACCGGGGCGGAGTTGACGCATCCGGAGGGTTGCGCCGCGGAGGAGATGAGTCTTCCCAACACCGCACGAGCCATGGATGAACACTGGAACGCCTGCGGTAGGGGATTCGATACACTGACGAATAGATTCAAATGCGAGTCGATTCGACGCCCCAACGATGAACTCTTCCAGACGCGGGCAGCGTTCCTGAGCCGAGTGCGAGCTTGGTTTGCGGGGGTACTCGACACGATTCGAGATGCGATCAGGTGACGAATCAGGTTGATGTTCAGCGATTTCTTCCTGATTTGTGTGCGCGGGGTTCAGGTCTGGCTTAATTCGGAAACCGATCGTTGGCTCGGTCGTTCCCAGCGAGAACTGTGCAGCGATCCGCAGTGCTTCGCCCAGTCGCCGCTGGATCATGTCGAGTGTAAACGCATCTCCTGCACAGACCTCGATCGTCTGCGGATCGATCTGCACGATGCTCGTGCGTTCATTCAGGTACCGGCGGACACGATTGGCACCCAACGCCTGGGTCAGATGGTCACGGATGCTGGCGCACGCGTCGATCTCTTTCCGCGGAGCTTGGGTGCGTGCTGGCGCGGGGGCCTGGGGAGAATGATCCGTGATCTCTCGACGTCCGGGCGTGGTGGGGCGTTTGAATCGAAGCGGTGCGGCTTCTGATCCAGCTCGTTGAGGTTCCCCGTGATGGACTGCGTCTTGCAATGAGTGGTGCACAACAGCGCCTCTTGGTCATCCTGGACCGCCCGATCTGGGGTGCCTGCGCGATCCGATCGCGCACCTTGCACCCCGGCTGGGCGAGCAATGCGTCGAGAAAGAAAGAGTCCATTCACCAATCGAACAGGTCATCGTGAACACACAGATACATTTCCGCCCGGTGAAACCAAGCGATGATCTGCCGTCAAGCACAAAGAAAAATGTGCGTCCCCACGGGATGATCCCGCGACCTGCTGCTACCGGTCGATCCTGACCAGCGGGGGGGAGTGTAGTAGTTCACGCGTGCGTTCGCAACCGCTCGGAGCGTTTGAGAAACGGATTGCACATCGCAGTGTTTGCGTTTTCAGACACTTGGGTGCACAGAGTTTTTTTCATCCACCGAAGCGGCCGGTTATGCACAAAGCGGGGGTGTCGTTGTGAACAAATCTGAACCGAAATCAAATGTGATCTTGACACACTTAGCCGCATCAGTTGATCGTGCACGGCTTACGAGCCAAGCGATGCCACAAACCCAAGCCGTGAATCGAAGCGTGCATATCCGAGCGATTCGTAGATGCGCATCGCGGGTGCATTGCGTGTGTCCACAGCGCATGTGACTTCTTGGGCTTCAAGGTGACGCATCCGTTCGGTGCCATATCCGAGCACGGTGCGTCCGAGCCCGAGCCCTCGCGCAGGGGCACCGATGCCGAGATAGACAAGTTCGATGCTTGAGTTGCTCGGGCAGTGGGTGAGCAGGCAGCACCCGACGGGCTGGGCGTTCAGCTCAATGAGCAGCCAGTAGCGTGGATTGAATACACCGGTTGCGATGTGTGAATCCACGACATCGTCCATTGAACGCATCCCGCACAGTTCTGGGCAATCGAGCGTGTCGATGTAGCTCAGTTCCAAGGCCTGGATCAGTGCCGCACGATCAGAATGCGGATCATCCGCATTGAGACTACGGATGGGACGCACGCTGATCCCTTCAGGCCAATCCGGCTCTGGGATGTGGGCCCTCGGGGCGGGCGTAATGCGTTGGCGCATGTACGCGAGCTCGCCGACGAAAATCATTCCGGCGCCGAGGAAGACCTCAGGAGCCCATGTGTGTTTGGGCTCGATCAGGCACTGGGCGAGCCGGGCGTAGGCGGAGGCTGATTTGAGTCCCTTCAGGCAAGCCCGCAGCGCGGCGCTGATTTCATCGCGTTGAGCGGACTTTGGGCCCAGCCAGCGGCTGGACTCGGGGCTCGAGTGGAAGAGCATGGCCGTCGCACCCTCACCCAAAACAGCCAAACAGGCCTGCCGGATCCGCGGATGGTCGGGTTGGGATCGATCGATTACGCCCCAGAGGAGATCCAGGTCGATCCCGTGTGCGGCAGCGGACCCGATCAGGTTGCGTGCTGCCTGTGCCCGATTCGGGCCCGAGACGAGCCGCTCGCAGGCGCTCTGTCGCAAGTTGGAGGGGATCCGCTCACCCTTGGGAGATGCGCCGCTCGTGCTGGCGTTGGGCTCAGATGGGGAGAAGACGCTCATGATCGTGGAATACTGGGGGTGAAAAAGGAACAGAAAAGCGTCCGGGCTCGTACAGATTTGACGCCCGTACAGGGAACAGTACACTATGATCCCCATCTCGGCACGCTTGGATGCGTCTTCTCGTCGTTCGTTTGTGCCGATTCTCAATGCTCGATGAGCCCTGAACCCATTGATGATCCCATATGAGGGAGCACGCGATCATGAACCGATCCCACGACTGCCAGACCCGATTGAAACGATTTTCCCGCGGCCTTTCGCTGCTTGGGGCCTCGGTCTGTGCGTTTTCATTGCTGTCGAGCGTCCCCGTCGCGACCCATGCTGCACCAGAGCCAGCCCCTGTCGCAACCCAGTGGGAGTTCACCTTCGAGCCCGGTCCGCTGCGGCTCGCTTGGGTTGAAGAGCAGGGCGAGCGGAAGCCCTTTTTCTACATGACATACCGTGTCACGAATCACTGGGGAGGCGTCAAGCTCTTTGCACCTGATGTCTCGCTGATGTCGGATAACTCGAATGTGCGTCGCTCAGGGCGGGGCGTTTCGAGTGCCGTGACCGCAGAAATCATCCGTCGACTGAAAAACCCATTGCTGGAATCTCAGACGGATATTGTCTCAAATGTCCTTCAGGGTGTTGAACACGCACGAGACGGCGTCGTGATCTGGCCAGCCGAGGACCTTCAGGCAGACGAGTTGACCGTTTTCTTCGGTGGCCTCTCGGGCGAGTTCCAGTCCTACATCACCGGACGCAACACATCCGACCCCCAGCGATACACCCTCCGGAAAACGATGATGATGCGATTCGCAACCCCGGGGCAGATCTCGGGTCAGGGCGATCGCCCGTTCGAACTCGTTGAAAAACGATGGGTAATGCGTTGACCGATCTGTTCGGTTGGGTCTTGGTCGGGTGAATCGAGACGCACAAACTGCTGGACTTCAAGGGAATGCGGGGCTACGCTTGCCCCCGCGACGCGTGCATCCCGCCGCGTGGCACAGATGAAACACAACGGGCAATCGTGCCCGATGCATTGACGGAGAACCTCTGTTATGGCACATAAAAAGGGCCAGGGCTCAACGAAGAACGGCCGCGACTCCAATCCCCAGTACCGCGGGGTGAAGCTCTACGGCGGCGAGTTTGCCAAGCCGGGCGCGATCATCATCCGTCAGTGCGGCACCAAGTTCACACCTGGCTTCAATGTCCGCAAGGGCAAGGACGACACCCTCTACTCGGTCAGCACCGGCAAGGTTGTCTTCCAGAAGAACGGTCGTGTCCATGTCGATCCCATCGAGGAAGACATCGCTCGTCCGCAGTGGCTGCGTGATTACCGCGCCGCACACGCGAACTGATCGCGACGATCAACTCAAAGCAGATGACCGCACTCGCAATGGGTGCGGTTTTTTTATGGGGTGAGCTCGATGGTCTGCCCGGTTCGGGCGGACTCGATCGCAGCTTCGAGGATCTCCGCAACGATCAGGTTGTTCTCGATGCTTGAGAGCGGATCGATTGCGCACTCATCGCGAACAAGGGCACGCAGGTAGGTCCACTCGTCTTGAAGGTGTGCCGGCATCGCGTCGGGTTCAATCTCGACGCGGGGCCGATCGGGGAGGCGCATCTGCATCGCGTCCCATTTCTGGGCGTGGATCGACACTTTAGTCGCGTGAACATCCATCTCCTTGTTGTCGTGTGTCCATGCCCATGATGCTTGGATCACGGCCGTCGCGTTTGGGTAGGTGAGCACGATCGTGGCGTCGTCGTCGCACTCGGGATACAGATCCGGCTTGAGCTGCTGCGTGATCGCGTGCACGCTCGTCGGTCGCTGGTTGTGCATCAGCCAGGTCATGATGTTGGCGCCGTAGCAGCCGAAATCGACGAGAGCGCCCGCGCCGTTGAACTCCGGATCGCTGAGCCATCGCACGAACTCGTCGCTGCACCCGATCTCGATGGGGCCCTTGTGCCCGTGGCTGAAGATATACCGGGTGGGGGTGCCCGCTTCGCCAGACTCGATCATCCGCTTGGCCTCGCGGACGGATGCATACCAACTGGTTTCGAAGTTGGTGAGCACATGCACGCCGTGCTCCTCAGCAAGGTCTGCCATTTCGCGGGCCTCATCGAGGTCGTAGGCGAGGGGCTTCTCGAGCAGCGTGTGGATGCCCCGTGGGGCGCACGCCTCGACGGCATCCAGGTGTCGCGAGATCGGTGTCATGACGCTCGCGGCTTCGGGTTGGGTCTTGTCGAGCATCTGATCCAGATCCGCGAAGAACAGATCTGGATCGAGGTCGTACTTCTCTCTGTATTTGACGAAGAGCGCGTAGTTGGGGTCGTAGATCCCGACGATGGCGAGGTCGTCGCGTGAGGACGCGTTCCAGAGGACGCCTTCGACATGCCCGTGATCGAGCCCGATGACAGCGATCCGGAGCGGGTCGGAATCATCACTCCCATGACTGGGCACGACGAATAAGGCGATGATGGTTGCGACGAAGAATCTGAGCATGAATATCATGTATCGCACGATACACGATGCGGTCGAACTATGCGGTATCCGATTCCAAGGCGTGCCCACAATCGCTGCAGAATCGAGCGTTCGTATCGATCGATGCGTTGCATGAAGGGCAGTTCATCTTCGCGACCTTGAAGCCACAGTTCGAACAGAACTTGGAATCCGGTTCGATCGGTGTCGCGCACGATGGGCACGGTATGTCGTCGTCGAGGATCGCAGAACGGATCGCGGTGGTCGTGATCTGTGCAGCCGGAGCGGATTCTTTCGCGACATATTTGGTTGTCTGTTTGAGGAACCCCACGCCGGTCAGTTGCATGCCGATCCCGAAGATCAGCAGCCCGGGCACCCCGAGTGCGACGAAGAGAATCGGAGGTTTGGCGTTGCCGCCGCTCATCGCCTGGATCATCGAAAGGATGAACTGGCCCACGCCGATAATGAGCATCAGCCCGCCAATCACGACCATGGTCGGGCCGAGGACGCGGAACGAGTCGCGGGCTTTGTGGTACGGATCTTTCAACATGAGGATCTGATTCTACTCAATCTCGGCTGCTTTCTTCTTCCGATGCTGAATGGTGCCGTTGATCGTGCCCCAGAGCACAAGCAGGCCGAGGAGTGCGAGGATGATGCCTCCGGGGGTGGACCAGATCCATTTAAGAATCACTTTGTACAGTCCGCGTCGACCTTCTGTGCTGACCTCGTCACCGCCCTGTGGGTTGATGAGCATCCAGGCGCCGAATCCAATAAGCGCGGCACTGAAAAACAGCCCACCAATAAGATCCTTGTAGCTCCATGATTCTTCCTGCGCAGCGTTCTCTTCTGACATGATGTGTCCCCTGAGTAAATGGAATAAAGACGCATCGTAACAGAATTATACAAGTTTGCAAGCGAGTGTAACTCGTGCATTGATACACGGCTTCGTTGCGTAGCTTCGCTGCCACTATGTCTGATCTTCTGAAGAGCGCGTCGTTACGGACAGCCTTCGCCAAAGGCGGTCAGGAATGCGCTGACATCGAAGAAGTTGAACATGCCGTCGCTGTTGAAGTCTGCCGCCGGATCTTGTGATCCGAACGCGGTGAGGAAGGCCGAAACATCGAAGAAGTTCAGTTCACCGTCGCCCGTGAGGTCTGCTGGGCATGGGTTGCCGACGGTGCAGAGGTTGATCAGCACGCTCAAGTTATCTCCGAACTCGTTTGCGACGGCCATGTCCAGATCGCCGTCATTGTCGAGATCGCCGAGCATCAGGCCGACCGAACCGCCGCCGGTCGGGTACTCAATGGGGGCAGCGAACGATCCTGATCCGATGTTGAGCAGCACGCTGGCGCTGCCGCCGCCGTTTGCCACGGCGATATCAAGATCCCCATCGTTGTCCAGATCGCCGACATCGATCCCGCGGGGCGACTCACCCGCTGTGTAGAGCGAGTTTGCGAGGAATGTGCCGTCTCCCATGTTGAGCAGCACGCTTACATTGTCGGGCCCCTGATTGGCGACGATGATGTCCAGGTCGCTGTCGCCATCGACATCACCCAGCACACCGCGGCGAGGCTGGTCGCCAACGCTGTAGTCTGTCGGTGCGGAGAAGGTGCCGTCGCCGTTGCCCAGCAGAACGCTGACGCTGTCTCCGCTGAAGTTCACCACGACGATATCGATCGCGTTGTCCGTGTTGACATCCCCGAGCGTGACACTCGTTGGACGCCCACTCGCCGTGTATTGGACCTGGTCGGCGAAGGTACCGTCACTGTTATTGAGCAGCACACTGACTCCCGGCCCGATGTCGTTGACGACGACCATATCCAGGTCGTCATCGCCGTCGAGATCATCAAAGCGGATGCTACGCGGCGAGAACCCGGTCGCGTAACTGACCAAGGGCGCGAAGGTGCCGTCGCCGTTACTGAGCAGCACGCTTGCTGAGTTGCTGAACGCGCTGGCCACGCCGATGTCGAGATGCCCATCGCTGTTGAGATCAGCAAATGTCATGTCGATCGGGCCGTCACCAGCGGGGTAGGTGACCTGCGTTCCGAAAGTCGCATCGCCGTTGTTGATCAATATCCCCAGAGTATCGTCCTGAAAGTTGGTGATGCCCAGATCGAGATGTCCGTCGTTGTCGATATCGCCGATCGAGGCGCTGCGGGTTGAATCGCCCGCGGCGTAGTTGACGGCTGTTTCAAAGGTGCCATCGCAGTCCTGAGCCAGCGTGTGCGTGGCGAATGTAGGGATGAGTGTTGCGGCGAATGCCGCCCGAATAGCGATCGTCGGTGAACAGCGCATAGGATTCTCCAAGCAGAGAGAGTCCCTCCAATGTACTTGGTTGGCTGATCGTGCTCAAGAACTATCTATATTTACAGCTATAAAGAGTTGATCAGATGTGAATCTAGGTAGTTTTAAATCATGCGGATCTTCGCCGCGCTCGTGATGATCTGCTCAAACAGCTCAAACCCCACCTGCGTCGCCCCGTCCGACCACGCCTCCTTCGGGTTCGGGTGGCACTCCACGAACAACGCGTGCACGCCGATCGCCGTGGCGGCCCTAGCGAGCTGCAGGGCCCGGTCCGGGCGCCCGCCCGTCTGCTCGCCGCTGCCGGGGAGCTGGGTCGAGTGGGTGACATCGAAACAAACCGGCGGCGAGCCGGCGTCGCTGAAGGCGCTGCAGTCGAGCTCCATCATGTCGGCGATGCCGATGAAGTCGTTGACGAGGCGGTGGTAGCCGAAGAAGGTGCCCCGCTCGGTGAGCATCAGGTTCTCGCACCCCGCCTCGGTCGCCTTGCGGACCGGGCCCGCCATCTCGCGCGGCGAGAGGAACTGCCCCTTCTTGATGTTCACGCCCTTGCCGTGCTTCTGGGCTTCTTCTGCCGACGCGACGACCAGGTCGGTCTGGCGACACAGGAACGCCGGGATCTGGATCAGGTCCACGGCCTGTGCAATCGCCTCGGCCTGCTCGGGCGCGTGGATGTCGGTAGTGGTGGGGACGCCGAGCTCCTGTTTGATGGCCTGGAAGTGCTCGAGCCCCTGCTCGATCCCGATGCCGCGCTTGGAGCTGATCGAGGACCGGTTCGCCTTGTCAAAGCTGGCCTTGAAGATGTAGGGCAGCCCGAGCGATTCGCACACCGCCTTGCAGTGACGACCGACCTCGAGCCCGAGATCGAGCGATTCGAGGGTGCACGGGCCGGCGATGATGGCGAGGGGCTGATCGGCACCGATCTTGATCGGTCCAACGGTGCAGTAGCGGGGCGATGTGTTGCTCATGGGCAACCATAGGTCGCGCGATATGCGATCGGGTTACCTCGGGTCCGCGAGATCGTGTCGGATCATCAGCGCGGTCGGCATCGGCGGGTATTTCATCACGATGCGGTAGCCGTGGAAATCGCTCGCGTCCCATGCCATGCGTTCGTACACGCGCTCGACCATCTTGCTGTACCCCGGGATCAGCGGCGTCGCCACGACGGGCGGGCAGTGCCCGATGGCCTCGATTTCCTCCGCCATGGGCAGGATGTCATCGATCGGGTCGTCCTCGCCCACCGGCTCGGGACCGATCCCGATCTGGCTGAGAAGGATGGCACGCGGGTCCTGGGCGAACCGCAGGTCTTTGTGGATCAGGATGTCGCACAGCGCCCATTCGCACGGCGTGTTGAGTGGGGCGAGGTGCTCACCGAAGCTGTTCTGTGGATCGCGGTAGATCGGGGCAAAGTTGCGGATGCACTCGCCGTACATCCATGTGTTGAGACCTGTGTTGCCCACGGGGCCCGGCGCGAGCTGCCATCGCACAGTGTTGCCCGAGCGGATTTTGGTGAACTTGGGTACCGGCTGCGAGCAGAACTCCTTCATCAGCATGAGCTGGTCCTCGTCGCTTCCCAACTCGATGGGTTCGACTTCGGGTGGTCGCATGGCGCTGCCGTCGTCGTTGTACGCGAAGCGGGTCATCAGCGGCACACTGGCCTGGGATCGGAGGCGGCGGACATCAATCAGCCCGCCCATGCTCGCGGTATCGAGCATCTCGGGGTTTTCCGGATTCGGCGCGAGGAAGAAGGATGCCATCCGCACGCGGGCCTGGATGCCCCAGATGCTGGAGTTGCATTGATAACCCATTTTGCGGGTGTTGTGCAGGTTTTCCGTCGGCACGCGGGCGGGCGCGTTGCTCGCGAGCACGAGTTGTAGCGTGGAACGGTCGCCGACATGCGTCTCAACCATCTCGTCGAACTCAACAAGGCGGTCGCGGGCGGTTTGGACGGTCGGGCTGGGGGCTCCGTTGGATTCGAATGCGCTGAGGATGGTGTTCATCCCTGTTGAACCGGGCAGATTGGTCAGCACGGCGTGCGGATCGCTGATCGTGATCAGCTTCGAGAGCTTCCAAGCGAGGTTTTTGTTGATTTTGAATCGCCTGGCGATGTCCTGCGGACGGGTGATGTCGGCATCGACGGACCCGATCATCTCTGTGAGGGCACCGCGTACGCGTTGAAACGCCTGATCGAGTGCCTCTTCAAAGTCGTCCTGGATGTGCGGGTCTTGCGTGGCGTTTTGGGGCATTTGGCATCCTACCTTGATCCGAACAAGCGGTCGATCCCGATTATACAACGCTCGGGAGGGGCGTTGCAGAGTGTACACGATGGGGTGTGGTATGTCACGAAAATAATTTTGCAAAATTTCCCATGGGAAACTTGCAACGGCTCATCGACCTCGATACATTCGTGTCATCAGGAGTCGGCGGGGTCGTCGTCTCACAAAAACAGTTCCGGATGTCGCGGGGATGGGTGATACTACATCGAGCCCGGCAGCACTCACGGACAACGCAGCACACCGGTAATCACTTCGCCGGCGAAACACACTCAAACGGAGAGAACCATGAACACCAAGGCCATGATCGGCGCAATCGCGCTCACCGTAGTTCCTGCACTTGCTGGCACCGTGAACGATGTCCTCGTGGAGGTCCACGGCGATGTCTACTTCAACGGCATCAACCGGGGCGACTTCCAGAATGTCAATGTTGGCGAAACCATGACCTATTCCTTCGAACTCAGCTCGATGGACTATGTCGACGGTTCGTTCCCGGTCCGCGGTTACACCATCGATCTGTCCACATTCCAGGTGGCATTCTCTGGTGGTACGGTGATTCAAGCCGCGAACCCCTACCCAGCCGGTTTTACCCCTTCGTTTGTGGTTCGCAACAACGATCCGCAGGCAGACGGCTTCTTCATCACCGACGGCTCGGTTGATGGTTTCCCCAACGGTGTCGTTACCGATCAGGCCGGTGCGTTCGGCAACTTCCTTTCGACCTTCAATGTGTCGTATGTTGGTGATACGCTTGATTCGCTCGACATTCTCGATGCGGCTGGTACCTACGACTACACCGGTCTGACCGTCTTTGGGTTGGGCATCGATGATGGCCCGTTCGAAAACGCTCTGGGCGCTGATTTCACTCACATGACGATCAGCGTGATCCCCGCACCGTCTGGGATGGCATTGATCGGGCTTGGCGGATTGGTCGCGACTCGTCGTCGTCGATAAGCGGTGTATTGAAACGCATTGTCTCCGCCTCCGCGTTTCGTGATTTCTCTTTCACTGAAAACTGCCCGGAGCAACCCGGGCAGTTTTTTTTTGCACATTCGGGTTATCCCCGAATCGTGTGCATATTTGGATTTCGTTAATATATTGAGCTGTAAAGCGAACACCCCATTGTGAGATTTCTCTGTAACAAATTTCGCATTCAGGATGAAATTTCGACCACACCGTGGGCGAAATGTGTATCTTTCAGACTCATCAGTCGCCCTCTCTGAGATCGCTCAGAGCCGGGGGTCATGGTCTCACTGAGATTTCGATCCTTGTTGCTCACCCGCCGAGTTCCCTCCTCGGCGGGGCGATCTCTTTTTTGGGTATGAAGGTTTGCGGAAAATGGAGATTTATGGGCTGAGCGTGCTATCCTCAGCCCAGCCGGGCGAGTAGCTCAGTTGGCTAGAGCGTTCGCCTTACACGCGAAATGTCGTGGGTTCGAGTCCCTCCTCGCCTATTTTTCCCGGCCAACTATCTGGATGGGTTCTGAGAATGATCGATGTCCGTGTTCTACACGCGGACATCGTTTGTTTTTGTGGCATGCTTCATGTGGTGCTGATTGCGATACACTCGGAATATGCCTGATTCCGGTGCGTAGAGCAGGGTGTAACGGAACACACCTGAGGGCGCGGGCGAACGGTCAAGCGAGGTGACCCATGGCGAAAGCAGTCGCAGATCCAGAAGAAATCCGTAAGTTTGCTCAGATGCTCAAGCGATTTGGGACGGGTATGGAGCAGCAGATGACCCAACTCAATGGGCAGATGTCCAACCTGAGTCAGACTTGGCGTGATCAGGAGCAGGTGAAGTTCCAGAAGGACTTCGAGGACACGATGCGTCAGCTGATGCGTTTTCGGGAGTCGATCGACCAACAGGTGCCATTCCTTATGCGGAAGGCCGACCGTCTCGATGAATATCTGAGGCAGCGCTGAGCATGTGCGCCAAGGTACGCGTCACAAACACCCAGGCGCTCGTCGATTTTCGCCCGTCGCTCATCCAGTTCAAGGAGGATGTGGAGCGGGCGTTAACCAGCCCGGGATCGGACGCGATGCGGGTGCTGTCGTGGCTGCAGGGCGATCGATTATCGCACTGGAAGCGAGAGATCCGCGTGCGGTCGGAAGCGGCGGTCGTTGCGAAATCGAAGCTGACCCAGCAGATCAGCTCCAGTCAGCCGCGCCCGTCTGTGGACGCACGGAAGGAGTACGAGAAGGCGAAACGGCGCGTGCATGAGGCGGAGGAGAAGCTCGAATCAACGAAGCGGGCGATCAACAAACTCCGCAAGGAGATCGACTATTACCGCGGAGCGGTGCAGGCGATGGCGTCGGTCGCGCGGGCGGATATGCCCCGTGCTTTGGGGCGGCTTGATGGGCAGATCCGTGCGCTCGATGAGTACACACGATTGCAGCATGAAGAACACAAGCCTGATGGCGATACCACGCCAGATGGAGCGGATGGTCAAGGGGATGAATCATGAGCCAGTCTGTTGGCAAGGGGATGCTCGTGGATGCGGTAAAAAACTACCGGGTTGCCTGGAGGCGTTGCAATGCGTCGTGGGATGATCAGAACGCCGATCGTTTCGCGGAAGACTTTGTGAATAACTTCGACCCATTGGTTCGGCGAGCGATCGATGCGATGGACCGGTTACAATCCGCCTGCGATGAAGCGAGACGAGCTGGTGAGTGAAGAAGATGTGAAACAACGGGGACAAGCATCCCGGGCGGGGATTCTCGGGATCGATGCTCAGGTGCGAGCGATCCGTTCGTTGATCGATCAGATCGATCTGGCGATCGATGCGATCAAACAGTCGAGTGCCACTCGGGATCAACGCCTGAGCGATGCGAAGAGCGTGTTTGATCAACGCAGCGCGAAGCACGATGAGCGGCTGGCCCGTACTCAAGCGGAGATCAAAGAGCAGTCCGAGTCTGCGAAGCGGGGTGCAGAGGAGAAGCACGCGAAGCGGGTCAGTGAACTTGGCAAGGAGCGAGACCGGGCTATCAGTATCATCCAGCAGCGGCATCGCAGCACGATCGAGAAAGCGAAGCGTGAGGCACAGGAACGGATGTGGCTTGCGGACACCATGTCTGAGTCCGAGACGCTGAAGATTGAACAGCGTCGAAAAAGCGACCAGAAGGCGATCGAGGACCGTGTCAAGCTGATTGATTCCCTCGAGGAGACACTCGGCGGCTCGTTGAGCCATGCGGTCCTGAAGCAACTCGCAGAGATTGATGATTCGTACAGGGTGCCTCGCGAGGAGTTGACATTCGAGCGTGTGGACGAAGCAATCGAAAAGCTCGGCTTGGCGGTTGATGTGTGCGCGAACCCCGGGCTGGGGGGCATGCTGCGGTCCAAAGCGAAGAAGGTTGAACACGCGAACGAAGCGAATAGGGCGCTTCATGTGGCGAGGGCCACGATCCAGGAGTTGCAGATCAAGCTCGGGATGGAAATCGATACCCTGATGGATTCGTTGAATGAACGACACCGTTCTGAAGTCGCCAAGGCCGATCATAAGTTGCAAGCGATCTCCAAAGACAGCGAACGCAAGTCCGGGGCATCCATCCGTGAGGAGATGCAGAAGTATGAGTCCGGCGTTGAAGAGCGCAACGCGAAGCGGTCCTCTGAACTTGGTGAGATTGATACATGGGTGGAATCGCAAACGCGTCTCGCAGATTCCAAGTATCAGGATGCAACCACGGAGGCACGGGAGCAGTTCGAGAGCATCCGTTCTGAAGCGGAATCGGAGTACGAGCGGGTGTGTCAGGGTGTGCGAGAGTCGCTCGTGCCCGCGGTACGGTCATCGATGGAAATCGTCCGTGCGAATGCGGAGCTGGCAGGCGACACGAACCCGCGATTTGAAACCATGCCCGGACTACCGCAGCCAGCTCAAGTGCCCGGCGTGGTCAGGTTTGCCTCGCTCGCGGTCAAACTGGGCGAACGAATCGATGCGTTGCCTGCAGAAATCCGTGATGAACTCGGGCTTCCAGATCGGATCGATACCCCGGGCGTGCTCGCGTTGCCGGGTGCGAGTTCGTTCCTGATCCGTCATGGTCGAGCGTCACGCGATCAGGCGTTGTCATCCATGCGGAATGTCGTCACTCGCATCCTCGCGTCGTTCCCGGGGCGCAAGGCCCGTTTCGTGCTGTGTGATCCGGTCGGCATCGGTCAGTCGTATGCGGGGTTCATGCGTCTTTCGGATCTCGATCCATCACCCGTAGGACAACGGATCTGGGCAGATCCGAATCAGATCGAACGCCAGCTTGTGGACCTCACTGAGCACATGCAGACGGTCATTCAGAAGTATCTCCGCAAGGACTACTCGACGATCGAGGAATACAACGAGGCGGCGGGTGAGATCGCTGAGCCGTATCGGTTCATCGTGATCCCAGACTTGCAGGTTGCGTTGACGGATAACGGTGCGAGCAAGCTCAAGAGCATCCTCGAATCCGGGCCGCGATGCGGTGTGTATGCGATCCTCTGCGTTGAGCACAATGCGAAACTCCCCGAAGAACTCAAGGGTTCGCTTGACGATGTGCCGGCGACGCTGCATCTGGGAGATACAGGTAAACCGTTCGAACAGGGGCCGGACACCGAGCTCGAACTCACCCTAGATTCCGAGCCCGAAGATGCACTGTTCTCGCAGATTCTTGATCGCGTTGCACGCGCGAGCGAGGACGCGGGTCGTATCGAGGTCCCGTTTGATCGACTGACGCCTACGAACGATGACGAGCTCTGGTCGCGTGATTGCGCGGAGGAGCTCGTGGTCCCGCTCGGTCGATCGGGCGCACGCAAGGTGCAGGAGCTGCGGCTTGGTTTGGGCACGCGTCAGCACGCGTTGATTGCAGGACGGACTGGATCGGGTAAATCCACGCTGCTGCATGTGATGATCACGGCCGCGGGGATGTGGTACGGTCCGGATCAGCTGGAGATGTACCTGATCGACTTTAAGAAGGGCGTCGAGTTCAAGGCGTATACCGGTGGGCGTTTGCCTCATGTCCGCGCCGTCGCGATCGAGTCTGATCGTGAGTTTGGTCTGTCCGTTCTCCAGCGGCTCGACGACGAGCTTACTACACGCGGCGAGTTGTTCCGCAAGCTCGGGGCTCAAGACCTCGCGGGGGCCCGCAAGCTCGCGCCGGATGAGCATCTCCCACGCGTGCTTTTATTGATCGACGAGTTTCAGGAGTTCTTTACGGTTGATGACGAGGTCGCGTCAGACGCTTCGTTGCTGCTCGACCGATTGGTTCGCCAGGGTCGTGCGTTCGGGGTGCATGTCATTCTTGGTTCGCAGACCCTATCGGGCGCGTACTCGCTTGCGCGTTCTACGCTTGGACAGATCGGGGTGCGGATTGCGCTCCAGTGCTCAGAAGCCGACTCGTACCTGATTCTTGGTGAAGACAACAACGCAGCGCGTCTCCTGGAGCGTCCTGGCGAAGCGATCTACAACAATGCCGGCGGATTGATCGAGGGGAACTCGCCATTCCAGACGGCGTGGCTACCCGATTCGGATCGCGACGCGGCACTTACACGATTGCCCGCGCCGACGGTCGAACTCGAGCCCACGGTAGTCTTCGAGGGCAATACCCTCGCGAAGTTTGAAGCGACCCGCGAGTCCTTCGAGCACACGAACCCTGATCGATCACTGCCTCGGGCTCTTCTTGGCGAGTCCGTTGCGATTGCGCCACCCGTCGCGCCGATGTTTACCAAGCGTTCAGGCGGGAACATGCTTGTCGTTGGTCCTCAGGCCATGTCCGCATACGGGATGCTGGCATCCAGCGCGATCACATTCGCATCCACCCCTGGTGCTCGGGTTGTCATCATCGACGCGACCCCCGAGGAAGATCCCGAGCATGCGAGATTCCAGCAGGCGATTGCCGGGCGTGGAGACAATATTGAACTCCACCGTGCGCTTGATGCGGGTCGGATTGTTTCTGAAGTGAATGAGATCGTGCAATCACGATCGGGGCACCCCGGCGATCCCGTGCTCTTCATTATCGCGGGTCTGCATCGTCTGCGTGAGTTGCGAAGAAGCGAGGATTACGGGTTCTCGCTGGATGACGATGCGGGGTCATCGCCGGACAAGGACCTCGCGAATGTACTGCTCGAAGGACCCGCGATGGGCGTCTGGACGATCGCCTGGTGCGATACTTTGACGAATCTGGAACGCACTTTCGATCGGGGCACAATCCGGGAGTTCGGGATGCGTGTCCTGATGCAGATGAGTGCCTCGGATTCGACGATGCTTATGGATTCTTCGGCCGCATCGAACCTGGGCGCGAATCGGGCGCTCCTCACGGATGATGTCGAAGGGACAGAGATCAAGTTCAGGCCCGTGCAGGCGCCGGGAGCATCGGAACCGTGAGTGTCAATCCTCCGGTTTTTCCGCTGCCCTGCGGATTCCATTGAGCATGCCTGCGAACACAAAATGATGGAGCGGGAGCACAGAATACCAGTACGCGAGCCCGAGGAGCCCCTTGGGTTTGAAGAGTGCGGTCATCTGGAGGTCTGTTGATTCACCCTTGGGCGTGAGCACGAATTCCAGGTTCGCGGTGCCGGGGAGTTTCATCTCGGCGCGGAGGGTGAGTGAACGATTCTGCTCGATGCCAATGACGCGCCAGAAATCAAGAGTTTCGCCAAACTCGATCTTTTCCGGGTCGCGTCGCCCCCTCCGCAGCCCGGGCCCCCCGACAAGGGTGTCCATCCAGCCGCGAATGCGCCAGAGGAGGTCTGCCGCATACCAACCGTGCCCGCCGCCGACCTTGCACACGGCACGGAAAACCTGTTCTGGGGTTGCGTTGATCTCGATGGTGCGTTGGTCCTCGAAGAGAGTCCCCCCCGCCCAATCCGGATCGCCTGGCACTGGACCTGCGACGGACCAACGCGTTGTGACGGCGTTCATGCGGATCCTTTCGAGCGAGTTGCGGATCGACTCCCTCGCACCCATCGCTTGATGGGGCATCAGTTCCTGGACGGAGTTGTCCGTGACGACGACTTTGTTTTTGAGCCCCTCTGCGAGTGGGCGTGCGATCCGGTACGACACGGGTGTGACGAGCGAGATCCATCCAGAACTGAGTCTTGGCGTCAGGACGGGGAGCGGGATGATGATGCGTCGGGGGAGTTTGAGTTCCTCTGCCATGATCCGCATGAGCTCGCAGTAGCGGTGGATGTCCGCCCCTCCGATCTCAAGGGTTCGGCCCTCGGTTTCAGGGACCTTCAGGCAGCGGACCAGCCAATGGAGAACATCCGCGATTGAGATGGGTTGCGATTCTGTTGTGACCCATTTGGGGGTTGTCATGATCGGGAGTCGCTCAACCAGATAGCGGAGGATCTCGAATGACGCGGAGCCTGAACCGATGATCATGGCGGCACGGAATACGGTGCAGGGGATGCTGCTCGAAGACAGGATTCGTTCTACTTCGCGGCGGGAGCTCAGATGCTCGCTGAGGCCATCACCCATTTCTCCAAGCCCGCCGAGGTAAATGATGCGTCCGATCTTGGCGCGTTGTGCGGATTCGACGAATCGGGTCGCGAGCATCCGGTCCCGCTCGGCATACTCATTCCCGGATATCTCCATGGAATGGATGAGGTAGTACGCTGCGTTGCAGCCCTCGAGATGCTCATGGAGATCGTCGTCCTCCGCGAGATCGCACTTGGCGATCGAGACCCGATCATCGTCCACCCACGGACGCAGATCGAGTTTTCGTGGTTCGCGAACGATGCATCGGACACAATATCCGGACTCCAGAAGGGATTGGACGAGACGCCCGCCTACATACCCTGTAGCGCCGGTGACCGCGATGAGTGGGGGGGTGGTTTGATTGGTTTCCTGTGCGATCGTTGCCTCCGAGTTTCTGAGTTCGATCATGCTGGAGAACGGATGCAGGATCAATGAGGCGCGATCCGCTCCCCATTATCGGCTATGGTACCCGAAGTGAATCTGCTCGATTGTCTTTACATCCCGTTGGGTCTTTTAACAGCGCCAGTCTGGATGCGCAAGCGTCGCGAGGGCTGGGAGCAGCGATTCGGCCATGTCGCTGAGATGTTCGATGATTCGAAGATCGGTCCGGATCGACCGCGCATCTTGCTCCACTCCGTTTCGGTGGGAGAGGTGAACGCGCTGCGGGCGATCGTGCCCATTCTCGCGACCGATGCGGAGGTCTTTGTTTCTGTGACGACTGATACGGGGCTGGCGCGAGCGCAATCGTTGTTTGAGGGCACGGGGCATGTGCACATTGTGCGATACCCTCTCGACTGTTCGTGGATGGTGGATCGTTTTCTCGATCTGGTGTGCCCGGATGTGGTCGCGCTCGTCGAACTCGAAGTCTGGCCGAACTTCATCAAACGATGCGTGAAAAGGAGCATCCCGATCGGGATCATCAATGGGCGGCTCTCCGAACGCTCATTCAAGGGGTATCGCAAGATCCGCCCGCTGCTCCGCCCGACCTTTGCCCGATTGTCCTTTGCGTGCGTGCAGGATGAGGATTATGCTACCCGGATCGGATCGATGGGCGTTCCAGAGGATCGCATCCGCATCACCGGGACGATGAAGTGGGACTCAATCAGCACAGCTCCGTTGCATGAACCGAGCGAACGAGCACAGGCGATCGCGTCGGAAATGGGGGTCGATTTGGGACGCCCGATCGTCGTTGCTGGCTCAACCGGACCCACGGAAGAATTGTTGATGCACGAATCGGTCCCAGCCGATGTCCAACTCATTATCGCTCCTCGGAAAACGGAGCGATTCGAGGAGGCCTCGGCCATGGTGCCGGGGGCGATCCGGCGATCGAGCGGGGTTCGTGCTCCGGAGGGAACCACCCGATTCATCCTCGATACGATCGGCGAACTCTCAAGTGTGTTCGAACTGGCCGATATCGTCGTGATGGGCAGGTCTTTCAACGATCAGTTCGGGTCTGACCCGATCGAGCCCGCTGCCCTTGGAAAACCCGTCATCATCGGGACGCGGTACGGGGACTTTGAGTCGTCGGTCGGGTTGCTCAGCTCTGTCAACGGGATCCGGATTGAGACTCGGGAGTCGCTCTCATCCGCGATTTCGGAGTTGCTGAGAGCCCCGGATCAACGCCGTGCGATGGGAGAGTCCGCCCGGTCTTGCGTGAGGGATCAGCAGGGGGCATCCGCTGAGCACGCTCGTGAGCTGATGGGGCGTGTCAAGAGGGCGTGATGTGGGATGAATTTCGCTGGTTGTGCGATTCTCATCGCGTGATTTTCACGAGATTCGTGCGTACACTGTCTCTCTGGCCCGCGACGCAGCGGTACGGAGCCCATATCCGTGACGGGATCCAATCCCTCAGATCGGTGCTGGGGGAGTAGCTCAACGGTAGAGCAACGGCCTTTTAAGCCGCAGGTTCAGGGTTCGAATCCCTGCTCCCCTATTTGAAGACCTGCCCGGCCTTGCAGGATCATTCGATCCGCATGTCAGGTTGCGCGAACAAGGATTGTCACGCGTGGACCGGGTCGGTGCCCACCCCGATCGACCCCAGGGGGCCTCGTCCGTGATCGAAACTCCTGTCAGCGCGAGCGATCGCTCAAATCAAGTCATCCACGCAAACTGGAGCGGAGGGCTGTTGCATCTCTGGTGCGAGACGCCTTCGCCTACCCAGGTTGAGGGGATCAGTTCTGAACTACCGCTCCACACATGCTCGGTGCGTCCGACGGATCTCCCCGCCTGGATCCACGGCGAGGATTCTCAGATCAACCTTCGCTTGCCGGTGAAGGATGGCAGCCCGGTCCCCAGCGCCCCCATGTCGCGTCTCATCGGACGCGATGACGACGAGGATAACGCGGCATTGCTCGCAGAGTTCACGGTGCCGACAGTCGCGATCCGGCCGATCGATGCGGGGCGTGCACTCGAATGGCTGATTGAACACAATGACGATTCTCAGAGCGAGAGCGTCGATCAGTTCGGCGAACTGGGTGCCGGGATCCAGTATTTCGTTGCAGCGTCGCGTCTGGCGTCTCATCTGCTCGCTGGGCACCGTGTTGTGCCGATGATCATGCAGGACGCGCAAGGGGATCTCAGTGCCGGTTGGTGGCCCTGGTTGAGCGACGGGATGACCGCTGCACGCGTGCAGAAACTGGTGAGTTCGATGCCCGGTGTCGCGCGTGCTGTCACGGACGAGCATGCGCATGACGCTTGGTCACTCACCACGGATTTCCTTGCCGCGGTGACCGATGCTCGCGCTCGTGCGACAATGATCCGCGAGAATATGTTCGATACTGTCGAGGACGCGGATCCGGACTCGGACCCACAGGTTGCGTGGCTGCTCGGGTTGCTCGATCAGACGGAAGAGGTTCCGAGTGTTCAAGGGCAGCGAGCAGATATTGTTCGCAAGGTTCGCCGTTGGATATCAGAACTTGAAGACCGTGGCGAATCAAGCGTCTGGCGTTTCGGTTTGCGGATCGCGGAACCCATCGCGGATGGGTTGGCTGCGGATATCTCGAAGCCCGACGATACCGTGAAGTGGTCATTGAGCTTCTTCCTTCAAAGCGTTGACGATGAAGAGATCGTGCTCCGCGCGTCGGATATCTGGTTGATCCAGCGCGAGCGCGTCGTGATCTCTGGTCTGACATTGGAGAACCCGCAGGAACTCCTGATGGCCGAACTCGGACGCGCGAGTCGGCATTACAAGAAACTTGAAGACGCGCTCGATTCGAGCGAGCCCATCGAGGTGCTGGTCGATTCGCAAGAGGCGTACCGGTTCTTGCGTGAGATCAAACCGATCTTGGAGGAGCAGGGATTCGCGATCCAGAGCCCGCCGTGGTGGGAATCGCCGAGCGGGCGACTGGGTGCGCGGCTCAAGATCGAGTCGGATCCCGCGGAGGGCATGTTTGACGAGAACGGCGATCCGGACGGTGCGGGAGCGCAGCTCGGTCTCAACACGCTCGTCGGATATCACTGGGAGATCGCGATCGGCGACACGACCCTCACCCTGCACGAGTTCGAGCAGCTCGCGCAGCAGAACGCACCGCTTGTGCGCATCGGTGGCAAGTGGGTCGAGATCCGGCCTGAGGATGTTCAGAACGCGATCAAGTTCATCTCAGAAAACCCTGGCGGCGAGATGGAACTCGGCGAGGCAATGCAGCTCGCTCTGGCGTCCGACTCCGCCCAAACAGGGCTCCCCGTCACCGGTCTGGAGGCCACTGGCTGGGTGGCTTCACTGCTGGGTGGAGACGAGAACGGTGCATCGCTCAAGCTGCCCGAACTCGACACGCCGGAGAACTTCAATGGGACACTGCGTCCCTATCAGGCTCGCGGCATGAGCTGGATGGCGTTCATGGAACGCTTCGGGTTTGGCGCGTGTCTTGCGGACGACATGGGGCTGGGGAAGACAATTCAGCTCCTCGCGTTGCTCACACATGAACGCAAGGTGGCGAACGGGGAGCGCGTTGACCCGACGCTGCTCATCGTACCGATGTCTGTCATCGGGAACTGGATGAAAGAAGCCAAGAAGTTCTCTCCTGATCTGCGTGTCATGGTGCATCACGGTGTCGAGCGGAAGCTTGAGGATGCCTTTGTCGACGAGGTGAACAGGTCTGATCTGATTCTGACAACATACGCGTTGGCACATCGAGATCGTGAGACAATCGAAAAGGTGAAGTGGGGGCGGATCGTTCTTGACGAAGCCCAGTACATCAAGAACCCAGCCGCGAAGCAATCTCAGGCCGTGCGATCCATCGTCGCACCAAAGCGAGTGGCACTCACGGGTACGCCTGTGGAAAATAGGTTGAGCGAGCTGTGGTCGATCATGGATTTCCTCAACCCCGGGTACCTTGGACAGTCGGGTACTTTCCGGAAGAAGTTCTCGCTGCCGATCGAACGCCACCGCGATCAGAACAAGATGGCCCGTTTGCGTTCGATGGTCTCGCCGTTCATTCTCCGTCGCGTGAAGACAGACCCGACGGTCGTCTCGGATCTTCCGAGCAAGATCGAGAGCAAGGAATGGTGCCCACTCACGCCTGAGCAGGCAAAGCTTTACGAGAGCTGCGTGCAGAGAATGCTCACGGATGTGGATCAGAGCGAAGGAATCCACCGTCGTGGTCTGGTTCTTGCCGCACTCATCAAGCTCAAGCAGATCTGCAACCATCCGGCACAGATGCTCAAAGAGACCGATCCGCAGTTCGGCAAGGTCATCGACCCGATGCGCTCGGGCAAGTGTGTTCGACTGCTCGAGCAGACTTCCGAACTCATCGCTGAGGGCGACCAGGCGCTGATCTTCACGCAGTTCCGCCAGATGGGGCACATCCTGAGCAACATGTTGCGGCATGAGCTCGGCAAGGATGTCCTGTTCCTGCACGGCGGGACCTCGCAGGGTAAGCGTCAGAAGATGATCGATGAGTTCCAGGAAGCGACGGGCAAAACCCCGATCCTGATCCTTTCGCTCAAAGCCGGTGGTGTGGGTCTGAACCTTACCGCGGCGACGCATGTCTTCCACTTCGACAGATGGTGGAACCCGGCGGTGGAGAATCAGGCGACCGACCGAGCGTATCGAATTGGACAGACCCGTACCGTGCAGGTGCACAAGTACATCGTCCGAGGCACGCTCGAGGAGCGTATCGATGAGATGATCGAGTCGAAAATGGAACTTGCTGAGAACATCATCGGGCACGGCGAGCGCTGGCTCACCGAGCTCGGCACGGACAAGCTGCGTGAGCTCCTCACACTCCGTGCGGATACGATCGCAGACGACATGTAACCCGAGGGCGAATCGATGGCGAAGAAAAAGACATCATCATCGTCCGACAAGGACAAGGGCACCAAACCTGAGGCCCCACGGGAAGATCGCGTCGTGAATGTTGTCGCGAAGCCCACCCTCAGCGCGCATGTTCCGACGGCACCCAAGAAGGTAAAGCCGCAGTACGCGTCTTTCCGTTCTTCTCGCAAATCTCTCGTGAACCCGCGTCGGGTACGAGGGGGTGTGAAGTTCAAGCTCAAAGCTGGCGAGACCCCGCGGAGCTGGGTCACCCAGCGCTTGTTGCGTGTGGCGGAACAGGGCGCGGAGTCCGAAGTGTACAAGGACGGGCTTGAGTACGCACGACTCGGTCAAACCAAGCGGTTGACGATCGAGGACACACTCTGTGAGGGTGTGATTCAAGGCCGGAGTGACAAGCCGTATACGACCCTGCTTGCGCTCAATCAGTTTGATGCAGAATCACAGGAGCGCGTGATCGCTGCCATGGCGGATCAGGTTCGGTATGCCGCGAAGCTCCTATCGGGTGAGCTCCCCAGCAATATCGAGGATGTCTTCGCACCGCTCGGGCTCAAGCTCTTTCCAGCAGAACCGAGTGATATTCACCCGAAGTGCACCTGCCCGGATTGGTCCGAAGAACAGCCATGGTGTAAGCACGCGGTGTGCCTGACTGCGCTGCTTTCCGAACGGATGGGCGACGACCCGATGCTGATATTCGGGCTGCATGGGATGCCCTCGCAGGAACTCATCGACGGGTTGCGCCAGAAACGAGCGGTCGGCGTGCAGGGATCAGGCCCCGCGCCGGTCTTGCTCCAGCATGTTCCGGGGGTCTCGGATGTGCCCTCTGCACCACTCGATGATTCGATCGACTCGTTCTGGGAAGTGGGGGATGAGTTGCAGCAACTCGATACGCCGATCGAACCGCCGGCGTTGAACTGTGTGCTGTTGCGCCGGTTGGGGGCGAGCCCGTTCCCCGAGGGGAAGTTCCCCCTGATCGGATTGATGGCGACCTGTTATCAGCTCATCGGCGATGATGCGATCAACGAGGACGACGCTGATCCTCAGAGTGCTCCGGACAAAGACGAGTAAGAAAAAACCCCGCCGTTGAACGACGGGGCCTGAAGAAGTTGTGGCTTCATATCAGATGTATTACGGGCAGCCAGCGTTGAACTGCTGGATGTAGAGTGATACATCGAAGAAGTTCCATACGCCGTCGTCGTTGAGATCCGCGCTGTCGACCTGAGCGTTGAACGAGCCAATATAGAGCGAGATGTCAAAGAAATCGAGCAAGCCGTTATTGTCCAGGTCTGCCGGACACGGTGCCTGGATTGTGAATGTGTCAATCCAGGTCTGCCAGCCGAAGCCGCGTTGGTACATGCCGACGATCCAGAAAGTCTTGTCGTCATCCGGGTCCACTGCGATGTCAAGGTAATCACCCCATCGGCCGTTCGCGACAGTATCGCCAAAGGCGACTTCAACGGGTTCGCTCATCGTTCCGAGCGGATCGCTTGGGAATCGCCCGGAGATCCGGACACTCGCATAGGTGCTGGGGCTCGAGCTGGCGGTGATCAGACCGACATTGTGATCACGATCCGAATAGATTGCGGGGAAGAAGTAGTGGCGCCCGTTGTCACCCGTGATTTCACCCTGTTGGACGAGGTTTGGATTGCTCCCCGAGTTGGGCCAGCCGTTCATATCGATGTGATACCAGCGGGCAACGGTCTGGCCGGGAGGCCCATCGATCGCGTGTGCCGCGTACAGGTTCCCATCGCGGTAGTGGACATTCATGATGCGTCCATCAAGCGTAGAGATGAAACCGCCATTGTTGTTCGCGTCCTGAGAGGGTCCATCCGCACTGCTCAGCTGGTCTACGGTCACGCGCTGCCAATCCGGGTTGTTGACCGGATCGTTTATGGTCCATACACGGAGTGAACTCGAGTTGCGGCGAGAAACAAAGAAACACTGTGGCGCGGGGCCGAACATCTGCGCGACCTGCAGAGACGCGCCATTATCCGGTGCGAGGTCATTGAAGGTTACAGGGTCGCCGTTGAGCATCGGGGCTTTGGGGTATACGCGGAAAAGCTGCCCGCCGAAAGATCCAGATCCAAGCGGGAAAAGGTTGCCGGTGACATACCAGGCGTTGTCATCGAACCCGAACCCTGGGTAATCAACCCAGTAGTCATCGCCCCCGACATCGATGACGGAGGGGGTGCGGTATTTGTACCAGACACCGTTTGGGTCCGAGTCATCCGAGACCGCGATATCGATCCATGAAGCACCACTCGTTTCCAACGCGACGACTACGAAACGCTCTGCCTTCTGGTCGTAGAACACCTTGGGATCAAACACGAAGTTTGAATCCGCGCCGACGGGTTCAAAGAACCCGGGAGTGCCCGGCGTGCCGAGATGTGTGGAGAAAACCTGATTTCCAGTATCCTTGTCGTAGAACGCGATCGCCGCGTTCACGGTTTCAACGATGTGGTCAGGACCAACTGCGAGGGTCGGGTCTGGTGGGGACCACTCGGTCTGCGCGATCCCTTCAAACCCGGTACCGCCCGCGTGATTGACGCGGTCCATCTCGACGGCTTGACCGACGGGGAGTGTGCGTGCATTGTCGGGAACGAAATCGAGCGATTTATCGCGTGAGTGCTGATAGAGCTGATGCTTGATCATCCCGATCTCGCCTTCGAATGGCTCAGAGATCTGGATTTGCGGCGATACGGTCCGGGTGTCGTAGATCTCAGCTTCAATCGTTGTGCGTACAAACGCATCACGGTTGTTCGGATCGATGACGATCGATGGTGGGCGCTGATCCTTGGGCAACGGCGCCGGGGACCCCTCGGGTTGGAATGATGCGGGTTCGTTGCTTGCATCGCGAGCCGTTTGGTTCGTGCACCCGGCGAGCATCGCCGAGCCAACGATGAGGGTGAGCGAGCACACCGAGATCGTCCGGTGAGACTTGGTGTTGAACAATATCGGAGGCATGTTTGAGACCTTTCTGATGCGTCGCTCAAGTGTGTGCGAACGAAACCCTGACGAATATATGTCAGTCATTGCAGAGAACATCGGTTTGGGACACGGGGTCACCTGATCGGAGACCTCATAGTGATGGCCGGAATCGACCTCAAGACGAATGAACTGCCCGAAATTGCGCATCGGGACAGATTCATCACTCTATACGGGGGTTTCCCCAGACGGTTGTGCTTCGGTATCGAAAAACTGATCGTGATCTGGGTTGGAGGACGCGGTTTTCGGGTCTACGATTGTCTTCTCTGCGGAGCCCGGAGTGACGGACGCGGCGATCGGCATCTGCTGATCAAAGCCGAGGCACCCCGATGGGTTCACGCTTGCGTCTTGGGGCAACCCTTGACACCGCAGCCGCGTGAATTCCGCTCCAAGTCTCTTGTGTTCAGGCACTTGAGGCGTATGTGCTGCGGCGACGCACGCTCGATCATGTCGAGGGTGTCTGAGCCGACAGATTTGACGGTTCGGATACCCGCAAAGCCACTCGCTTTGCACAGACAGGAGTTGAAGCGACACGCGGCAGATAACCGATGCAAAGCACTCGGATGGGACGCGTCCCACCGGAGACAATCTTTGCCCCATGGTGTAATGGTAGCACAGCTGGTTTTGATCCAGTCGGTCCAAGTTCAAATCTTGGTGGGGTAACTTTTTTCTTTTCAGTACTTTGCGTATCAGCTGCCTCGTCGCTGAATCTTGCGATGAGCGATACACCCAACGCAACCAAACTCGAAGCGATCATCCTTGCCGCGGGCAAGGGGACGCGGATGCAATCCGATCTCCCCAAGGTCTGTCACGAGGTCGGTGGGCGTCCGATGGTCTGTGCTGTTGTCGATGCGTGTCTCGATTCGGGTTGCGATCGCATTGTGGTCGTGGTGGGGTACAAGCAGGAACTCGTTCGCGAGGCACTTGAGTCGTACGGTGATAAGGTCGAGTTCGCGGTTCAGCACGAACAACTCGGCACTGGTCACGCGGTGGTAAGCGCCGTGGATGCGTTCCCCTTCGAGGATCGTGCGGAGACTGATGTGTTCGTGCTCTGCGGCGATGGTCCACTGATCCGTTCCTCAACACTCGATACGATGCTGGCGTTGCACCGGTCCAGGAACGCGGCCGCGACACTCGCGACGAGCGTGATCGATGATCCGAGCGGGTATGGACGCATTGTGCGTGACACCGACGGGCGCTTTGAGCGGATCGTTGAGCAGAAAAATGCGAGCGAGGACGAACTCAAGATCAACGAGGTCAATCCGAGTTACTACTGCATGAACGCTCTCGCGATGTTCGAAGCGCTCAAGCAGGTGAACCGGAATGAACTCACGGGCGAGTACTACATCACGGATGTCTTTGAGCTCATGCTCAAGCGTGGGCTGCCCGTTGAGGTGATCGATGCGGTCCCCGCGGAAGACATTCTGAGCATCAACACACTCGACCACCTGGCACATGTCGACGCGATCTATCGCGATCGACAGGGCTCGATGAGCAACTGACGAGTTCACATTCACCCCCACGCACACACCGAAGGGCATATCAAGCATGGCAGAGCTGAAAGTCTTCGCAGGACGCAACTCAAAACATCTCGCGACGCGAGTATGCGACGAGATCGGTATCGAACTGGGGCGTGCACGCACGAACCTCTTTCCTGACGGCGAGGTGTTCGTCAAACTCGACGACGATGTCCGCGGGCG